>NZ_JBFUKW010000007.1:0-246441 GCF_056400665.1 Variovorax sp. P5_A3 | reverse complement strand
GGCCGCATCACCGCCTTCAAYGCCACGGGCAACACGGCMGGGTTCGGCTACGACGCCAACGGCAACCGGGCCAGCAGCACGCGCACCCTCGACGGGGTGACGACCAGCCGCGGCTACGGCATCGAGGGGGCGAGCAACAAGCTCACCGGMTTCACGCAGACCRGCGGGAGTGCGACCACCAGCGTGGTGTATGGGTACAACGCCAACGGYGATCTGGTCAGCGATGGGCTGAGGAGCTACACCTACAACGCGGAAGGGCGCCTCAGCGCTGCTACGACGGGAGCCACGGATACCAGCCCGACGACGCGGTATGCGCACAACGCGCTGGGGCAGCGAGTGTTCAAGACCGAGCCGCTGTATCCGCCGAGCGAGGGGGATGAGGGCGATCCGGGGTTCCTGCAGAATCTGATCGACTTCTTCACGAAGTTCTGGGCGCCGAGCGTGACGGAGGCCGAGCAACTGGGCTTCGCCTTCACCTATGACGAGGACGGCAGCCTGATCGCGGAGACGGGAACGGGTGGGGCGAACAGCACGGGCAGTACGCAACACGTCTACCTGCCGACGGCCAACGGCGTCATGCCGATTGCGGTTGTCGTCAATGGCAGCAGCAAGTACGCGGTGCACAGCGACCACCTGAACACGCCGCGGCGGCTCACGAATGAGAGCGGGCAACCGGTGTGGCAGTGGGCCTACAGCGCCTTCGGGGATGAGCAACCCACCGTCGCAGCCAACCGGTTTGCGGTACCGGGTGCAGGCACGACCACGGCGACGCCGATCACCTTCAACCTTCGGTATCCGGGGCAGTACGCCGATGCGGAGTCGGGGCTGTTCTACAACTATTTCCGAAGCTACAACTCGACAACCGGGCGGTACACACAACCCGATCCGATTGGACTTGCGGGTGGATGGAATCGACTCGGCTATGTGAGTGGGAATCCGCTGAGCTTCACGGATCCAGAGGGCTTGCAGTCCGTAGCTGCATGCGCAAATCCCGCCAATGCTGCGGCTTGCGCGGCGGCGGGAATAGGTGTCCTCAGTACGGGCGCTGCTCTAAACTCCCAAAACGCAACACCGGTGCCAAGAGACATTTGGTGGCCGGACAGAACAGCGGGTCAGTGGTCTTGCAAGGCTCGCGCGGACTGCAACGACAACATTCCAGGTAACTGCCCCGCGGACCCTTCGAAGCGCTTTGCATTCGGCGGTGGTGAAGCGAACGACTTGGGCACAGCAAGGAATATTGCCAAAGGGAATGCGACGTCCAATCTTCAATGCCAGCCGAAGCACGTGTCGTGCAAATGCACAGGCCCCAAGGGCGAGCAGTACTCAGGAGGATGTTGAGATGAGCAGCGAAATTCAGGTTGGAGACCGCGTCCGGTTAACTGGGCTGCCCGAATGGCTTATCCACGATTTGCCAGCAAGCGAGCAAGAGGAGATGCGTGCTTGCGTCGGGCTAATTGCAGTCGTTCGAGAGATCGACAACTATGGCTATCTATGGATCGGATTCGGAGCCACCGCTGACTACAGTGGCGGCGCTCGCTACAGCGGCCACTCATTTGGCGTTCCGCGGGATTGCCTCGAACTGGCCCAGTGGCCCTGAGCCGAAGAGAGTCATACCTTGGCGCTCGGGCGCTGCCCTGAGGCACTGTCGCCGGTCGATCGAATTCTCGCTCGTTGGGCAGCGAATCAGGACCGACCCGCTGGGTGAGGTGCGGTCGGGCAGCGACCACGCCGCCAAGACCTACGCCCTTAGCCTTACCGCGCATGGCCGATAGCCAACATCCCGCCCCCCCTCCAAACTCCCCCCTCGATTGCCCGTTCACCCAGGAGTCGACGAGGAGGAATGGCAATGACCCAAGCTTGCAGGCATGCCGCAAGGCTTTTGCCGCTGCTGGCGTGCGTGGTTCTCGCGGCCTGCTCGAAGGGGCCGCAGCCCGGCGAGGTGCTCGACGAAGCCCGGCTTGCCGGTCGGGACGCGGCGTCTTTCCCGCATGCCACGGAGGACTACTTCCACGACATGGATGGCGGCATCGCGCTGTCGCCGGAAGAGATCAAGGGTCGCAACATGTGGATCGTCTGGAGCGGCGGCAACGACCGCTTCTGGAACCAGATGACCGACTACACCTTCGGCGCCTTCGACCTGCTGAAGATCATCAGCTCGCATCCCAGCCTCGGTTATTCGCGGGCCAATCGCTGGAAGACCTTCGGGCTGGTGAACGAGCCCTGCTTCCAGAACCCGTCCGGCCCTGACAAGGACCGACGCGGCCTCTGGCTCGACGTGCGCGGCAAGGGCTGCGCGCCGGACCCCTTCGAGAACGAGGCCAAGTACCCCGGCGTGGCGATCGGCTCGCGCGGCAAGCCGCTGGGCGATGGCACGACGCAGCCGGTGGGCTCGTTCTACGGCTGGAACACGGGCATTTCGGGCCTGCGCCTGTTCCCGAATCCGGCTTTCGACGAGAAGGCCGCCAAGGAATGGGACGCCGAGAAGTACTACACCGACCCGAGCTACTACAACCGCAAGGACCTGGTGCGGCCGTACCGCGTGGGCATGTCCTGCGGCTTCTGCCATGTGGGGCCGAGCCCGGTCAAGCCGCCGGCCGACCCGAACAATCCGAAGTTCGAGAACCTCAGTTCGTCGGTGGGCGCGCAATACATGTGGGTGGACCGGCTCTTCATTCACAACGCCAACAAGCCGGAAGGGCGCCGGAACTACATGTACCAGCTCGCCCACACCTACCGCCCGGGCACGATGGACACCTCGCTGGTCTCGACCGACGGCATCAACAACCCGCGCACGATGAACGCGGTCTACGATTTCATCGCGCGCATGGACATGGCCAAGCGCATCGGCCAGGAAAAGCTGGCCGGTGGCGAACTGGACAACAAGCAGTTCAACGACTTCGTCAGCAGCGGGCCGCTCACCGAGTTCTTCACCAAGGCCGATGGCATGGTGCGCACGCCGCGCGTGCTCAAGGACGGTGCGGACTCGGTCGGATTGCTGGGTGCGCTGAACCGCGTGTACCTCAACATCGGCCTTTTCAGCGAGGAATGGCTGCTGCACTTCAACGCGGTGGTCGGCGGCAAGACGATCTCGCCGATCAAGATCGCATCGGCGCAGAAGAACTCCAGCTACTGGCAGGCGACCGAGCTGGGCACGGTGAACACCGCATTGTTCTTCCTGAAGGCTGCGCAGCCCGACCACTTGAAGGATGCGCCCGGCGGCGACAAGTACCTCGCCGCCGACGCGGCCACGCTGGAGCGCGGCAAGAACGCCTTCGCGGACACCTGTGCCCGTTGCCATTCGAGCAAGGCGCCGCCGTTGCCGCCCACCCTTGACATCAGCCCCGCGCGCTGCGCCGGCCCAGGCTATGTCGAATGCTTCAAGCGCTACTGGACCTGGACGCAGACACCCGAATACAAGACGCAGATGCGCAAGGTCGTCCAGGCGCCGGACTTCCTGCAGGGCAACTATCTCTCCACCGATGCGCGCATCCCGGTGACGCTGCTGCGCACCAACGTGTGCAGCCCGCTCGCCACCAACGCGCTGCGCGGCAACATCTGGGACAACTTCTCCTCGCAGACCTACAAGAGCCTGCCGTCGGTCGGCACCGTCACGTTGAGCGATCCGTTCACCGGCGAGGCGAGGCCCTATCCCATGCCCGCCGGCGGGCGTGGCTACACCCGCGTGCCTTCGCTCATCAGCGTCTGGTCGACGGCGCCTTTCCTGCTGAACAACACGGTCGGCGAGGCGGACCCCGACGGCAGTCCCTCGGTCGAGGCGCGGATGAAAGTCTTCGACCAGTCCATCGAGCAGATGTTGTGGCCCGAGAAGCGCAAGGCCGACGCGGTGCTGGGCAACAAAGTCGGCGGCACGATCGACCGGACCACCGAGCGCAGCGTGGTGACGATCCCGACCGGCTACGCACCGGAAGCGATGCTGCCGCTGCAAGGCCCCCTACATCGCTGGTTTCCATGGCTGGTGAAAGAGGGCGGTGACGTCGTGATCGGCCCCATCCCCGAGGGCGTGCCGGTGAACCTGCTGGCGAACATCAAGCTGCGCGCGGAGTCCGACGGGCTCGGCGACAAGGCGGAGCACGTGAAGGACGCCGGCGAGCTGCTGCTGAAGCTCAAGGGCGCCCTGGCGACCGCACCGGCCAATGCCAGCGACGAAGAGCTGCGCAAGCACTTCGAGAATCTCCGCGAGCCTATGCTGGAGTTGAGCAAGTGCCCGGACTTCGTGGTCAACCGCGGCCACTATTTCGGCACCGCCCAGTTCAACCGGCAGGACGGCCTGAGCGCCGACGAAAGAGCCTTCGGCCGAGAGCCCGAGCTGAGCGACGATGACAAGCGGGCGCTGATCGCCTTCCTGAAGACCTTCTGACCGGCATACATCCGCACCCATGCCCGTCGCCGAAGCCACCGACTGGGACTACGTCATCGTCGGTTCTGGGGCGGGCGGCGGCACCCTGGCGGCGCGGCTGGCCGAATCGGGCATGCGCGTCTTCCTTCTCGAAGCGGGCGGCGACCCGCGCGCAAGCGCTGCCCGGCTGCCTGACGACTACGACGTGCCGGCCTTCCACGCCTTTGCCTGCGAGAACGCGGCGATGAGCTGGAACTTCCGCGTGCAGCACTACGCGGACGAGGGACAGCAGGCGAGGGACTGGAAGTACGAAGTCGGGGAGGGCGTGCTGTACCCGCGCGCCGCCGCGCTCGGCGGCTGCACTGCGCACAACGCCATGATCTTCATGCTGCCGCATGCCTCGGACTGGAATCGCATCGCGCGCCTCACCGGCGACCTGTCATGGCGCGCGACCCACATGCGCCGGTACGCACTGCGCGTGGAAGACTGCCAGCACCGGCCGGTCTGGCGTGTCTTGCGACATGTCGGACTCGATCCGACGGGCCATGGCTGGAATGGCTGGCTTCGGACGGAAAAGTCGATTCCGCTCACCGTGCTCGGCGACGACGGGCTGGTCCGCGTGCTGCGCGACACCGCGCGGACTTTCACGAGCAGCCTCCCGACGCCGTTGCTCAGCACCCTGCGCTGGGTGCGTCGCGGCATGGGAGACCCCAATGCCTGGCGCATGACGTCGGGCAGCTTCGAAGGCATCTGCTACACGCCGCTCGCGACCTCGGGCCATCGGCGCGTCGGGGCGCGGGAGCGGGTGCTCGACGTGGCGGCGCGGTTTCCGACGCGGCTGCACGTCGAGCTCGATGCTCTCGCGACGCGCGTGCTGTTCGACGCCGACGGCGGGGCCAACGGCGTCGAATACCTGAAGGGCGCCCACCTGTATCGCGCGCATGCGCGGCCGAGCCGTGTGCCGGGTGAGCGGCGCGAAGTGCGCGCGCGGCGGGAGGTCATCCTTTGCGGCGGTGCATTCAACACGCCGCAGTTGCTGATGTTGTCGGGCATCGGGCCGGCGGAAGAGTTGGACCGGCACGGCATCCCGGTGCGCGTCGACCTGCCGGGCGTCGGGAGCAACCTGCAGGACCGCTACGAAGTGGCGATCACCCATCGCATGCGCGACCGCTGGGAGGTGCTGGAAGGCGCGCGCTTCGACCGCGACGACACGCTCTGGCGACACTGGCAGATCGGCGAGCCCGGCATGTACGCGTCCAACGGCGCCGCACTCGGCGTGGTGCAGCGGTCGAGCGCCGCGGCCCGCAAGAAGGACGAGCCGGACCTCTTCTGCATGGCGCTGCTGGCGCGCTTCGAGGGCTATTTCACCGGATTCTCGAACTGGATTCGCGACTATCCAGACCGCCTGACCTGGGCCGTGCTCAAGGCCCACACACGAAACCGTGCCGGCACGGTGCGCTTGCGATCCGCGGATCCGCTCGACATGCCGCTGGTCAACTTCCACTACTTCGAGGAAGGCAGCGACGCATCCGGCGAAGACCTCAAGGCCGTGGTCGAGGCCATCCGCTTCGTGCGCCGCATGACCGCGCCGCTGATCGCGAGCGGATGGATTGCCGAAGAACTGGCCCCCGGCCCGGCGGCGCAAAGCGACGAGGCGCTCGCCGACTACGTGCGCAGCACCGCATGGGGACACCACGCGTCATGCTCGTGCCCGATCGGCGCCGTTCACGAAGGGGGCGTGCTCGACAGCACTTTTGCGGTGCATGGCGTGAAGCGCCTGCGCGTGGTGGACGCCTCCGTGTTCCCGCGCATACCGGGCTTCTTCGTCGCGGCGGCGATCTACATGATTGCCGAGAAGGCCGCGGATGTGGTGCTGCAGCAGGCGAACGGCACATCCCTTTCGGCAAATTGACGGGCCGAAATGATTGGCTGACACTTTGTGAACGATGGGGTTTCCCCAGAGGAGAAGCACATGGCGTATGACGTGCAACAACTGCTCGACATGTCGCAGCAGCAGCTCGACGACCTGTTCCGCGCCAGCCCGCCGGGCGACATTCCCTCCGGCGAGGCCGAAGGCACGGCCATCATCGCGCCGGGTACGCACTACTCGCAATCCATCGCGAAGATCATCAACCAGTTCGGGTGGCAGGGGAAGAACTTCGACGCGCAGAAGGGCGTGCTGGTGAACAGGATCACCGCGGCCGGCGTTCCCGCCATCATCGCCACCGTCGCCAAGGGCGAGAGCTGGCTGGACGGCAAGGAATGCATCGTGCTCGACTACTCGAAGACCTCGCTGGTGGCCCAGTGGATTCGCGACGAGATCCGGCTGATCTCGCCAAACTTCTACCTGGGCAAGGTCTATTGGGGCAAGGACCGGCTGATCGACTTTTGCCTCCAGTTCTGATGCGGTGACTCCCCAATCTCACTTCATGGTGGTCGCGCCGCTGGCCACAGGCCGCGAGGCCAGCCTGCGGGAGTTGCTGGACACCATGAACGTGACGCCCGGGGTGGCCGATCCCGCGAATGGGCTCGTTCCCTTCGGCGAGTTCGAACGCCTTCACTTTGCGCGCTTCGCCTTGCTGCCCGACACGACGATGGGCGACCTGGAGGTCTTCGACCTGCCGCGGCCCCACGTGCCGATGTACCTGTGCTTTCTCGGTGAATGCGATGGCCCGGCCGACGATCAACTGGCCGAGTTCGTCGAACGTGCCGGCGAAGGCCTGCGCCGCCTGTTCTCGCATTGCGAGACCTACGGCACCGGCGCGAATCTGCTTGGATGGCTCAAATCGCACAGCGTGCGGGTGGCCGCGGGCTACGTGAACCGGATCGGCCGCACCGTGACGCAGATCCGGCAGGACAGCGCGTTGCAGCGCATGTTGTCGTCCGAGGTGCCGCGCGACCTTGCCACCGCCGTCGACCCGCAGGCGCTGCGCCGCGAGTTGCTGGCCGCCGTGCAGGCCCGGATGATTGCCGGACGCCTCGTCCTTACGTCGACCGAACGGACGCCGACGGGCTGGCAGCTCTGCAACCTGGCGCATGCCATCGGCGTGCCGTTGATCGGGCTGATCCTGCTGCCGCTGCTGATCGTGCTGGCGCCCTTCGTCATCTTGCTGCTGCGCCACCACGAGAAGAACGACCCGGAGTTCTGCCCGCGCCCCGACCTGGACGCCGTGCGCGAGATGCAGCAACTCGAAGACCACGACCTGAGCAACAGCTTCACCGCGCTCGGCCCCGTCAAGCCCGGGCTCTTCCGGCGCTACCTGACGCAGTTCATCCTGCTGCTCATCGACTATGCCTGCCGCCACGTCTTCGGGCGCGGCCATCTCGCGCGGGTGCAGACGATCCACTTCGCGCGATGGGTCTTTCTCGACGGCAAGGCGCGCGTGCTGTTCGCGAGCAGCTACGACGGCAGCCACGAAAGCTACATGGACGACTTCATCAACAAGGCCGGCTGGGGGCTCAACCTGATCTTCAGCAACGGCTTCGGCTGGCCACGCACCGACTGGCTCGTGAAGGGCGGCGCGCGGCACGAGCTTCGCTTCAAGCACTACCAGCGCCGCCACCAGTTGCCCACGCAGGTCTGGTACAAGGCCTACCCCGGCCTGACGCTCACCGACCTGGATCGCAACCAGCGCATCCGCGAGGGGTTCGACATGTATTCCATGAGCGACGAGCAGGCGCTCGCATGGCTGAGGCTGCTATGAACGTGCACCCGGTCGACTACGACGACATCCAGGGCCTGGTGCGCTTTGGCTACCGGCGCCTGACGCAGGCCTGCTTCCTGCTGCTGCGCGTGACGGATCGCGAGGCCGCACTCGCCTGGCTTGCGCAGGCGCCCGTGACCAATGCGGTCAAGCGCGAGGCGGCGCCGGAGACTGCGCTGCACATTGCCTTCACGAGCGCCGGACTGCGCATGCTCGGCGCGGAGGAGGACATCGTCGAAGCCTTCTCCCCGGAATTCATCGTCGGCATGAGCGATGCCAGTCGCGCGCGCCGGCTCGGCGACCTGGGGCCGAGCGATCCCTCGGACTGGCAATGGGGTGGATCGCCGGAGACGATGCCGCACGTGATGGTGATGCTCTACGCGATGCCGGGCGGCCTGGATGACTGGATCGGGAACGCCATGGCGCATGCCGAGGAGGGCTTCGAGCAGTTGGCCTGCCTCACGACCTCCGACCTCGATGGCGTCGAGCCCTTCGGCTTCGCGGACGGCATTTCCGAACCCGCGATCGACTGGCAGCGCGAGCGGCCGGCGCGCGATGAGGAACTGTCCGACTACACGAATCGCTCCTGCCTCGGGGAATACCTGCTCGGCTATCCGAACGAGTATGGCGAGTACACCGACAGGCCCTTGCTCAACCCTTTGCGCGACCCGGATGCCATCCTTGCCCGCGCGGAAGACGAACCCGATCGTGCCGACTTCGGCCGCAATGGCAGCTATCTGGTCCTGCGCCAGTTGCGGCAGGACGTCGAGGGTTTCTGGCGCTACATCGACGGGCAGGTGCAGGGCGACCCCGTGCGGCGCAAGCAACTGGCCGAAGCCATGGTCGGGCGAACCATGGAGGGCGAGCCGCTCATGGGCCGAGCCAGCGAAGCCATCGACGGCGAAGACGACCCGCGCAACACCTTCACCTACCGCAGCGATCCGCAAGGCTTGCGCTGCCCGGTGGGCGCGCACATCCGGCGCAGCAATCCCCGCAATGCCGATCTCCCGCCGGGGCCACCCGGTTTCATCTCCTGGGCGAAGCGCACGCTGGGCTTCGACTCCGATGCGCTCGCGAATGACCTGGTCTCGTCGACGCGCTTCCACCGGCTGCTGCGGCGCGGGCGGGAATTCGGCGTGCCGCCGCAGGAAGAGACGGGTCTTCACTTCATCTGCCTCGGCGCGAACATCGCGCGCCAGTTCGAGTTCGTGCAGTCGGCGTGGCTCTCGGGCCTGCGCTTCGCTGGCTTACCGGGCGAGAGCGATCCGCTCATCGGCAACCATCTGCCGCGCGCCGATGGCACCGCCACCGACAGCTTCTCGATGCCTGTCGCCTACGGACCCGACAGGCGGGTGTGCGGCCTGCCGCAGTTCGTGACCGTGTTGGGCGGCGCCTACTTCTTCCTGCCCGGCCTTCGCGCGCTGCGGTATCTGACCAGGGTGCAGCCATGAATTCCAACGCCAGCCGACCGACGCCGAGGGCCAACACCGGCTCCGTGGTGCGCAACTTCATCAGCGACACGGGCATGGCGTTCATCCGGCTGGAGCGGCGCTTCGATCCCTTCGTCAGGCCTGCATTCGACGCCTTCCTGCGCGATCCGCTCGCGCGGTTCACCACCGCCATGATCAACAGCCGCCGGCCGAACGAGGGCCTGCGCATCGCGGAGGAAAGGCTTATGACTGACGAGGAGAGCTTCACCGACTCGATCGTCAAGAGCTTCACCCGCCAGATGAGCGACCTGTGGAAGCCCGGCGGCTTCGAACGTGGCGGCAACACGAAGACGCAGGGCATCGTGCGCGGTGAATTCATCGTGCACGAGGACATTCCCGAACACATGAAGCGCGGCATCTACGCCAGGCACCAGGTCTTTCCGGCGTGGGTGCGTTTCTCGGGGCCTGGCCCCTACATCACGCCCGACATCGACGACGTGGGCTTCATGAGCATCAGCATCAAGCTGATGGGCGTGCCCGGCCCGAAGCTGATGGACGAGGAGAAGCACACGCTCGACATGTTCGCCGTCTCCACGCCGACCTTCGTCACGCCGGACGCGAAATGCAATGCGGCCCTGCAGATCGAGAGCGTGAAGAACGCGCAAATCTTCTACTTCGTCAACCTGCGCGAATCGCATGTGATGGACCTCATCATGCAGTCGCTGTTCATCAAGACGCAGAGCAGCCCCTTCGAGGCGCCGTACTTCAGTTGTGTGCCCTACCTGATGGGGGAGGGACAGGCCATGCAGTATTCGGTGTGGCCGACGACGATGAAGCGCACGCCCATCCCGCGCCTGCCGCTGCGTCCGCCCGACGACTACCTGCGCAATGCGATGGTCGCGTCCCTGGCCGAGGGCGACGTCGAACTCGACATCCGCTTGCAGATGCAGACCGACCCGCACCTCATGCCGATCGAGAACGCGGGTGTGCTGTGGCCGGAGAAGCTGTCGCCGCGCGTCAGCGTTGCCACGCTGCGGCTTCCGCGCCAGAAATTCGATTCACCGGCGCAGATGGAATTTGCCAAGCGGCTGTCGTACAACCCTTGGCACACCATTCCCGACCATCGCCCGCTGGGCAACCAGAGCCGGGCGCGCAGGCGGATGTACTGGGAGCTGTCGAAACTGCGGCACAACATGAATGCGGTGCCGCACTACGAGCCTACCGGGGATGAACTCTTCGAGTAGCCGGCGCCGCGTATGGCGGTCACGTCGTGCGACGGTGAAGCAACCACGCGCCGATGCCGAGCGCGGGGTCGAGAATCGCAAAGGCGCCGAAGGTGTGAGGGAATATGCCCGACACCACCAAGGGCACGAGCACCAGGGGAACGAGCACCACCCGATCGAGCACGGAAGCGGGGCCGAAATTCCGCCCGCCCGAACGTCCGCCGAACACGTAGAGCCAGCCAATGACGGCGACCGTCATTCCCAGCACGCGAAAGAGCGCGCTCTCGTTTCCCACGAAGGGTGGGTCCATCAGGAGCACTTGCACCGCGCCGGGCCACACGACGAGCAGGCCGCCCAACAAGAGGTAGATATAGCCGTTGATCACCGTGTACTTCGACAGGATGGGCAAGTTGGCAGGCTGCGCGAGAAGATCACTCATGAACGGCATGGCGTGCTCCTGGTTGGTTCCTTGCGCCCCTCGAAATAGTCGGCGAGTCGCATCCGTTCCTGCTCGAACGCCGACATCCCCCCGAGCACCGCCTGCCAGTCGCCGGCGCGGCTTGCGCGGTCGATGTGTTCGCATGCGGCGGCGAACCCGACAGCACCGACCATCTTGCTGGCGCCCGCCATGCGGTGGGAGCACAAGGTGACTTGGGCGACGTCGTCCGTGGCCACCGCCTGCCTGAGCCCGAGCGAGTCGTCCTCGCAGGTTCGCCGGAAGGCCGCGAGTACCTCGGTCACCATCCCCGCGTCGCCAAGGCATTTCGCGGTGAGGAACGCCTGGTCGATCGGGCCCGTGGAGGCGCCCGGGCCAGCACTTGGGGCGGCGGGAGCGGAGGAGGGGGAGGGCGCCCGCGGAAGCGGCAGCCATCGATCGAGCTTGTCCGTCAGTTGCGCCAGTTCCAGCGGCTTGACCAGGAAGTCGTCCATGCCGGCAGCGAAGCAGGTCTCCGCCTCGCCCTGCAGCGCATTGGCGGTGCAGGCAATGATCGGCACGCGCTCGCGCCCCGCGGCGGATTCCAGCCGGCGGATGCTGCGTGCCAGTTCGTAGCCGTCCATGTGAGGCATGTGGCAGTCGGTGATGACGAGCGCGAAGCGACCCGACTTCCACATCTCCAGGGCCTGCACACCGTCATCGGCGGTCTGGGCTGCATAGCCCAGCGTTCGCACCTGGCGCACGATCAGCATGCGGTTGACGGGATGGTCATCCACCAGCAGCACCAGCGTTCCCTCCGCCTCGGCCTCGGCAACGCTCGGCGCCACACGGCGCATGGCCGTGGATGTCAGGTGCGCCCGCTCGGCGTCGGCGCCGCTGCCTGGTGCAGGCTCGGCAATGGGCAGCGACAGCTCCAGGGTGACCGTCGTGCCCATCCCCGGCGCGCTCTCCATGCTGACAGTGCCACCCATCATCTGTGCGAGCTGCCGGGAGATCACCAGTCCCAATCCGGTGCCTCCGGGTCGCCGTCGCCCTTCGTCGCCTTCGGCCTGGCTGAAGGGCTGGAATAGTCGCTGCTGGTCCTCCGGCGAGATGCCGATGCCCGTGTCCTTTACCTGAAAGCTCAGCTTTTCCTGTCCGTCCGTCCGGCCGAGCCATTGCACATTGATGTCTATCCAGCCCTCGGAGGTGAACTTGATCGCATTGCTGACGAAATTGTTGAGGATCTGGCGCAGGCGCACCGGATCGACCCGCAAGGCGGGACTGACGCGCGGATCGACCATCCGCCGCACGATCAGGCCCTTGCTGCTGGCATTGCCCAGGTAGATGCTCTGCACCTCCTCGACCAGGCGCTTGATCGAGACGACCTCGGGGCGGACCGCCAGCTTGCCGGCCTCGATCTTCGAGAAGTCGAGGATGTCGTCGATGATCCGCAGCAGCGACCGGCTCGATTCACGCACGAGCCCGAGCGTCTCGCGCTGCTCGGCATCCAGCTCAGTCAGGCTCAGGAGTTCCAGCATGCCGAGCATGCCGTTCATGGGCGTCCGGATCTCGTGGCTCATGGTCGCCAGGAAAGTGCTCTTGGCGCGGTTGGCGGCTTCCACCTCGGAACTGCGCTGCGCGAGGGCCGAATTCAGGCGCTCGATCTCGCGCTCCTTCCGCTTACGCTCCGTCACGTCCTCCGCGATGGTCAGCAGGTAGCGCGGCTTGCCGGCGTCGTCGAGGATCGGGATCTTCTTCGCGTGGAGGACGCGCACAGTGCCATCGTGTGCATGCAGCGTCTCCTCGGGGATGTCCACTTCCCGGCCCAGTGCCAGCGCTTCCTTGTCCTTGGCTGTGAAGAAGTCCGCCTCTTCCTTGGAACTGACGAAGTCATGAATCGTCCTGCCGAGCAACTCCTGCTGGGTGCGCCCCGTCAATTCCTCCAGGGCACGGTTGACGCGGACGAGCTTCAGGTCGACGGCGTTCTTGACCATGACCTGGTAGGGGATCTGGTGGATCACCGAATTCAGGAACGCATTCGCTGTTTCCAGTTCGGCGGTGCGCAGGTGCACGCGCGCCTCCAGGTCGGCGTTCAAGGCGCGCAGGTTCTCTTCCGCCTGGCGTAGCGCCACCTTGTGCTGTTGTTCGGCGAGCGCGCGCCGCACCGAATAGCCCAACCGCCGCAGCCGCTGCTTGACGACGTAATCCGTGGCGCCTGCCTTCAGGCAATTCACGGCCTCTTCCTCGGTCAACAGTTCGTTGGATATCACGAACAGCAATAGCTCCGGCTGCTGCTGTCGCACCTGCCGCAAGAGCTCCGGGCCGCCGACCGCATGGTCGGACAGCACCAGGTCGAAGGCTTGCCGTTGCAGGGCGGACGCGAAGTCCTCCTTCGTTTGCACCCACACGATGTCGCAGGCGAGGCCCTCGTCCTGCAGCCCCTCCCGGATGCGCTGCGCATCGGCCGGGTCGTCCTCGAGATGCAGCACTCGGATGGCACCCGTCATTTCGGTCCGTCCTCCTCGCCGCGCAGCGACTCGACGACCTCCTTGAACTCCTCGCGATTGCGTTCGCTCAGCGCGGAGAGGGCCTCGTGCGCGTGCAGGATCCGCCTGTGCAGCGCAGCCTGGTTGCCCTGCGTGCCGAGCGGATAGAGCTCGGGCGCGGCGGAACTGTCGTCTCGGATGGAGGCGAGCACCTGCGCCATGCTCAGTTCCTCGAAGAGGGCGCGCACGACCGGTGTCACGCCCGCCAGTGACACGCCGCCGCGCGCGACCAACTCGTGCACGGTGCCGAGGCAGGTGCTGTCCATGTACTCGCAGCCGGAGAAGTCCAGCACCAGGGGGCGTCCTCCGTCCAGCACGGCCAGGGCCGTTTCATGGAAGGCATCGCAATGCATCCAGCTGGCACGGCCACGCAGCGCGAGGTAGGCCGCGTGGTCCGCTTCGCCAAAGAACACCGCCTCACCCTCGGGCCGCAGCGCGGCGGATGCGACAACCGCCGGGAGTTCGGCGCCGTTGTCGAACCAGGAGGCACCGGCGTGCGCATCGATGAGCAGGATGGTCACGTCGTCCCGGTCCACGCCCACCGGCGCATCGGCGTGAAGTCGAGACATCACTTCCTGCGCACTGGAGAGCGGCATCGCGAGCACCTCCTGCAGCAGTTCCTGTTCGCGCTCCGAGCCGGAGGGCAGGAGCCCGTCGGTGTAGAGGAGGATCCGGTCGCCCGCCAGGAGTTGTAGACGCTCCTGCTGGAAGTGCGCATCCGGCGTCAGGCCCAGCGCGGGCCCGGTGCGGCGGATCAGGCGTGTCTCGCGGCCATCGCGTGCGTGCAGCACTGGGGGATGCCCCGCAGAAGCGAGCGTGAGGCTGGCGTCCGACGTATCCAGCAGGCCGAAGACGGCCGTCAGGAACAGGCCCGGCGCGGCATGCGCCTCGCAGATCGATCGGTTCACCGCGGCCATGACTTCCGCCGGCGGCAGCGCAAGCCCCGTCGCCGGATCCACCAGGACCAGCCGCTGCTTGAACAGCACCGAGAGCATCGCCGACGTCACGCCGTGGCCGGTGGCGTCGGCCAGGTAGAAGGCAAGGTGTTGATCGCCCACCCGGACCACGTCGTAGAGGTCGCCGCCCACATGCTGCCCGGGCCGGTAGAGCGCCTGGATGCAATAGCCTTCCATCGGCGGCGGGCTCCGCGGGAGGAGGGCGCGCTGGATGACTTCCGCGCGTTCGAGATCGCGGCGCAGTACCTCGGTAGTCTGCTCGAGTTCGGTGACCTTGCGCTGCAGTTCCCGGTGCAGGTGCTCGCGTTCGGCCAGCAGTTGGCGCCGCTCGAGCGCGTTGCGCACCGCGACCCCCATCTCTTCCAGGTGCGGCGACTTCGGCAGGAAGTCGAATGCGCCCAAGCGGATCGCGGCCACCGCCGTGTCGAAGGTCTCCAGCCCCGAAAGCACGATCCACATCGCATCCGGCACGGCTTGGCGTCCCCAGCGCAGCAGTTCGAGGCCATCCATCCGGGGCATCATGATGTCCGTCAGGACCAGGGCGACTTCCGGGTGCCCGCGCAGAACCTGCTGCGCCTCGATGCCGTCGGCGGCCTCCAGGACCGGCGTGCAGCCGAGCCTTTCCAGTGACAGTTTCACCATCAGGCGGGCCACCGGCTCGTCGTCCACCACCAGCGCAACGGGAGGGACAGGATCGAGGTTCATCACATCCTCTGGCAGCCAGGCTGCCGTGCAACGGGGAATTCTGCGAGCCGGCGGGCGCGATGGCAAGCCAGCCCACCCTGGCGCCGCAGTTGTCGATTGCCCAGCAGCCGCGCAGGTGCTCCAATGACGAACATTGCGGTGGCAAAGGAGACTTCCATGGCCTACGAAGCGCGGTATGTCCTGCGACCCATCCCCGGAGCCGATCTCGGCGCCATCATTGAAGCCGTGAAGGTGGGCGCGGCGCTCTGGAAGAAGCATGGCGCGCCCGACCCGCAACTATGGAGCGTGGCCGCAGGCGAGCTGGGCAACCTCGTCATGACCGTGCAGTTCGAGAACGCAATGGAATACGCGAAGGTCACGGACCCGTTGTCGGCCGATCCCGAATTCCGCCGCTGGCAAGCGAACAATGTGCAGTCCGGCGCATTCACGTGGGTGCGCAGCAACCTCATGCGCGAAGTCGCTCTGTCCTAGATCTCGTCCATGAGGTCGCCGGCATCACCGAAAGGAGGTCGCAGATGGCCCAGCATGCAATCACTGCTGCTCACTACGTAGGCACCGGGATCGATCAGGTCGCCATTCATCCCGTTGTGGAGAGGGAGTTCGGCTCGACAGGGCTGGCCCTTGGCGCCGCACAGCGGATCAGCGTCCGGGATTGCGTCAATCTCATAGCGGCCGGCGAGGAGATCTGCCTCGTGCGACGAACCGAAAACCACGAGTGGGAAGTCAGTTGCGACGTCGAACTCGCGCCCGGCGGGAATGGCATCACCGGCGTCGACATCGTCGGTCGGCCCAACGACGCACTGCAGCATCTTCCCACCTGGGGATAGCGAGCGCGTCGCCGCCCCGAACTGCCGCCGTGTCGGGGCCGACTCAGCTTGCGAAGCAGACGCCGCGCTCACCGGCGCGCCACGGCGGATATTTGTCCATCGCTCGCACGAAGACCGGCGCGTTCAAGCGCTCCGCGAGCCATTCGCGCAATCGCGCCCAAGGCTGCGCGTCGAACCAGGCGGCGTCGACTTGGGCGAACTGGCGCACGAATGGCGCGATCGCGATATCCGCGAGGGCAACCTGGTCGCCATGCAGACAGTGCGAGGCCTGGAGACGAGCATCCAGTCCGCTGAGAAAGCGCGCGCCTTGCTCGCGATGCGTCCCGGCGTCCGTGCCGGGTCGGCGGTCAGGGTACTTGTAGCCGTCCAGATGCGGCTTGAAGTCGCCGTCGCACTCGGCGATGAGCGAAAGCATGTCGTCCAGCGTCCCGTGCCGGGGTTGCAACCAGCGCTCCGGGTCGTTGCGCCGCAAGGCCCACAGCATGATGTCCAGGCTCTGCGCGATCACGCTGCCGTCCACGTCGACCAGGACCGGCACAGTTCCCTTGGGCGAGGCTGCAAGCACTTCGGCCGGCTTGTTGCGCAGTACGACCTCGCGAAGCTCGCAGCGCTGACCGCTCGCGACGATCGCCATGCGGGCCCGCATCGCATACGGGCAGCGCCGGAACGAATACAGGACCGGCGTCAGATCAGCCGGCGAATCGTCTTCTTGCGCCATACGAAGCGGTAGTAGCACGCCTGCAGCGTCAGCATCGCCGTGAAGGCGACGGGGTAGGCGATCCAGATGCCGTTGAGGCCGAAGCGATGGCTCATCCACCACGCGACCGGCACTTCGATCAGCGCGATGCAGAAGATCGAGATGCCCGTGGGCACCAGCACCGAGCCGCTGGCGCGCATGATCCCCGAGAGCGCGGAGCCCATGCCGAAGATCACCGTGCTCCACAGCATGATGTGCAGCAGCGTCTGCGCGACGTCGATGACCGGCTCGCTGGTGATGAAGAAGCCCATCAGCGGTCGCGAGAACAGGTAGCCCAGCAAGACCAGCGAGCCGGTGAGCACCACGTTCATCATCAGCGCGGTGCGCGTGATGGCACCCAGGCGATTCACCCGCCCCGCGCCGATCGCCTGCGCGCCGAGGATCGAAGCCGTGATGGCGATGGAGATCGCAGGGAACTGCACGTACGCGACGACCTGGTTGACCGCGCCGTACGCGGCCGTCGCGCTCGATCCGTAGGCGTTGACGAAGGACAGCAGCGCGATTTCCGCCAGCGACACGACGATCATCTGCACGCCCGTCGGCACGCCGACTTTCAGTACCGATTTGAGCAACTCCGGCCGAATGCGCAAGTGCCGCAGGAAGTCGGCATCGGGCGCAAGCACGCTCTTCTTGCGCCGCAGGTGGAAGCCCAGCCAAACCGTCGCGATGACGAACGAGATGACCGTGGCGCAGGCACCGCTCGCCACGCCGAGCTGCGGCAGGCCGAACCAGCCGCGGATCAGCGCGGGCGTGATGAACAGGCCCAGCAAGGTCGAGATCATCAGCGTGTAGAGCGGCGTGACCGTGTCGCCGACGCCGCGCAGCATCGCGGTCGACAGCAGGAAGACAAAGAGACCCGGCATCGCGATCAGGATGATTCGCGCATAACTCGTGGCGTCGGCCAGGATGTCCGGCGGCGTGCCCAGCACCCGCAGCATCGGCTCGGTGAAGGCGCCGCCGAACAGCGCCACGCACAGGCCGAACAGGATGCCGACCGTGAGCGTCGTGCCCGCCACGGCGCGCGCCTTGTCGGGCTCGTGCGCACCCCAGGCCTGCCCGATCAGCACCGACGCGCCGGCGCCCAGGCCGATGGTGAAGGCAATGAAGAAGAACATCACCGGGAAGAAGCCCGACACCGCCGCCAGTGCACCGACGCCGATCATCTGGCCGAGGTAGACGTTGTTGAGCGTGCCCGACAGGGACTGCAGGATGTTGCTGAGCAGCATCGGCGCAAGAAAGATCGCGAAGGTCTTCCACAGCGGACGCGACGCCATCGCGGCGGCACGCGGGTTGGCATGCGAGGCGATCGGCGGCGGCACCGGGTCGGCCACGGATGCGGGCGGCGCGGTGATCTCCCCGGCGTGCTGGATGTCTTCGGCGTCGATCGTGGCGGGCGCAGTCACCGGCGCCTTCATGCGGCGCTCCATGCCGCCGCGGCGAGCTTGTCCAGATGGGCGCGCAGGTCCTCCGGCCAGGGTGCGATCAGTTCGTCGAAGCGTGCCTGCTCGCCGGCGAAGAGGGCGCGGGTCGCTTCCTCGAAGCCCGGCAGGTCGCCCGCTATGGCGGTCATGAAACGGTAGGTGGCTTCGCGCGCGGCGCGCTGCGCATCGCGGTCGGCGTGCACGTGCCGCGCCTCGTCGACCAGCCGGCGCAAGGCCACCGATGCACCGCCGGGCTGGCGGGCGAGCCATTCCCAATGGCGCGGAAGCAAGGTGACTTCGCGCGCGACCACGCCGAGCTTGGGGCGGCCGACGCTGCGTGTCGCCTGCTCGTCGGACACGGCGGCTTCCGTTGCTGGCGCGTCGCCGCGCAGGTCGAGGTCGAGCCGCTCGCCGGTGCTGTCGTCGAAGACGAAGGGCTGTGCGTCGTCGTCATGGGCGCGGTGCTTGCGCAATTCGGCGATCACCTGCGAGCGGGGGCCGGAAGCAATGCGTCGGAAGCCCGCGAAGGCGGTGAGGGTGGATTCGGATGTGGAGGAGGGCATGGGGCGCGAATAATACCCGGACAAAAATTGATTTTCAATCTACCCGGATGAAAATTTTCGTCAGGACGGCCGGCGCATGCTGCGCCACCAGCGTCGGGCGTTGTTCTTCAGGGAGCGAACGGCCCTGAAGGGAGCGCTCTGTCGGACGGTCGCGAGGAGGCCATCCTTCCATGCCTTCCAGCGCGGATACCAGCGAGCGAACGCGGGGATGCGCATCAGGGCCGGCTCCAGGAGTTGAAACAGCCAGGCCAGGATGGCCGTGCCAGCCACCTTGGCGGCCAGCAACAGGATGACCGCGCTTTTCGCGTGTCCTTCGCCCAGAAGGAACAGGCCGAAAAGCTTGACCGGCAGCAACAGAAGCATCGGCGCGAAAAAGACCAGCACGGCGCCCCAGGATGGCAGGGCGCGCAGCTTGTTTTCAAGGTGTGCCCAAATGGGCAGCCGCGAGAGCTTGTGCAGCGCGCGGGCGAGCGGCTCCCAGCCCCACTCCTCGAACAGCAGCACCGGCACGAGCACGGCTGCGGCGATCGCGCCAAGGAGTTTCTTCAGGATACGCATCGGTGACGATTGTGGCCCTGGCCCTATGGCAAACTTCCGCGCTTTATCCGCAAGGCGCCCGAATCGGTGCGCCGCCGTGCCCAGGGACGCCCTCCAGACATGCAGAAAATCATTCGCCAGCTCGCCGCCGAAATCAAGGTCGGCGAGCACCAGGTGAAGGCCGCCGTCGATCTGCTCGACGGTGGTGCCACCGTGCCTTTCATCGCGCGCTACCGCAAGGAGGCGACCGACGGCCTCGATGACATCCAGCTGCGCGAACTCGAAGCGCGCCTCGCCTACCTGCGCGAACTCGAAGACCGCCGCGCCGCGGTGCTCAAGAGCATCGAGGAGCAGGGCAAGCTCACGCCCGAACTGCGCGCCGCCATCGATGCCGCGCCGACCAAGCAGGAGCTGGAAGACCTCTACCTGCCCTTCAAGCCCAAGCGCCGCACCAAGGGACAGATGGCGCGCGAGGCCGGCATCGAGCCGCTGGCCGACCGGCTCTTCGCCGACCCGACGTTGAATCCGGCCGACGAAGCCGCGGCTTTCGTGAAGCCCGCTGCCGATGGCCTGGATTTCTCGACGGTGCAACTCGTGCTCGATGGCGTGCGCGACATCCTCTCCGAGCGCTGGGCCGAGGACGCGGCGCTGGTGCAGCGTCTGCGTGAATGGCTGTGGGCCGAAGGGCTCTTCAAGTCCGGCCTGATGGCCGGCAAGGACGAGAACAATGCCGATGTCGCCAAGTTCCGCGACTACTTCGACTATGACGAGCCCATCGGCCGAGTGCCGTCTCACCGTGCGCTGGCCGTGTTCCGCGGACGCGCGCAGGAAATCCTCGACGCCAAGCTGGTGCTGCCGGTCGAGCCGGAGCCGGGCAAGCCGTCCATCGCCGAAGGCAAGATCGCGCTGCACCTGGGCTGGAGCCATGCGGGGCGTCCGGCGGACGATCTGATCCGAAAGTGCGTGGCGTGGACGTGGCGCGTCAAGCTGTCGCTTTCCACCGAACGGGATCTCTTCACACGCCTGCGCGAAGACGCCGAGAAGGTCGCGATCAAGGTCTTCGCCGACAACCTGCGTGACCTGCTGCTCGCCGCACCCGCCGGCCAGCGCGTCGTGATGGGCCTGGACCCGGGCATCCGCACCGGCGTGAAGGTCGCCGTGGTCGATGCCACGGGCAAGCTCGTCGAAACCGCAACGGTCTTCCCGCACGAGCCGCGCAAGGACTGGGAAGGCTCGCTGCACACGCTGGGCAAGCTCTGCGCCAAGCACGGCGTGAACCTGATCGCGATCGGCAACGGCACCGCGAGCCGCGAGACCGACAAGCTGGCGGCCGACCTGATCAAGCTGCTGGCGAAGATGGCGGCACAGGCCGGCGCGCCTGCCATGGCCGTCGACAAGGTCGTGGTGAGCGAGGCGGGCGCCTCGGTCTACTCCGCCAGCGAATTCGCGTCGCAGGAAATGCCGGATGTCGACGTGAGCCTGCGCGGCGCCGCGAGCATCGCGCGCCGCCTGCAGGATCCGCTGGCCGAACTCGTGAAGATCGACCCCAAGTCGATTGGCGTGGGCCAGTACCAGCACGACGTGAACCAGAGCGAACTCACGCGCACCCTGCACGCGGTCGTCGAGGACTGCGTGAACTCGGTCGGTGTGGACCTCAACACCGCGAGCGTGCCGCTGCTGTCGCGCGTGTCCGGACTGTCGGCGAGCGTGGCGAAGTCCGTCGTGCGCTGGCGCGAAGCCAATGGCGCCTTTGGAAGCCGCCAGCAACTGCTGGACGTGAGCGGCTTCGGCGCCAAGACCTTCGAGCAGAGCGCGGGCTTCCTGCGCATTCGCGGCGGCGCCAATCCGCTCGACATGACCGGCGTGCATCCGGAAACCTATCCGGTGGTCGAGAAGATGATCGAGAAGACGGGCAAGCCTGTCGCCGAACTGATGGGCCGTGCCGAGATGCTGAAGACGCTCAAGCCCGAACTCTTCGCGAACGAGAAATTCGGCGTCATCACCGTCAAGGACATCCTCGGCGAACTCGAGAAGCCGGGCCGCGACCCGCGCCCCGACTTCAGGGTCGCCCGCTTCAACGACGGCGTCGAGGACATCAAGGACCTGGTCGAAGGCATGGTGCTGGAGGGCACGGTGAGCAACGTGGCCCAGTTCGGTGCCTTCGTCGACCTCGGTGTTCACCAGGACGGGCTGGTGCACGTGAGCCAGCTTTCGCACAAGTTCGTCAACGACGCGCGCGAGGTCGTGAAGACCGGCGACATCGTCAAGGTGAAGGTGATGGAGGTCGACGTGGCACGCAAGCGCATCGGCCTGTCGATGAAGCTCGACGCCGCGCCTTCGCGCCGCGACGGGCCGCGCGAGAACCGCTTCGAAGGCGCAAGTCGCGGGCAGCAGGGTCCTCGTCGCGACAATTCGCCGCAGCCGGCCGGGCAGATGGCTTCGGCCTTCGCCAAGCTCCAGGGCTTGCGCAAGTAAGCGGGCCGTGGCCGGCGGCGCACGATTCTTGCCAGTGCAAGCGCCATGAAAGCGCTTCGCATCTATGCCGGCCCGGTCGCCCGTGAACACATCGCGGCGCATGGCCTGCGCCCGCAGGACGTCCGAACCATCCCCGGCGCGGCCGGTGGGCCCAAGGGCCTGATCCTCGGGCCGATCGACCGCTTTCTCTTCGGCGACTGGCTGCCGCGGTCGACCCAGCCCATCGACCTGGTGGGGGCGTCGATCGGTGCGTGGCGGCTCGCCAATGCCTGCCTCGGCGATGCCCGGACCGCTTTCGAGCAGTTCGAGCATGGCTACATCCACCAGCACTTCGAGGTGCCCGCGGGCCAGAAGCGGCTGAGCGCGAAACAGGTGAGCGAGCAGTTCGGCGAAGGGCTGCGCAGCTTCTATGGCGGCCGCACGGCGGAGGTGCTGGGGCATTCACGCTACCGGCTGCACGTGATCACAGCGCGCGGTCGCCACATCCTCGGGCGGGAAGGGCGGGCGCGCACGCCGATGGGCTACCTGGGCGCCTTCATCACCAACAGCGTGCATCGCAAGAGCCTTGGCGCATGGCTGGAGCGCGTGGTGTTCTCGACGCCGGGCGCGATGCTGCCTTTCGGCACGCGGGATTTTCGGACCCGGCAGGTCGATCTGCGCGAAGGCAATTTCGAGCTTGCATTGCAGGCGTCGTGCTCGATTCCCTTCATGCTGGAAGCCGTACACGATATCCCCGGCGCACCTCCCGGCGCCTATTGGGATGGCGGCATCACGGACTACCACCTGCATCTGGACTACGGCAACCCGGACGGCATCGTGCTCTACCCGCATTTCCAGAAGGCCGTGGTGCCGGGCTGGCTCGACAAAGGGCTCAAGTGGCGCCACAAGTCCACCGGCTTCCTTGATCGCATGGTGGTGCTGGCTCCGAATCCCGAGTGGGTCAAGGGCTTGCCCAACGGCAAGCTGCCCGACCGCAACGACTTCGTGCGCTACGGCAACGACGTCCAGTCGCGCATCAAGGCCTGGAGCGTGGCGGCGCAGGAGTCGCGCAGACTGGCAGACGAATTCGCCGAATGGCTGCATGGCGGCGGCGAGCGCGACGTCCTGCCCCTGTAGGGCTAGAGTCCGAGGCAATACTGGAGACACCTCATGAACGCGACCCGAATCATCGGATTGATCCTGATCGTGGCAGGCATTGCCGCCCTGGGCACCGGCGGCTTCAGCTTCACCAAGGAAACCCACCAGGTCAAGCTGGGCCCGGTGGAACTGTCGGTGAAGGAGAAGCAGAACGTGAACTTCCCGATCTGGGCCGGCGTGGCCGCGATCGTGGTGGGCGGCGCGTTGCTGGTGTTCGGTGGCAAGAAGGGCTGAGCGGCAGCGCTCACCCGCCAGACTGGGCGCGCCTACATCGAGGCGTCGAGCATCTGCCGGTAGTCGTCGCGCGTGGCGAGCCGCGGGTTGGTCTTGTGGCAATGGTCGGCCATCGCGCCGTCGATCACCTTCTCGAAGATGTCCGGCGTCACGCCCACTTCGGCCAGGCCCTTGGGCAGGTCCAGCCGCGCACACATGTCGCGGATCGCATCGCCCAGGTCGCCGGCGGAATCGAGGTGCATGGCCTGCGCCATGCGCTGCAGGCGCTGGTCTTTCCGCACCGATTCGGCACCGGCATTGAAGTGGATCACGGCGGGCAGGAAGAGGGCGTTGAGCGTGCCGTGGTGCAGGCGCGGATCGATGCCGCCCAGGCTGTGGCTCAGCGAGTGCACGCAGCCCAGCCCCTTCTGGAAGGCCATCGCGCCCTGCATCGAGGCGCTCATCAGGTTGAGACGCGCCTCGCGGTCGCTGCCGTCCTTGGTGGCGCGCTCGATGTAGCCCCAGGCGCGTTCGAGCCCGTCGAGTCCGATGCCGTCGGCCGGCGGGTTGAAGGCGGCCGACATGAAGGTCTCCATGCAGTGGGCGATGGCGTCCATGCCGGTGGCGGCGGTGAGCCGGGGCGGCAGGCCCAGCGTGAGTTCGGGATCGCAGATGGCGGCCTTGGGCATGAGGAACCAGCTGTGGAAGCCGAGCTTTCGGTGGTCGTCGACGATGACGATCGCGCCGCGCGCCACCTCGCTGCCGGTGCCGCTGGTGGTGGGCACGGCGATCAGCGGCGCGACGCGATCGGTGATCTTCGGCGAGCCGCCCTCGATGGTGGCGTAGGTCTTGAGGGGCCCCTCGTGCGTGGCGGCGATCGCGACGCCCTTGGCGCAGTCGATGGCGGAGCCGCCGCCGACGGCAATCAGGCCGTCGCAGCGGCCTTCGCGGTACATCGCTGCGGCGGCGCGCACGGCGGCCTCGGTCGGATTGGAGGGCGTCTGGTCGAATACGGCGACCGGCAGATCGCCGAGCGCATCGAGTGCCTTCTGCAGGATGCCTGCGGCACGCACGCCGGCATCGGTCACGACCAGCGGTCGCGAGATCCCGATGCGCTCGCATTCGCTGCGCAGAAGCTGGATGGCGCCGAAGTCGAACTGGATCTGGGTGAGGTATTGAATGAGAGCCATGGTGATGCGACGGTAGTGCGGACGGTACGATGCGAGCCTTCGAATCTAACAAGCACAGAGCATCTTGGACACTCAAAAAACCCTCGCGCTTGACGCGATCGGGACAACGGGCGGGCGCTGACCGGATGATCGCGCTCACCCCGAAGATGGCCAGCGTGGTCGAACGAATGGCCCGCGCCGGACGGCCGCCACTGCATTCGCTGACACCCGCCGAGGCCAAGGCCGCGTACGAGAAGGGCGCCGGCGTGCTCGAAGTGCCCAAGCCGCAACTCGCGCGCGTCGAGGACTTCCGCTTGCCCGCACGCGACGGCTACGCGATGCCCGTGCGTCTGTATGCGCCGTCTGACGAAGTCTTGCCGGTGCTGCTGTTCTTCCATGGCGGCGGCTTCACCGTCGGCAGCATTGCCACCCATGACATCCTTTGCCGCGTGCTGAGCGAGAAAAGCGGCTGCGCGGTCGTGTCCGTGGATTACCGCCTTGCGCCGGAGCACAAGTTTCCGACGGCATCGAACGATGCGTGGGATGCGCTCGCGCACTTGGCGAAGAACGCGGCGGAGTGGGGGCTCGACGGCTCGCGCATCGCGGTCGGCGGAGACAGCGCGGGCGGGACGCTGGCGGCGGTCTGCGCCATCCTCGCTCGAGACGCGGGCATACCGCTCGCCCTGCAATTGTTGATCTATCCCGGTACCGCCGCGCACCAGGACACGCCCTCACACCAAAAATACGCCGAAGGGCCTCTGCTGGGCGAGGCGCTCATCAGCTGGTTCTTTGGCCTGTACGTGAACTCGGCGGCCGATCGAGACGACTGGCGTTTTGCGCCGCTCAATGCCGAGGACGTCGAGGGCGTCGCGCCCGCATGGATCGGCCTCGCCGAATACGATCCCGTGGTGGACGAGGGCATTGCCTATGCCGACAAGCTGCGCGCCGCCGGCGTGCCGGTCGACCTCGAGATTTATCGCGGCGTGATCCACGAATTCGTCAAGATGGGTCGCGCCATACCCGAAGCATTGCAGGCCCATGCCGACGCGGCCCGTGCACTGAAAGAAGCCTTGCAACCATGACCGAGACACTCCGCAAATCCGACTTTCGCTTCTTCCACCGCCTGCGCGTGCGCTGGGCAGAAGTGGACATGCAGAAGATCGTCTTCAACGCGCACTACCTGATGTACTTCGATACCGCGATCGCCGACTACTGGCGAGCGATGGCCCTGCCGTACGAGGAGGCGATGCTGGCATTGGGCGGCGATCTGTACGTGCGCAAGGCCACGATCGAGTTCAACGCCTCGGCGCGGGTGGACGACGTACTGGATGTCGGCATGAAGTGCGTGCGCGTGGGCAACTCGTCGATCCTCTTTCATGGCGGCCTGTTCCGTGGCGATGAACTGCTCGTGACCTGCGAACTGGTGTACGTGTATGCCGACCCCGCCACGCAGACCTCCAAGCCGGCCCCGCCGCTGTTGCGCGAGATCCTCGCGGGCTACGAGGCCGGCGAATCGATGCGCGATGTCGTCACGGGCAGTTGGGACCAACTCGGCGATGGCGCCGGCAGGGTGCGGCGCGAGGTCTTCATCGAGGAGCAGCGCATTCCCAAGGAACTGGAATGGGACGAGCACGATGCGACCGCGGTGCATGCCGTCGCGCGCAACCGGCTGGGCCAGGCCATCGCGACAGGGCGGCTGGTTTCCGAATCGCCCGGCGTCGGGCGGATCGGACGCATGGCGGTGCACCGCGTCTTGCGCAGCGGCGGCCACGGCGCGGCAGTGCTGCGTGCGCTCGAAGCGGTGGCTGCGGCGCGCGGCGATCGCGAAGTCACCCTGCATGCGCAGCGCAGCGCCGAGGCCTTCTATTCGCGCCTCGGCTACCTGCCGCACGGCGAGCCGTTCGAGGAAGCCGGCATCGCCCACATCGAGATGCGCCGGAAGCTCTGACGGGTTGGATTCCCGCCCCGCCGGGAATACCCGATGGCATGCGGCACAGGCGCCGCTCAAGATGGCCGTCCCAATATCTGGAGACACAGCGATGGCCAACTTTGTTCTGGTTCATGGCGCCTGGCACGGCGGATGGTGCTACCGGGAAACGGCGAACGCCCTGCGCGCCGCGGGGCACACGGTGTTCACGCCCACGCACACCGGCGTCGGCGAGCGTTTTCATCAGTCGCGAGAGAACGTCACGCTCGAAACGCACATCCGCGATGTCTGCGGCTGCATCGAATGGGAAGAGCTCGACGATGTGATCCTGGTCGGCCATTCGTACGGCGGCATGGTCATCACCGGCGTCGCAGATCGCATGAGCGACAGGATTCGCTCGCTGGTCTACCTCGATGCCTTCGTGCCGGAGCATGGCGATTCGCTGAATGGCCTGTTGTCGAAGGCGCTGGTGCCCGAAGTGGCGGCGCAGTTCCTGGGCGCATTCCGCGGCACGGCGCTGCAGGACCACAGCGGGTTGATGCAGCCGATTCCCGCGGAGATGTTCAACATCGGAGCGGCCAACCGGGAGCGCGTCGATCGCCTCTGCAGACCGCAGGCGCTGGCGACCTTCGAGATGCCTCTGCTGCTGACCGGGGCGGGCGACAAGATCAAGGAGCGGCTGTACATCCTGGCCGACAACTGGGATCCGAGTCCCTTCCGCTATTTCGCCGCCAAGGTCGAAGGCGCGGCCGGCTGGCGGGTGCTGAAGATGGCGACAAGCCACGACGTGATGGTCGACATGCCTGATGAGTTGGCCGCGGCGTTGGTGAAGCTGGCCTGACATCCGTTGCACGCCGCGGGGCGCGCGCAGCGCGGCTCAGGCTGCGGCGCACTTCCTGACTGTGTCCCAGGTCCGGGTGGTCAGGTCGGTCCCGAAGGTCTTCTCGATCAGCGTCATGAAGACGGGGCCCTTCGGACCCGGAACGTAGGCGCTGAAGATCTCCTGGCCCTGCATGCAGAGGATTTGCGCATCGTCCTTTTCCAGGGGGAGCGCGAGCTTGGCGGTATGCGCGCTGCGCAGGAAGGTGACGACCCGCTTGGAACCGGTCGGCAATTCGAAGGCTGCATAGGGATCGGCATCGAGCAGATCATTCAATGCATCGACGGGGCGCACGATGGTCTGAAACGAACGGTCGAGGTGTTGCTTCATCGCGGCTTCGACCTTGCGTTCCAGCGCGGCAGCCGAGTTGGCACGCGCATTGAACACGACGTTGCCGCTCGAAAGAAGTGTCTTCACGTCGGTGAAGCCGGCGTTTTCGAAGCAGCGCTTCAGCTCCGGCATCTTCGCGTTCATCGGGCTCACGCCGCGAAGGAATGCGACGTAGCGGGGCATCTAGATGTCTTCCAGCAGCGCGTAGGGCAGCGGTTCCACCGTGAGCGACGGGCCAGAGGCCGAACCTGCATGCAGGCCGCCGGCTTCGATCGCGGCGATCTGGATCGAGATCAGCGCGGCCCAGCCGCCATTCGGCGACGGGGCGGCCTGCGCGACCGTGCCCACGGGCTGTTCCCGGTCGTTCGCGGCAAAGACCTCCTGGCCTGCCGCGACTTCGTCGCTGGCCTGCACGAGGTAGGTCCGGCGCTTGAGCGTGCCGCGGAACTGGCTGCGCGCGACCACTTCCTGTCCCGGATAGCAACCCTTCTTGAAGTTCACGCCGCCGACCGATTCGTAGTTGATCATCTGCGGCACGAAGGCCTCGACCACGGGCGTCGTCAGCGTGACGATGCCGCTGCGGACTTCGCTCCATGGCCAAAGCGCGGGGTCGAGCGTGGAGCCCTGGGGCGGGGCGCTGCCTGCAGGCGCGATCCACAGCGCGCGTGGAATTCCGTCGGAGGGGTAGAGCGTGACGGCGCTGGCGTCACCGACCACCGTGTGGCGGCCGGGCGGCGAACTGGCGTCGATGCCGTTGGCGGTCAGTGCCATACCGGCCAATCCGTAGAGCAGGAAATCGTCGCTGGCATCGCTCAGTTTCGCCTTGGCGCGCAGGACGTACATCGAGAGACGCTTGAGCGTCGCCGCGAGAATGTCGCGGCTGCACACCAGCAGGATGCGTTCGGGCTCCGGCCGGATGCCTATGAAGGATGCGATCGCGCGTCCCTTGGCCGTGCAAAGGGCGGCCAGCCGTGCTTCGGACGCGTCCAGCAACGCGAAATCCTGTGTCAACTGGCCATGCAGGAAGGCGGCTGCGTCGGGGCCCTCGGCGCGAATGACACCGAGGTGGGAGAGGGCGGTCACGCCATTCAGAACGACTGAGGTCATCGCTGAATTATCATGGCCAGCCCCGTTCCGCTCGGTCTGCAGGGCTTCATTCCACTTCTTTCAGTTCGCTTGCTTCGTCGGAACCCGTGCGCCGCTTCTTTCTCACGCTCTTTCTGCTGGCCGCCCTGGTCGTTCTGGGCGTCGGTGCCGCCGGCCTGTGGTGGGTCAACCAACCGCTGAAGCTGCCGGCGCCCAACGTCGACCTGTCGATCGAGCCCGGCACCACGCCGCGCGGCATCGCCCAGGCGGTCGCCGATACCGGCGTGGATGTGCCGCCGCAGCTCCTTTATCTGTGGTTCCGCTTCTCGGGACAGGACCGGCAGATGCGCGCCGGCAGCTATGAACTGGAGCGCGGCATCACCCCGCGCCTGTTGCTGAGCGTGCTGGTGCGTGGCGAGGAAGCGACCCGGAGCCTCGTACTGGTCGAAGGATGGAATTTCCGCCAGGTCCGCGCGGCGCTGGCCAAGGCCGAACAGTTGAAGCCCGACACGGTCGGTCAGACGGACGAGGAAGTGATGGCGCGGCTCGGGCGGCCGGGCATGCACCCCGAGGGGCGCTTCTTCCCCGACACCTATACCTATTCCAAGGGATCGACCGACTTCGCCCTGCTGCAGCGCGCGATGCGCGCGATGGACAAGAAACTCGAAGCCGCGTGGGCCGCCCGCGCCTCCGACCTGCCGCTCAAGACACCCGACGAGGCGCTGATCCTGGCCAGCATCGTCGAGAAAGAGACGGGCAAGGCGCAGGACCGCTCGGAGATCGCCGCCGTCTTCATCAATCGCTTGCGCATCGGGATGCCGCTGCAGACGGACCCGACCGTCATCTACGGGATGGGAACGCGTTTCGACGGCAATCTGCGCAAGAAGGACCTCCAGACCGATTCGCCCTGGAATACCTACCTGCGCAATGGCCTCCCGCCCACGCCCATCGCGATGCCGGGCAAGGCCGCGCTGCTGGCGGCCGTTCAGCCGGCGCAGAGCAAGTCGCTGTACTTCGTCTCCCGGGGCGACGGCACCAGCCAGTTCAGCAGTTCGCTCGATGAGCACAACCGTGCGGTCAACCGCTACCAGCGGAACGCCGACCCGAAAGAGCGGAGCGGGCAATGAAGGCACTCTTCCTGACACTCGAAGGCATCGACGGTGCCGGCAAATCGAGCCACATCGATGCGCTCGAGGCGCTGTTCAAGGCGCAGGGCCGCCGGGTGACGCGCACGCGCGAACCGGGCGGCACGCCGCTGGCGGAGACCTTGCGCACGCTGATCCTCGAACAGCCGATGGACCCGTTGACCGAGTCCTTGCTGGTCTTCGCGGCGCGGCGAGATCACGTCGCGCGCGTGATCGAGCCTGCGCTGGCGCGTGGTGATGTCGTGCTGTGTGATCGCTTCACCGATGCGACCTTTGCCTATCAGGGGGCAGGGCGGGGATTCGATCCGGCGGTGCTTTCGACTCTGGAGCAATGGGTGCAGGCGCAGCCGGGTTCCGGCGCCGAGGAGCTCCTGCAACCGGACATCACCATCTGGTTCGACTTGCCTGCCGAGACGGCTGCCGAGCGACTGGCCGGTGCGCGCATTCCGGACAAATTCGAGTCGCAGCCAGTCGAATTCTTCAGGCGCGTCGCGGGCGGCTATGCCCAGCGCGCTGCCGATGCGCCGCGCTTCGCTCGCATCGACGCCAGCCAGTCGCGCGAGCAGGTCTGGCAGCAGATCGAAGCTGCGTTGGCCGAGCGCGGACTCGTCGCTTCCGACAGCGGAGGCGCGCCATGAGCGCTGCGCCGGACCGCTCCAAGCAAGCTCGCACCGCAGTGCGAAGCACGGAGGTCATGCAATGAACGCGACATCGCTCTCGCCCTGGTTGCGCAGGCCGCTCGCGGAATTGCTCCATCAACGCGGCCACGCATGGCTTCTGCAAGGCCCATCAGGTCTCGGCCAGTACGAACTGGGCCTGGCGCTCGCGGCCGCCTGGCTGTGCGAGCAGCCGGACGAGGCCGGGAAAGAGGGCGCGTGCGGTCACTGTCCCAGCTGTCACGCGATCCAGGTGCGCACGCATGCCGACCTGTGCGTGCTCATGCCCGAAGTGGCGATGCAGGAACTGGGCTGGCCGCTCGACGAGAAATCGCAGGCGGACATCGACGACAAGAAGCGCAAGCCGAGCCGCGAGATCCGCGTCGAAGCGATGCGCGATGCCGTGGGCTTTGCGCAGCGGACGAGCGCGCGAGGCAGAGGCAAGGCGGTGCTGGTGTATCCGGCGGAACGCATGAACACCATCACCGCCAACGCGCTGCTGAAGACGCTGGAAGAACCCGTCGGCGACGTCCGATTCGTGCTGGCGAGTGAGGCCGCATGGCAGTTGCTGCCGACGATTCGCAGTCGCTGCCTTGGTTTTACGCTGCCGTGGCCGCAAAGCGACGAAGCGCGTGATTGGCTGGTCGGGCAGGGCGTTGCCGCTGCGGATGCCGCGGGGCTGCTGCGCGCCGCGGGTGGTCGGCCCAGCGACGCGCTGCGGTTGGCCGGCCAAGGTCAATCGCCCAAGGCGTGGAGCCTGCTGCCCAAGGCACTCTCGCGAGGTGACGTGAGCGCGCTGGCGGACCATGCACCGGCGCAGGCGATCGGCGCACTGCAGAAGCTCTGCCACGATCTCATGGCGACGGACAGCGGTGCCCAGCCACGATTCTTCGAGCCGGCCGATCTACCGCCCGCACCTTCGCGGGCTGCGCTGGCTCGCTGGTCGAGGTCGCTGGCGACTGCGGCAAAAACCGCAGAACATCCGTTCAATGCGGGCCTGATGCTCGAGGCGCTTGTGAGCGAAGCGCGAACCACCCTAAACTCGGGACGCCGTCGCCCATGAACACACCATCAGCCCCAACCCCCTCCGCGCCCGCCAGACCCAGTGTCATTCAGCTGGCCATCAAGGAAAAAGGCGCGCTCTATGCGGCCTACATTCCGTTGTTCGCCGAGGGCGGGATCTTCATTCCCACCTCGCGCGAGTACCGGCTCGGCGACGACGTCTACGTGCTGCTCACGCTGCCCGAAGATCCGCAGCGCTATCCCGTCGCCGGCAAAGTCGCCTGGATCACGCCAGCGCGTGCGGCGGGCAACCGGGCGCCGGGTGTCGGCATCCGCTTCCCGTCCGACGACAAATCGCGCCAACTCAAGGCCCGCATCGAGGAGGCGTTGGGCGGTACGATGGCTTCCGACCGCCCGACCCAGACCATCTGAATCCCGTCCATCTGCGACGCGGACCGCACGCGGTGCGGATGCACCGCCATCCTCGAAATTCCGCGATGTTCACAGACTCCCACTGCCACCTGACCTTTCCCGAGTTCGCGGACCAGATGCCGCAGATCCGCGCCGCGATGGCGGCGGCACAGGTAGATCGGGCACTTTGTATCTGCACGACGCTGGAAGAATTTGCCGCGGTCCAGGCGCTGGCGTCCGGTTATGACAACTTTTGGGCCTCCGTTGGTGTTCATCCGGACAACGAAGACATCGCCGAGCCCACTGTCGAGGATCTCGTCCGCCGATCGGCGCTGCCCAAGGTGGTCGCCATCGGCGAAACCGGCCTGGACTACTACCAGATGGAAGAGCGCAAGGGGGGTCGGAGCATTTCCGATCTGGAATGGCAGCGCGATCGGTTTCGCGTCCACATCAGGGCGGCGCAGCAGACTCGCAAGCCGCTCATCATTCATACCCGCGAAGCTTCGGCGGACACGCTGGCCATCCTGAAGGACGAGGGCGAAGACGGCACTGGCAGGGCGGCCGGCGGCGTGTTCCATTGCTTCACCGAGACTGCGGAGGTCGCGCGTGCCGCACTTGATCTCGGTTTCTACATTTCCTTTTCGGGCATCCTGACCTTCAAGAAGGCGCAGGACCTGCGGGATGTGGCCGCCTTCGTGCCGCTCGATCGCATGCTGATCGAAACCGACAGCCCCTACCTCGCTCCGGTGCCGTACCGCGGCAAGACCAACAACCCGTCGTATGTGCCCTTCGTCGCGCAGCAGATTGCACAACTCCGCAACCTGCCGATCGAGGCGATCGCCAAGGCAACCAGCGATAACTTCGAGACACTCTTCGATGGCGTAAAATCATGACAATTCACTTCAAGAAACTGCTGTATCTGGCTGTTTTTGCATGTTCTTTTGCTGCGCACGCCGGCGCCTTCGAAGATTTTTTCAGAGGAGTCCGTGTCGACAATGCCAGCGGGATCAAGAGCCTGCTCGACCGCGGATTCGACCCCAACACGCGGGATGAAAAAGGACAGACCGGCCTGTTGCTTGCGCTGCGCGAGTCGTCGACCAACGTGATCAAGGTGCTTCTGGATTCGCCGAAGACCGACGTCGAGGCGCGCAATTCGAAGGACGAAAGTCCGCTGATGCTTGCAGCCCTCAAAGGTCAGCAAGAAATCGTGATCCGGCTGATCGAGCGTGATGCGGATATCAACAAGCCGGGCTGGACGCCGCTGCACTACGCGGCGACCAATGGTCACACGGACATCATGAAGTTGTTGCTGGACAAGGATGCCTTCATCGATGCGCAGTCGCCCAACGGCACCACGCCGTTGATGATGGCTGCCATGTACGGGTCCACCCCAGCGGTGAAACTGCTCCTGGATGAAGGCGCGGATCCGCTCATGAAGAACGAGCAGGGCATGACGGCCAGCGACTTCGCCCAACGCGCCAATCGGAGTGATTCCGTGCAGTTGCTGAGCGCAGCGGTCCGAGGCAAGAAACCCAGCGACGGCAAGTGGTGAGTACAGGGCGTTCGCAAGACCTGGCGCTCTTTTTGATCTGACAAAGCGAAAACGCTCGGCGAAATAAGGACCGATCTCATTTTCGAGCGCTCAGGCCGCTGGTCCAATAACGGAATCGCACGCAAGGACTGAGGCGCTCCCTTCGGTCCGGCTGTCGCATCTCGCTTATGCGCAGCTACGTGTTCGGCCCGCAACCTGTGGGACTTTCCTTTACGCCTACTGCTGGATCGACCTCGCCTTGGCGCGGCGTCAGTCCACGTTCTTGTCTGTTTTGCACCATGTTCTCACAGCTGTTTGGGCTGGTGGGCGCTCAGTCGCCTACGCTGCTTGTATTCATCGACCTCTTCTGCACCGCGATCACCGGCGGTTCGGTCTCTAGGGTCCTTCGCCGCGAACGGCGTCGGCGTTTGCGCGCCAAGACGGCCGCTTCGCACTACACCCGGTCCGTGGAGGATTTTCCGGAGCTGGCGGGAGGGTGACCCAGTGAATCGGAAGGCAATATCTCCCGCTCGCTTTCTTGCGGTGGCGCGCGCCGGGTCCAACTTGCGCGTAGGGCGAGAAGTCAGACTGTCGTGGTGGGCAGCACCGGGGCGTCGCGGCAACTGATTTCGCCCGACAGTTGGCCGCCTTCCTCGATCACGAGTCGCCTGTACTGGATCTTTCCAGCCACGCTACCCGTCGATTGAATCGCGAGCGTTTGATGCACGGTGAGTGCGCCGTCGAAACGTCCTCGAATCTCCACGAGTTCGATGTCCGCCGTTCCCTTGAAAGCACCGTGCTCGGCGATCTGCATGACGCGCGCCTTCAACTTTGCTTCGACCACGCCTTCAATCACCAACGTGTCGCAGTCGGTGATCTGGTCTCCCTTGAGCTTGATATTGGCGCCGACAACGAGACGGCTGCCTCCATCCATGGCGGCGCTCAATGTTGCCCTGGCGACTTGATCTGGACTCGGATTGAAAGCAACCGCATCTGCCACAACAGGTGAAGCGGGTTTCGGTTCGATCGCATGGGCACGTCGGCCAAACAACGGGGACTGGGCGAGCATCACGATAGCTCCTCAAAAAATCCATCCTAGTTGCGAGAGGTGTGCGGGTGCAAACGCGCTAAATAGGGCATCTCTGAAAATAATACAATGTATATTATGTAAAATGTAAGCTTCATGCCTTGTTCACGAAGGATCAGAAGAATCGCCAATCCTCCATCAGTGCGCGGCTCCAGGCACCCTGTCCGTTATCGTATTCGGCCTGCGATCTGTCATGCCGTTCGGATTGCGACGTGCGTACACGGGACAATCAAGCGCAAACGACCTTAGCGAAAGGGACCCTAAAAGTGCAGTCCAACAGCATCCTCCGCGCGCCTCGCGGTGCCATTTCCATGCCCGATCGCTGGCGTCATTCGCGGGCCGTTGCGATGGCGTGCGCGCTGCTGGCGATCGCATCCAAGCCGGCGCTGGCGCAATCGAAGATCGACCTGGATCTTTACAAGCAGCCAGCGTGGGAGGTGGTCATTGGTCCCTATGCATTGCACTGGAGCAATTCCGACGAACACACCTATGTCGTCTTGCTGGGGATCGAGCGCGCGGAGGCCGATGGCTGGATCTGGGGACTCTCGGCCTTCAGGAATTCCTTCGGCCAGCCTTCTGCCTATGCTTACTACGGCTATCGATGGGACAACCTGTTCGGCAATCCGGCGCTGTATTTCAAGCTGACAGGCGGCATCATCTACGGTTACAAGGACCAGTACGAGGACAAGGTGCCTTTCAATCACAACGGCTTCGGCCTGGGCATCATTCCCGCCATCGGCTATCGGTTCACATCTGTCGATGCGGTGCAGGTGGGCGCGCTCGGGACGGCCGGTCTTATCTTCACCTACAACAGGCGCTTCTGATCCGTTGCGGCACGCGAGATGATGAAGGCAAGCTGAACAGATACTGATGCGGCTGTTAATCAGCCCTTCAGTGATGGCGCCTATCGTCGCCCGATGCCATTCGATTCCGGTCCTCCCGCCCTCTTCGCGCGGCACGGCACCGCAGACCCGGATCCGCCCTCCGAAAATCCCGTCCCGTTTTCTCAGGATGCCAACCGCTGGGCCTCGCTCCCGCGATCTCCGCAGCGCATCGTCGTCTGGCTGGGCATCTATCTCGCGGTCGCTGCCAACTGGCCCTTGTGGAGCGAATTGGCGCGTATCGGCGGGGCGCCAAGCCTTTACCTCCCTACCGTCGCATCCGTCGGCTTGCTTTCGACCTGCGGGGCCGTGGCCTTGCTGTCCCTGACGGCATGGTCACGTTGGATGAAGCCGGTCTGGCTTGGCGTCGTGGTGCTGGCGGCAGTGGCCCAGTACTACATGCAGAGCTATCGCGTCGTGATCGATCCGACGATTGTCGCGAATGCCTTGCAGGCCGATGCGCACGAGGTATGGGACCTGGTCAGCTGGCGGTTGGTCGTCAGCGTGTTGCTGGTGTCCGCCCTCCCCGCCTGGTTCCTGTCGAACGTCCGGGTCCAGCAGGCCCGTTTCGTTTCGCAAGCGTGGCGCAACGTGGCGTTGCTGCTCGGCGCAACAGCCGTGGCCGCCGGCGGCGCGATGGCGATGAACCGCCAGCTGGCGCCGCTGATGCGCAACAACGCCCATCTGCGCTACATGATGAACCCGGTGGCGACGTTTTATTCGGCGGCCACGTCGATTGCCAGGCCGATCTTCGGACATCGTCGCCAGTTCGTACCAACGGGCAGCGGCGTCGCGCTGGGTCCCAGTTTTGCGGCGCAGACCAGGCCTCCGCTGCTTGTGCTCGTCCTGGGCAAGGGGGCCCGTGCGGATCACTTCGGGCTCAACGGATACGCACGTAACACCACGCCCGAACTGGCCTTGCGAAATGCGCTGAGCTACCGGGACGTACGTTCGTGCGGAACCACTACGCTCGGCTCCGTTCCCTGCATGTTCTCGGGGCTCGGCAAGCAAGCATTCGAAGCGAGCAAGGATGACCACGACAACCTGGTGGATGTCATGCAGGCTGCCGGCCTGGCCGTGTTCTGGCTCGACAACCAGACCGGCACGTGCAACGGAGTGTGCGACCGGATTCCGCACGCCGCCGCCTTCGCTCAGCTCGACCCCGCAAAGCGCAAGGCGCTCTGCGATGGCAATGAATGCCTGGACGGCGTCATGCTCGACGGCCTGGACGCGCGCATCGCCGGCCTCGACGCAGAGCGACGCGCAAAGGGCGTCGTCCTGGTCATGCATCAGATCGGAAGCCATGGGCCCGACTACTACAAGCGATCCTCACCCGACGCGAAGCGCTTTGCGCCGGAGTGCAAGACCAATGTGCTGGGCCAATGCAGTCACTCGGAATTGCTCAACAGCTATGACAACTCCATCGCCTACACGGATCGCTTTCTGGGCCAGTTGATCGACTGGCTCCAATCGCAGTCGAGTCGCTTCGACACTGCGCTTCTCTACGTCGGCGACCATGGCGAGTCGCTCGGAGAGTACGGACTCTTCCTTCACGGATTGCCGTACAGCTTGGCTCCGGATGTCCAGAAGCACGTGCCCATGGTGACCTGGTTCAGCGAAGGCATGCTTCGTCGGTCGGAGCTGTCATTGCCGTGCATGGAGAACGGTCTCGACGCGCCCCTCACTCATGACAATGTCTATCACGCGGCCATCGGACTCATGGACGTCCAGACCGCCTCGTACAGCGCGGCGCTCGACCCGCTGTCGGGCTGTCGCGAACGGAGACGACCGTTATGATCGGCAAGCGCTCTGTTCGTTCAGGTTTCGGAAAGGTGGGCGCCAAAGCATCTCCAAATGCTGACGCGGCGCGCATATCAACGCCTCACCGGGCACTGTTCCCGGTGGTCTTCCGTTTCGATGCTCCGTGCAATCCGGCCGGTCCCGTCGGACGCGACACAGCGCCGCTGAGCTTCGCCGAACCGTCGCTGCTGCGGCGCCAGTCGATCGAAGGAGCGGTGCGCCAACGACACCTTGCAGTGTCTTCATGAATCATCAGATGGATCAAGGTAGAAATATCATCGACGGCCAACGTCCGTTGCCTTCCGGCTTGCTGGCTTTCCTGCTGGCCGTGCTGGCCGCGGTCTGGTTCGGCTCGCTGGCGACCCGTTCGCTGATCAGTCCCGACGAGGGCCGCTACGCGAGCCTCGCGTGGGAAATGCTGCGCAGCGGCGACTGGGTCACGCCGCGGCTGAACGGGCTGCTCTACTTCGAGAAGCCGCCTCTGCAGTACTGGATCAGCGCCCTCTTCCTCCACCTTTTCGGCTTGAATGACTTCGCCGCGCGGCTGTGGCCGGCGCTGGCCGGTTTTCTCACTGTGCTGGTGGTCGGAGCAACGGCGTGGCGACTGTGGGGCAGAGAGACCGGCATCCGCAGCCTGGCCATTGCCGCGTCCATGACCTGGGTCTTCGGCAATTCGCATTTCCTGACGCTCGATGCCAGCCTGACGCTGTTCCTTACGATCGCTCTGTGCGCAACGCTGATGGCCGAGCATGCTTCTCCCAAGGCGCTCGACCGCAGGAACTGGATCTGGGTCGCCTGGGCCGCAATGGCCGGTGCAGTGCTCAGCAAGGGACTTGTGGGCATTCTGATCCCTGGCGCTACATTGGTGCTGACCTGCATCTGGCGCCGGGATTTCACTCTCTTCCGCAGGATGCATTGGGTGTCGGGCCCGTTGATCTTCCTGGTATTGGCTGCACCGTGGTTCGTGTTGGTTTCGATGCGCAACCCGGGCTTCGCCCAGTTCTTCTTCATTCATGAACACTTCGCGCGCTACCTGACCAAGGTCCACAACCGCGAAGGCGCGTGGTGGTACTATGTTCCGCTGCTTCTTGGCGGGATGTTGCCCTGGACCAGCGCCCTGCCATGGCTATGGCCGCGGCGCCCGGCTTCAGGGCCATCCGCAAGCATCGCACCGCAAGACCTCCTGATCGTCTATTCAGCCTTCGTGCTGCTGTTCTTCAGCACCAGCGGATCGAAGCTGCCCTCGTACATCCTGCCGATGTTTCCTGCGCTCGCGCTACTCGTCGGCCTGCGACTCCAGCAGGCCAGTTCGCGTGCGCTGCGCCGCCACTTGCTGGTGCCCGTGGTGGTCTGGGCGATCGTGCTGATCGCAGCGACGCAGAGTTCGAGGATCACGTCGCACTCCACGCCGTCCGAAGTGTTCGCTCAGCTCGGTTTCGGGGCCCTCTGGGGTGCCGTCACCTTCCTGTCGTTCGCGGCTTTCGCCTGGTGGTTGCTGCCACGGCGTGGTGCCACTCTGGCCATCGCGACGTTGGCACTTGGTCACGTCATGGGCGTGGCTGTCGTGATGGCAGCCCACAACCCCTTCGGGCAACTCAAGAGCTCCGCTCCCTTTGTATCGGCGCTGCAGCCAATGCTGCAGTCCGGAGCGCCGATCTTCGCTGTCCGCGCTTACGATCAGACGCTGCCGTTCTATTTGCGCCGCGACGTCACGTTGGTGGACTACGAGGACGAATTCACCATGGGACAAGCGATGGAGCCCGCGCTGTCGATCGCGTCGCTCGACGAGTTCGTCGCTCGCTGGCAGTCGCTTCCGCAGGCGGCCGCCTACATGGACTTCCCGAGCTTCGGCGAGTTGCGCGATCGCGGCGTTCCGATGCGCATCATTTATCAGGACTCCCGCCGAGTCGTGGTATCCAGAAAATGAAAAGTACCGATCCAAGCACTGCTCCTTTCCTGCCGTTCACCCGTCCTTCGGTCGACGAACGCACTATCTCGGAAGTCGCCGAGGTGCTCCGATCCGGATGGCTGACCACGGGCCCGAAATGCCAGGCGCTCGAGGCGGCCCTGTCCGAACGCTGCGGCGGGCGGCCCGTGCGGCTGGTCAATTCGGGCACGGCCTCTCTCGAACTGGCATTGCGTGTGTGCGGCGTGGGTCCCGGCGACCAGGTCATCACCACGCCGCTGAGTTGGGTTGCAACTGCCAACGTGGTGTTGGCCGTTGGCGCCACGCCGGTCTTCGTCGATGCCGATCCGAAGACGCGCAACATCGACCTCGATCGCATCGAGACGGCCATCACGCCACGCACACGGGCGCTGATTCCGGTCGACCTGGCCGGCCTGCCCGTGGACCGCACGCGGCTCAACGCCATCGCCAGCGCGCACGGCCTGCGGGTCGTCGAAGACGCCGCGCAATCATTCGGCGCGCAGTGGAACGGGCGCGCCATCGGCAGCTTCGGCGATCTGGTGTCCTTCAGCTTCCACGCCAACAAGAACTTCACCTCGGGCGAAGGCGGTTGCCTTGTGCTGAACGACGAGGACGAGGCGCGACGCTTCGAGTTGCTGCGCCTGCAGGGCGTCAAGCGCCTGGCTGGCGGCGAGATGGACGTGGAGGCTTGGGGCGCCAAGGCCAACATGACTGATATTGCCGCGGCCATCGGCCTGGGCCAGTTGCGCAATATCGATGCGTTCAACACGAGCCGCCGTCGCCTCGCCCAGCGCTATTTCGAGCGCTGGGACCGGACACTTGGATTCGACCTGCCCCCCGAGGATGCCGAGCAACACGGCAATTGGCACATGTTCCAGCCCCTGCTGCCCCGCGATCTCGCCCCGGCGCGTGCGGACTTCATGGTTGCCATGAAAGACCTGGGCATCGGTGTCGGCGTGCACTACCCCGCGATGCATCTGTTCTCGATGTTCCGGGCCATGGGCTATGCCCGTGGCGACTTCCCGGTCGCCGAGGACATCGGCGCACGCACGATCACGCTGCCGCTCTTTCCCGCCATGACGGAAGCCGACGTCGACCGCGTCTGCGACGCCGTGGCCGCGGCGGTTGCAACTTTGCGGAGGGCTCGGCCATGACGGTCCTGAAGGCGGTTCCCCATCACGAACCCGAAACCGAACTCCCGGCCGACGCGCCCGCGTTGAGCGTCGTCATCCCGGTCTACAACGAGGAGCAGGGGCTTGCCGCCCTGTTCGCACGCCTCTATCCGGCGCTCGATGCGCTTGGGCTTTCCTACGAGGTGATCTTCGTCAACGATGGCAGCCGCGACCGCTCCGCGGCCCTGCTCGCGGCGCAGTTCCAGCTTCGACCGGACGTGACGCGCGTGATCCTCTTCAACGGCAACTTCGGCCAGCACCGGGCAATCCTCGCGGGCTTCGAACACTGCCTGGGAGATCGCATCGTCACCCTGGATGCGGACCTGCAGAACCCGCCCGAGGACATCCGCCTGCTGCTGGACGCGATGGACCAGGGGCATGACTGCGTCGGCTCGATCCGCCGCGACCGTCAGGACTCGGCCTGGCGCCGCTGGGCATCGAGGGCCATGAATCGCTTGCGCCATCGACTCACGGGCATCGTGATGACCGACCACGGATCGATGCTGCGCGCGTACAGCCGGGACGTCGTCCAGCTCATCAACCAGTGCAACGAGATGAACACCTTCATCCCGGCGCTGGCGCTGCAGTTCTCCCGCAACCCGACCGAGGTGGAGGTCGGGCACGAGGAGCGCCACGCCGGCGAATCCAAGTATTCCTTCTACAGCCTGGTGCGCCTCAACTTCGACCTGGTGACCGGCTTCTCGCTGGTGCCGCTGCAGGCCTTCTCGCTGCTCGGGATCGTGGTGTCGATGCTCTCCGCCCTGCTGTTCGTCGTGCTTGCGACGCGGCGGCTGTTCATGGGCCCCGAAGTGGGCGGCGTCTTCACCCTCTTCGCCCTGCTCTTCCTGCTGGTCGGGCTGGCACTGTTCGGTATCGGACTCCTGGGCGAATACATCGGGCGCATCTACCAGGAAGTGCGCGCGCGGCCACGCTACGTCATCAACGCCGTCCTCGAGCGCAAGCGGCCATGAAGCCCGATTTGCCCGCCCGAGCGATCGTCTTCGCCTACCACGACGTCGGCGTGCGATGCCTTCGGGTGCTGCTCGACGCCGGTGTCGAGGTGCCGCTGGTCGTCACCCATGCCGATGCCGCCAGCGAGAACATCTGGTTCGGAAGCGTGGCCGGGGTCGCGGCGCTGCACGGACTTCACTGCGTAACGCCAGCCGACCCGCACCTGCCTGAACTGCTTGCTGAGGCCACGGCAGCGAAGCCGGATTTCCTGTTCTCGTTCTACTACCGGCACATGCTGAAGGCGTCGTGGCTGCAGGTGCCGCGCTTTGGCGCCTTCAACATGCACGGTTCGCTGTTGCCACAGTACCGGGGCCGCGCGCCGGTGAACTGGGCCGTCATCGACGGTGCAACGCAGACCGGCGCGACCTTGCACCGCATGAACGAGAAGCCCGACAACGGCGCCATCGTCGACCAGTGCGCTGTGCCGATCCTGATCGATGACACCGCGCACGAAGTCTTCGGCAAGGTCGTGGTCGCGGCGGAGATCGTGCTCGCGCGCAGCCTCCCGCAACTGCTGGCCGGCACGGCCGCCGAAAGGCCGCAAGATCTTTCCCAAGGCCGCTACTTCGGTGGACGCAAGCCGGAAGACGGCCTGATCCCCGGCACCGCAACCGCTCGGCAGATACACAACCTCGTGCGCGCGCTCGCGCCGCCCTACCCCGGCGCCTTTCTCCGCATTCGCGGAGAGCAGGTCCGGATCGATCGCACACGGCTTGTCGAGCGACAATTGACCGCACCCGGCTCGGGTCTCCGGCTGATTTGCGACGCCGGCGCGCTGTGGCTGCTGGCCAGCGACGGCACCACACTCGAAGTCCTGGCCGCGCAGGGCGATGCCGGCCCGATCGACCCGACCGGCTTCAAACACCACTTCGGCTCGCGCAGCGTGCCCGCCGACAACTGAATCAACTCCAACCACGGACATCCCGCCATGCTCAAAGTACTCATCCTCGGCGTGAACGGCTTCATCGGCCACCATCTCACCCGCCACATCCTCGAGACCACCGACTGGCACGTCTACGGAATGGACATGCAGTCGGAACGCGTCGCCCCCTGGCTCCACGATCCGCGCTTCCACTTCTTCGAAGGCGACATGACGATCAACAAGGAGTGGATCGAATACCACGTGAAGAAGTGCGATGTCGTCCTCCCGCTCGTGGCGATCGCGACGCCGGCGACCTATGTGCAGCAGCCGCTGCGCGTGTTCGAGCTCGATTTCGAGGCCAACCTGCCGGTCGTCCGGCAATGCCTCAAGTACAACAAGCGGGTGGTGTTTCCGTCGACCAGCGAGGTCTACGGCATGTGCACGGACGCCGCCTTCGATCCGGAATCGTCGAACCTCGTCTACGGTCCGATCAACAAGCCCCGGTGGATCTACGCCGCCGCGAAGCAGCTGATGGACCGGGTCATCCATGCCTACGGCCAGCAGGACGGCCTGCGCTATACCCTCTTCCGCCCTTTCAACTGGATCGGACCGGGGCTCGACAGCCTCCACACGCCCAAGGAAGGATCGAGCCGCGTCATCACCCAGTTCCTCGGCCACATCGTGCGCGGCGAGCCGATCCGGCTCGTCGATGGCGGCAGCCAGCAGCGCGCCTTCACCTACGTGGACGACGGCATCGACGCGCTGGTCAAGATCATCGCGAACAAGGACGGCGTGGCCGATTCGAAGATCTACAACATCGGCAATCCCGCCAACAACCATTCCATCCGGGCGTTGGCCGAGATGATGGTCGCGCTGGCGCGCACGCTTCCAGAGTACCGCGACGCAGCCGAAGCGGTGCGCCTCGTCGACGTCTCTTCGGCGGACTACTACGGACGCGGCTACCAGGACGTGACCCATCGGGTGCCGGACATCCACTCGACCATGCAGGACCTGGACTGGAAGCCGAAGGTCGGCATGGAGCAGGCGCTGGCCAGTCTCTTCGCCTACTACCGGGACGAGGCCGAGGCCGCCGCAGACCTCGCGGCCTGAGCCCATGGCGTGCATTGCACTCAAGGTCGACGTCGACACTTTTCGCGGTACTCGCGAAGGCGTGCCCCGGTTGGTGTCGATCCTGAGAATGGTCGGCGCAAGGGCGACGTTCCTTTTCAGCCTCGGGCCCGACCACACCGGCAGGGCCATCCTGCGGGTATTCCGTCCCGGCTTCCTGAGCAAGGTGGCACGCACCTCCGTGCTCGAGCACTATGGCCTGCGCACGCTGCTCAACGGCGTTCTCCTGCCGGGCCCCGACATCGGAAAGCGCGAAGCGGCCACCCTGCGGGCCGTCCGCGATGCCGGCTTCGAAGTCGGCGTGCATTGCTGGGACCACATCGACTGGCAGGACCACCTCCTCAACCGCGACCCCGAGTGGACCGCGCGCCAGATGAAGCGCGCCGTGGATCGGCACACGGAAGTCTTCGGCTCACCGCCGCGGCTGCATGGCGCGGCCGGATGGCAGTTCAATGCCGCGGCCGCGCAGGCGGAGACCGCGCTGGGCATCCAGGTGGCTTCGGACACGCGTGGATCGGAGCCTTTCATCCCGGTGTCCGACGACGGGCGCGCCATCGGGCCGCCGCAGTTCCCGACCACGCTGCCGACGCTCGACGAGTTGATCGGCATCGATGGTATCGATGCGGACAACGTCCATGCGCATCTGCTGTCGCTCACGGCCGATCCTGACCGGGACCACGTCTACACCCTGCATGCCGAACTCGAAGGCATGAAGCTCATGCCGGCCTTCGAGCGACTGCTGCAAGGCTGGAAGGCGCAGGGCCACAGCCTCGTCGCGCTCGGCGATCTGGCCGCAGCGACGGAACCGTCGGACCTTCCTCGCCACCGCCTGGTGCAGGGCGAGGTCGCGGGCCGCTCGGGGCTGCTGGCCGTCCAGGGTGACGCGTGGACTCCGGTCGCCGCCAGCTAGCCTCCACCCGCATCGGCGTATTGCTGCACCTGGCATGCGTAGCTGCCCGGTGCAGCCGTGCAGGCTGTCGCCGGTCTCGGCCCGGACGCAGTCCCGGCGCAGCCGGCGAGGATCAGCAGAAGCATCGCGATCGCAGTTCGTCTCAACATTCGTCTCCTTGAGGGCTACGGGCTCCGGCGGGTCAACCAACGTTGGCCGTGCACCATGATAGGGATACCCGGCTGACTCAGGGCTGGAATCGGAGCGCGTGTTGTGGCTTCGAAGGAACAGGCTGCAGCTTCAGGCTACCGCTATCGAGCCCGCCGCCGGCAGCCTGCCGATGATGAGTTCGGCCATCGGCGACGGTGTGCGGCCTCGCAGCGTGGCCACGCCCACTTTCGTTGCGAGGTGCGGCAGCCCCGTGACCTGCACCGGATGGAGCCTGCCCTCCGCCACCTCCCGCACGACGGCGGCATGCGTGGCGGCCAGTACCGAGTCGCAGGCGAGCGCGATGTTCTTCAGCACGCCGACGTCGTCGCATTCCAGGGCCAGCGGGAGTTCGTCCGACGACCCGATGCCCAGCATGCGGGACAACGCGGTGCGCACGTCCACAGGCAGCCTCACGGACAGCAGGCCATGCGCCCAGAGCTGCTTCAGCGACACGTGTCCGCGCCCGGCCAAGGGGTGGCCGGTGCGAACGTAGAACCCCCCCGGCTCGCTGCGCAACGCCTGGACCTGAAGATTGGGGTCGGCGGGCAAGTCCCTGACATCGGCGATGAAGAACTCGATGTCTTCCTCGATGAGGCGCTTCAGCAGCAATTGCCAGTTGCTGATCTCGACGCGCAGCTTGATGCCCGGAAACTCTTGCCGCAGCGCCGTCAGTAGCGGCGCCAGGAAGGTCGCGGCCGGAAAGGGGCCGGCGCCGAAGGCCGTGTCGCCCAGGCCGCGGCTGCGGTAGAGCTCGACGTCGCGCTCCAGGCAGCGGCTGTTGAACACCAGTTGCCGGGCGCGTGCGACGACGAATTCACCGGCCGGCGTCGGGACCACCTCCTGCGTTCCGCGATCGAACAACTGCAGCCCCAGCTCGGATTCGGCCGCCTGGATGCTGCGCGTCAGGGCCGGCTGGCTGAGATGCACCTGCTCGGCCGCGCGGATGAAGCTTCGCCGGTCCGCGACCGCGACGATGTGTGCCCAGCGCTTGAGGTCCATGAGCCGTTCCTTCGTTGGCGATTGCGTTCGCTGCATCGATTCTTGACCAACTATGCATTGGACTCAATCGGGGTTCACCTGAACAATCGCCCCATTCCAAGAGCCCCGGCGTTCAGACACAGGACCCGGCCCGCCCAAACAACGCCAAGGAGACAACCTGGTGAACCTGATCCAAAACGTCGTGCTCGTCACGATCATCCTGTTCTTTGCCATGCTGGAGATCCGCTCCGGCAAGCATGAACGCTTCAACGTCACCAAGGACGACACCAAGCTGGAACTGTTCATGTTCCTCGCGCTGCTGGCGGTGTCGCAGCCCTTCATCTTCGGGGTGACGGGCAAGCTGAGCGAACTGGCGATGCCCGATCAGCGCGGTGCATGGGCGCACCTGCCGTGGTGGGCCATGGGCGCGATCCTGCTGGTCGCGGACGACATGACGCAGTACTGGTGGCACCGCATCTCGCACTCTCCCCTGCTCTGGCCGCTGCATCGTGCGCACCACACGGCGCACTACATGAGCATCCGCATCACTTACCGCAACAACTTCTTCTACTACCTGATGATGCCGGGCCTGTGGGCTTCCGGCGTGCTCATCTACCTGGGTTTCGGCGATGCCTATCTCGTCTACATCGTGGTCAAGCTGACGGTGATCCTGGGTGCGCACAGTGCCGTGCCGTGGGATGCCCCGCTCTATCGCATCAAGTGGCTGCACCCCCTCGCCTGGGTGCTGGAACGCACGATCTCGACGCCGGCCACGCACTGGGCGCACCACGCGCTCACCAACGACGACGGCATCGGGCACTACAAGGGCAACTTCGGCAACCTGCTGTTCGTCTGGGACCTGATCTTCGGCACGGCCAAGATCACCCGTCGCTACCCCGCCAGGGTCGGTCTGCAGGACGACCTGGTCTTTGGCAAGGAGCGCTGGTTCGTGGAGATGTTCTATCCCCTCATCCACTCGCGGCGCGCCCACTCGGCCCTGGTGCCCGGCGGCCGGGCCTACGTGGAGCCCGAGGCCGGCGCCGAAGCTCGACAAGAGCCGCAGACGGCCGCCGCAACAAATACCTGAGCGTCGTTCCGAAGCGGACCGACGCCCGGATCACACCCCGAATTCAATCAAATAAGGAGACCGAATGACGCAGAGACATTGGCAGGCCAGCTATGGCAACACGCCCAACGAGATCAACCCCGATGCCTACCGTTCGGTCGTGGACATGATGGACCAGGCCATGAAGCGCTTCGCGAATCGCCCGGCGATGCGCTGCGCAGGCCAGACGCTGACCTACGCCGACATCGACCGTCTCTCGCGCGATTTCGCGGCCTACTTGCAGGGCACCCTGGGCGTGAAAAAGGGCGACCGCATCGCCGTGATGACGCCCAACCTGCTGGCCTTCCCGATCGCCTTTCTCGGCATCGTCCGCGCCGGCGCCGCACAGGTGAACGTCAATCCGCTGTACACGCCACGCGAACTCGAACACCAGCTGAATGACGCCGGTGTCGAGACGCTCATCGTTTTCAGCGGTGTCACCGCCACGGTGGCCGAGGTGTCGGGCAAGACCGGGCTCAAGACCATCGTCACGGTCGGGGTGGGCGACGGCAGCGGCGCCACCCTGCCCAGCCCGCCCGTGGACGCGCGCCTGACCGGCGCCGTCGCCTTCACCGACGCACTGGCCGAAGGCGCCGGGCAGCCGTTCACGCCGGTCGACGTGAATGGCGACGACCTGCTTTTCCTGCAATACACCGGCGGTACCACCGGCCTGTCCAAGGGCGCGGCGCTGACGCATCGCAACCTCGTGGCCAACACCGAGCAGTTCAAGGCCTTCATGCCGGAAGTCCTGCGCCCGGGCCAGGAAGTCGTCGTCACGGCCATTCCGCTGTATCACATCTTCGCTCTGATGGTGAACTTCATCAGCTACTTCTCGGTCGGCGCCGACAACTGGCTCGTGCCCAATCCGCGCGACTTCGACAGCTTCCTCGACACGATGAAGAGGGCACGCCCCACTGTGTTCATGGGCGTCAACACGCTCTACGCCGGCTTGGTGGCGCATCCGAAGAGCAAGGAGATCGACTGGTCCAACCTGCGCCTCGCGGGCGGTGGCGGCGCGGCCGTGATCGGCGCGGTGTCCGACAAGTGGCGCGCGATGACTGGCACCTTCATCCGCGAAGGCTACGGCCTGTCGGAAACATCGCCCGTCCTGACTTTCAATCCGACCTCGGTGCAGGACTTCACCGGCACCACGGGCTTGCCGATGCCGTCGACCGACATCAAGCTGCTGGACGAAGACGGCCGCGAAGTCGCCATCGGCGAGGCCGGCGAGATCTGCGCCAAAGGCCCGCAGGTGATGGGCGGCTACTGGCAGCAGCCCGAGGCCAATGCCACCGCATTCACCGCGGACGGCTACTTCCGCACCGGCGACATCGGCATCTTCGACGCGCAAGGCTTCCTGAAGATCGTGGACCGCAAGAAGGACATGGTCATTGTCTCGGGCTTCAACGTGTACCCCAACGAAGTCGAAGCGGTGGCCACCGCCTGCCCGGGTGTCGTCGAATGCGCGTGCGTCGGCGTGCCTGACGAGAAATCGGGCGAAGCGGTGAAGCTCTTCGTGGTCAAGGCGGCGAATGCCTCCCTGGACGAGGCCGGACTCATCGCACATTGCCGCGCGCAACTCACCGCCTACAAGGTGCCCCGGATCGTGCGCTTCGTCGAGGCCTTGCCCAAGTCCACGGTGGGCAAGATTCTGCGTCGCGAATTGCGCGATGCAGCATGAGCCTGGATGAACCTCCTGTCCAAGCCGAACCGGAGCCGTCGCGCACTGGCAGCCTGACGTTGACACCGCGTCAGCGTTGAATCAAAGTGTTCGCCCGGAACTCCACGGGCTGCACATCGAGATGGTCAACCTGCAGGCGTGGGTCCAGAAGACGGGAACGCCGACGTGACCGACCCTGCCGACGAACCACTGATGCACGTGGCAGCGCTGCGTGGGGGGCGCCGCGTCACGGTGCGGGCGATCTGCCCGGACGACAGCGAGGCATTCGAAAGCGCCTTCCAGCGCCTTTCGCCCGGCTCGCGCTACACACGCTTCTTCGCCCCTCTGCGCGAATTGCCGCCCGCGATGCTCGACGCCGCCACGCACCCCCACGCCGATCGCGAGGTGGCCCTCGTGGCGGTCGACGGCGAAAGCGCCGGGCAACGGATCGTCGGTGGCGGCCGCTTTGCCTGGACGCCGGGCAAGGACTCCTGCGAGTTCGCGGTCACGATAGCGGATGACTGGCAGGGAATCGGCCTCGCGCGCCACATGATGGAAAGCCTGATCGCGTTGGCCCGCGCCCGTGGCCTGCGGCGGATGGAAGGCTACGTGCTGCCCGACAACGCGGGCATGCGCGGACTGGCGCGACGGCTCGGGTTCACGGACACGGTGTGCCCCGACGACCGCACCCTCCGCCTGGTGGCCCTTGATCTGGATCAATCGTCGGTGTAACTCTTTGCTCACTGTCATTACCGGCGAAAGCGCTGCTGCTAAAAAGTGCAGAGCGCAATATCGCGGTCCCGCAGGAGGATTCACCATGGACGCAGCAGCCCGGCTTGCAAGTCGTCAGCGCGTCGGCACCCAGGTCGCCGAGGTCTTCAGCAAGCGCATGCAGGTGGCGAACGAGAAGTTCGCCAACCGCGTCAAGCATGCATTCGAAGATGAAGTAGCCAGTCCGCTCGCCGGCATGGCGTCGATGGACCCGCTGGCGTGGTTCAGCTATTCGGTCGACGCGGCGCAGCGCTCGATCCTCTTCTGGAACACGCTGCGCCAGCGCGGCGACAACTTCATCGACAACACCTCGAAGGGGCTCAAGCCCGTCCTGCATTTCGAGTCCGAGACGGTGCTCGACGGGCGCACCTTCGAACGCCCGGTCAACTACGCGCTGCTGCGCATCACGCCGCCCGAGGGCGTCACGGTGAACGCACGGCTGCGGCCCTACATCATCATCGACCCGCGCGCAGGCCACGGGCCCGGCATCGGCGGCTTCAAGGACGATTCCCAGGTGGGCGTGGCGCTGAGCGCCGGACACCCGGTCTACTTCGTCATCTTCTTCCGCGACCCGGAGCCCGGCCAGACCCTGCTCGATGTCTGCGAAGCCGAACAGCGTTTCGTGAAGACGGTGCGCGAGTTGCATCCGTCCAGCGAGAAGCCCGCCATCGTCGGAAATTGCCAGGGCGGCTGGGCGGCGATGATGCTGGCCGCCTCCGACCCGGACGACACGGGCCCGATCGTCATCAACGGCGCACCGATGTCCTATTGGGGCGGCGCCTGGAGCGCCGGCGAAGGCGACAACCCGATGCGCTATTCCGGCGGCATGCTCGGCGGCTCCTGGCTTGCGTCGCTGACGGCAGACCTCGGCAATGGCAAGTTCGACGGCGCCCACCTGGTGCAGAACTTCGAGAACCTGAATCCGGCCAACAGCCTCTGGGATAAGTACTACCACCTGTTCGACAAGGCCGACACGGAGCCGCCGCGCTTTCTCGAATTCGAACGCTGGTGGGGCGGCTACTACCTCATGAACCGCGAGGAGATCGAATGGATCACCCGCAACCTCTTCGTCGGCAACAAGCTCTGGAGCGGTGACGTCAGGAACGCGAGCGGCAAGGCCTTCGACTTGCGCGACATCCAGTCCCCCATCGTGCTGTTCGCCTCGATGGGCGACAACATCACGCCGCCACAGCAGGCCTTCAACTGGGTGGCGGATGTCTACGGCAGCACCGAGGAGATCAAGACGCGCGGCCAGGTCATCGTCGGTCTGCTGCATCAGGACATCGGCCACCTGGGCATCTTTGTGTCGGGCAAGGTGGCGAAGAAGGAGCACTCGCAGATCGTGTCGGTGCTGGAATCGATCGAAGGGTTGCCGCCGGGCCTGTACGGCATGGAGATCACCGAGACCCCGGGCAAGGGCGGGAAGGTCGAGTACGAGGTCGAATTCCGCGAGCACCGGCTCGAAGACATCGCGGCACGCCTGAACCGCTTCCAGCGTGTCGACGAAAAGCCTTTCGAAGCCGTGGCCAAACTCTCGGATTTCAACCAGCTCGCCTACGAAATCTTCGCGCGCCCGTTCGTGCAGGCGACGTCGAACGAGCAGACCGCCAGGATGCTTCGCGCCTTCCATCCCTTGCGCGTCCAGAACTGGGCGCTTTCGCAATTCAACCCCTGGATGGCGTGGCTTGCGCCCGCGGCGCAGACGGTCACGGCGCGGCGCCGGGCGCTCGACGAGAAGCACCCGTTGCGCAAGGCCGAGAACCGCCATGCCGAATTGTTCAGCGCGATGCTTGACCACTACCGTGCGATTCGCGACGCGATGACGGAGGCCGGCTTTTTCGCCACCTACGCCACGACGCCGGCGCCGTCGACCGTCTCCGAAGGGGTGCCGGCACCGATCGCCCCGGCCGCCGACGCCCGCGACATGCCGATCGTGCGCGATGCGTTGGCGTCGATCGAGCACGGCGGCTACGTCGAGGCCCTGGCGCGCGTGGCCTTCCTGCTCATGCGCCACGGCGAACCGCTGCCCCTGTCCCGCCTGGAATTGCGCAAGGAATTGCTGCCGGACTATGCGGACTATCTGCCCGGCATGTCGCCGCACGACTGGCGCCGGATTCGCGGCGAGCAGGAAATCGTCGCGCGCTACGAGCCCGACCGCGCCATCGACACCCTTCCCCTGCTGCTGGACGACCCCGCCGATCGCGAGCGGCTGGTCGCGCTGCTCGAGAAGCTGACCGCCGACCGGCGCGTGCAGGCCACGGCGCCCACGCAAGTCCAGATGGCCATGATGCAACGCATCAGGGAGGTCCTTGGCGTGAAGCCCGCGCACAAGATCGGTGCCGCCCCGCGCAAGCGCGCGGTCGCGCGGCGCGCCTAGGTCTTGCATCCTTTCGACCAAGCAGACCAGGAGCGCCATGCACACGCCACACGCCAAGTACCAGCGCCTGATCGACTTCTGCCGGACGCTCCCGCCGACGCCCGTCGCCGTGGCGCATCCGTGCGACGCCAGCTCGCTCGCGGGCGCTGTCGAGGCGGCGCAACTCGGGCTGATCGCGCCGATCCTGGTCGGTCCGCGCGAACGCATCCTCGCCGTGGCCGCGGCCGGCGGGCTCGATGTATCGGGCCTGCCGATCGTCGATGCGCCCTACAGCCAGGCTTCGGCGGCCGCCGCCGTGCAGTTGGTGCGCGAGGGCAAGGCCGAAGCCCTGATGAAGGGCAGCCTGCACACGGACGAACTGATGGCCGCTGTAGTAAAGGGCGACTCGGGATTGCGGACCGCCCGGCGCGTCAGCCACTGCTTCGTGATGGACGTGCCGGGGCACGACGATGCACTCATCATCACCGACGCGGCCATCAACATCGCGCCGACCCTGGCGGACAAGGCCGACATCCTGCAGAACGCGATCGACCTCGCGCATGCGCTTCGCGTTCCCGAGGTCCGGGTGGCGATTCTGTCGGCGATGGAAACGGTCAATCCCAAGGTTCCCTCGACCGTGGAAGCCGCCGCGCTGTGCAAGATGGTCGACCGCCGCCAGATCACCGGCGCCCTCGTCGACGGGCCCCTGGCGCTGGACAACGCCATCAACGTCGAGGCGGCCAGGATCAAGAACATCGACTCGCCGGTGGCGGGACGGGCCAACGTGCTGCTGGTGCCTGACCTCGAAGCCGGCAACATGCTGGCCAAGAGCCTGACCTTCCTGGCCGGCGCGGATTGCGCGGGCATCGTGCTCGGCGCACGGGTACCCATCATCCTGACCAGCCGGGCCGACTCGGTGATCGCGCGGCTCGCCTCGTGCGCCGTCGCGGCGCTGGTCGCTCAAGCACGCCGCGAAGGCGTGAAGACACTGGGCTGACAGCATGGCCGATGTCGTCCTCGTCCTCAATGCCGGGTCGTCGAGCATCAAGTTCCGTGCGTTCGATGCGGACGGCGAGGACAACGCCCTGTTGCTGCGCGGCCAGATCGAAGGTCTCTACACCGCGCCAAAGTTCACCGCCAAGGGTGCGGACGGTGCGGAGGTCGGTGCGCATGCCTGGGCGCCAGGCACCGAACTCGGGCATGAAGGAGCCATCGGCTATCTCACCCAATTTCTCCAGGACCACCGCGAGGGTCATCGGCTTGCCGCAGTGGGGCATCGCGTGGTGCACGGCGGGCTGGACTTCGTGCGGCCCGTGCGCGCCACGCCCCAAGTGATCGCCGCGCTGCGCAAGCTGAGTCCGCTGGCCCCACTGCACCAGCCGCACAACCTCGCGCCGATCGAGGCGATCGCCCGGCTCCAACCGCATTTGCCCCAGGTGGTCTGCTTCGACACGGCCTTTCATCGTGGCCAGCCCGAAGTGGCGCAGGCCTTCGCTCTGCCGCCTTCCATCACCGGCAGGGGCGTCCGGCGTTACGGTTTTCATGGACTCTCGTACGAGTACGTCGCCAGCGTGCTGGGCCAGTTCGATCCGCTCGCCGCCACAGGGCGCACCGTGGTCGCCCACCTGGGCAACGGCAGCAGCATGTGCGCGATGATCGGCGGCCGGAGCGTGGCCAGCACGATGGGGTTCACGGCGGTCGATGGTCTGCCCATGGGTACGCGATGCGGCAGCCTGGACCCCGGCGTGCTCATCTACCTGATGGACGAAATGGGCATGGATGCGCGCGCCATCGAGGACCTCATCTACAAGCAGTCGGGGCTGCTGGGCGTCTCGGGTCTGTCGAGCGACATGCGGGCACTGCTGGCCAGCGAGGATGCCCGCGCCCGCCTCGCGGTCGACCTGTACGTCTATCGCCTCGGTCGTGAGCTCGGCTCGCTCGCGGCGGCGGCCGGAGGGCTGGACGCGCTTGTCTTCACCGCCGGCATCGGCGAACATGCAGCGGTGATCCGCGAGCGCGTGTGCCGTGGCGCCGAATGGCTGGGGATCACGCTCGATGCCGCGGCCAACCGCACCGACGGGCCGCGCATCAGCACGAAGGACAGCCAGGTGTCGGTGTGGGTGGTGCCGACCGACGAAGAACTGATGATCGCGCGCCATACGCTCGCGGTCGTGGCGACTGCTCGACAGGGAAACTCATCGTGAGCATGGACATTCCCCAGCCGGTACTGAAGGACGCCAAGGTGCTCGTGTGCGGCATCGCCAACGAGCATTCGATCGCCTATGGCTGCGCGAAGGCCTTCCACGAACTCGGTGCGCAACTGGCCATCACCTACCTGAACGAGAAGTCCAAGGGCTATGTGGAGCCGCTGGCGCGTGAGATGCAGGCGCCGCTCCTGTTGCCGCTGGACGTCTCGCAGCCGGGCGAACTCGAGGCCGTGTTCGCCGAGATCGAGAAGACCTGGGGCCGGCTCGACGTGCTGGTGCACTCCCTGGCCTGGGCACCGAAGGATGACTTGCAGGGCGGTTTGCTGAGTTGCTCGGCCGAAGGCTTTGCCAAGGCGATGGACATCTCGTGCCACTCCTTCATCCGCATGGCGCGCCTCGCGGCGCCGCTGATGAAGGACGGAGGCACCATGTTCACCATGAGCTACTACGGCGCCAACAAGGTCGTGCCCAACTACAACGTGATGGGGCCCGTGAAGGCGGCGCTGGAAGCCGCCTCGCGCTACCTTGCCTACGAACTCGGCCCCCAGGGCATCCGCGTGCACCCGGTATCGCCGGGGCCGCTCAAGACGCGGGCCGCTTCCGGCCTCAAGGACTTCGACCTGCTGCTCACCGAAGCGGCCCAGCGCGCACCGCTCGGCGAACTGGTCGACATCATGGATGTCGGCTTTACCTGCGCATTTCTCGCGACCCCCTATGCCCGACGCCTGTCGGGCGAGACGGTGTACGTCGACGGCGGCGTGCACGTGATGGCCTGATCCCCAGGCAGCAACCCAGGAGGACACCATGAGCCGTCTATTGCTCACCAACCTCGACCCGGACGTCACCGACGACGACATCAAGGAATTCCTGGCCAAGTACGGCTTTCCGCCGTGCGACGAAATCCACCGCGAGAAGGCCGAGAGTTCGCGCCCCGGCGCGATAGTGACGTTCGAAGGCATCGACCCCACGGCGCTGGGCAAGCTGCAGGAACGTATCCACAACCTGTTCTGGCACAAGCGCACGCTCAGCGCCCAGGTGCTGCGCGACCACTTCAGCTGAAGCGCAGCATGGGGATCATCGCCCGGCTTTTCGGCCGAGACGGCGGTCACGCACCGGCCAGCGATCCGCGGCTCGGCGAGATGGTCGAGCGCGTGATCGCCCTGAGCCCGCGGCTTCGACACGCATCCCGCTGCCAGGCGAGGCTCGAGGCGTCGGTCGGCAAGGGGCTGGCGTACATCCGCGGTCTGGTGGCTTCGTGGCCGGATGCGCGCGAAGCCAGCGTGGCGGCCTGGTCGACGGACCCCTGCATCCGGGCTTTCTTTGGCGCGGCGGACGACGTCTCGCGCGTCATCGCCCAGTCGGAGCCGCTGCGTGCCCTCTTCGACGCCAACGCCGGGCTCACGGAGGCTCATGCCGTACTCGGCATGGCGTTTTCGGAACGACGCACGCTGGGCGTCGCGCTGCAAGGCCAGGCGACGCGCCACGATGTCGAGCAGACCACCGTGAGCTTCGGCGACCACAAGCTCAGGCTGTGCGGACCCGACGTCGCCGCGCTCGCGGAAGAGGTCGTGGAGCGACTGGTCGACCAGTTGATGCTCGAAGCGCTGGCGCGCGTGGCAGCGGACACGAGCCGCCGTGAAGATCTGGAGCAGGAACGCGCCCTGCTCGCGACACGGTTGCGCCTGCTCGAACGACAGGGCACCACCGGCATGCGCTCGATGGTCGGCGCCGACGGCGCGGCAGCCCCGGCGCAGGATGCCGCCCGGCTGCGCGAACAACTCGAGGAAAACGATGCCGAGCTCCGTGCCCTGGGCACCCGGGCCGAGACCCTGGACCGGCAACTCGAGACCGTCTGCACCGCGTTCTCGGAGGCCGGGGAGTTGCTGCAGGTCAGCCACCGGCGCATGCACCTGAGCCGGATGAACGTGCTGTTGTCCGAAGCCGAGGCGGCCGACGGAGCCGGTGCCGAAGTCGAGTTCGACATCGCCCGCGTGCCCGGCGACCCGCCGCAGGAACGGGCCTTCGCGCTCGTGCGCCTGCATCGCTCGCACCTCGGCGAGGCGAGGAACCCGCTGGACGAAGCGGATCGCCTCCTGGTCTAGGCCGGGCGCGAATGGGATGGCGTCATGTGCCGATGCGCCGCATCGCCGACGAACGCATGCCGTCGATCGGGCGCCGGAAACCGCTTGGCCGACGTCGGCATTGGATGACATGATGCCGGCATGGGTGGGAGCATCGTGGAGTCCGTCCAACGACGCGAGGTGACGCCATGTCGAATCACTCCAGTTGCAAGCCGAAGTGGCGCGGTGCCGTGGCGCTCGCTGCAACGGCTTCCTGCTTCATGCTCATGCAGTCGCCGGCCTCGGCGGAGCCCGTGTTCCGATGCGGCAAGACCTACACGAACGTCCCATGGGGCCAGGGTGCGACGACGGGGGTTCCCAAGGGCTGCGTGCTGGTCGACACCACGAACCCGCCCCAGGGCAAGGGAGAGTTCATCGCCGTCGATGGCTCCAGGCAGGTCACGGTGCCGATCGGGCAGGACGGCCGGTTCTGGATTCGGGGCACGGTAAACGGCTTTCCGGTCCAGTTCGTCATCGACAAGGGCGCGACGGTCCACGCCGGCGTCGTCGTCACCGAGGACTTCGCGGCCCGGGCCAACCTGATCGGGGGCGCGCCGGCGCACATACAGACTGCAGGCGGCATCGTGGACGGGCGTCGCATCGAGCGTGTGGCGATGACTTTCGGACCCTTCAAGGTGCCGGTGTCGACGGTGCTCGTCGGGCCGGTCGGTGGCAAATCGGTCGACGCCGTCCTCGGTCAGGAATTGCTCTCGCTCTTCGACATCACGGCCAACGACCGTGAGATGACGATCGCCAGCAGGCAATAGCCGTTCCGGTTCCGGTTCCGGTTCCGGCTCAGGCCGGGGCGCCAGCCCCTTCCTGGGCGATGGCTTCGATCTCGGCGACGACCCGGCTGGCCGCGATCTGGTCGCCTGTCCCGACGTGCAGGGCCGTGACCTTGCCGGCGACGGGCGCCGCATGAACATGCTCCATCTTCATCGCTTCCAGCGTGACGATCGGCTGCCCGGCACGCACGATGTCGCCAACGCCGACCATGACAGCGACCACCCGCCCGTTCATCGATGCGCGAAGCCTGCCGTCGCTGGTCGCCCCGCCTTGCCGGCTGGATGCGGCGCGTGTCTTGTCCTCGACGTGCACGGGCATTCCGCGACAGTGGAGCCACAGCGTCGTGCCATCGCGATGGAAGGCGGCGCTCTCCTGCACGCCGTCGCAGACGAAACGCAGCAAGGCCTCGCTCAGGTCAAGGAGTTTGATCTCGAAAGCCTGCCCCTCCATGGTCACGCGAAACGACCGGTCATGTGCAATGGCGATGCTCGCGTTCACCGAACGACCGCCCATATCGAAGCACAGCGAGATCGGCAACCGGTGCGGCAGGCGCCGGGCGCCCGGGCTCTGGCGACTATCGCCGGCGCTTTCATGCAGGAGCACGGCCGCCAGGGCCGCTGCCCGACCGTGCAGGGCCACATCCTTCGCGAGCAGCGCTTCCTGATGCTGGGCGATGAAGGCCGTGGTTGCGCTGCCCTCGGCAAACACCGGATGCGCCAGGCATCGTTGCAGGAAGAACTGGTTGGTCGTGACACCAAGGGCCACCGCGTCCTGCAGGCCGGATGCGAGCTTTCGCCGCGCCTCGTCGCGAGTGCGGCCGTGGCTGACGAGCTTCGCAATCATTGAATCGTAGAAAGGTGGGATTTCGGCGCCTGAATCCAGCGCTTCTTCCACGCGCAGGCCGGCGGGCATCCTCCACAGCGCCATCGTGCCGCTTCGGGGCACGAAGCCCTGGTCGGCATCCTCCGCGCAGAGCCGGACCTCGATCGCATGGCCGTGGAATTGCACCTGGTCCTGCGAGAGCGTCAGCGGCTCGCCCGCGGCAATGCGCAATTGCAGTTCGACGAGATCGAGCCCGGTGACCGACTCGGTCACTGGATGTTCGACCTGCAGCCGGGTGTTCATCTCCATGAAGTAGAAATTGCGATCCTTGTCGAGCAGGAATTCGAGCGTGCCCGCGCCTTCGTAGCGAATGGCCTTGATGGCGGCGACGGCCGTCGCACCCATGCGGGCCCGCAATTCGGCGTTCACCGCCGGCGACGGCGCTTCCTCGATGAGTTTCTGGTGGCGTCGTTGTACCGAGCAATCCCGTTCGCCGAGGTGGATGGCATGCCCGTAGCGGTCGGCGAAAACCTGGATCTCGATGTGCCGGGGCTCCACGATGGCGCGTTCGAGGATCACCTCGGGATCGCCGAATGCGCCCTGGGCTTCCGAACGCGCGCTGCGGAGCAGTTCGGGGAACTCTGCGGCCGAAGAAACCAGCCGCATGCCGCGCCCTCCTCCACCGGAAGCCGCCTTGATCATGACGGGAAAGCCGATGCGCCCGGCTTCGGCGGCGAGGCGATCTTCGCTCTGGTCATCCCCCTGGTAGCCGGGGATGCAGGGAACGCCCGCCGCCTTCATGAGCGTCTTCGCGCCGGCCTTGTGACCCATCGATGCGATGGCCTCGGCCGAAGGACCGATGAAGACCAGACCGGCGTCCTTGCAGGCTCGGGCGAAATCCTCGTTCTCCGCGAGAAAGCCGTAGCCCGGATGCACGGCGTCCGCGCCGCTGAGCTTCGCCGCATCGATGATCGCGTCGATCCACAGGTACGACTGCGCCGGCAGTGGCTCGCCGATACAAACCGCCTGGTCGGCCTCGCGCACGTGGCGCGCGCCGGCGTCGGCCGTCGAATACACGGCCACGGTGCGGTAGCCGAGGGCGTGTGCGCTGCGGATGATCCGCAGCGCAATCTCGCCGCGGTTGGCGATCAGGATCTTTCTGAACGGCGTCGGGGACAGTGTCGAGGCAGTCATGAAGCGTGTCCGTGAGAGGTTCAGGGGCGTGCAACGGAAAACTGCATCGGTTGCGGCTGTCGCAGTTCCGCCTCGCGACAGATCGAGAGCACCTTCGCAAGCACCGCCCGCGTGTCGCGCGGATCGATGACGCCGTCGTCGAGCACGCGCGCGCTGGTGGTGAACACGCTCATCTGGCTGTCGAAGCGGTCGATGATCCGGCGTTCCAGCTCATCGAGCTTGGCCTGGTCGACCTCGCCCTTTCGCTTCATGGCCGCCTCGGTGACGATGACCATCGTCTTCGCGGCCTGCTCGCCGCCCATCACCGCCGTCTTGGCGTTGGGCCACGAGAAGCAGAAGCGCGGATGAAAGCCGCGGCCGCACATGCCGTAGTTGCCGGCGCCGAAGGACGCGCCGCAGTAGATCGTGATCTGCGGCACCGTCGCATTGGTCACGGCCTGGATCATCTTGGAGCCGTGCTTGATGATGCCTGCCTCCTCGTAGGCCTTGCCGACGATGTAGCCGGTGGTGTTGTTGAGGTAGATGATCGGCGTTTTCGACTGGCAACAGGCCTGTATGAAATGCGTGGCCTTGGTGGCGCCGGCCGGATCGATCGGTCCGTTGTTGGTGACGATGCCGACCGGCAGTCCTTCGATCTTGCAGTGGCCGACCACCGTGGCGCTGCCGTAGTTCTCGCCGAACTCCAGGAACTCCGAGTCGTCGGCGATGCGGGCAATGACTTCCTTCATGTCCACCGGCCGCTTGGGGTCCATGGGCATGATGCCCAGCAGTTCCTCGGCGTCGTAGCGCGGAGGCTTGTAGTTGACCGGGCGCTCGGGCGGCATGTCACGGTTCCAGTCGATGTGAGCCAGGATCTCGCGCGCGATGCGGATGGCGTCTCGATCGTCCTCGGCCAGGTAGTCGCCAAGGCCGGAGATCGAGGTGTGCATGAGCGCGCCGCCCAGTTCTTCCTCGGTCGCGATCTCGCCCGTCGCGGCCTTCAGCAGCGGCGGGCCTGCGAGGAAGGCACGGGAGCGATCCCGCACCATCACGATGTAGTCCGACAGGCCCGTCTGGTAGGCGCCGCCCGCGGTGGATGAGCCGTGCGTGACGGTGATCACCGGCAACCCGGCCGCCGACATGCGTGCGAGATTGCGGAACAGGCTGCCGCCGGTCACGAATTCCTCGACCTTGTAGGTCATCAGGTTGGCGCCCGCGCTTTCCACCAGTTGCACATAAGGCAGCTTGTTCTCCAGCGCCAGTTCCTGCACGCGCAATTGCTTCGGGATGCCCATCGGCTGCAATGCACCGGCGTCGATGCCGGAATCGGAGGCGTTCACCATGACGCGCACTCCCGACACCCACCCGATGCCGCTGATGACGCCGCCACCCGGCACGCTCTTCTCCAGGTCGGGGTTGTCCAGGCCCAGCCCGGCCAGCGAGCAGATCGGAAGAAAGGGCGTGCCGGGATCGAGCAGCAGTGACAGACGCTCGCGCGGCAGCAATTGCCCCCGCTTCTCGAAGCGATCGCGTGATCTGGCCGAGGTCTCAGTGCTGCGTTCCTCGTAGCCCTGCACCCGTTCGATCAGGGCCAGCATCCCTTCCCGATTCGCCTGGAAGGATTCGCTGCCGGTGGAGATGTTCGACTCGATGGTTGCCATGTGCCTTGCCCTTGTTGTCCTAGAGGCCGAGCTGGCGGGCTGCGAGATCCTTCATCACCTCTTCCGAGCCGCCGCCGATCATCATCACCTTCACCTCGCGGTAGATGCGCTCGCTCTTCGTGCCGCGCATGTAGCCCATGCCGCCGAGGAGTTGCACGGCCTGGTCCGCGCAGAACTGCATGGCTTGCGTCGCCTGCACCTTGGCCAGGCACACGCGGGCGACCAGCCGCGCCGGGTCGTCGAGCTGGTGCTGGATGCGATAGGTCAGGTCGTAGACAAGGGTGCGTGCCGCGTCGATGCGCAGGGTCATGTCCATCAGCTTGTGCCGCACCACCTGTCGGTCCGACAAGAACGTGCCGAAGGACACGCGCTGGCGCGTCCAGTCGACCGCCTCCTTCAGGCAGACTTCCGCCATGCCGCAGGCGAGCGCCGACATGAACAGCCGCTCCGAATTGAAGTTGTTCATGAAGGTCTTGAAGCCGCGGTGCTCCTCGCCCACGAGATGCGCGACCGGAACGCGGCAATTGTCGAAGCGCAGGTGCGCGGTGTCGGAGCTCCACCAACCCATCTTCCTGAGTGGGGTGCGCGTCAGCCCGGGCGTGTCGCCGTCGATCACCAGCACGGAGATGCCGCCGGCGCCCTTGTTCGAAGGGTCGGTCCGCACGGCGGTCGTGATGAAGTCGGCGCGAATGCCGGAGGTGATGAAGGTCTTCTCGCCGTTCACGACGTAGTGGTCGCCGTCGCGGATGGCGGTCGTGTGAAGGCTTGCAACGTCCGAGCCGCCCGAAGGCTCGGTCACAGCGAGCGCCGCGATCTTCTGCCCTGCGAGCACCGGCGGCAGCACGCGGCGTTTGAGCGCCTCGCTGCCGGCGGCAAGGATGGGCGGCAGGGCAATGCTGTGGGAATTGAGGGAGGCCTGGATGCCGCCGCAGCCGCACCGGGCAAACTCTTCCGCCACCACCACCTGGTAGAACAGGTCGGCCGGCGTGCCGCCGTATTCCTCAGGGTAGTTCAGGCCGAGCACGCCCATCTCGGCGGCGCGCTGGTACAGGGATCGCGGAAAGGTCTCCGCCTCGTCCCACTCGTTCACGAAGGGGGTGATTTCGCGCGCGATGAAGTCGCGCAGGCTGGCGCGGAACTGCTCGTGATCAGGACTGAAATAGAAAGGCAGCGGTGGCGCATCCAGAAATTCCATGGGTGACTCCTCTTGGCCGTGGAGGCTAGCCTTTGCGCTTGCGGAGGTCTTGCGCGGAGTGGCTATCGGTAGCGACTTGGCGCAAGCCTTTTCGAGACGTCTCCCGATAAGCTGGATGCATCGCGTTAGCGCAGGAAAAGAGCCATGACCGAATCAACCGTACAGAAGATCGTCCGCATCGGCGGTGCTTCGGGCTTCTGGGGCGACAGCATGGTGGCCGCTCCGCAACTGGTGAAGCTGGGCCGGCTCGACTACCTGGTGTTCGACTACCTGGCCGAGACCACGATGTCGATCCTCGCGGCGGCGCGGGCCCGGAAGCCGGAGATGGGCTACGCCACCGACTTCGTCGAGATCGCGATGAAGTCCGTGCTCGGCGAAGTGGAGCGGCAAGGCATCAAGGTGATCAGCAACGCGGGCGGCATCAATCCCCATGGGTGTGCCAGTGCGCTGCGGGCGATGGCGGAGGCCGAAGGCATCGCGCTGCGCATCGCCGTCGTCGAGGGCGATGACGTCAGCGCGCTCATGCCCGCGCTGCGCGAGCGCGGCGTGAAGGACATGTTCACCGGCGAGCAACTGCCGGACAAGGTGCTGAGCGCCAACGCCTACCTCGGTGCGGTGCCGATCGCAGAGGCGCTGGCGGCAGGCGCCGACGTGGTGATCACCGGCCGCTGCGTCGACAGTGCCGTCACCCTCGGTCCGCTGATGCACGAGTTCGGCTGGACGAGCGAGGACTTCGACCTGCTGGCCTCGGGCAGCCTCGCGGGCCACATCATCGAATGCGGTTGCCAGGCGACGGGCGGCCTGCACACGGACTGGGAAGACATCCCCGACTGGGCGAACATGGGCTATCCGATTGTCGAGTGCCATGCAGATGGGAGCTTCGTCGTCACGAAGCCCGAGGGCACCGGCGGCAAGGTGATCCGCGCCGCGGTCGCCGAGCAGATGCTCTACGAGATCGGCGACCCGGCTGCCTACATGCTGCCCGACGTGACCTGCGACTTCCGCCATGTCGTCATCGAGCAGCAGGCCGAGAACCGTGTGCATGTCAGCGCGGCAAAGGGCCGTGCGCCCTCCCCGACCTACAAGGTGTCCGCGACCGAGCTCGACGGCTTCCGTTGCGCCGGCAGCATGGTGATCATCGGCATCGACGCCGAGCGGAAGGCGCGGCGCACGGCCGAGGCCATCATCGAGCGAACGAGCCGCATCCTGCGCGAGAGCGGCCAGCCTCCTTTCACATCGACCCACATCGAAGTGATCGGATCGGAATCGCTGTACGGACCGCATGCACGGACCCGGCATGCGCGCGAGGTGATGATGCGCGTGGTGGCGAATCATCGGCAGAAGGCGGCGCTCGCGATGTTCGCGCGCGAGATCGCGCCGGCGGGCACCTCCTGGGCACCCGGCACGACGGGGCCCGGCGGTGGACGGCCGGCCGTGTCGCCGCTGATCAAGCCCTTCTCCTTCCTGCTCGAAAAGAACGATGTGCCGATGGCATTCGTGCTCGATGGCGAGCGTTGCCCGGTAGCGATGCCGGCGGTCGCAGGCGATGTCGAAGATCCCGCGGTCGAAATTTCAGCTGCATGGTCGGACTCCGACGAGCCGATGAGGGAAGTGAGGTTGATCGAGCTCGCGTACGCACGCAGCGGCGACAAGGGCAATCTCTCCAACATCGGGCTCGTCGCCCGCCGCCCCGAGTGGATGCCCCTGCTGTGGGACCGAGTGACGCCGCAGGCTGTGCGCGACTACTTCGCGCACCTCGTCCATGGTCCGGTCGAGCGCTTCTACCTGCCGGGCACTGCATCGATGAACCTCGTGCTGCACGACGCGCTCGATGGAGGTGGCCCTTCGTCGATGCGCATGGACCCGCTCGGCAAGGGCATGGCCCAGATGCTGCTCGACATGACGATCCGGATCCCGGTCACCGTGGCCGAAGCTGCAACGCGTGCGAATGCTCTCGTGGAGGTAGTTCGGACGCACCCGGAAAACAGAAGCACTGAGGCTCCCGTGCGTTCGCGGGGGACGGGTTCCCGCGAACTTTAGATTTCGCCGGCGGCCGTGACTTCCTACCTAGGGAGGCCGCTGCGCTCCGCGATCCAATGGGGGCCGCATGAACTTGATTTCACAGCGAATGAAGCCAGCCCTGAGCCTAGTCGTCGAAGAACCCATTGCCGGGCATTTCTATTGGTTGATTGTTCAACCGGGAGGCTGGCTTCGGCTTTCCCCCACGCTCATCGATTCCGCGACCGGACCGCTGCCTTCGTATCAGGCCGCACAGGAGGCCGGCCGCACGGTCCTGGCGACGATGCAGGCACCGGTCGATCGCCCCATTCCGAGCGGCTTCGGTGGCGCCTGGGACATCATGACGATGCCCGGCGCACTCGTCTGAGGCTTCAGCCTTTCAGTTCCTCGAGCGTCTTGCCGCTGGCCAGGGCCTCTTTCATCCAGCGCGGTTGAGGACCACGTCCAGTCCATGAGTTGCCGCTTCCGTCGCGATACAGCACCGACGAAGGCCGACGCTTGAACTTGCGGGTCTTGGCCTTGTTGCCGGGCGCCACTGCTGCAGCGCCGGTCATGAAATCTTCGAGCGACTTGCCCGACGCCAGCGCGTCGCGAAGCCAATGCGGGCGCGGACCGCGACCCGACCACGCATTGCCGTTGCCGTCGCTGTACCTGGCGCCCGTCGGTGACGCGGGCTTCGGAACGGCCTTCTTGCCGGCCGGGGCCGCGCCGAAGCCGAGTTGGCCCGCGGTCAACCCGTAGTGATCTATGGCCACCTTGATGCGCGAAATGACACCTGAAACTTCCTTCTCGCGAAGGGCGTCCGCCTGTCGTTGCAGCATTGAAATCTTCTTTTGAAGCTGGGAATAGGTCTGAGTCATGAGTCGCCTTTGTCAAATCAATCAAGGGCTATAGCTTAGTCCAATGCCTTGCATGTCCGGAAATCGTCATTTTCTTGACGCTGACATCCCTCCTCTTCAATGTTGGAAAGTTCCGGTGATTCGGGTTTCAAAGCAGGCCGAATGTGACAAACGCCTCATCGAGTCCATCTGCCGGAGGGCACCGTCATGCAATATAAGGCGCGCCATGCGAGGATCAAAAACTCTCAATCAACTCGACAGCCTGGACAAGAAGACGACATGAGCATTTACGTGATTGACGACCATCCACTCATCAGAGACGCAGTCTCCATGGTGCTGCGCAGAGTGCGTCCTGCGGCCAATATCGTCGAACTGGACCGCCTTTCCCGATTGGACGACGCCGTGGCAAAGCATGGCACCCCGGACCTTTTCTGCCTTGACTTGAATCTCCCGGACACCACGGGCTGTTCCGGCGTGATCGCGATAAAGCAGAGTTTCTCGAGCGTTCCGCTCGCGGTCTATTCGGCTTCTCCGGCGGCGGACATGGAGGCGCAATGCCTCGCGCACGGCGCCGACATCTATATCGACAAGGCCAGTGGCGCCACGCAGCTTGCTGCCTCGCTGCGAGCCCTGCTCATCGAAGACATCGAGAGCGACACCGACAGCGACGAGGCACCCGCGCCGGGCGGACGATTGACGAAGAGACAACGCCAACTGGTGCAATTGCTCAACGAAGGTCTCGGCAATCGCGAGATGGCGCAGCGCCTGGAGATCAGCGAAGACACCGTCAAGGTGCACATGTGGCGGCTTTACAAGCGCATCGGCGTCAGCAGCCGGACGCAGGCGCTGCACTATGCGAGAACGAATGGCCTGCTCTCGCCCCAGTCGGAGCAGTTCACGAGCGGCGCCGGGATCTGATCGAACCTCTCCCGCTGGAACTGGAAGATGCGGCCGCGAGGCCGGTCAACGGATCGTCGAAAGCCGTCCGAAGGCTGTTCCCGCACCCATCGTGGTGTTGCACTCCTTCACCAGCGCGGCGGACTGCGTGACCTGATCGGCCATTCGATCATTGAGCGGCCGCCCGCCCCGGTACAGGGGCACGACGAGGAACCAACCCGTCGCCGCCGCGCCCAATCCCGCGCCAATGCATAGCCAGTGCATGAATTCCATCCTCGACCTCTACGTGTTGTGAAGTTCAACAGTCTGCATCCGGGCCGGCTTCTTGTGCATCCGCCGTTTGGCGCATCCTGGGCAGTTGCTCACGCCGATGAGCGGTCAGAAGTCACGTTTGGGCCTGACTTTGCAAACGCGTGCCCTTGCCCGCCGCCGAATCGAGTCGAACCTCCGACTTCAATGCGCGAGCCAGGCGGGCGACCACCGAGAGACCCAGACCCACGCCATCCGCCGTCCGCGCTCCGCAGGCAGCTCATTGGCAAGTGCATGACGCCGCGCGAGTGCACAAGCCTCCCGTGTTCGATGTCGTGCTGCTGCCTGTCTWGCACGAAGGCCTGGCCCTCGGCGGACAACTGATGTCGCACCCCAGGCAGGATCCGGAAACCGCCGCCGAGCAATAGTTGCCGGACTGGGGAGCCTGCATGGCCGTCGAAGGTGGCTGTCCGCAACCGGCCAGGAGGAGTATCGCCACAGACAGAAGCAACGTTTTCATTGAGAGCCCCTTGTGTATCCGATTGCGGATGCGTGAAATTCGTCTTGTCCGTATGGAAACTATCTGCGAGCGCATCCGGTTCGGTATTTGGCAGCAACTACAGTCTCGCCCAAACACAAAGCGTTCTACCCGTGTGCGCGCGCAAACGCCATGAGGCCCGCCCCACACGCCATTCATGACCTTCAAGAAACTCCGGATCACCGGCCCCGAAGCGAACCCCTACGAGCTGGGTCTCCCAATGCATGTCTACGACGGAAGCGTCCTCCTCGGGACGCTCGATCCCGTCCCGGTGCTGAACATGGGGACGGAAGTGCACGTCGAAGCCTTCACGCCGACACGGGTCGTTCGTGACGAACGCCGCCACGTCGGGCGCCTCATCTTCCTGGAAATCTGCGCTTTCGTTGCCGAGCACTTTCACCAGATCCAGGCGATCAGCTTCGTCTTCACGCGGCGGGTCGATGTCCTTGGCGGCGGCGCGGAACAGGCCACTTCGCGGGCCGAAACGGTGGATCGCATCGGCGCCGTCAATGTGCAGATCACGCCGAAGGCCGATGCCTTGCCAGGGCACTTCGTGGTCTCGGGCGTCTGGATCTACAGCGAGCGCAACCTCGCGGCGCTCAAGCTGGTGCTCGAAGAGCAGCGTGCGCTGTACCGCGCCACACCGATAGCGGCCGGCGCCCGCGACAAGCCCGGCGTCCGCGCCGCCCTCGGGCGCCTGATCGGTCGCCGCAACAAGAAGTAGGTCGAGGCCGTTCATCGATGGCATCCGAGGGCGCTCTTGTGAGCCTTCCCCTGCACTCCTATGATGCGCGATCGACCTCGCCAAGGTCGGGAGAACATCATGTTGCCCATCGAGTCGGACGTTGCTCTTTCGCGGCGCATCGCGTTGCAGGTCGGTCTGGGCGTTGGCGCGGGCATGTTGCCCGGCGTGTCGGCGGCCCAGGGGGCATGGCCCACCCGGGCGGTCACGCTGGTGGTCGGCTACCCGCCGGGCGGACAGACGGACTTCGCGGCGCGCATCCTCACTGCCGGCATGCAGACCAGCCTGGGCCAGGGGGTAGTGATCGACAACAAGCCGGGCGCCAACGGCAACATCGCCACCGACTTCATCATGAAGGCCCCTCCCGACGGCTACAAGCTGCTCGTCGGCAACGGCAGCAACATGGTGCTCAACCCGCACACCTATCGCAACACCGCGATGGCGGACCCGCTGAAGTTCGTGCCCATCGGCCTGTTGCTGACCTCATCATTGATGCTGGTCGTGCCCTCGAACCTGCCGGTCAAGGACCTGACCGAGTTCATTGCCTGGGTCAAGGCGCAGGACAAGGCGGGCAACGGCATCGACTACGCCTCGGGTGGACCCGGCAGCCTGGTGCAGACCGCCATGGAACTGTTCCGCGAGCGCATCGGCAAGCCCAAGATGAACCACGTGCCCTACAAGGGCAGCAGTCCGGCGATGACCGACCTGATTGCGGGCCGCGTCAACGCCATGTTCGACGCTTCGTCGGTGGTGGCGCCTTTCCTCAAGTCCGGCCAGCTCAAGGCGCTGATGTCCACCGGCGCCAAGCGCGTGCCCGCGTTCCCCGATGTGCCGACGGCCACCGAGAAGGGCATCAAGGACTTCCAGATCATCTCGTTCATCGGCTTGTACGGCCCACCGGGACTGAACGGCGACATCGTGAAGAAGGTCAACACCGCGATGAACAGTGCGCTCAAGGATCCGAACGTGCAGAAGACCATCGCCGAGCGTGGCGACGACGCCGGTGGCGGCACGCCCGAGCAATTGGCCGAACTGACCCGCCACTACTACAAGCTGCTGGGCGAAGTCGTCCGAGCCAACGATATCCGCGCCGAGTGAGATCTCTACACTCACTGCCGCAACGAAGCTCTTGAGATCCTGACGTGCCCCAATACTGGTTGATGAAATCCGAGCCGGACGAGTGCTCGATCGATGACGCGCTGGCCGCGCCGAACGCCACCGTCCCATGGACCGGCGTGCGCAGCTACCAGGCGCGCAACTTCATGCGCGATGCGATGCATGTCGGCGACGGCGTGCTGTTCTATCACTCGAGTTGCGCCGAGCCGGGGATCGTGGGCATCGCCCGCGTCGCATCCGGCACGCGACCCGATCCGACGCAGTTCGATGCTTCCTCGCCCTACTACGACGAAGCCTCCAAGCCTGATGCGCCACGCTGGCTGCTGCTGGATGTGCAGGCGCTGCGCAAGACCCGCCTGCTCTCCCTGCCCGAGATGCGCTCCACGCCCGAATTGGCCGACATGGTGGTGCTGCGCAGGGGCAACCGGTTGTCGATCACGCCGGTCGATGAACTGCACTGGCACCTGATCGCCGACAAGATGCTGGCCTGAACGCGTTCAGCGCTTGAACAGCCGGTAGATGCGGTCGTAGAAATCGGACGGGAAGGTCCAGTAGCGGGCACCCCCAGGTGATCGCTGTTCGTCGAGCCCTCGTCGCGGCGGTGGCGCGCTGAGCAGGAATTGCGCAAGCATGTCGCCGCTCACCCATGGGTCGTCGTACCAGAAGTCGTGCGAACTCTCCGGCAGGTTGGGAATGTCGTTCGGGTCCACGCGGATCAGGTCGAAGCGCAGTTTCTGCGATGCCTCCACCAGGAAGCGTGTCTGGTCGGCGTTCAGCTCGGTGACGTCGGGCCGGCCCGCGCGCGATGCACGGCCGACGATGGCGGCAAAGCGTAGCACCGAATCATTGAGATTGGCCGCGATGCTGACGCGATCGATGATGTCGATGTACGCGCCGAGCTCATTGACGAAGCGTCGGGTGTCGATGTCCGGCGCCGCGAAATAGATCTGGCCCAGTCGCAAGCGCGCCTGCAGCTCCGTCCTCGACTCGCCGGGCCGCGGCGTCGCCAGGTGCGCCAATGCCGGGCTTAGCACTTGCGCCCCGGCGCTGTAGGCCAGCACATCGATCCGCGAGGCCTTGGTGTTCTCGGCCACCAGTTCGACCAGCCGCGCGAAAGGCTCGACCGTCCGGGCCGCGTTGTTGACATCCGTGAGGTAGCGCAGGATCGAACCCGCGGAAGGCCACATGAAGGACAGCACGATCATGCGCCGACCCGTGAAATGCCGGAATTGCGCGGCCTGCGCAGCCGCACGCGGGACCGTGTTGTTGGAGCCGTGCACGTAAATGAGCAGCTCGCTGTTCGGGCTGGCTTCCAGGGCCTTGTTCACCATCGCGAAAAAAGCCTGTGCCTCCGGCGAGTTCTTCACTTCCTGATTGGACTTCAGCACCGCCATCTGCTCGAGGCTTTCGAGATGGACGATAGGCCTTTCCGAAGGATCGTCGCTGGTCGAGAGCCTGTGGAGCGTCTCCCAGTCGAGCGTCTCGTCGCCGACGCGGACATGGGCCACGCCGAATCGCAGGTCGTCTGTGGGCACGATCGTGTGCAGCGGTTCCGGCTCCTCGATCAACGCAAGGCGGTTGGTCGCGTAGAACACCGGGACCTCGGTGGTCTTCAGCTTGGCGCCGATCTTCTCGAAGGGGTCGACGTCGCCGTTGCTGAAGCTGACCGGCGTCGGCATGAGCCGCACGGGTGAATCGCAACCGGACAGCAGGCCCAGCGTCAGCAGCGTGATGAAGGCCAGCGCGACCCTGAGCAGGCCGGATTCAAGGGTGCGGTTCAATTGCAGACCAAGCCCAGCTGATCAGAGCTTCCCGCGCCGGCTGCGCGGCTCGTCGGGCATCGTCGGCGCACGGTCATGGTCAAGGTCATCGTCGCGATCGAGGCTGGGCGGAAAGCCGGGCACCGTGGGTATGCGTTGCGCCTCGACCCGGCTGAACTCCTGGTCGCCCGCGATGAACATCAACTCGTGCGTGCCAAGACGGATGATGTCACCTTCGACGAGCACCTGGCTCTCGATGCGATCGCCGTTCACGTAGGTGCCGTTGCGGCTGCCCAGGTCCCTGATGGTGATGAACGCCGCCTCGACGGTGATGACCGCGTGCTGTCGGCTGGCCTCGGCGGACGGGATGACGATATCGTTGTGCGCGCTCCGACCCAGCGTGTTGTCGTGCGCCTTGAGAAGGACCTGGCGGGTCGTCCCCCCGGTCGTCGTCAGGATGAGTTGGGGCATGCCGTATCGGGTTCGATCGTTGCACGGCCATGGTATCAGCAGCTTCAGGCTGCAGGCGGACGGGGCACCAGCTTGCCGACCAGTGCGGCGAATCTGTCGACGAAGGCCTGGAGAAACACCCCCGTCGCCTCGTTCGCGATCCCGCCTTCGGCATCCAGCAGGTCGGCCTTGAAGGACACGTAGGCTTCGCCGCCCATGACCGTCGCCCCGAGGACGCCCAGGATCTGCCGCAGGTGCTGCTGTCCGACCGCGGTGCCGATGGCGCCAGGCGATGTGCCGGTGATGGCGGCAGGCTTGTCGCGCCAGACGTTCTTGTCCGTGGGCTTCGAACCCCAGTCGATGGCGTTCTTGAGCAGCGCAGGCAACGAGCGGTTGTGCTCCGGCATCACGATCAGCACGGCGTCGCAGGCGGCGACGGCGGCGGTGAAGCGGTTCACCGTGTCGGGCCTGTTGCCTTCCAGGTCTCCGTTGTATATCGGCAGGTCGTCGATGCGGATGTCCTCGAAGCGCAGCGTGGAAGGGCCCAGCTTGACGATGGCTTGCGCCAGCTTGCGGTTGATGGATTCGCGGCGGTTGCTGCCGACGATGACGCCGACTGTGATGGGTTGTGTCATGTTCAGATTGTGGCGTGTGTGGCGTTTGCGGCATCGAGCCCGAGATAGGCGCGGCGCAGTTCGGGACGCGCCATCAGTTCATCGGGCCGGCCGAGGGCGACGATGCGACCTTCTTCCAGTACGGCGGCGCGTTCGGCGATATCGAGCGCCATGCTGACGTTCTGCTCCACCAGCAGGACCGCAATGCCCTCGGCATGGATACGGCGGATGGCGTGGAACATGTCGAGCACGATGCTCGGCGCCAGCCCGAGCGAAGGTTCGTCGAGAAGCAGCAGCCGGGGTTGTGCCATCAGCGCCCGGCCGATCGCCACCATCTGCTGCTGTCCGCCCGACAGCGAGCCGGCCGGCTGCGCCAGCTTTTCGGTCAATGCGGGGAACAGCGCGCAAACGCGCTCCAGCGAGCGTGCGCGATCGGCGCGCGCGGCCGGAAGGTAGCTGCCGAGTTCGAGGTTCTCGCGCACCGTCATCTCGGTGAAGAGACGACGCCCTTCAGGTACCAGCGCAATGCCGCGCGCGCAGAAACGATGCGGCGCGAGGCGGGAGATGTCCTCGCCATCGAATGCCATGCTTCCCGCGCAGATGCGATGCAGGCCTGCGATGGCATTGATGAGCGTGCTCTTGCCCGCGCTGTTGGGGCCGACGACGCAGAGGAGCTCACCCTGGCCGATCGACAGCGAGACGTCCCACAGCGCGGTCGCTTGCCCGTACGCGACGCGGATCGAATGCAGTTCAAGCATGGGCCGGCTCCGGGGCGATCACTTGCGTCGACGCCGCGGCCGCCTCGACGGCGGCGCCCTCCTCCATGGCATGGCCGAGATAGGCTGCGACCACCTCGGGACGTTGCATCACGTCGCGTGGTGCGCCTTCCGCCAGCACCTCGCCACGGTTGAAGATGACGACGCGGTCGCACAGCGCCATCACCGCCCGCATGACGTGCTCGACGAAGACAATGGTCGCGCCCTGGTCGCGGATGCGTCGGATAAGCGCCACTGCTTCGTCGATCTCCGACGGCGTGAGACCCGAGAGCACCTCGTCGAGCATCAGCAGTTGGGGCCGCGAGGCAAGCGCCCGCGCGAATTCCAGGAACTTGCGCTGATGCAGGTTGAGCTCGCCCGGCAACGCGTTCGCGCGCTCGGTGAGACCGGTGAAGGCGAGCCACTGCCAGGCTTCCGCTTCCGCCGTGCGACGGTCCAGCGCGGCAGCGCCGAACATCGCGGGCAAGGCGACGTTCTCCAGCACTGTCAGATGCGCGAAGGGCCGTGGGATCTGGTAGGTGCGCGCGATGCCGCCGTGCGCGATGCGGTGCGCCGGAATGCCGGAAATCCGCTGGCCCGCGAACTCGATCAGGCCTGCCGTTACGGCATAGTGTCCGCTCGCGACGTTGATGAACGTGGATTTGCCCGAACCATTCGGCCCGAGCAGCCCGAGGATTTCGCCCTGTCGCACTTCGAGATCGACGCCGCGCAATGCCTGCACACCCTTGAAGGATTTGCGCACACCTCGCGCACGCAACACGATGGTGCCGCTTGCGGGCACGGTTCGCGGCGGCTCTGTGCGGGCAGGTGGAGTGATCGGTGCCTGCTTCATGCGCGCAGTGGCACCCTTGCGAGCACCCCACCACTTCAGCGCCTGACCCAGCACGCCCTCGGGCATGAAGAGAATCACGACGATCAGCACCAGGCCGGTCAGTCCCTTGCCGATGATGGCGCTGTCGCCGCCCGTGAAGGCGTAGAGCAGCAGCGTGATGGCCGTGGCGCCGACGATGGGACCGGCCCAGTGGCGCGTGCCGCCGAGCACCGACATCAGCACGACGGTGAGCGGCATTGCGATGGTGAAGGTGTCGCCGGTCGTCACGTAGGAGATGAAGAGCGCGTGCACGCCGCCGACCACGCCCGCGAGTCCGCACGAGAGCGCGAACGTGCCCAGCTTGTAGCGATAGGTCGGCACGCCCATGACCTCGGCCACGTCTTCGTCGTCGTGGATCGCGAACAGGCCGGTGCCGAAGCGCGAGTAGTACATCGCAATGGCGGCCAGCACCGTGAGCACGGCCACGAAGAGCGAGAGCAGGTAGAAGGTGCCGGAGGGCGACGGTCCGATGTGGGGCACCGCCACCGCGCTCATGTACACACCCGGTCCGCCGTCGATCGGCGTGTTGAGGATGATCGTCGCGACGACGAAGGTCGCGGCCAGGGTCAATAGCGAGAAGAGTTCGGCGCGTACCGCCTGCACCCGGAACGCCACCGCGCCCAGCAGCGCGCCGAACGCCGCGGCGACGGCGGCTGCGGCCGGGAGCGTCCAGAGAAAGGGCACGTCGAAGCGGGTGGCCAGCGTGGCCGTGGTGTACATGCCGATGCCGAAGAACGCGCCATGCCCGAAGGAGAAATAGCCCGAGTAGCCCGACAGCAGGTTCCACGAAGTGGCAAGCGCGATCCAGTGCAGGATCAGGTAGAGGATCGACTCGTAGAAGGCCGGCAAGCCGAGCCACGGCACGACCGCGAGGCCCGCACCTGCCGCGAGGATCCACAGGAAGGACCGCTTCACGCCACCCTCCCCGGCCGCACCAGCAGCACGAGCATGAGCAGCGAGAAGGACACCAGCGGCGCCCACGAAGGCGCCGTCACCGCCATGGTGACGGCCTCGGTCACGCCGATGATGCAGCCGGCGATCAAGGGACCGAGCGGCCGGCCGAGTCCACCCAGCATCACGGCGGCGAAGACGACGCCGATCCACGCATAGATCTGCGACGGCGACAGCGTGTAGGCCAACGCGATGCACACGCCGGCCACACCGGCCAGCGCCGCGTTGAGGCCCGAGAGCATGAGCGCCAGTGCGTTCTGATTGACGCCGAAGGCGGCAGCGATCGGCGCATCTTCGGCGGCCGCGCGCATCGCCTTGCCCAGGTCCGTGCGGCGCAGCGCCAGCCAGACCGCCAGCGAGATGCCTACGCCCAGCCCCAGCGTGATCAGTTCTGGCACCGGCAGGAAGAGCGGCCCGAGGCGCAGCTTGTGCTCCGCATAGGCGGACTCCAGCTTGCGATAGTCGGCCGTCCACGTCCATTGCAGCAGCGCCTCGATGATCACGGTGATGCCAAAGGTGACCAGCAGCGAGTTGAAGGGACTCACCCGAAAGCGCGTCAGCACCCAGTGCAGCGCCGCGCCCAGCACGAAGAAGAGGGGCACGATGAAGACCAGCGTCAGCAGCGGATCGACTCCGCGATGGCTGGACAGTTCGTAGGTCAGGTAGGCGCCGAGAAAGGCGAGCGCGAAGTGCGCCAGATTGATCTGCCGCAGCATCCCCCACGACAGGCTCAGCCCCAGCCCGAGCAGCCCGTAGAGCGCGCCAGTGAACAGGCCTGCAAGGACGGACTGGGCCAGGAGCGTGGCGCTGGGCAAGTTCATCCTTCCTATGCGCCGCGCGTCTGGAGTTTGGCGCCCGGTGCGGCCCAATCGGCAGGCCACACCGTGACCCACTTGCCGTTCTGCACCTGCTTGACGCGACTCAGGTCGGCGCCGAAATTGCCGCGCTCGTTGAAGCGCAGTTTGCCCTGGATGGTGTCGACCTGGTTCGCCCGCAGCCATGCGGCCATGGCCTTGTCGTCGAGGCCCTTGGTCGCGATGACCGAGGCTTCGATGATCTGCCACGCGGTGAACGATGCCGCCGCCTGGGTCTCGACGGCGGTGTCGGGCATGCCGGCACGTGCCGCGCGATCACGGTAGACCTTGACGAATTCCGCCGCGACCGCGTTGTTGGTGAAGGGCGGATGGTCCTCGAAGATCGTCATCGAGAGCGCGCCGTTGGCCTCGGGCGCCTTGAGCATCGGTGCCGGCGCGGGCACGTGATAGAAGTGGTGCAGCGGCGCATAGTCGATCTTCTTCATCGCATCGAGCAACTGGTTGCCTTCCAGCCCGATCGCGCCGGTCCAGATGAAATCGGGATTCGCTTCCTTGACGCGCCCGGCGATCGGGCCGAAGTCGCGGTTGCCGAAGTCCCATTCGAGGAACAGCACTTCCTTCACGCCGCGCTGCTTGGCGACTTCGCGTGCGCCGAGCGCGACGAAGTGCACCGAGGGGAACTTGCTCGTCACGACCGCGATGGTCTTTGGTGGCGCGGACGAAGCGGCCAGCGCATCCAGCACCAGGGCCGGCAGCGTCTTCTCTGGGTCTGGCCCGATCGACCACGCGGGGAACTGCTGGTCGTACTTGGCCAGGTTCGGGATGCCGAAGGTGTGATGCACCAGCGTCTTGTTATAGCGTTGCGCCACACCCATGGCAGACAGGATGTTGCCTGTCGCATAGGGGCCGATGAGCAGGTCGACCTTGTCGGAGGTCACGAGCTGCTCGTACAGGGTACGCGCCAGGTCGGGCTTGGACTGGTCGTCCTTCAGCACCCATTCGACCGGCCGGCCCAGCAGGCCGCCACGCTTGTTGAGCGAGTCGACATAGATCTCGCCGGTGAGCTTGTGGACCAATCCAGTAGCCGACAGCGGGCCGGTCAGCGCCAGTGTGCCGCCCACGCGGATGGGCGTGCCCGCGGGCTGCTGCGCCGAGGCGTGATTCGTCAAGATCGCGCTGGCGCCGAGGGCGCCCGCGGCGGCCACGAAGGTCCGGCGGTCCATGTTCATGCTTGTCTCCTGCTGTTGTTCGTTGTCAGTTCACTCGCCGTCGACGACCGGGTTCGAGAGCAGCCCGACGCCTTCGATCTCGACCTCGCACACATCGCCGGTCTTCATGAAGATCGGAGGCTTGCGCGCAAACCCCACGCCCGCGGGCGTGCCGGCGATGATGATGTCGCCCGGCTGCAATGCAAAGGGCTCGGAGCACACCGACACCAGCGTCGCGACGTCGAAGATCATGTCGCGCGTGTTCGCCTCCTGCAGCACCTGGCCGTTGAGGCGTGTCTGCAGCTTCAGGCCGGTGGCGCCCGACGGCAGTTCGTCCGCCGTGACGAACTCGGGGCCGAAGGACCCGGAGCGATCGAAGTTCTTGCCCATCATCCATTGCGCCGACTTGAACTGGTAGTCGCGAATCGAGCCGTCGTTGAAGAGCGAATAGCCCGCGACGTGATCGAGCGCCCTGCCCTTGTCGATGTAGCGGCCGCCCTTGCCGATGACGACCAGCAACTCGCCCTCGTAGTCGAACTGCGTCGACACGTGCGGACGCACCAGCGGCTGCTTGTGGCCGACCCAGGACGACGGAAAACGGTGGAACAGCACCGGGTACTTGGGCGGGTCGAAGTTGCCTTCGGCCGCGTGGTCCACGTAGTTGAGTCCGACGGCGATCGCCTTCGACGGCGACTGCAGCGGTGGCAGCCAGTCGATGTCCGAGATGGGCAGGCGCGAACGCGCCGATGCCCCGGCGCGCTTTGCCTCGGCGAGGCCAGCAGGCCCGGCGCGCAACAGCTCGTCGAGCGTGGCGGGCAGGCCTTCGGCCGTGAGGTTGACGATCTCCTGGTCGAGACGAAGGCCGAGCGCCGGCCGGCCGTTGCTTTGGAAAGCTGCAAAGCGCATGGGTTTTCCTTGATGAGGTGGAGGGGAAGTCGACGGCGCCGCGCCCCTGGGCGTCAGCCGTTGCGGGTCTCGAAGTTGGTGATGAAGTCCTCCGGCACCGCGGGCCCCCATGCATAGAAGGAGTCCTCCGGCGGATGGTCGGCGTGCGGCCACTCGAAGCCGCCGGGGACGTAGTCGATGTCGTAGGAATACTCGGCGTGGCTGCCCCACGGGTCGCGCACGTAATAGAAGTAGTTCGATCCGAGTACGTGGCGCCCGACGCCCCACCCGCGCGGATAGCCTGCCGCGTACATCTGCTCCATGCCGCGGCCGACTTCGTCGATGCTGCCGACGTCCCAACTGGTGTGGTGCAGGCCCGGGCCGTCCGACTTGGCCATGGCGATCAGGTGGTGATCGCTCCCATGGGCGCCGTGCATGAAGACCACGAGGTCGCCCGAACGATCGGTGAGGCGCAAGCCGAGCGCGCCTTGGTAGAACACGATGGCATCGGCCACGTTCGGCGAAAAGAGCAATACGTGCGACAGCCTGCGCGGCCGTACCTTTGGAATGCGCGAGCGCGCAAGGGATGCGCCGGTGCCCGGTGGCACGGCAGGTTCGGCGATGCGCTCGGCGCGTGAATCCGGCGAGCTCTTGGGCGCCGCCACGATCTGCACCGCGAAGCCGTCCGGATGGCGGATCCAGATGCCTTCCGCGTCGCCCAGCGGATGCGGATCGCAGCGGGGAATGCCCTGCTGTTCGATGTGCTCGGCGATGGGCGCCAGGTCTTCGGCGAAGCAGCCGAATCGCAGGTACTGGAGCTTCTTCGGCCCCGGCGCCTGGAACAACGAGCCCCAGGCCTGCGGATGCCCGACGGTGTGGAGATCCAGCCGATCGTCGCTTCGCCGGAGTTCGAGCCCGAAGGCATCGTAGAAACGGGCCGCTTCGTCCAGGTCCGGCACGGTGAAGACGAAACGATCCAGCGAGTGGACGCTGTGATCGTCGGCGCGGTTCGGATCCTTGCGGGTGCGCAGTTGGATGTCGGCCATCTGTCTCTCTCCAGTTCGAAGTTTGTAGGCTTCTCGGAAATAATATATTCTCTGCACCAAACTATATCGACAAGATATTTATCTATTGTTAGGGTTTACAAGAGTGGCTGCGACGAGCGAGCGCCCCCGAGGCATCAGCCAAACACGGCTGGTTTATGAACGCCTGCGCACGGCCATCATCGGTGGCCGCCTGCTGCCGGGTTCCAAGCTCAATATCGCGGCGCTGGCCGAAGAGATCGAAGTCAGCGCAGGCGCGGTGCGCGAGGGCCTCGCCATGCTCGAGGCCGAGGCGCTGGTGGTGTCGGAGCCGGCACGCGGCTATCGGGTGAGCCCGGTGTCGGCGGCCGAACTGCTGCACCTGGTCAAGGCGCGCATCGAGATCGAGAAGCTCTGCCTGGCCGAGGCCATCTGCCACGGCGACCTGGATTGGGAAGGTGGCATCGTGTCGGCCTTCCATCGCCTGTCACGCGTGGCCGAGCGCGATCCTGAACTCCCTACGCAGCTCAGCGCCGAGTGGGCGCTGAGCCATGGCGAATTCCATCGGGCATTGGTGGCCGGTTGCCCGAACCAGTGGCTGCTGAGGATGCACCAGATCCTCTATCAGCAAAGCGAGCGCTATCGGCAGTTGTCGGCGCCGCTCGGGGTGACGGAACGCGACGTGAAAGGCGAGCACCAGGCGTTGGTCGACGCAGTGCTCGACAGGGATGTCCAGATTGCCCAGTCGCTCATTGCGGAGCACCTCGACAACACAGCGCAATTGCTGCTGAATTCACCCCACTTGGCCCTGTCGGCTGCTGATGCGTCGACGGGCCGCCTTGCCGCTTGAGAGTCCGTTGCCTCAGGTGCCTTCGCGCGACTTCAGGGTGGTGAAGTCCAGGTAGGCCGTCGAGGCGAAGCCCGATTCGGGGTTGTCGCTGGGCGGGGGTTCCGGCTTGGCGAAATCCAGGAAGTCTGTCGGCTCGAAAGCGACGCTGCGGCGGGCTTGCGCCTGAATCTGGACCTGGGCCTGCGCTTGGGCATGTCGCTCTTTTGCGTTCGCGCGCAGCCGGGCCAGATCCGCCCTGACCTCTTCGAGCGTGCGCATGGGCTTGACCGCCGCAGGAGGATCTTCCGGCACCAGTTTCACGACAGGCTGCATCAGTTCCTGGATGAACAAGGGGGGCGCGACGGCGGGCGACGGTGGCGCGACCTTCACCGGGATGGGAGCGGGCGCCCTCGCCTGCTCGACAGCCGCAGGCGCAACGACGACAGGCTGTTTCAACACCGCAGCGACGGGCTCGGGAGACAGGTCGGGCTCCCGGATCGGCTGCTTCGCCGTGGGAACGGGCAAAGGGACCGACCGATCGATCGAGGCCACGACGCGCGGCACTGACCGTGACGCCTTGCGCTTCCTGGGCGCACCCAACAGGTTGCCCAGGAATCGACGAAACGTTTCAACCCAGCGAGAAGTGTCCATGACGCAGGAGACCCAAGAAGTTTGGCGCGATTGTCAAACAGGGTCTCCCGTATACGAATGGATTACTTTTTGCCGAGTGATGCAATCCGCGCACAAATGCACGAATCTCGCGAGGTCGATGTCATTTGCGCTGAACTTCCGACTATTCGGCGTAGGCCCAGAGGTCGACGAGCTGGGCGCCGTCGTCCGCCAGCATGCGGAACGATGCCGGTGCATAGTCGCGGTCGATCGCGATGACGCCAGACGACGAGGCGGGCAAGCTGCCGCAGCCGCTGGTGGCGAGGCTGAGTTTCAGCGTGTTCGGCAGCGTGCCCGCCGACAGCTTGCCGGAGAGCTTGCAGGCCGAACTGCCTGTCACGATCGTGCCATCCGCAGCCACTGTGAAGTCGGCCGTCACGCCGGCGGACGCCTGCACGCGATAGTGGCCCACGACCTTCGCGATGCTCGCGCCGGCGTCCGCCTGCGTGTTGCTCTGGATCAGGGTCACACGCACGTCCTTGTCGGCAGCGGGCACGCCTACCCACGCCCCGCCGGCGTCGCGGCGATAGGTCTGCTTGGCGTGATCGTCACTGTCGCCGATCACGAGCAAGCGGCTGCCGTCCGCGGCGGCGTAGTACTTGCCCACCGTGGGTGCGTTGGAGTCGCCCGTGCTGACGACATAGCTGCCGGTGGCGAGATCGTCGACTGTGACGGTCGGCTTGATCGCCGCCGGCGGCGTGACCGGCAGGATCGCCGTGCCGTTGCCACCGCCACCGCAAGCCGTCAGCCACAGCGCAGCGCTGCAAAGGGCCATCGCCCCGAAGTTTCGATTCATGCTGTGCATCGCGCTCATTTGCTCAGCAGGTCGCGCAGACGCAGGCGCAGCCATTGCTGCCCTGCCGGACGGTGGTCGAAGCCCACCTGCATGGCCGTGACGGCGATCTTGGTCTGCACGACCAGCGATTCGTCTTCGGCCTGCGCCGGGGTCGCGGACGACGCGGCGTTGACGGCGGCGCCCAGGCCGTACGGCACGGTGTTGTTGAATTTCAGGCTGTAGAACTCGAAGCTGCCATGGCGCGAGAACGCCCATGCCAGGTCGGTCGTCGGCTTGTTGGGGAAGTTGACGTTCAGCGCGAGGCCATCGGGCAGCAGAGGCCCCGAGCCTGCCTTGGCCTGCAACTCCTTCACGAGCTTGACCGAGAGTTGCGCGACCACCTTGGAGTAGGCATTGGCGAGTCCGGCGTTGTCGACCGTGTCGGAGCCCGCGCTCAGGGCGATGGCCGGCAGGCCGCGCCCTGCGGCGAACTGGGCGTTGCCCACGGTGCCCGAGCTGTTGACGACGCGACCGACGTTCTGGCCTTCGTTGGGGCCGGACAGCACCAGGTCGGGCGCCTTGCCCCAGCGGGCGGGAGCGAGCACGTCGAGGCCGTACATCGTGGCCATTACAGGCGTGCCGTGCACGTAGTTGTAGTCGCCGCCGGTGTAGCCGGCCTTGGTGAACGGACCCACGGCCGGTGCGCCGGTGGGTGCTGCACCGTTGTGGCAACCGCCTTCGGCGTCGATCTGCGTCTTGTCGTTGTCCGAAATGATCGTCGAGGTGCTGTACATCACGATCCCCGCGCCACGACCGCTCTGTCCGGTGCAGGGCACGGAAACGATCACGTCATGGCCGTCGGCCTTCAGCGAATCGTAGAGAGCCTTCAGGTTGCTGGTCAGGCCATCGTCGTTGGACAGCAGGATGTTGAGAGCGAAGGCCGGACTGGCAAGGCCAAGCAAGGCCGCGGTGGCGGCAAGACGTAGTTTCATGAGCGTTGTTGTGCGAAGTTGCTTCGATCGCGCAAGGCGACCGCGCCGCGAACTGCGACGCGGGACGGATGGTCTCCACGCGTCATGACGACGATGTGACATAGCGAACTGCGCGCCCAGTTCGATGCGCTTGACAAAAAAAACGATCGATCGAAATCAAGTGTGTGGTTACTGCGCGTCACCAAGTGGCGCAAGTTGTATCGTGGAAAACCATGATTGGCGCCGTCCGAGCCACAATGTTGGTCAACATGACTCAGCAGTTGCCTCACCCCGACGACCTGACCGACGCCGAACTCGCCGAGCACGCGCACGCTTGGCGCCGTCAGGCCCTGCGAGGCGACCGCAGCGCCCGGGCGCCGGCCCATGCGTACGAAACGGCGCTGCGCGAGCGCGTTCGCGCATCGGTGGCGGCGGACCTGATCACGAAGGCGTCGAATGCGCCTGAAGCCAAGCGACCGTGGTGGCGCCTGTTCTGGCCGTCGCAGAACGGCAATGCGTCCCTGTGAGCGCCCAAGGTCGTTTCAGCTGCAGCCGACGATCTTGAATTCGACCCGGCGGTCCAGCGCATCGATCGCATCATCGGTCCCGCTGCCGATGATGTTTTCCCGGAAGCCTTTTCCGCTGGGTGTGGTGCGGTCGGTCAACACGGTGGATTCGCCGATCAGGCGCTGGCGGATGTAACGGGCGCGCTGAAGCGACAGGTTGTCGTTGTAGGCCACCGGTCCCGTATGGCTGGTATGGCCGACGATGTCCATGCACACCTTGGCGTCGGCACTGGCCTTGGCGATTTCGCGCAGCCACATCGCATAGGGCCCGCTGATCCTGGGTTCTGACCAGAACACGGTGGTGTTCGGGTTGAACAGGAACTTCACGCCCAATTGCTGGTTGGCGATGCCGTAGGCGACGATCTTGCCGAAGGCTTCCTCGGCCTCGGCTGTGCGCCCCAGCTTCACCGAACTCAGGTAGATGCCGTTGAGCACGCGCAATTGATCGCCGCCCGCGGCGCTGTATTGCGCGAGTGCGTCCTGGTAGCGCTCGGCGTTGTAGTGCGCGGTACCCTCCTTGATCGCAGGCGCGGCCGCGAGGCGCTCCAGGTAGTACGCATCGCCGTGCTGGCCAGGGGGCGTCGCGGTGGTGCGCACATAGCCTTCGATCACCCGGTCCTTGGTCGGCACGGGCGTGTCCCGGTAGTACGGCAGGGGCGTGTGGTCCAGGCCTTCGTCGCGCGCCACGGACGACGACTGGGCGACGACCGTTCCGGTGGCGAGTTCGGTCAGGGCGAGATTGATCTGCAGCGGACTGCGCGGCTCCTCGACCGAGAGGCGCGTCATGGTGCCGGTCAGCAGGTAGCGGGCCTTGGCGAGGTTCGCGCTGTCGAACGGCAGGATCTCCATCGTCTCGACCTTGGTGTTCATGCGCTCGGTGACCCGGTCCTGCAACACTTGCGTTGCCCCGGTCTGCTGTGCGCTGCCGGCATCGATCATCGGATCGAGCACGACGCTTCGCTTCGATCCCATCCTGGAAAACAAGGTCTGCCTCTGCTGCACCTGCATGACGAGGCTGTCGGTGGCTTGCGCCACTGCCTGATCGAAGGGCTGCTCGGTCTTGGATGAAGTGACCACGGGTGGCGACGCACAACCGGCCAGTCCCAGCGTCAGCGAAATCACACCCGCCAAGGATGCGGCTTGCAGGCATCGAGCGAAGGTCGTTGTCATCATTCACACCCCTTTCTCAGAATGGCCGTCTCCTCGGCACTCACCGGGCCCAGCGAGGCGCGTTGAAGAATGTCCGTGCACTTGGTGTGCGCCTGTGGAATCTGCGGAAGCTCGGGGGGAGCCACCTGGACGACGGCGGGCAGGATCGGTTGTTCCGCGACGGGTGCGCGGGCTTCCCGCCGGACCGGACGTGCAGCTTCGGAGGGCGCCCGCGCGACTGCCTTGCGAGCCGGTTCGGTGATGGTCTGCGTCGGTGCGGGCAGTCGTGCTTTGGGCGCGTTCGTTTCGACTGGCGTCGACGACGTCGGGGCGGTGGATGTGAGCTCCGGCTCTGGCAGTGAAGGTGCCGGCAAGGCGACGACGGGCTCCGGTGCTTGCCTCGGTGTCTGGGGCACCGCGTCCACAGTCGCGCGAGCCGGCTCGGGCAATGAAAGGGCTTCTGTCGCCGACATGGCTTCGGTCGCCGGTGCTGGCGCCGCCGTCGGCGTCGGAATCTGGGTCGGAACCTGGGCTGGCGCCAATGCCTGGGCCGGAATCGGGGCGGGCACGGGTGAGGTTGGCAGGGCCATGCGCGCCACCGGCTCGGCCTCGACGTGATCGCGGAACTGGTAATAACCGACCGCGGCCAATCCGATGCAACCCATCGTCGCCACCAGCGCGACGACCCTGATTCGACTGCTTCTGCGTTGCTTCGGGCTCGGCGCGACGCGCAGGGGCGGCCAGTTCGAAACGGGAGGTCGCCGATCCTGCGGAACCGAATGCTCAAGTGGTGGCAGCGAGTCGTCGATGGTGTCCTCGGCGTCCAGCGCATCGGGTGGCGAGCTTGCTTCAGCTTCAGCGTCAGCCTCCGGTGCAACTGTGCGCTCCGGTGGCGACGCCATCGGCGGTGCCTCGAAGAAGGAATCCAGGTCCTCGTCGACCGGCATCGTCGGCTCGGACGGCAGTTCGGGAATGAGCAGCGTGGTGCCCGTGCCGGTCGGCACATCGATGCCTCGAACCGCGCGCACGAGATCCAGATCCTGGAGTTGCTGGCCGCAACTCAGCAAGGTCCAGAATTCGGCCGCGCTCTGGGGGCGGTTGCGCGGGTGCAAGGACAGGGCGGCATCGATCGCGGCCAGGAACGGTTCGCTATAGCGACCGTGAGCCACCTGGGAAAGCGGCTTCAGTCGGTCATCCATCAGGCGTTCGATCGACGGCATCGGCGGCTGCCCCGTCACGGCTGCGTAGACGACGCTCGCCAAGGCGTAAAGATCGGTCCATGCGCCCTGCTTCATCGATGCGACTTCGCCGTATTGCTCGATCGGGGCGTAACCCGGCTTGAAAACCACCGTCGGCGAAGAGCCCACGCCTTCGATCACACGCCGCGCCGCGCCGAAATCGAGCAGCACCGGGCCATGGTCGGTCAGGAGGATATTGTCGGGCGCGATGTCGCGGTGAAAGCAACTCGCCGCATGCATGGTGCCGAGCGCATCCAGCAGCGGATGCAGCCAGGCGCAGAGTTCCGTCTCATCGGGCGGACGGCCGAGTTCACTGAGCGCGCGGGCCAGTGTCGGCCCCTCGTAGTACGGCATGGCCATGTAGGCGGTGCCGTTGCCTTCCCAGAAATGCAGCACCCTCACCAGCGACGGATGGTCGAAGCGCGCCAGGATCCGCGCCTCGTTGAGGAAGCTGCGCATGCCGAGGCAGAAGTCGTCCTTGTGGCGCTGCGACTTGACCACCACCGCTGGCGAAACGCTGGCGCGGGAGGCCAGGATGGCCGGCAGGTATTCCTTGATCGCGACGTGCTGTTCCAGCGCGTGGTCCCAGGCGAGATAGACGATGCCGAAGCCGCCCTCGCCGATGGGTCCGACGATCTCGTAATCCTCCAGGCGCATTCCTTCGGGCAGGGTGTGCGCGCTGCCGGGCGCGATGTCCACCCAGTCCAGCGACACTCTGCCGTGTGTGCCTCGTCCTGTCACCGAGCCGGGCACTGTACGCATGTCGAGTGAGATGACGGGGCTCATGGAATTTCAGGGGCGTCGTTCGAACGCTTACCCGTTTCCGAAGCCATGTGCACCACGATGCGAACCAGCAATGAAGTCACGTCAGAACCTCTCTGTCGTGAAACTGACTGTACTGCGCGCGAAGTTAGGACACATTCACCAGAAGCACTAGCCGAACGGAAGCTTCACCTGCGCGGTCAATCCGCGAGGCGCTCGCCATATGCCGTATAGATGAATGGGGAGGGCCACGGCTCGCGGCCCTCAGACGAAGATCTAGCCGGGCCCGTGCGTGGACTCGGCCGGCGAGCCGGAGCGAACCCAGTAGAACTGCTTGCGTTCTCCGACCTCTGCAACGCGGAGGCGCCGAGGCGGTGAGGTACGGATCTCGCCGTCGGCGGCGCAGTAAAGTGCCTCGCCCTCCGGCGTGGAGCGATGGGCGCGCAAGAGCATTGTCAATCGAACCTTGATGCTTTCGCGGGCCGGATTGCTGGACCGAAGCACTAGCACTTCCCTCGTGGCGATGGCGCGGGTCCGCTGAGGCTGGACCTCGTCGGTCGAGGCATGCCCCGTTCCTGTTGTGTTCCACACGGCGTCGACTTCGAGCGCCATCATCACCGCGTCGGGGGTCTCGAACCCGCGCAGCGACGCACTGTTGGCTGCGGCGAGTAAGCCCATCAGATTCGGCGTGAGATCGAAGCGGACCGATGCAAGCATGTCGTCGACCGATCGCGGGACTTCGACGTTGACGCTTCGCGTGGCGCCGGTTGCGGTGGCTGCTTCGTGCGCACGCCGAGCTCGTCGCCGGGCTCGCACATGCGCAACTGCAACAAACCCCGCCACGGGCGCAGCTGCTGCCACCACCTTGATTGCAAACAGGCCGTCGCCGGAGAACATCAGGGGGCCTCCGCAAGGAAGTCGTGATGTCGAGCAGTGTGTGGCAGCAGGGCGTTCATGCGAGGCGTAAAGTTCCAACAATTTGCGGAACTTGTTGCGCGTGAGGATACTTGTAACGATCAGCGCGACGGACACTCCGCCCGGCGCCCGCGCCCATCGCACGGGCATTAATTCACACCCACGGACCTTCAGGTTGCGATGACGATCGGGAAGCTTGCCTTCCAGCCATCCGGGGCACGATCGAAAGGAACGGTGATTGCCGCCCGATCCTCTTGGGCCAGGTTCTGCCACAGAAAGTCGCGCGCATTGCCCGGTGCGCCCGCCACATAGAGTTGGGTGGTCAGCAATTCTCGTGGACCGAGCTTGACCTTGACATGGATGTGCGGCGTTCGGCCGGTATAGGGCACGGGCCGGATCGTCCGGAACCGATACCGGCCTTGGGTATCGACCGCCACCCTCCCGAAGCCCTGGAAGGCCCGGTCGGCGCGATCGCCATCGCCTGGATGGTGATAGTGACCGGCCTGATCGCACTGCCAGATTTCCACGAACGCGCCGGTCAGGGGGCGCCCGTCCAGATCCGAGACCATGCCGTCAACCCAGGTTGGCTCACCCGCCATGTAGTTTGCTGAGCCGTTGTGCAGCAAATCGTAGTCCGTGTCCGCTGGCAAGGTCACTGGGTAGAACGGCCCCTCGGTTTGGGACGGCGTGGCGCGCCGCCGGGCCGGCGCCTGAGCGCGGGCGCCCAGCCAGAAGGCGGGCAACGCGACCAACGCAGCCGCGACGGAGCGTCGCGGAAGGTATGTGGTGCTGCGCCGCGCGTTCATTGCTTCGGAGAGATGTTCAGGACTTCACGCCCAGTTTCAGGAGATCGATATCTGAGAGCTTGCCCGGAACGGTCACCAGCCGCAATGCCTCGGCCGCGGCGATCGGACCACCATCGGCCAGGTAGCGGATCTGGTAGCTCCCGATCTTGATTTCGTCACCGTTGCTCAGCGTGAAGGTTTCCTTCCGCTCGCCGTTCACGTACGTTCCATTGTGGCTCTGCAGATCGCGAATCGTCATGTCCTGTCCCACGGCCTCGAAGACGGCATGGGACCTGCTCACGAGAGGATTGTCCAGAACGAGGTCGCAGGTGTCCGCCCGGCCGATGACGAACGGCGTTCCCATCACATTGACCTGTTTGGCCGAGCCATTCTTCTGGAGCACGATCAGTCTTGGCATCTTTTCTTTCCTAGGCACGAAGCGCACGCGCCTACACAGTGCGCCGACCTTCCGGAGTATGCCGCTTGGGGGTGTCATGCACCCATTGGAGAGATTTTCGATTGCGGCGCGGTACCGTACCTTGCAGGACATGCAACAAATCCTCTCGCTCGCCGCCAAAGCACGCATGTCGTTCGCCTCGAATCGCATGTTCGACAAGGCTGCTGCGCCATGCGACACACCCGCGCAACCGCTGATGGTGCTGCGCGGCGTGTCCCTCAGGGAAACGGTTCGATCGAGAGCGGCGAAGGTGATCGCGGTGACGGCTCTTCACTTCGATGTGTGGAACCGCTAGGCAAGGTCGCCTATAGGACCGGATGCCCGGTGGTAAACATGCAAGAGTCGGGATCGGCGACGTTGGGGCCGTTCGTGCTGGCGCTCTCGTCTGCCAAAGGGGCCGAAGTGCTTTCCCCGATGCCGACGGGCGTCATGGGCTTGCCGAACGGCGCGAGCCCTTGCAGAACGCGCAAGGCCGAAGCGCCCTGGATGAGCGCCTCGGAATAATCGGGAAGACCCCGGGTGGAGGAATCGATGGGCCGGTATCCCAGGCATTCATCGGATTCTGCTTGCACTGCCTCCATCAGAACCCAGTGAAATTCACCGGGTTCCAACTCGAGAACAGTCAAGGCCAAGTCACGCCGCACCATGGGATTCCTCTGATTCAGTTGTTTCACGAATTGTTACTGTCCATAGAAATCTCCACCAAGGTACTTTTGCACATCGGACCAAGCGCGGCCCCGGGAACCGGCACTTTGTCTCGAAATGCCGTTTCGCGGCCTTGAGGTCAACCGAGGCGAACAGGCACGAAGATCTTGTCGCCGTCGCGCTGAATGAGCAGTGCCACCGACCTGTCTGCCTTGGCCACGACCTCGCGTACCTGCTCGATGCTCTTCGCCGGCGTACCGTTGATGGCCAACAGCACGTCGCCAGGCTGCACGCCTGCCATTGCCGCGGGGCCTCCCACTTCCTGGATCAGCAGGCCGCCGTCGACCGCCGCCTCGCGCTGTTCCCGCGGTTGCAGCGGGCGCAGCGCAAGGCCGAGCTTGCCTTGGCCGCTGCTGTTGTCGCCCTTCGCAACCGTGATCGACTTTTCGGCGGAGTCACCCAGCTTCGCGGAGATTTCCTCGCGCGCACCCTGGCGCCAGATTTCGAGCGAGACCTTGCTGCCGGGCTTCTTCTGACCGATCAAGGCCGGAAGGTCGCCAGACGCAACGATCGGATCGCCGTCGACCTTGCGGATCACATCGCCCGAGCGCAGCCCGGCTTGGTCGGCCGGACCGCCCTTTTCCACGTTCGAAATGAGCGCACCTTCAGGCTTGTCGAGCTTGAACGAGTCGGCGAAGGCCTGGTTCACTTCCTGCACCGCGACGCCGAGGCGCGCATGGCTCGCCTTGCCCGTGGCGACGATCTGGTCCTTCACCTGGATCGCCACGTCGATCGGGATGGCGAAGGACACTCCCTGGTATCCGCCGCTGCGGCTGTAGATCTGCGAATTGATGCCGACCACCTCACCACGGGTATTGATCAGCGGGCCGCCGGAGTTGCCAGGATTCACGGCCACGTCAGTCTGGATGAACGGGACATAGCCGTCGTCCGGCAGCGAACGCCCCTTGGCACTGACGACGCCGGCGGTCACGGTGTTCTCGAAGCCGAACGGGGAACCGATGGCAAGCACCCATTCGCCGACCTTCAGGTCCTTGGTGTTTCCGACGGACAAGGTCGGCAGGTTCTTGGCGTCAATCTTGAGGACGGCGACGTCGGTCTTCGTGTCCGAGCCCAGGACCTTCGCCTGGAACTCGCGGCGATCGGTCAGCTTGACGGTCACTTCCTTGGCGTCCTTTACGACGTGCGCGTTGGTCAGGATGATGCCGTCGGCGCTCACGATGAAGCCAGAGCCCTGTCCGCGCACCGGCGTCTCGCGCTGCTGTTGCTGTCCGCGCGGGCCGCCCTGGCCTTGGAAGCGGCGGAAGAATTCGTACATGGGGTCATCCGGATCCATCCCCTGCATGCCTTGCGGACCTTCGCCCGACGTCTTCGTCATGCCTGTCACGCTGATGTTGACCACCGCCGGAGCGTGGCGCGCAGTAATGGTGGAAAAGTCGGGCATCAAGACCTGCGGCGCATCAGCAACCGGCATGGCCGAAGGCGCCGGCGAACCCACGGCGTTGGCACTGGTATACGCACCGGTGGCCACGGCGCCGATCACGCCGGCAGCTGCCAGCGAAAGGACAAGCGCGCGGGGCGAGGTCAAACTGGTCTTCATCTGGAATCCTTTCGAGGTTTGGAGAAATTCAACGAAAGGAATGTCGGGCCAGTCACTTAAGCGCGCCTTAAACAAGTGGCGTGCGAAAAGCAATGAGAAAAAACTCAGGACACTAGAGGAAACTTCACCATCACTCGCAATCCCCCGAGGCTCGCGGACTGGTCGAGTGAAACGGTCGCACCGTGCAGATCGGCGATCGACTTCACGATGGCAAGGCCGAGTCCGCTGCCCGGCACCTGAGGTTCGCCGGACCGGTAGAAGCGATCCAGCACCCGCTGGCGCTCGCTCGCGGGCAGGCCTGGACCGCTATCGTCCACGCTGAGCTCGACGCTCTCCGCGTTCGCCACGATGCTGACGTCGACGCGGCCATCGTCCGGAGAGTACTTCACGGCGTTGTCGAGGAGGTTGCGCAGCAGCGTGCGCATGGCCTCGGACTGACCGGGAATCTGCACAGGATCTGCCCTGACCACGCCAATGTCGATATGGCGTGCGTGCGCGGTGGCAACGACGTCGGAAATCGCCAGCCGCGCCACGTCCGGCAGGCTCACCGACTCCGGGCGGGCGCCGGCCGCGGCGCTGCTTTCGTGTCGCGCGAGTGCGAGCATCTGCTCCACCAAGCGCGTTGCGCGGTCGATCCCGGCGGACAGCCGTGTTACGGCAAGATCGCGGGTGGGTTCATCGGTCGCGCGCTGCAAGCCCTGCACTTGAAGCTTCAATGCGGCCAGCGGCGACCGCAGTTCGTGCGCGGCATCCGCGACGAAGTGCTTCTGCGCATCGAAGGCCCTTTGAACGCGGTCGAAAAGCAGATTGAGTTCGTGCACCAGCGGTCGCACCTCCTCGGGTAGATCCCTCTCGCTCAGCGGCGACAGGTCGTCAGCCTGGCGCGCCGCGACCTGACTGCGCACGCGCGCCACCGGCGCGAGCGACAGACTCACCACCCACCACACGACCAGCATCAACAGCGGCGCCGCCAGCGCAATCGGCCCGACGGTGCGCAGCGCCAGTGTCCCCGCCATGCGGCGTCGGGCAGCCATGTCTTGCGCCACCTGAATGACCAGCGCGCCGGTCTGCAAGGAGAACACCCGGTAGGTCGTGCCCCTGGCCTGGACGTTCGAAAAGCCCAGCACGGCGCGCTGGGGTAACGCGGCCTGTGCCGCCGATTCGAAGATGCGAATGCCATCCAGGGTCCAGACCTGGACGATGAATTCGAAGTTCTCGTCACCCGCACCGATCCCACCGACGGTCGCGCTCGGCGGCAGCCCGGCGCGCAACGAAAGCGCCATCTGTTGCATGTGATGGTCGAAGATGTCGTCGGCTTCGCTGAGCACCGTTCGGTAGGCAACAAAAGCCTGTGTACCCGCCGCAAGAACGATGGCTGCCAGCAAGAACCACAGCAGGCGGGCACGGAGCGACTTCATTCCTTGGGCACCATGTAGCCCACTCCGCGCACGTTTCGAATCAAGTCTGCGCCCAGCTTCTTGCGCAGTCCATGGACGTAGACCTCGACGGCATTGCTGCTGATCTCGTCCTTCCAGCTGTAGAGCTTTTCTTCCAGCTGCGCGCGTGACAGCACCATGCCGGGCCGCGCCAGGAGCGGTTCGAGCACCGCCCATTCACGCGCTGAAAGCATGACCGGCTGACCGGCGACCGTGACTTCGCGTGTCGCAGGATTCACGCTCACGCCCATGTGTTCGTACACCGGTTCTGCCCGTCCGGATGCGCGGCGCAACAGCGCTCGAATGCGCGCCAGCAGCTCGTCGAGGTCATAGGGTTTCAGGACATAGTCATCGGCACCGGCATCCAGGCCCTCGATGCGCTGCTGCACGGAGTCCCGGGCCGTCGCAATCAATACCGGCATGCGCTGCTTGCGAGCGCGCAAGGCACGCAGTACCTCCAAGCCGTCACGGCGTGGCACGCCGAGGTCGAGAAGGACCAGGTCGTATTGCTGCGCACGGAGCGCCATGTCCGCCGCGTCCCCGTCCTTGACCCAGTCGACCGCGTACTTTTCGGCGCGAAGCAGATCGAGCACGGTCTCGCCGATCATCACGTCATCTTCCAGCAGAAGTAGTCTCATCGTTCATTCACCCGAGAAGCGATCCTCGGGATGGTAGCGGCGATGATGCTCGTCGACACCTACAGAAGCGCCCTCACCTCGCGCGCCGCCTCGAAAAGCAGCGGGAGCATGTCGCGACGCAGTGCGTCCTCCTGATGGCGGCCGCCGGACAGCACGACGTTGAGCGCCGCCACCGTATGCCCCTGCATGTCGCGCAACGGCACGGCAAGCGCCTGCACGCCGAGTTCGTGCTCTTCGCTGGCGAAGCAGAAGTCGTCCTTGCGTGTCTGTGCGATGCGCTGGCGCAAAACCCGCGCCTGCGTGATGGTGTGGGGCGTGAGCCGCTGCAGGCTGCGCCCCTTGAACCACTCCGTGAGTTTCGAAGCGCTCAACGCGGCGAGCAGCACGCGGCCTGTCGACGTTGCATGTGCAGGAAGGCGCGCACCGAGGTGCAGGCCATAAGCCAGTACCCGTGTCGGGGCGCCGTAGCTGCCGCTGCGCGCGACAATGACGACTTCCTCGCCGTCGAGCACCACGGCGGAAAAGGACTCCTGCGTCTGTGCGGCAAGGCGGTTCAGCGTCGGTTGCAGCGCTCGGGGCAATCGCGACGACGCGAGATAGCTGCCCGAGAAGCGCAGCACCTTCGGCGCCATCCAGAAATAGCTGCCGTCGGTCTCGAGATAGCCGAGATGCGCGAGCGTCAGCAGGTGGCGCCGGGCCGCTGCCCGCGTGAGGCCCGCGCGCTCGGCAGCCAGCGTCGCGTTCAGGCGCTGGCGCTCGGTATCGAAGCTTTCGAGCACGGCCATGCCCTTGGCGATGCCTTCGATGAAGTCTGGCTTGGCGATGGTCATGCGATGAAGTGTTGCGCGATCATCGCGCAGGTTGCCTCATGATCGCACACAGCGTGCCATGGGCATGTGCCGAAACGGCCTCCCCGCCCTACGCTTGCCGAAACGCCATCAGGAGACATACATGCGAACTCAGGTTGCCATCATCGGTGCAGGACCCGCCGGTCTGTTGCTCGGCCAATTGCTGCACAAGTCGGGCATCGACAACGTCATCGTCGAGCGGCAGACCGGCGAATACGTCCTGGGGCGCATCCGTGCTGGGGTGCTCGAGCAAGTCACGATGGACCTGCTCGCACGCGCCGGCGTCGATACGCGCGCCAAGGCCGAAGGCCTGCCGCACGAGGGCATTGAACTGCTGTTCAAGGGTGCCCGCCATCGCATCGACATGCATGGTCTGACGGATGGCAAGCAAGTGACAGTCTATGGCCAGACCGAGGTGACTCGCGACCTCATGGCGGCCCGGGAGGCGGAAGGCCTTACGACAATCTATAGCGCGTCCCAGGTAAGCCTTCACGACTTCGACACGAAGTCGCCGCGCGTGCGCTACGAGAAGGATGGCGTCACGCATGAGATCGAATGCGACTTCATCGCCGGCTGCGACGGCTACCACGGTGTCAGCCGTGCCAGCGTTCCGGCGCAATCGCTTCACACCTACGAGAAGATCTACCCCTTCGGCTGGCTGGGCGTGCTGGCCGACGTGCCGCCGGTGTCGCACGAACTGATCTACGCCAATACCTCGCGCGGATTTGCGCTGTGCAGCATGCGCAGCGCGACGCGCAGCCGCTACTACGTGCAGGTCCCAACCGAGGAACGGGTCGAGAACTGGAGCGACGAAGCCTTCTGGAACGAGCTTCGCCTGCGCCTCGATCCGGAAGCCCGCGACCGGCTCGTGACGGGCCCTTCGCTCGAAAAAAGCATTGCGCCGCTGCGCAGCTTCGTGGCGGAGCCGATGCGCTTCGGCACCCTGTTCCTGGCCGGCGACGCGGCCCACATCGTGCCTCCGACCGGCGCCAAGGGCCTGAACCTGGCCACAGCCGATGTCGGCTACCTGTCGCGCGCTTTCGAGATCTTCTACGGCGAAAAATCGGCATCGGCGCTCGACCGCTACTCGGACCTGTGCCTGCGCCGGGTCTGGAAGGCGGAGCGCTTCTCGTGGTGGTTCACCTCGCTGATGCACCGGTTCCCCGAGACCGGCGAGTTCGGCCAGAAGATCCAGGAAGCCGAACTCGACTACCTGGTCCACTCCCGTGCTGCCTCGACCTCGCTCGCGGAAAACTACGTGGGCTTGCCGCTCGAGGATTTCTGAGCGGCCGGCGGCTCAGCCCGCTGACGCCATCAGTTGCCAGACGCGCGCCGGGGTCAGCGGCATATCCAGGTGCGGCGTGCGGTCGGCCAGTCCGTTGCGCGCCAGCGCATCCGCCACCGCATTGACGATGGCGGGCGTTGCACCGATGGTGCCGAGTTCGCCCACGCCCTTCACGCCCAGCGGGTTGTTCTTGCATGGCGTCGATTCATCCATTTCCATGCGGAACATCGAGGTGACGATGTCCGAGCGCGGCGCCGCATAGTCCATGAGACTGCCGGTAAGCGGCTGGCCGGTTTCGACGTCGTACACCACTTGCTCGTAAAGCGCCTGCCCGATGCCTTGAACCGCACCGCCTTCGAGCTGTCCACGCACGATCATCGGATTCACCACCCGCCCCACGTCGTTGACCGAGGCATAGCTGAGGACGCTGATGTCGCCGGTCGGGGGGTCGACCTCGACTTCGGTGATATGGCAGCCGTTCGGCCAGGTTGGCCCGGACACCGTGGAGGTCGAATCCATGAAGATCTGGCGTTCAGGCTGATGCCCTGCCAGGGTGAACAGGTCGACCTGCAGGTCGGTGCCTGTCACCTTGAAGACGCCAGCCGCGTATTCGATGTCGGCCGCCGACACTTCCAGTTCCTGCGCTGCGAGTTCCTTTGCCTTGTCGATGGTCCGCTCGGCGCCCACGCGCACGGCCGAGCCCCCGGTGAACAGCGAGCGGGAACCGGCGCTGCCGAAGCCATCGCCACGGTCGGTGTCGCCCATGACGATCCGCACTTTTTCGATGGGCACCCCGAACGCGTCGACTACGAGTTGGGCGAGAGTGGTCGCAATGCCCTGCCCCATCGCATTGACAGCGGAGAACACCTCGATGACGCCATCGGCCTGAACCGCGACAGTCACCCGCTCCTCGAACACGTTTCCGCCCGTCCATTCGAGGAAAGTCGCGATGCCCAGGCCGCGCATTCGCCCTTGACGTTTCGATTCAGCCGCGCGTTTGTCGAAACCCTGCCAATCGGCCAACGCAAGCGCCTTGTTCATCACCGATTCGAACTGGCCGGTGTCGTAGGTCTGCTTCATCGGGTTCGTATAGGGCATCTGCTCCGGCTGGATGAAGTTGCGCCGACGCAGTTCGATCCGGTCGATGCCGGTTTGCCGCGCGGCCTCGTCCATCAGGCGCTCGATCGTGTAGATGGCCTCGGGCCGTCCGGCGCCGCGGTAGGCGCCGGTGGGGGCCGTGTTGGTCAGTACGGCCTTGAAGTGGAAGTCGATGGTCTGGATGTCGTAGACGCTGGTCTGAACCCAGGGCCCGATCAGCAACTGGATCGCGACGCCGGTACCGGTTGCGTACGCCCCGACGTTGGCATGGGTCTTGATGCGCAGCCCCAGGATCTTGCCGTTCGCGTCGAGCGCCAGTTCCGCGCGGGATTCGATGTCCCGGCCATGTGCGGTCGCCAGAAATTCCTCGCTGCGATCGGCCACCCATTTCACCGGCCGCCGCAGCGCGCGGGCGGCGAAGGCAACCGCAATGTCCTCCGGATAGGCTCCGGTCTTCATGCCGAACCCACCGCCTACGTCGCCGACGACCACGCGCACTTTTTCCTTTGGCAGGCCGATTGCGTCGCAGATCGAGTCGCGAACGCCCGAAGGCATCTGGGTACTCATGCGGATCGTGATCCGTTCCGATGCGGTGTCGAAATCGGCGAGCACCGTCCTCGGCTCGATGGTGAGCGCGACGACGCGCTGGTTGACCACATCGAGCGCCACCACGTGGCTGGCCTTGGCGAACGCGGCTTCCGTCGCTTCGCTGCTGCCATGGCGCATTTCGGCAGCGATGTTGCCTGTGGCTTCGTCGCAGATCAGCGGCGCGCCGTCGGCGATGGCACCCGCGAGGTCGACCACCATCGGCAGTTCCTCGTAATCGACCATGACGGCCTCGGCTGCGTCCCGCGCCTGCCGGGCCGTCTCCGCCACCACCACCGCGACCGGCTCCCCCACGAAGCGCACCCGATCGAGTGCCAAGGCGCGCCGCGCGGGCGTGGCGCAATCCGAGCCATCCGCCCGCTTGAAGGCGGCCGCGCCGGGCATGGGCTTGACGCCAGCCGTGGCCAGGTCGGCGCCGGTGAAGATCCCCAGCACACCAGGCATGGCCGCAGCCGACGTGGTGTCGACTGACGCCAGTCGCGCATGGGGATACGGGGATCGCACGAAGCTCAGCCAGGCTTGACCTGCCAGCGTGACGTCATCGGTGTAGCGCCCGGTGCCGTTCAGGAGGTTCTCGTCTTCCAGCCGCTTGACGGCTTGGCCGCTGCCGAAGCGCATGGGATTCGTTTCTGTGGTCACTGTGGTCCTCTTTGTCTGGAGCAGTTGTTGCAAGCACAAGAACAACTATATGGGCTTCGGGAACATTCGGCTCGCGCACCCGTCGCAGAGGGTGAAGCCGTGTAAACATCCGATCATGCAACTACCTTGGCTTGACCCTGGCGACCCCTTGCCCGATGCCGCGCTGGCGTGGGGTGAATCGGACCCCGTGCCCGGCCTGCTCGCCGCCGGCGGCGGTCTCGATGTCGCAAGCCTGCTGCAGGCCTACAGCAACTGCATCTTCCCGTGGTTCAGCGAAGGCCAGCCGATCTTGTGGTGGAGTCCGGATCCGCGCATGGTCCTCGACGTCGGGCGGTTCAGGCTGCACCGGTCGCTGCGCAAGACGCTGAGCCGATTCAGCGCCACCGAGGGCTGCGAGATTCGAATCGACCATGGGTTCGAAACGGTGATCACGGCTTGTTCGCAGGCGCCACGCATGGGCCAGACCGGCACCTGGATCCTTCCCGAGATGGTTCGCGCCTACGTGGCCCTGCACCGCGCCGGCCACGCCCACAGCATCGAAACCTGGATCGATGGCGAACTGGCAGGCGGACTCTATTGCGTATCGATCGGGCATGCCGTCTTCGGCGAATCGATGTTCGCGCGCCGCTCCGATGCCTCGAAGATCGCGCTGGCGGCGCTCGTGTGTTTCTGCAGGCGGCATGGCGTCCGGTTGATCGATTGCCAGCAAAACACCTCTCATCTGGCAAGCCTCGGTGCCCGGGAAATGCCGCGTCAACGCTTTGTGTCGCACGTCGCCCACGCGCGCCTGAAGACGGCTCCTGCATGGCGCTTCGAGCCCCTATACTGGAGCGAACTCCTGTCCGCGCGACCTTCCCCAACGACGTGACGCACCTCAAGGATCTCCCGCTCCACACGCTGCAGTTCTACGCGACAGCACCCTATCCGTGCAGCTACCTGCCGGACCGGCAGGCGCGCTCGCAGGTCGCCACGCCCAGCCACCTGATCAACAACGACGCCTACTCGGACCTCGTGCTGAGCGGGTTCCGGCGCAGCGGCATGTTCACCTACCGGCCGTACTGCGATGGGTGCAGTGCCTGTGTTCCGCTGCGTGTGCTCGCGAACGACTTTCGCCCCAATCGAAGCCAACGCCGGGTCCTGACGCGCCATGCCAACCTGCAGGCACGCGTGCTGAAGCTCTGCTTCGTGCCCGAGCACTACCAGCTCTATCTGCGCTACCAGAATGGCAGGCACGCCGGCGGCGGCATGGATCACGACAGCATCGACCAGTACACCCAGTTTCTGCTCCAGAGCCGGGTCAATTCGCGCCTCGTGGAGTTTCGCGAAACGCTGCCAGATGGAAGTGCCGGCGCGCTGAAGATGGTTTCCATCCTCGATGTGCTCAACGACGGGCTCTCGGCGGTCTACACCTTCTACGAGCCAGAGGCCGGCGCGGGTTACGGCAACTACAGCGTGCTTTGGCAAATCGAGCAGGCGCGAAAGCTCCAGCTGCCCCATGTCTACCTCGGTTACTGGATCGAGGGCAGCGCCAAGATGAACTACAAGGCCCGTTACACGCCGCACGAAGTGCTAATCGACGGCCGGTGGCAGGCAACAATCGATTTCACCAAGTAAAATCGCGACCGGTATCCAACCGCGTTGCACATGAGAAAACCCCAATCCGACGTTCCAGCCACGCCTGTGATCCAGGTCATAGAGCGGATGTTTTCGCTGATCGACGTCCTCGCATCCCGCGAAGAAGCGATCTCCCTCAAGGAGATCAGCGAAAAGACGGGCCTGCATCCGTCCACTACTCACCGCATCCTGAACGACCTGGCCGTCGGCCGGTTCGTCGATCGGCCGGAAGCAGGCAGCTACCGGCTCGGCATGCGGCTGCTGGAACTCGGCAATCTGGTCAAGGGCCGCCTCAACGTCCGTGACGCTGCGATGACGCCCATGCGTGAGCTGCACAAGCTCACGCAGCAGCCGGTGAACCTCAGCATGCGCCAGGGGGACGAAATCGTGTATATCGAGCGCGCCTACAGCGAGCGCTCAGGCATGCAGGTGGTACGTGCCATCGGCGGGCGTGCGCCCCTGCATCTCACATCGACGGGCAAGTTGTTCCTGGCCGTGGATGAGCCCCAGCGCGTGCGAAGCTACGCCACGCGTACCGGTCTGGCCGGCCATACGCGCAACAGCATCACGCAGCTGCCAGCGCTGGAGCGTGAACTTTCCAAGGCGCGCCAGTACGGCATCGCACGCGACAACGAGGAACTCGAACTGGGGGTCCGCTGCATGGCTGCAGGGATCTATGACGATCAGGGCAAGCTTGTCGCGGGCCTGTCGATTTCCGCGCCTGCGGACCGGCTCGACGACGGGTGGTTGCCCAAGTTGCAAGCCACCGCCAACGAGATCTCCAGCGCCCTTGGCTACAAGGCCAGCGCTTCGACGCCCGCCTGATCGCCCATCACAGGGCCCTCAGGAGGCCCGCGGCTTCTCAGCCAGCGATGTGCGCTGCAACGCTCTGCTGCGCAGCAGGGATCGACATGTGATTGGCTTCGACCCAGCGACGGACGCGTTCGGCGTCGCCGATACGGCTGAGCTTGCCTGCCGAATCGAGGAACACCATGATCAACTTGCGCCCGGCGATCTTCGCCTGCATGACGAGGCATTGACCAGCTTCCGAGATGTACCCGGTCTTCTGCACGCCGATATCCCAGTCAGGGCTCTTCACGAGCCGGTTCGTGGTGTTGAATTGCAGGACGCGATTGTTGACTTCGACCTGGTATTCCGGCGAAGTGGAAAGCTGACGCACCGTGGCGTCGGCATACGCTGCATTCACCAACAAGGCGAGGTCCTGCGCGCTGGACTGGTTGCGGCTGGACAGGCCGGTCGGCTCGACGTAGCGCGTGTCCTTCATGCCAAGCATCTTGGCCTTCGCGTTCATCACGCTCACGAACGTGGCCAGGCCGCCCGGATAGGTCCGACCCAGCGCGTGCGCAGCGCGGTTCTCGCTCGACATGAGCGCAAGGTGCAGGAGTTCGCCGCGCGGGAGGGTCGAACCCACCGTCAGTCGCGAACGGCTTCCCTTTTCGGTGTCGACATCGTCTTGCGTGATCGTGATCAGTTCGTCAGAAGGCAGTTGCGCCTCGCTGATGAGCAAGCCGGTCATGAGCTTGGTCAGGGATGCGATCGGGAGAACGGCATGGTCGTTCTTGCTGAGAAGGACCTCGTGCGTGTCCTGGTCGATCACGAGGGCCACGCTGGACTTCAGGTCCAACGCGTCTTCGGTGCTGTGCAGGCCGGCCAACTGGCCGAACGACTGGCGCGCAGGCATTTCTGCAACACGAACGACCGAGCGACGTTGCACGGCCACGACAGTCTTGCCGTTCTTCTGACGGATGGATGCAACCACATTGCGACCGCCGCTGACGACGCGTTCACTCTTGTCCGCCGAGGTGGTGCGTTTGGGAACGGCGGCTGTCTTGCGCTTGCTGTCGGCGCTGACGGCCGTTTTCTTGGCCGGCTCTTTCTTGGCTGCAAAGGCCGAAGGCAGCAAAAACGCCGTGGCGCAAAGCGCGACGGCGACAAGGCGAAATGCGGGAAGGAACCGCTGGCTTGAAACTCGGTGGGAACGGGCTTCGGGCATTAATGACTCTCCAGCGGCGAAGTAAGGAAACCGCAGTTTATCGAATTCAAAAAAGACACGCAATATCAGTTACTTGCATCCTTTTCTTCAAACGAATACAAGGATCCTCGTAAATCTCAACCTTGTGCCGCCACTCTCTCAGCTTGGCTCTGCAACTTGTTGAGCGCACTCAAATAAGCCTTGGCGGACGCGACCACGATGTCGGGGTCCGCCCCCACGCCGTTGACAACACGCCCGGCATTCTGCAATCGCACAGTCACTTCCCCCTGGCTCTCGGTCGATCCACTGATCGCATTGACCGAATAGAGCACCATCTCGGCACCGCTTTTCACATGGGACTCGATCGCCTTCAATGACGCATCGACTGGCCCGTTTCCATCGGACTCCCCCGTGACTTCCTTGCCCTGCACCGTGAACACGACACGGGCTTGAGGACGCTCACCTGTTTCACTATGTTGCGACAAGGATACAAAGCCAAACTGCTCTCCAACGTGCGAGAGCTCCTCGTCGCTGACCAATGCGAGGATATCTTCGTCAAATATTTCACTTTTCCGGTCGGCCAGTTCCTTGAAGCGTGCGAACGCAGCGTTGATGTCGGCTTCGCTCTCCATCGTCACGCCCAACTCCTGCAGGCGCTGCTTGAAGGCGTTCCGTCCGCTCAGTTTGCCCAGCACGATCTTGTTGGCGCTCCAGCCAACGTCCTCCGCGCGCATGATCTCGTAGGTGTCGCGCGCCTTCAGCACGCCATCCTGATGGATGCCCGAGGCATGTGCGAAGGCATTGGCGCCCACGACGGCCTTGTTGGGCTGGACCACGAAACCGGTCGTCTGGCTCACCATGCGGCTCGCCGCCACGATATGCCGGGTGTCGATGCCGAGCTCGAGGCCGAAATAGTCCTTGCGGGTCTTGACCGCCATGACGATCTCCTCGAGCGAACAATTGCCGGCCCGTTCACCCAGGCCGTTGATCGTGCACTCGACCTGCCGGGCACCGCCGATCTTCACCCCCGCCAATGAATTGGCCACCGCCATGCCGAGATCGTTGTGGCAATGCACCGACCAGACGGCCTTGTCGCTGTTCGGGATGCGCTCTCGCAGCGACTTGATGAAGTTGCCGTAGAGTTCCGGAACGGCATAGCCGACCGTGTCCGGCACGTTGATCGTGGTGGCGCCTTCGTTGATGACGGCTTCGAGCACCCGGCACAGGAAGTCGGGATCGCTGCGATAGCCATCTTCCGGGCTGAACTCGACGTCGGCGATCAAGTTGCGCGCGAAGCGAACGGACAGCCTGGCCTGCTCGAACACTTCGTCCGGCGTCATCCGCAGCTTCTTTTCCATGTGCAGCGGAGACGTCGCGATAAAGGTGTGGATGCGCCCGTTGGCGGCGCCCTTGAGCGCCTCGGCCGCGCGCGAGATATCCCGGTCGTTGGCGCGCGACAGGCCGCATACCGTCGAATCCTTGATAGCGTTGGCGATGGCCGCGACTGCGTCGAAGTCGCCGTTCGAGCTGGCGGGGAAGCCGGCCTCGATCACGTCGACCCGAAGCCGCTCCAGCTGGCGGGCGATGCGCAGCTTTTCGTCCTTGGTCATGGAAGCGCCCGGCGATTGCTCTCCGTCGCGCAAGGTCGTGTCGAAAATGATCAGTTTGTCAGCCATCGTGGATCTCCTTGGATTCTTGCTGCCCCGCCGAGGCGGGGCATGGGGCCTCAGCGCATCAAACCGGTTCAGCCACCGATTGTGCGCTGCGTGCACCCTGCGACCGTGCCCGAGACAACCCGGAAACGATAGCCTTCAGAGACGCCGAGATGATGTTCGCATCCATTCCGACGCCGAACAGCGTGGTAGAACTGTCGACGCGCAGTTCGAGGTAGGCCACGGCCTGGGCGTCCGCGCCGGCACCGATCGCATGCTGGTGGTAGTCGATCACGCGGATCGAATGTCCTGTCGCGCCGGCCAGGGCGTGAATGAAGGCGTCGATCGGACCGTTGCCTCGACCCTCGATCGGCCGGATTTCACCCTCCCAAGGGAGATCGGCACGCAGCACAACGGTGGCCTCCGCGCCCTCCCCTTGCTCTTCGAGCACACGATGCTGGGGACCGGTCGCGTCACGAAGGCCGTACTCGCGCTCGAACAGCGCCCAGAGATCGGCCGCGGTCAGTTCCTTGCCCGCGACGTCCATGACGCGCTGCACGGTCTGGCTGAACTCCATCTGGAGGCGACGCGGCATCTCGAGCCCGTATTCGCTTTCGAGCAGATAGGCGATGCCGCCCTTCCCCGACTGGCTGTTGACCCGGATCACCGCTTCATAGCTGCGGCCGACGTCCTTCGGGTCGATCGGCAGGTAGGGCATGTCCCAGATATCGCCCTCCTTTCGCGCACCGAAGGCCTTCTTGATCGCGTCCTGGTGCGACCCGGAGAATGACGTGTAGACGAGGTCGCCGACGTACGGATGGCGCGGATGCACCGGCAACTGGTTGCAGTGTTCGACCGTCGCGCGGATCTCATCGATGTTCGAGAAGTCGAGTTCAGGCGATACGCCCTGCGTGTACAGGTTGAGCGCCACGTTGACCAGGTCGAGATTGCCAGTGCGTTCGCCATTCCCGAAGAGACAGCCTTCGATGCGATCGGCACCTGCCATCAACGCGAACTCGCCGGCCGCTGTGCCCGTGCCGCGATCGTTGTGGGGATGCACGGACAGCACGATCGCTTCACGGCGCGCCAGATTGCGATGCATCCACTCGATCATGTCAGCGAAGATGTTCGGCGTCGAATGCTCGACGGTCGACGGCAGGTTGATGATGCATTTGTTCGCCGGCGTCGGCGCCCAGACTTCGGTGACGGCATCGACTACCCGCTTCGAGAATGCGAGATCGGTGCCCGAGAACATTTCCGGCGAGTACTGGAAGGTCCAGCGGGTGTTCGGCTGCCTGGCGGCGAACGCGTTGAACATGCGCGCATGCGTGGTCGCGAGTTCGACGATCTGGTCCTCGTCCATGCCGAGCACCACCCTGCGCATGATCGGCGCCACTGCGTTGTACAGATGCACGATCGCGCGCGGCGCGCCTTGCAAGGCCTCGAAAGTGCGCTCGATCAGATGGTCACGCGCCTGGGTGAGCACCTGGATCGTCACGTCGTCAGGGATTCGATCTTCCTCGACCAGCTTGCGCACGAAGTCGAACTCGACCTGGGAAGCGGACGGAAAGCCCACTTCGATTTCCTTGAAGCCGATCGCCACCAGTGTCTCGAACATCCGCATCTTGCGGGCGATGTCCATCGGCTCCACCAGCGCCTGGTTTCCGTCGCGCAGGTCGGTCGACAGCCAGATCGGAGCCTGGGTCAGCACGGCGTCGGGCCAGGTGCGGTCCTTGAGGCCGACCGGTGCGAAGGCACGGTACTTGAGGTTGGGTTGCTTCAACATCTGATATTTCTCGCTGTGGTTGGATCAACCAGCAACCCCAAAACAAAACGGCCCGTTGCTGGTGCGAACGGGCCGTGGTGAGGGATTTGCGCGCGCGCTACCGACTCCGCCCGTAGGGGATCAGTAGTAGGGCCAGCGAAATCTTGTTCATGGGAGGCGTGAAATGTAGCACAGCCGAATCAGTTGTGGAGCCCGCGCTCGTCGGGTTCGTCGGTCGAGATGCTGATGACGCTCACCTGCTGGCCCTTGGCCTTGCGCCAAGCGTAGACGACGTAGCCGCTGAGACCGTAGGCAACGAACATGCCGAACAGCACCGTTGGCGGGTGGATGTTGACCACCGCGATGCCGAGCGCGATCAGCACGATCGCCGCGAAAGGCACGCTCCGCTTCATCTGAATGTCCTTGAAGCTGTAGAACGGTGCATTGGTCACCATCGACAGGCCCGCATAGAGCGTGAAGCCGAAGGTGATCCACGTGATCTGCTGCCACGAGAGGTAGAGAACCTCGCCGCCGCGTCGCCCCCATTCGGTCATGAGCCAGATGAAGCCCGCCACCAATGCCGCCGCGGCCGGCGACGGCAGGCCCTGGAACCAGCGCTTGTCGACCACGCCGGTATTGACGTTGAAACGCGCAAGCCGCAGAGCCGCGCATGCGCAGTAGACGAAGGCCGCGATCCATCCCCAGCGACCCAGCCCCTTCAAGGACCATTCGTAGGCGATCAATGCAGGCGCGGCGCCGAAGGACACCATGTCCGACAGCGAGTCCATCTGCTCGCCGAACGCGCTCTGCGTGTTCGTCATGCGCGCAACCCGGCCGTCGAGACTGTCGAGGATCATGGCGGCGAACACACCGAGCGCCGCGAGATCGAAGCGCGCGTTCATCGCCATCACGATGGCATAGAACCCGCCGAACAAGGCCGCCAGGGTGAACAGGTTCGGCAGGATGTAGATGCCCTTGCGGCGCTTGCGCGGCGCGACGTCGTCCGGGATCGTGTCGTCATGCATGCGATCGGCCTCCGGCGCACGTCTTCGCGGCGCAAAGGGCTGTCTGATTCATGGCAATGGAGGGTGTCGAACGCATCGGTCGCAGTGTAGTTCAGGCGCTCCCGCGCCCAGAAAGAAAAGGGCCACCGCATGGGTGGCCCTCGTCGCGTCGGAAAGGTCCGATCAGTTGCGGGTCTGGTCGACCAGCTTGTTCTTCTTGATCCAGGGCATCATCGCGCGAAGCTTCTCGCCGACCACCTCGATCTGGTGCTCGGCGTTCAGGCGACGGCGGCTGATCAGCGTGGGCGCGCCGCCCGCGTTTTCCAGCACGAAGCTCTTGGCGTATTCGCCGGTCTGGATGTCCTTGAGGACCTGCTTCATGACCTTCTTGGTTTCTTCGGTCACGATGCGTGGACCCGTCACGTACTCGCCGTACTCGGCGTTGTTCGAGATCGAGTAGTTCATGTTGGCGATGCCGCCTTCATAGATCAGGTCGACGATCAGCTTCAGCTCGTGCAGGCACTCGAAGTACGCCATCTCGGGCGCGTAGCCGGCTTCCACCAGCGTCTCGAAGCCCGCCTTGATCAGCTCGACGGTACCGCCGCACAGCACCGCCTGTTCGCCGAACAGGTCGGTTTCGGTTTCTTCGCGGAAGTTGGTCTCGATGATGCCGGCCTTGCCGCCGCCGTTGGCCGTGGCGTACGACAGCGCCAGGTCGCGCGCCTTGCCGCTCTTGTCGGCATGCACGGCGATCAGGTGCGGCACACCGCCGCCTTGCGTGTAGGTGTTGCGCACGGTATGACCGGGCGCCTTGGGAGCGACCATCCACACGTCCAGGTCGGCGCGCGGCTGCACGAAACCGTAGTGAACGTTGAAACCGTGCGCGAAGGCGAGCGAAGCGCCTTCCTTGATGTTCGGGGCGACGTCGTTCTTGTAGACGTTGGCGATCTGCTCGTCGGGCAGCAGGATCATGACCACGTCGGCCGCCTTCACGGCATCGGCCACTTCGGCGACCTTCAGGCCGGCCTTCTCGACCTTCGGCCAGGAAGCACCACCCTTGCGCAGGCCGACGATGACCTTCACGCCGCTGTCGTTCAGGTTTTGCGCGTGCGCATGGCCTTGGCTGCCGTAGCCGATGATTGCAACCGTCTTGCCCTTGATCAGGCTCAGATCAGCGTCCTTGTCGTAGTAGACCTTCATGATTTCTCCTTCGTAGATTCGGTGGATGTGGGACAGATATTCAAACGCGCAGGATGCGCTCGCCGCGGCCGATACCGCTGGCGCCGGTACGGACGGTCTCGAGAATCGCGCCGCGATCGATGGCTTCGAGAAACGCGTCGTTCTTGCCGTGGTCGCCAGTGAGCTCGATGGTGTAGCTCTTGTCGGTCACGTCGATGATGCGGCCGCGGAAGATCTCGGCCATGCGCATCATTTCCTCGCGCTCCTTGCCGACTGCACGCACCTTCACCATCATGAGCTCGCGCTCGGTGTAGGCGCCTTCGGTCAGGTCGACGACCTTCACGACCTCGATCAGCCGGTTGAGATGCTTGGTGATCTGCTCGATGACGTCGTCGGAACCCGCGGTGACGATGGTCATTCGCGACAGGCTGGCATCCTCGGTGGGAGCGACGGTAAGCGATTCGATGTTGTAGCCGCGGGCAGAGAAGAGGCCCACGACGCGGGAGAGTGCACCGGCCTCGTTCTCGAGCAGCACGGCAATGATGTGTTTCATGGCAAGCAGACTCCTCTTTTCGCCGCCCTCCCCCGCGCACGGTAATGCGCGGGCTTGGCGGGCAATAGATTCGTCGGAAGTAAGTTGAACAACGGGCCGGTCCGCGCCGCGGGCCGGCTTTTCGACAGGTTAGAGGTCCTCGGAGCCGAGCAGCATTTCGGTGATGCCCATGCCCGCCTTGACCATCGGGAACACGTTCTCGGTCGGGTCGGTGCGGAAGTCCATGAACACCGTACGGTCCTTGAGCTTGCGCGCCTCGCGCAGCGCCGGCTCCACGTCCTGCGGGCGCTCGATCAGCATGCCGACGTGGCCGTATGCCTCGGCGAGCTTCACGAAGTTGGGCAACGCGTCCATGTAGCTATGGCTGTAGCGACCCGAGTATTCGATTTCCTGCCACTGCCGGACCATACCAAGGTAGCGGTTGTTCAGCGAGCAGATCTTGATCGGCGTGTTGTACTGCAGGCAGGTCGAAAGTTCCTGGATGCACATCTGCACCGAGCCCTCGCCGGTGATGCAGAACACCTCGGATTCCGGCTTGGCGAGCTTGATGCCCATGGCGTAGGGAATGCCGACGCCCATCGTGCCCAGGCCGCCCGAATTGATCCAGCGGCGCGGCTCGTCGAAGCGGTAGTACTGCGCGGCCCACATCTGGTGCTGGCCGACGTCCGACGTGATGTAGGTGTCGGCGTCCTTGGTCATGTTCCAGAGGGTCTCGACCACGTACTGCGGCTTGATCACGTCCTTGTTGCCGCGGTCGTACTTGAGGCAGTCCTTGCTGCGCCAGCCTTCGATAGTGTCCCACCAGCTCGCGAGCGCCCCCGCATCCGGACGCGTGGTGCTTTCCTTGATCATCGAGATCAGTTCGGTCAGGACGTCCTTCACGTCACCCACGATCGGGATGTCGACCTTCACGCGCTTCGAGATGCTCGACGGGTCGATGTCGATGTGGATGATCTTGCGTTCGTTCTGTGCGAAGTGCTTCGGGTTGCCGATGACGCGGTCGTCGAAGCGCGCGCCCACCGCCAGAAGCACGTCGCAGTTCTGCATGGCGTTGTTGGCTTCGATGGTGCCGTGCATGCCGAGCATGCCGAGGAACTTGCGGTCGCTCGCCGGATAGGCGCCCAGTCCCATCAGGGTGTTGGTGACCGGGTAGCCGAGCAGGTCGACCAGCGTGCGCAGCTCGTTGGTCGCGTTGCCGAGCAGCACGCCGCCGCCGGTGTAGATGTAGGGCCGCTTGGCCGTCAGCAGCAGTTGCAGCGCCTTGCGGATCTGGCCGCCGTGCCCCTTTCGAACGGGGTTGTACGAGCGCATCTCGATCTTCTCGGGATAGCCGCTGTAGGTGACCTTCTTGAACGAGACGTCCTTCGGCACGTCTACGACCACCGGGCCGGGACGGCCGCTGCGTGCGATGTGGAAGGCTTTCTTCATCGTGATGGCCAGATCCTTGGGATCCTTGACGAGGAAGTTGTGCTTGACGATCGGCCGCGTGATGCCGACCGTGTCGCATTCCTGGAACGCGTCGAGCCCGATTGCCGCAGTCGGCACCTGGCCCGAGATGATCACCATCGGGATGCTGTCCATGTAGGCCGTCGCGATGCCGGTGACCGCGTTGGTCAGGCCGGGGCCGGAAGTGACCAGCGCCACGCCGACCTCGCCGGTAGCCCGCGCGTAGCCGTCGGCAGCGTGCACAGCGGCCTGTTCATGGCGCACCAGCACGTGCTGGATGGTGTCCTGCTTGTAGAACGCGTCGTAGATATAGAGAACCGCGCCGCCCGGGTAGCCCCAGACATATTGGACGCCTTCGGCCTGCAGTGCCTTGACCAGCACTTCGGCGCCCATGAGTTCTTGCGTTTGATTGCCCATCGCGGAGGATGCGGCTGCCGCGGAAGTGATTTCCGCCTTTGAGATTTCCATGATCAACCTTTGTGTTTTTTCGGGAACGAAAAACCTTGGGTGCCCCTTCGCCAGCTCTTGTGAAGCCGCGTCAGGACTTGAGGCCACAACCATGAGCGGATTTGTCATACCGCCGGACCGTGACCCGTTTGCCTTTTGACTTGCAGCGCGGATTATGACATCGGAAGCACCCCTGGCAACTCGAACAAAGCCAATCCGAGTGCGCAGGCATAATCCGCGGCGGCAAAAACACCAACGTCCCACAGAGACACATCCCACGCGGCGCTCCCCCGGCGCCGGACTCGCTTGGCCACTGAACAAGAACTTTCCGACTTCCTGAAGAGTGTCGAACGGCGCGCTTTCAAGCGCTCCGTCTATCACGTGCGGGACGAGGAGGCGGCGCTCGACATCGTTCAGGACAGCATGATGAAACTGGCCGAGCACTACGGCGACAAGCCGGCCAGCGAATTGCCTCTTCTGTTTCAGCGGATCCTCTCGAATTCCACCCTCGACTGGTTCCGGCGCCAGAAAACTCGCCGGGCGTTGTTCTCGAACCTGAGCGACTTCGAATCAATGGACGACGACGGTGATTTCGACCTGCTCGGACACGTCGACCTCCCCATGGACACGCGCGAAACCGAGAGCGCCGAGGACACGACCCGGCGCGCCCAGATCTTCCGCGAGATCGAGGAAGAGATCGCCGCCCTGCCCGGCCGTCAACGCGAGGCCTTTCTGATGCGTTACTGGGAGGAAATGGATGTCGCCGAAACGGCCGCCGCGATGGGTTGCTCCGAAGGGAGCGTCAAGACCCATTGCTCGCGTGCCGTTCATGCCTTGAGCAAAGCGCTCAAGGCCAAGGGAATTTCGCTATGAATACAACGCTTTCTGCCTCCTCCGCCGCGCTCGAAGAGCAATTCGGGCGGCGTGTTGCCAGCCGCCTCACCGCCGGCAATCTCGAGTTGTCGCACGAGGTCGGCGAGCGCCTACGGGCCGCCCGGGTGCAGGCCGTGGCTCGCCGCAAGCTGGTTCCGCAGTTGCGTACCGCCCCCGCGGTGGTGTCGAACGGCCGCACGGCGGTGCTGGGCGCCGGCTGGTGGTGGACGCGTATCGGCTCGGTCATCCCGCTGGTGGCCCTGGTCGCCGGGCTCGTGGCCATCAGCGTCATGCAGGAGGAGAACCGGGCCAACGAACTCGCCGAGGTCGACTCGGCCCTGCTCACCGACGATCTGCCGCCGGCGGCCTATACCGACCCCGGTTTTGCGCAGTTCCTGAAGACCGAAGCCACATCCGAACGCTGATCGCTCACCGCCGAATGCCGCAACGCCCTCTTCCTCGCGCCGAAGCGCTCAGTTTGGCGCGTCCGTGCGTCTGGACGCATGGCGCATGGGTGATCGCGGGTCTGCTGTTGGCGGGCGCGGGCTTCATGGCAACTTCCGCCAAGGCACAACCGAACAAGCCCGCTGCGTCCTCCACGCAGGCGAACACGACGCCTGCCAAGCCGACCGTCGCGAAGCCGCTCTGGCGCGACCTCACGACGCGCCAGCAACGGGCCCTGGAGCCGCTTGCCGCCTACTGGGATGAACTGACAGAGCCACACAAGCGCAAGTGGCTGGCGATCTCGCGCGACTACGCCAAGCTGCCCGCCGCCGACCAGGAGGTCCTCCACAGCCGGATGACCGAGTGGGCGAGCCTGAGCAACCAGCAGCGCGCGCAGGCGCGGCTCAACTTCGCCGACGTCAAGCAGGTCCCGGTGGATGAGCGCAAGGCCAAGTGGGAGGCCTACCAGGCGCTGAGCGACGAGGAAAAAGGCAAGCTCGCAGCGCGGGCCAGCACGGTGAGCACGCCGGGTGCGGCGCCCACGATTCGACCCGTCCCGGCCCAGAAGCTCGCACCCGTTCCCGCACTCGGGCCCAACGGCCAGCACACGCCCCGCATCCAGCTGGCGCCTCCGCCGGCGCCCATGACGGCGGCGGCGCGTGCGCCCGCTGCGCCCGCCGGGCCCGCGCCAGTCTCGCCGCCGGTGAGCGCCGAGGCGCAGGTGCCGGCGCCGTCGACTTCCGCCACGCCGGTCGCGGACGTACCGGCCCCAGCCGTTCCGCCGGTGCGTGTGACCGAGCAGCCCTCGTCCGCACCGTGATGCAAGTGTCAAGGTGTCGATGACCCCCAGTTCCTCCGGCAGCCCCGCCCCCGATCGACCGGCTTCCGACGAAGCATCCACTCAGATTCAGACGAAGCTCATCGCGCCCGGCCTCTGGCGCCGGATGGCCTGCTGGCTTTACGAAGGCATGCTGCTTTTTGCCGTGGTGTTCGTTGCCGGCTGGCTGTTCAGCACGCTGGGCCAGATGCGCGATGCGATGGATTCGCGCCGGCACCTGCTGCAGGGCTTCCTTTTCATCGTCTTCGGCGTGTACTTCGTCTGGTTCTGGGCCCATGGGCAGACGCTGGCCATGAAGACCTGGGGCATCCGCGTGGTCGACCGCTTCGGCCGCCCGCTCAGCCAGGGTCGCGCCCTGCTGCGCTATCTGCTGAGCTGGATCTGGTTTCTGCCGCCGCTCGCGGCCATCTCGCCGTTCAAGCTGTCGGGCGGCGAGTCGGCGGTGCTGATCCTCGGCTGGGTGTTCGTCTGGGCCCTCCTCGCGCGATTCCATCCCCAGCGCCAGTTCTGGCACGACGCGTGGGCCGGTACCCGGCTGATCGCCTCCAGGCCCCTCAGCAGGCGATGAGCGACGCCGACCCCGTCAACCCGCAGAAAACGCGGCGAGGTCTGGCCCGTGTCTGGCATGCCACACTCATTTCCTTCGACGGCTTTCGTGCCGGCTGGCGCGAAGCCGCATTCCGGCAGGAAGTCGCCTGCGCCATCGTCATGGTGCCGGCGGCCTTCTGGATCGGACGTGGCTGGGTCGAAATCGCGCTTCTTGTGGCGACCGTGGTCCTCGTGCTGATCGTGGAACTGCTCAACAGCGGCATCGAAGCCGCCATCGATCGCGTCGGTCCGGAGTGGCATTCGTTCTCCAAGACTGCCAAGGACCTCGGCAGCGCCGCCGTGCTGCTTTCCATCCTGCTTTGCAGCGGCGTCTGGATCGCGGCGCTCTGGCAACGCTTCGCCACATAGTCGACGCACGAGCGCGGCATGATGGCGGGATGACTCCCTCTTTTTCAATTTGTGTGTATTGCGGCTCCCGACCCGGCGAGCGTCCTGAATTCACGGCCGTGGCCCAGTCGGTCGGCCGCTGGATCGGCGAGCATGGCGGCCAACTGGTCTACGGTGGCGGCCGCACCGGCCTGATGGGCACCGTCGCCGAGGCCACCCGCGCCGCAGGCGGCCGCGTCGTCGGCATCATCCCCAAGGCCCTGGTCGACAAGGAACTCGCCAACCGCCAGAGCGACGAGTTGCACGTCGTCGACACCATGCACGAGCGCAAGGCCATGATGGGCGAACGCGCCGACGCATTCATCGCCCTGCCCGGCGGCATCGGCACCCTTGAGGAACTGTTCGAGATCTGGACCTGGCGCCAGCTCGGCTACCACGACAAGCCCGTTGGCATCCTGAACGTCGACGGCTACTACGACGCGCTCCTGGCCTTCCTTTCGCACAGCGTGCGCGAGGGCTTCATGGGCGAATGGCAAATGGACCTGGTCCGCACCGGCGCAGAAGCAACGCCCCTGCTCGAAGCGCTAAGAGACGAAGTGGGCCGCCATCCGCGCGGCGATAAACTGGCAGAAGTCCTCTAACCGCAGCGCCTAAAGCGGGCCAGCGGCGACCGAGTCCAGAAACACCACGGAACCGGCTCTGCCGGGCCGTCGGTGTTGCCCCCGGCAGGGGGTAGGCGAAGCGACACGAAGTGCGCGCAGCCTGGGGGCGAGCTCAGGAACACCACGGAACCGGCTCTGCCGGGCCGTCGGTGTTGCCCCCGGCAGGGGGTAGGCGAAGCGACACGAAGTGCGCGCAGCCTGGGGGCGAACTCAGGAACACCACGGAACCGGCTCTGCCGGGCCGTCGGTGTTGCCCCCGGCAGGGGGTAGGCGAAGCGACACGAAGTGCGCGCAGCCTGGGGGCGAGCCCTAGACCGCCGCTTCGTCCTCTTCGCCGGTCCGGATGCGCACGACGCGCTCCACGTTCGTCACGAAGATCTTGCCGTCGCCGATCTTGCCCGTGCGGGCCGCGCTGACGATGGCGTCGACGCAGCGATCCACGTCCACCTCGTTCACGACCACTTCCACCTTCATCTTAGGCAGGAAGTCGACCACGTATTCGGCGCCCCGGTAGAGCTCCGTGTGGCCCTTCTGGCGCCCGAAACCCTTGACCTCGGTCACGGTGAGGCCGGTGACACCCACCTCGGCCAGGGCCTCGCGCACGTCATCGAGCTTGAACGGTTTGAGGATGGCGGTGATTTGCTTCATACGGTCTTTCTTCCGGCGGTTTCGTTGAACTTGCTGGTGATAGGGTAGCGCCAATCCTTGCCGAAGCTGCGATGGGTGACCCGGATTCCCACCGGCGCCTGGCGTCTCTTGTACTCGTTGATCTTGATCAGGCGGGCCACCCGCTCGACGATGGCGTGGTCGTAGCCCGCCGCGATGATCTCGTCGATGCCCTCGTCGTCTTCCATGTAGCGCGCCAGGATCCCGTCGAGGATGTCGTAGGGCGGCAGGCTGTCCACGACGACCATGCCGTCGAGGTCCGCGAGTTCGGTCGCGACCGCCCTGACGGCGTCAACGCAGGCTGATACGAAGGCCGGTCGGAGGAACATGTCCTCGGCCGCGTAGCCGCAGATCGAGAACTCAGGGGTGAGCAGCAGGCGAGCACCTTGCTCGTAGGCGGATCGTGCCGCGTCGACGATCTTCCGTGCGTTACCGGCGAGATCACCGACCACGAAATTGAGCTGCGCGACCGCGAGTTTCAGTCTCATGAGGAGGCAACAAAGGGCTGGACGATTATGTCATCGGCCCCTTTGCGACATGCCCGCGACCCCTCGCGCACGCGCGATCGCAGGGGCTGTTACCCTCGACAGGCGATGCGCACCGGATCTTCCCTCGCCAGCTTCTTCGACACCTTCGTTCCACGGCCCCAGGGCCAGGCCTACCTGCTGCTGGTGTTCACCACTTTGACGTGGGGTGCCAACGCGGTTGCGGCCCGACTCGCGGTGGGCGAGATCTCGCCGATGATGCTGACCTTCTCGCGATGGATCGTCTGCTGCCTCGCGCTCTGGCTCACGTCGCGCCAGCAGATCGCAATGCACTGGCGCACGCTCCTGCCATCGTGGCGCGCCATCACGCTCATGGGCGCGTTCGGTTTCACCGGCTTTAACGCGCTCTTCTACGCGGCGGCACACCACACGACGGCGATCAACATCGCGATCATCCAGGGCACCATTCCGGTGCTCGTACTGGTGGGTAGCTTTCTCTTCTTCGGCAGCCGCATCACCGGCCTGCAGATCGTGGGCATCATGCTCACGCTTGCGGGAATTGCAGTCGTCGCATCGCGCGGACAACTCGCCCTGCTGGCGCAACTGGACTTCAACATCGGCGACGTCTGGATGATCGTCGCGTGCCTGCTGTATGCCGGCTACGCGCTCGGCCTGCGCAGGCGTCCTCAAGTGCCGGCCATCGTCTTCTTCGCGGCCACTGCCGCGGTGGCATGCATCGTGTCGCTGCCGCTCGTGGCGGCTGAAATCGCGATGGGACAGTTCTTCATGCCGACCGCCAAGGGCATCGCGCTGGTGCTCTTCATCGGCCTGCTGCCTTCGTTCATCTCGCAGGTCACCTTCATCCAGGCGGTCGGGCTGATCGGGCCCGCACGGGCCGGCGTGTTCCTCAACCTGGTTCCGATCTTCGGACCTTTGCTGGCCGTCCTGATTCTTGGCGAGCCGCTGTCGGCCTTCCATGCTGTCGCCTTGGCACTGGTGCTGGGCGGCATCTACATCGCCGAGAGCCTCGGGGCCGACAAGCGTTGACGAGACTCCAGTGAGCGATCCTGTCATCCGCATTCACAGTTCGGTATCGGAAATCGATGCAAGCGCCTGGGACGGCCTGCTGGCCCTGCAGGCTGCGCCCTCCCCCTTCATGCGGCACGCCTACCTCAACGCGATGGACGCCAGCCGCAGCGCATCGCCAGCCAGCGGATGGACGACGCACTTCATCACGCTCTGGCGCGGCAAGGTGCTCTTCGCCGCCTGCCCGCTCTATATCAAGGACCATTCCTACGGCGAGTACGTGTTCGACTGGGCCTGGGCGAACGCCTACGAGCAGCATGGGCTGTCCTATTACCCCAAGGCCGTCGTCGCCGTGCCGTTCACGCCCGTGCCGGGTGCACGCCTGCTCGCGCGGGATGAGGCGAGCCGCACCCTTCTGGCCGAGGCATTGGTTGCTTGGTGCAAGCAGGCGAAAGTCTCGTCGCTGCATCTGCTCTTCGGCGCCGACGAGGACATCGCGGCCTGCTCGGAAGCCGGCCTGATGCTGCGCCACACAGTGCAGTTCCACTGGACGAACATCGCCCCCACGCTCGGCACTGACGTGCCTTCGCTGCCCCTCGAGGGGGTGTACTGGACGAACTTCGACGCCTTCCTTGCCAGCCTCTCGCACGACAAGCGCAAGAAAATCCGGCAGGAGCGCCGCAAGGTCCACGATGCCGGCGTGCGCTTCCGCTGGTCGCGAGGCACCGACATCAGCGACGCCGACTGGGACTTCTTCTATCGCTGCTATGCCCGCACCTATCGCGAGCACGGCAACCCGCCGTACCTGAACCGCGACTTCTTCCATCGCATGGCGTCCAGCATGCCCGAGGCGTGGCTGCTCTTCGTCGCCGAGCGTGACGGCAAGCCGATCGCGTCGAGCCTGATCGCGCTCTCCGCGGGCCTGGGCGGCGACGACGCCTCCGAACGTCCACTCGTGGCCTACGGCCGCTACTGGGGTGCGATCGAACGCGTGGATTGCCTGCACTTCGAGGCCTGCTACTACCAGCCCTTGCAATGGTGCATCGAACACGGCGTCGAGCGGTTCGAAGGAGGCGCACAGGGGGAACACAAGATGGCGCGTGCCCTGATGCCCGTGATGACCACCAGCGCGCACTGGCTGGCTCACCCGGCATTCGCGGATGCGGTGGAGCGATTCCTGGAGCGCGAGGGTGCGGGCATCGAGAACTACATGGAGCACCTGGACGAGCGCAGCCCGTTTCGCCGGCCCGCATGAGGGTGTGGCCAGGCTAGCGTGATGCGCCCAGGCCGATCGGTGCCGGCACGGCATTCACGATCCGCGTGAACAGCGCGCTGTAGTCGGCCTCCGGCTCGCAGCCCGTGAGCGGGTCGCGGTTGGCGGTGAACGCCGCATCCAGTTCCTGCCAGTCGTCCTCGGTCAGGACCCTTTCGGCCAGGGGCAGGATCTCGCGCTCCTCCATCGCCATGTGGACCTGATAGAAATTCGCGAACCGTTCCACCGACTGCTCGAAGGCCGCCCGGCGCGCCTCGCCCATCATCTCGAACGCGAGCAAGTCGTGCTCGACATCGCGGATCCTTCGTTCCCCGCGCGCATGGTCCTCGTCCAGCCGGTCGAGCAACTCGCGCGACATCGGGGTTCGCGCCCGCAGCTTCGGGAACAGCAGTTCGGACTCCTTGCGGTGATGGCGCTTCTCGGGAAACTCGTCGACGTAGAAGAGCATGGCCCGCAGGGCTCCGAAATCGGGCAGCGTGCCGTTGCGACGGTGCTCCGCAAGCAGCAGGAGGATCGAACGCAGCATGGCAGAAAGTGCCGAATGCTCGTCGCGAATGATGCGGAGGGTAGCGTGCGTCATGCCGTGCGGTGGTGGACAACTCGTGACCTTCGATGCTGGTCGTTTCGACATCGACTTGTATTGCGCCAGATCAAGGTGCCGCGTCGAAGGCCTGCCGATACATGGCCGGCGCGGCGTCGGTCGGCTCGTGCAGGGCAGCAGCGCCGAGCAGGCACCATTGAAAAAGCGCCTCGCGACCGATGCCGCGAGGCGCTTCTCTCAACTGGCAAATAGCCGGCCCTGAAACTTACTTCTGGTAGTTCGCGATGCCGTCCACGATTTCCTTCTTTGCGGCGTCGATGCCTTCCCAGCCCAGCACCTTGACCCACTTGCCGGCCTCGAGGTCCTTGTAGTGCTCGAAGAAGTGCGTGATGGCCTTCAGGCGCATCGGGTTCACGTCCTCGACCTTCTTCCAGTGGCTGTAGATGGGCAGCACCTTGTCGGTCGGCACGGCAAGCACCTTGCCATCAACGCCGGCCTCGTCTTCCATCATCAGGATGCCGATGGGACGGCACGGCACCACCACGCCGGGAACCAGTGCCCAGGGCGTGATCACCAGCACGTCGACCGGATCGCCGTCGCCGGACAGCGTCTGCGGCACGTAGCCGTAGTTCGTGGGGTAGTGCATCGCGGTGGTCATGAAGCGGTCCACGAAGATCGCGCCCGATTCCTTGTCGACTTCGTACTTGATCGGGTCGGCGTTCATCGGGATCTCGATGACGACATTGAAGGCTTCGGGTGCGTCTTTACCGGGGGAAACTTGGCCGAGGGACATGGTGTGTGTCTTTGGGAGTAGTTAAAAGTGTTGCTTGCAGGATGCGGACAAACCCGAAGTTTACTTTCCATGTCACAGCGCGGTCGCACAAAACGCGACTTTTGCCTGTAAATTGGCCGCGTTGGCCAATCGGTCCCATGCCCTTGCGGCACCGGGGCTTCGAGGAAGCAACGCGACGGAAGCTCTGACCCGTACGCGTTGCGCACAGTCAGGCTGACGTCTCCACAAGTTACGAAACGAACTACTGGAGAAGCTAAGGCATGACTGGCAACACCCCTCTCGTCCTCGCCATCGTCTGCGGCCTCGTGGCCGTAGCCTATGGGTTCTGGGCGCGCAGCTGGATTCTTTCGAAAGACCCGGGCAATCCCCGGATGCAGGAAATCGCGGCGGCCATCCAGACCGGCGCAGCGGCCTACCTCGCAAAGCAGTACCGCACCATCGCCATCGTCGGCGTGGTGCTCGCGATCCTGATCGGGATCTTCCTCGACGTGACCACCGCGGTGGGCTTCATCATCGGCGCGGTGCTTTCGGGCGCTTGCGGCTTCATCGGCATGAACGTCTCGGTGCGCGCCAATGTGCGCACCGCGCAGGCTGCCACGCAAGGCATCGGCGCGGCACTTGACGTCGCCTTCCGGGGCGGCGCCATCACCGGCATGCTGGTGGTGGGGCTGGGCCTGCTGGGGGTGTCGGCCTTCTACTGGTTCCTCGCGGGCGGCGTCACGCCGGACAAGAACTTCGCGACACTGCTCAATCCGCTGATCGGCTTTGCCTTCGGCTCGTCGCTGATCTCGATCTTCGCGCGGCTCGGCGGCGGCATCTTCACCAAGGGCGCCGMCGTCGGCGCCGACCTGGTGGGCAAGGTCGAAGCCGGCATCCCCGAGGACGATCCGCGCAACCCGGCCGTGATCGCCGACAACGTGGGCGACAACGTCGGCGACTGCGCCGGCATGGCGGCCGACCTGTTCGAGACCTATGCGGTGACGCTGATCGCCACCATGGTGCTCGGCGCGCTGATGGTGACCGCGGCGCCGGTGAATGCGGTGATGTACCCGCTGGCACTCGGCGGAGTGTCGATCATTGCCTCGATCATCGGCTGCTTCTTCGTGAAGGCCTCGCCGGGCATGGTCAACGTGATGCCGGCGCTCTACAAGGGCCTCGCGGTCGCGGGCATCCTGTCGCTGATCGCCTTCTGGTTCGTCACGAGCTGGCTGATTCCAGACAACGCGATCGCGGACTCCGGCAGCCAGCTCAAGCTGTTCGGCGCGTGCTTCGTCGGCCTCGCGCTGACCGCCGCGCTCGTGTGGATCACCGAGTTCTACACCGGCACGCAATACTCGCCGGTGCGCCACATTGCGCAGGCCTCGACCACCGGCCACGGCACGAACATCATCGCCGGCCTCGGCGTGTCGATGCGCTCCACCGCCTGGCCGGTGATCTGCGTGTGCATCGCGATCCTGGCTTCGTACATGCTGGGCGGCCTCTACGGCATTGCCGTGGCGGCCACTGCGATGCTGAGCATGGCCGGCATCGTGGTCGCGCTCGACGCCTACGGCCCCATCACCGACAACGCCGGCGGCATCGCCGAGATGTCGGAGCTGCCGGCGAGCGTGCGCGACATCACCGACCCGCTCGACGCGGTCGGCAACACCACCAAGGCCGTCACCAAGGGCTATGCGATCGGTTCGGCCGGACTCGCTGCGCTGGTGCTCTTTGCCGACTACACGCACAAGCTCGAGAGCTTCGGGCTGAACATCAGCTTCAACCTGAGCGACCCGATGGTGATCGTGGGCCTCTTCATCGGCGGCATGATCCCCTACCTCTTCGGCGCGATGGCCATGGAAGCCGTGGGTCGAGCGGCCGGCTCCGTGGTGGAGGAAGTGCGCAGGCAGTTCCGCGAGATCCCCGGGATCATGGAAGGCACCGGCAAGCCCGAATACGGCCGCGCCGTGAGCATGCTGACCGGTGCGGCGATCAAGGAAATGATGATCCCCTCGCTGCTGCCCGTGGTCGTGCCGATCCTGGTCGGCCTCGTGCTTGGACCGAAGGCGCTCGGCGGCCTGCTGATGGGCACCATCGTGACCGGCCTGTTCGTCGCGATCTCCATGTGCACGGGCGGCGGCGCCTGGGACAACGCCAAGAAGTACATCGAGGACGGCCACCACGGCGGCAAGGGCTCCGAGGCGCACAAGGCCGCCGTGACCGGCGACACCGTGGGCGACCCCTACAAGGACACCGCCGGCCCCGCGGTCAACCCGCTGATCAAGATCATCAACATCGTGGCGCTGCTGATCGTGCCGCTGGTGGTCAAGTTCCATGCCGGGGACGCGGGCGCGATGGCACCGCACGCCGCGCCACCCGCAGCAACCGCGCCTGCAGCGCCCGCCGCGCCGGCTGTCGCACCTCCCGCACCCGCGGCTGCGGTGCCTGCTGCCGCACCGGTCGCCGCGGCCGATACGGGCGCCTCGATCAAGAACGAAGGCGGCGTGGTCAAGTTCTACTTCGCGACCAGCAGCGCGGAAGTGCCGGTGGGTTCGAGCGAGGCCCTGGTCGACATCGTGAAGGCCGTGCAAAGCGGCAGCCGGGTGCTCGTGAGCGGCTATCACGACGCTTCAGGCGATGCCGCGAAGAATGCGGAGCTCGCCAAGCAGCGCGCGATCGCAGTCGGTGCCGCGCTCAAGATGGCCGGCGTGCCGGAGGACAAGGTCGAGCTCGCGAAGCCCGAACAGACCACCGCCGACGGCCCCCCTGCTGAGGCCCGCCGGGTCGAAGTCAAGATCCAGTAGTCGATGCCTTCCGCGGCCACCCTCGGCCGCGGTCAGTTCATCCTGATGCCGTGGGCGGGCAGCGCGCCCTGTTCCGTACGCAGCGGCACGCCCTGGAGCGTGTCGAAATCGGATGGCGCCTCGGGCACGCGCATCTCTTCGAGTTCGTGCAGCGATGCGACCCAGCGACCTGCCGCCGATTCGGCCGGCTCGTCGTTGGTGAAGATGCCGTCGCGGATGTAGAAGGTCTCGCCCGCCGGCCGCTCCATGTGCAGCTCGATCAGGCGCGAAATCGGGAAGGTGTAGGTGACGAGCTTTTCCTTCGTCTTGCGGTCCTTGGCGCCGCAATTGAAGAAGCCCTCGGCCGCGATGACGATGCACGAGCCTTCCACCGAGCTGTCGATGTCCCCGCCGCAGCGCCAGACCGCCGTCGGCATGCGCACACGCACCTTGTCGATGACGAGATCGCGTTGCTTATTGAGCGCATTGAGCGGAGGCACCAGCGAGCGCAGTTGTCGCAGGCGCTCGGCGAAGTTGTCGTCCATGCAGAACTCGACGTGGTGCGTGGCGCCGCCCGAGCGCTTGACGACCTGCATGATGACGTGACGCGGGCGGCTCACAGGGTCCGTCCTTTGACGTGCAATCGACGCGAACCCAGACCTTGAAAGGCTGACGAATGAATTGGGATCATTGAATCGACCAAAAATTAGAACTTTGGTATTGATGCATATTGGCAGCATCAATTGTTTCCAACTGTAGATCGAATTCTTCGGAATTGATAGGCGGTACGAAGTACTAAAAATCGGGCGTCAAATCCGCGTCACATCCGCGAATTAGGCGCCCCGAAATGGGGATCAGGCCCCGCCTGATTCCACCAATTCGTCCAGCGCCTTGCAGGACGGCGCGCAGACCGTCTGCGACTTGCCCAACAGCTGCCGGGTGCGCATCTGTGAACGCACACGATGCTTGCCGCACATGAAGCAGGACATCGTCGCGCCGCTGAATGAAGCCGACGCGCGAAACGGCGAGCCCGGCGCCTTCGCCTTGTAGCGCAGCCCGTCGGCCACGACCGCCGTCTTGACTTCGGCCTTACTCATGGGCGGTTTCCGGTCCGGCGCGACGCATGGCGCGCTCGATGGCGGACTTGGCTGCCAGTTCGGCCGACAGCGAGGTGTCGAGAGCCGAGCGGCACAGGCCGGCGTGTTGGTAGTTCATGTTTTCATACACCTCGGAGGCCGCCGGGTAGGCATCCAGCAATTGACCGAGCTGGGCGCCCGGCTCCACATCGCGGAATTCGTCGACAAGGTGCATCACGACCGAGCGATATTGCTCGGCGCCCACCGGCACGGCGCTGTGCTCGAGCCGCTCGAGGAGCTGGGCGAGCACATGCGTCACAGCCAGGTCGGTCTTGTGCGCAGGGGTTTGGGTATCGTTCATGGCCAGCATTTGAGGCGAAGCGTGTGATTTGCAAGGGGACGAAGCGGCTTGGCCAATCCGGCGATTACAACAGCATTTCAGGAACGATCGGTGCGAGGAGCTTGTTGTAGAAGCGCAGGAAAAAGCCTGATTCCGGCTCGACGGTCAGGATGATCTCTTTTTCGCCATCGTTGGTGAGCCATTCGAGCGTGCCCGTGTTCTTGGACAGCCGCAGCCGGTAGGAGTTCTGCAATTTGCTGATCTTGATGACGCGGAGCATCTCTCGCGCGAGCTGGGGGCTGTCGACCACCACGCCCATCTCGGTGTTCTGCGTCGCGGAACGCGGGTCGAGGTTCATCGAACCGATGAAGACACGCCGCCCGTCGATGGCCGCCGTCTTGGCGTGCAGGCGACCCAGGGAACTGCCGAACGAGCCGAATCGTTCGTTGGCCATCGTCCGCGCGGGACTCAATTCGTAAAGATCCGCACCCCCGAGCAGCAGCCGCCGACGGTAGCGGGCATAACCGGTGTGCACCAGGGGCTCGTCGGTCGCAGCCAGTGAATTGGTCAGGAGCGTGAGCTTCACCTTGCGGTTGGACAGATCGTCGAACGCCACCATGCCCCTCTCGCCCGGCACCAGGTAAGGCGAAGTCAGGTCCACCTCGAACTTTGCTTCGAGCAGCAGTTCCCAGACCTTCATGGTCACGCTGGTCGAAAACGCCTCGTCTGCGGTCATGTAGCTTGGCTTGTTCGGCGGGTCGGCAACGGCGTGGGCCTCGCCCCACAGCAGGCCCATGCGCCCGGCGTCCAGCTCTTCGCCGATCGGTCCGTAGCCGAGGATGTCCGAGGGAGGCAGCTCGATTTTCGGTGGCATCGAGCTCATGCCGATCCAGTGGTCGAAGTCATTCGGCCCGGGGTTGCGGCCGCCCTCGCCTTTCACGATCTCCTGGATCGGCCACACCTCCTCGGCGTTCCAATAGGCGTCGAAGATCAGCTCCAGCTCCCGCACCACCTTGCCGACCACCAGGGCGTCCATGTCGATGAAGTTCTGCGCGGGGCTGAGCACGAAATACTCGTCCGCAATGTTGCGCCCGCCCACCACGGCCATCACGCCGTCGGCGATGAAGAGCTTGTTGTGCATGCGGTGGTTGAGCCGCGGGATCTCCTGCGGCGATGCGGCGAAGCGCGACACGAACCCGTCCCGTCCGCAGCAGAAGGGATTGAAGAGGCGCACCTCGATATTCGGCGTCTGGGCCAGCGCCAAGAGCGGCTGTTGGCTCTTGGCAGTGTAGAGGTCGTCCACCAGGAGGCGCACCTTGACGCCCCGCGCCGCGGCCTCGCGAAGCGCCCGCATCAGCAGACGGCCGGTGGCGTCGTTCTCGAGCTGGTAGTACTGGACGACCAGCGAAACCTGCGCCCTGCGGGCCAGCTGGATGCGTGCATCCAGCGAGTAAACGCCCAGCGGCATCAGCCGGAAACCGGAGTGCTCGTCGGGCGGCGTGGAATCGGCCACGATCTTCGCGAGCGGGGTCGATTTGTCGGGCTGGGGTGCGAATTCGGTCGTCCGTTTGGGCGCCATCGGCAACGAGCCGCAGGCGGCCAGCAGCGCGATCGCGGCAAACAGCAGCGCCAGCCTGATCAAGCGAATCGGGCCTGGTTTCATGTCGTCTTTCACTGGGTGCTCATGTTGATCGCGCCCGCATCCTGGCGACGGCCTCTTCCCACACGACGTGGTCGCCAGTCCTAGAATTCGAAACGCCGTCATTCGGGGTTACATCATGATGCTATCGATCTTCGCGCGCGCCGCATTGCTGACACTCGCGGCGGCCGTGGCGCCTCCCGCCCTGGCCGCGCTGGACATCGGCGATCCGGTGCCAAAGTTCACCGCCACGGCGGCCCTGGGCGGCAAGACCTTCCGCTACTCACTGGCCGAAGCGCTCGCCAAGGGTCCGGTGGTGGTGTATTTCTTTCCTGCGGCAGACTCCACCGACTGCTCCATCGAGGCGCACGCCTTCGCCGAAGCGATCGACCAGTTCAGCGCACTGGGTGCATCGGTGATCGGTGTCTCCGCCGACGACATCGACACGCTCACGAAGTTCTCGGTCAAGTCGTGCCAGAGCCGTTTCCCGGTCGCGTCCGACCAGTCGAAGACGGTCATCGAGGGATTCGATGCGGTGATGCAGACACGGCCCGATTTCGCCAACCGTCTCTCTTACGTAGTCGCACCCAACGGCAACGTCGCCTACTACTACCAGAACCTGAGTCCGGACAGACACGTGGAGCGCATGCTCAACGCGATCCGTGCCCTGCCGAAGAGCACCGCCGCGCGCTAGAGAGAGAGACGGCGGCGGCGACATGGCGGGAGCTCGCTAAGATTTCCCCCATGCAACTCAATTACATCGGCAACGAAAGCGTTGCTTCCTCGTCCGGCCGCACGCTGCCGGTGATCGACCCCTCCGACGGCCAGACCTTCGACGAACTGCAGCGCAGCAACGCCGCCGACATCGATGCCGCCGTGCGCGCTGCGCGGCACTGCTTCGAGACGACCTGGCACAAGGTCAGCGCCGCCGATCGCGGGCGCCTGCTCTACAGGCTCTCGCAGAAGATCGCCGAGCACGTCGACGAGCTGGCGCTCATCGAGCAACGCGACTGCGGCAAGCCCGTGAAGCAGGCCCGCGCCGATGCGCTGGCCCTGGTGCGCTATTTCGAGTTCTATGCGGGCGCCTGCGACAAGCTGCATGGCGAGACCATTCCCTACCAGGACGGCTACAGCGTCTTCACCTGGCGCGAGCCGCACGGCGTCACCGGCCACATCATTCCGTGGAACTACCCGATGCAGATCTTCGGGCGCAGCGTTGGCGGCGCACTGGCCGCGGGCAACGTGTGCGTGGTCAAGCCGTCGGAAGACGCCTGCCTTTCCCTGATCCGCGTGGCGCAACTCGCGGCCGAGGCCGGCTTCCCGCCCGGTGCGCTCAACATCGTGACAGGCTATGGCCATGAAGTCGGCGATTCGCTGGCCCGGCACGCGGGCATCGACCACATCAGCTTCACCGGGAGTCCGAAGGTGGGCACGCTGATCCAGCAAGTAGCCGCCGAGCGCCATTGCCCCGTCACGCTCGAACTGGGCGGGAAGAGCCCACAGATCATCTTTGCGGACGCCGACCTCAGCGCGGCCATCCCGGTGCTGATCAACGCCATCGTGCAGAACGCCGGGCAGACCTGCTCCGCCGGCTCGCGCGTCCTCATCGAGGCCGGGATCTACGAACCGCTGCTCGAACGCCTCGGCCATGCTTTCGAAGCGCTGCGGGTCGGCCCGGCGGCGATGGACCTGGACGTGGGCCCGCTCATCCGCCAGACGCAGCAGCAGCGTGTGTGGGACTTCCTGTCGGACGCTCACGTCGCCGGCATCCCGATGGTGGCGACGGGCGTCGTCGTCGACGAAGCACCGGAGACCGGCTTCTACCAGGCGCCCACGCTCCTGCGCGACGTGCCCGTCGACCACCGGCTTGCGCAGGAAGAAGTCTTCGGCCCGGTGCTGGCCGCAATGTCGTTCCGCGATGAGGACGAGGCGGTGGCGCTCGCCAACGCCACGCAGTTCGGCCTGGTTGCCGGCATCTGGACGAACAACGGCGCACGCCAGTTCCGCATGGCCAAGCGCGTGAAGAGCGGGCAAGTGTTCATCAACAACTACGGCGCGGGCGGAGGCGTCGAGCTGCCCTTCGGCGGCGTCAAGTCCTCGGGCTATGGCCGCGAAAAGGGCTTCGAGGCGCTGTACGGATTCACGACCCTCAAGACTGTCGCGGTGAAGCACGGCTGACCGCGAGGTCAGATTCGTCGCGGGGGGGCGAAGTCGCAAAAACGCCAGGAGCGGCATGGTTTACCCCGCTGTGGTCAAGCAGGCGCGAACGCGCGCACGCCGGGTCGATGGGTTAAATTGCTCTTTCCCATGAGCAAGCATGTCGTCCACGTTTCCCAGATCGGCCGCGCGCGTCGCGCGACGCCTTCGGCCGGGCACCTGGTTCCCGCCACCGGCGTCCTTCTCGACCGGATGGCCCGGCCGTTGACCGACCTGCGCATCAGCGTGACCGACCGGTGCAACTTCCGCTGCAGCTATTGCATGCCGAAGGAAGTGTTCGACAAGGACTACAAGTATCAGCCCCACAGCGCGTTGCTGAGCTTCGAAGAGATCACGCGACTCGCACGCATCTTCGCGTCGCATGGCGTGCGCAAGATCCGCCTCACCGGCGGCGAGCCGCTGCTGCGCAAGAACCTTGAGGTGCTGATCGGGCAACTGGCCGAGCTTCGCACGCCTGAAGGCGATCCACTGGACCTCACGTTGACGACCAACGGCTCGCTGCTCAGTCGCAAGGCGGACGCGCTCAAGGCCGCCGGCCTCCGGCGCGTGACTGTCAGCCTCGACGGGCTGGACGACGCCGTGTTCCGCGGCATGAACGACGTGGATTTCCCCGTGGCCGAAGTGCTGGCGGGGATCGAGGCCGCGCGCGCCGCCGGGCTGGGCCCGATCAAGGTCAACATGGTCGTCAAGCGCGGTACCAACGAGCACGAGATCCTCCCCATGGCGCGCCATTTCCGCGGCACGGGCGTGGTGCTGCGGTTCATCGAGTACATGGACGTGGGTGCGACCAATGGCTGGCGCATGGACGAAGTCCTGCCCTCTGCCGAGGTGATTCGGCGCATTGCCGAGGAATTTCCCCTGTCGCCGCTCGAAGCCAGCGCGCTCGGCGAAACGTCGCAGCGCTGGGCCTATCAGGACGGTGGCGGCGAGATCGGCGTGATCAGCAGCGTGACGCAGGCCTTCTGCCATGACTGCAGCCGGGCTCGACTCTCGACCGAGGGCAAGCTGTATCTCTGTCTCTTTGCCAGCGCAGGTCACGATTTGCGCCCGCTGCTGCGCGGCGATGCCGACGACGCACAGATCGCCTCCGAGATCGGCCACATCTGGCAGGGGCGTGCCGACCGCTACTCCGAGCTTCGCGCATTGCGCGAGCCCGACACCGATGCCGGCGCGCCGCGCCGCGTCGAAATGAGCTACATCGGCGGATGAGCGGGCCTCCTACCCTCGCTGCCGGCGATATCACCGGCCTTGTGCTTGCGGGCGGGCGCGGCTCGCGCATGGGTGGCGTCGACAAGGGCTTGCAGAACTTCAATGGCACGCCGCTCGCGCTGAACGCAGTGCGGCGGCTCCGGGGGCAAGTCGGCGCGATGATGATGAACGCCAACCGGAATCTGTCGACCTATGCGTCCTTCGGCGTGCCGGTGTGGCCTGACGGGCTGGCGGACTTTCCTGGCCCGCTGGCGGGCTTCCTGAGCGGGCTGGCGCACTGCGAAACGCCTTGCCTGCTGACGGTACCCTGCGACACGCCGCTGTTTGCGCTCGACCTTGCGAGTCGGCTGTCGGCTGCGCTGGTCGCTCAGGACGCCGAGATCGCCATGGTGAACGCACCCGGAGCCGCGGACGAACCCGGCGGTGCGACAGTGCTGCGCCCTCAACCCGTGTTTTGCCTGCTGCGCGCTTCGTTGCTCGAAAGCCTCGTTCGATTCACCGAGGTCGGCGGTCGCAAGGTCCACGCGTGGACCGCGCAGCACCGAACGGTGCTCGTGCCCTTCGACCAGCCCGGCGACGCGCCCAATGCGTTCTTCAACGTGAACACGCTGGCCGAGTTGCAGGCGCTCGAAGGTTCCTGATGGGTCCCCGTCCATGAGCCGCATCGCCGACATCGCCGCCCCATTGGCCGGGTACGACCCGGAGGCCCTTGGCGTGAATGCCGTGCAGGCCTTCCTCGCGCGGCTGGCCGATCAGGCCATCGTCACCGACAGCGAGCGCATCGCGTTGCGGGACGCACTCGGTCGGGTGCTGGCCGAGGACATCGTCTCCCCTGTGAGCGTGCCGCCGCACGACAACTCGGCGATGGACGGCTTTGCGTTCGATGGCGCGGTACTCGACAAGTCCGCGAGTGACGCTTCGGTGAGCCTGCGCGTGGTGGGCACGGTACTGGCCGGCGCCGCCTGGCGCGGCACGCTGGCTGTCGGCGACGCAATAAGGATCATGACGGGCGCGATGATGCCTGCGGGCCTCGACACCGTCGTTCCGCAGGAGTGCTGCCAGATCGCAGGTGATGCAGTGCGTTTTCCGGCCAGCGCACTGCGTCGCGGCGACAACCGCAGGTTGGCCGGTGAAGACCTGATGCAAGGCAAGCCCGCATTGCAGCGCGGCGAGATCATCTCGCCCGCCGCATTGGGCATGGTCGCCAGCCTTGGCTTGCCGATGGTGCCCGTGGTGCGCCGCCTGCGCGTGGCGTATTTCTCCACCGGCGACGAGATCCTGAGCCTGGGCGAGTTGCCGCGCGAAGGTGCGGTCTACGACAGCAACCGCTACACCGTGTTCGGCCTGTTGAAGCGCCTGGGCTGCGAAGTGATCGATCTCGGACTCGTGCGCGACGACCCGGCCGCGCTCGAATCCGCGTTGCGCCGGGCGGCCAGCGAAGCCGACGCGATCATCACCAGCGGCGGCGTCAGCGTCGGCGAGGCCGACCATACCCGCGCCGTCATGCAGCGGCTTGGTGACATGGCCTTCTGGCGCGTGGCGATGCGGCCCGGCCGTCCGATGGCCGTGGGCCTGATTCCGACGGAAAGCGATGCCCGCGGGCCTGCCGTGCTCTTCGGACTCCCCGGCAATCCGGTCGCCGTCATGGTCACTTTCCTCGCCTTCGTGCGACCAGCCCTCCTGCGCATGATGGGCTGCAACGCGACCTGCTCCTCACCGCCGCCCCTGCTGCGGGCCAGGAGCATCGACCCGATCCGCAAGAAGCCCGGACGCACCGAATACCAGCGTGGCCGCGTGCAGGCCGTGCCGGACGGACTGCCCGAAGTGCGCATCGCCAGCAACCAGGGTTCGGGCGTGCTCAGCTCGATGGTGGAGGCCAATGGCCTGGTCGTGCTTCACCACGATCAAGGCAGCGTGGCCGCGGGCGATTCGGTCGACGTGATGATGTTCGACGGCGTGGTGTAAGGTTCGCGACCCGAAACCGAGGAATCGAGGAGTTGCGCATGCTCGCAGCCAGAATCGAGTTGATGCAGCAGATGCCCATTTTCGGCGCCATCGGCGGCGAGACCCTGGAATTCCTGCTGGCCCCCGCTCCGGTGGTGAAGGTCGCGGCAGGCGACTACTTCTTTCATGAAGGTGACCCTCCCAGCGGCATGTATGTGCTGGAGACCGGTCGCGTCACGGTGTCGAAGAGCTGGCAAGGCCACGACTTGCTGCTGCGTCGGCTCGTCCGGGGCGATTGTTTCGGCGAGATGGCCCTGCTGGATCTCTTTCCGCGCAGCGCCTCGGTTCGCGCCAACGTGGATTGCAGCGCCATCGAACTTTCGTCGGCCAATCTCTACCGGCTGTTCGAGCGTGACGTCGAGCAGTTCGCGCTGATCCAGATGAACATCGGTCGCGAGATGAGCCGGCGCCTGCGCATCACCGACGACCTGCTGTTCAGGGCCAGCATGGGCGAGGCGCTGGAACCGCTCGAGCGAATTTAGATCCGCCCCAGCGCCTTGTCCACGCCCTTGTTGGCGAGCGCATCGGCGCGCTCGTTGCCCGGATCGCCCGAGTGCCCCTTGACCCAGCGCCATTCGATCTGGTGGCCACCCTCGGCCACCAGCTTGTCGAGTTGCTGCCAGAGTTCGACATTCTTGACCGGCTGCTTCGTCGAAGTGCGCCAGCCCTTGGCCTTCCAGCCGCGGATCCATTCGGTGATGCCCATGCGCACGTACTGGCTGTCCAGGTAGAGAGTGACCTTGCAGGGGCGTTTCAGCGCAGCGAGCCCTTCGATCACCGCCTGCAGTTCCATGCGATTGTTGGTGGTGTTGAGCTCGCCGCCGAAGAGTTCCTTCTCGGTGGCGCCCGACTTCAGCCATGCACCCCACCCGCCCGGGCCGGGATTCCCTTTGCATGCGCCGTCGGTGTAGATCTGTACTTCGTTCAAAAACCGTTTCCTTCTTGCTGTCGATGTGTCTTGTCGCGGTGCATCTTGCCTGCAATCGGGACGGGCGCGCTGGCGCGTGAGGCCGCGCGGCGCCATTCGGCGCTCAGCAACCGCAATCCGCGCACGCGCTTGACCGCCACCAGAAAGTAAACGGCGCCGAAGATCGGCCACCAGCGCTCGCCGGCGTCGTCGAACCACCGGCAGCGCTCCAGCCAGGCTTCGCTGCGCACAGCCGGCCGATAGACGCCGAAGCGCCCCGATTCGACCTCGAAGCTCAACAGGCGCAGCCAGTCGCGCATGCGCCGGTAGCCGATGAAGTCGCCCGCCTCGGGCAGGAAGAGTTCGCCGAAGCCGAGACGACGGTAGAGATGCGCGCGCCGTTGCCGCATGCCCCACAGGCTCGCCGGATTGAGCCCGCAGATGACCACACGGCCTTCGGGCACCAGCACCCGCTCGACTTCGCGCAGCGTCGCATGCGGATCGGGACTGAGTTCGAGCGTGTGCGGCAGCACGACGAGGTCGAGGCTGGCGGCGGGAAACGGAAGCGCCGAGAAGTCGGTCACCAGCGCGCCACGCGGCGCCTGCGCCGGGTCGGACAGGGCCAGCCAGCGATGCGGCATGCGATTGGTCCGGAGTCCCTCGACCTCGGCAAGGCCGAGCTGAAGCGCGTGATAGCCGAACAGATCGGACACCGCCTGGTCGAACTGGGCCTGCTCCCAGGCCAGCAGATAGCGGCCGGGGGGGGTCTCGAACCAATCATGCAAACCTATAATTTGACCGCTCATGACCCTCGTTCCGCTGCCCGCTTTCGCCGACAACTACATCTGGATGCTGCAGGACGGGCGCAACGCGATCGTGGTCGACCCAGGGGACGCCGCACCGGTGTTTGAAGCACTCGGGCACGGCAATCTGCAACTGGCCGCGATTCTAGTCACGCACCATCACGCCGATCACACGGGTGGCGTGGCAGCGTTGCACGAAGCCACCGGTGCGCCGGTCTTCGGCCCTGCCCGCGAGAAGATTCCGGAGCCATTCGCGCGTCTTTCGCATGGCGACCATGCCGAAGTACTGGGCCTGCGCTTCGAGGTGATCGACGTCCCGGGCCACACGGCCGGGCACATCGCGTACTTCCTGCCGGCCGATCCGCGCAATTCCGCCGCGGGCGATCTCGCCCCGCTGGTTTTCTGCGGGGACACGCTGTTCTCGGGTGGCTGCGGCCGCCTGTTCGAAGGCACACCCGCGCAGATGCTGGCCTCGCTCGATGCGCTGGCCGCCCTGCCGGGCAACACCCGCGTATGCTGCACGCACGAATACACACTCGCTAACCTGAGATTCGCGCGCGCGGTGGAACCGGACAACGCCGATCTCACTCAGTACACAGCGCGGTGCGAAGCACTGCGTGCGCGCGGCGAACCCACGCTGCCTTCGCAGCTCTCGACCGAGCGCCTGATCAACCCCTTTCTTCGCAGCCGCGAAGCCACCGTCAGTCGAGCGGTCCACGCTCACGCCGGCCTCTCACCGCAGGCCGCCGAGACCGAGGTCTTCGCCGCGCTGCGTCAATGGAAAAACGACTTTCGATGAAACTTATCGTTGCCGCCTGCCTTGCGGGCTCTCTCTTCCTCGCAGGCTGCGCCACCGGTACGGGTTCGTCCACGGGCATTTCGAACGGTTCTTCGAGCAGCGCCGCGCCGGTCTACCCGGGTGGTGCGCTCTCGCCCATCACCTCCGGTGACGCGAAGTCGCGTGCCGTCGTGACCCTGGCGCCGCCCACCGACATGTGGGACCGGATCCGCCGCGGATTCAAGATGCCCGACCTGGACAACGACCTCGTGCGCGACCGCGAGCAGTGGTATGCGAGCCGGCCCGACTACATGCAGCGCATGACCGAGCGCTCCAGCCGCTACATCTTCCACATCGTCGAGGAACTCGAGCGACGCAACATGCCGACCGAGATCGCGCTGCTGCCTTACATCGAGAGCGCCTTCAATCCGCAGGCTGTCTCCAGCGCGCGCGCCGCGGGCATGTGGCAGTTCATGCCGGCCACCGGCACCGACTACGACCTCAAGCAGAACATCTTCCGCGACGACCGGCGCGATGTCGTCGCGTCCACGCGCGCGGCGCTCGACTATCTGCAAAGGCTCTACGGCATGTTTGGCGACTGGCAACTCGCCCTCGCCGCCTACAACTGGGGCGAAGGCAACGTGGGCCGCGCCATCGCCAAGAACCAGCGCGCCGGCCTGCCCACCACCTACAGCGACCTCACCATGCCCGCCGAGACGCGGATGTACGTGCCCAAGCTGCAGGCGGTCAAGAACATCGTCGCGAATCCGGAACGCTTCAACGCCGACCTGCCGCTGATCGCCAACCACCCCTACTTCCAGACGGTGACGCTCAAGCGGGACCTCGACGTGACGCTGGCGGCCAAGCTGGCCGACGTGAACATCGAGGACTTCCGCGCGCTCAATCCATCGGCGCACAAGCCCGTCCTGCTCGCGGCGGGCACGCCGGAAATCCTGCTGCCGTGGGACAACGCCGCCGTCTTCCAGCGCAACTTCGAGGCCTACTCGCAGGGCCAGTACGCGAGTTGGACCGCCTGGACCGTGCCCACGACCATGACCGTGGCCGATGCCGCCCAACGCTCCGGCATGGCCGACGCCGACCTGCGGGCAATCAACAGCATCCCGCCGAGGATGCTCATCAAGGCGGGCTCCACGCTCATCGTGCCGCGCAGTTCCCGTATGCAGGAAGACGTCGCGGCGGTCGTCGCCGACACCGGACAGTTGAGCTTCCAGCCCGAGATCGTCACGCGCCGCACGCTGGTCAAGGCCGGTGGCAAGGACAGCGTCGCGAGCATTGCGCGCCGCTACAAGCTGAACCCGGCCAACGTTGCCGAATGGAACGACGTCAAGCCGAACCATTCCTTCCAGAAGGGCTTCAACGTGGTGGTGTACCTGCCGGTCAAGGCGGCGCGCACGGCAAGCGTCGGCTCGGGCCTCTCACGCCTGCGCGGCGCGCCGCCTTTGAAGAGCACGAGCGTCCCGTCGAAGAACGTAACCAAGGTCTCCAAGAGCTCGTCGACCCAGGTCGTGCGCGAGCCGCGCGGCGGCACGCCGTCGAAGAAGAAGCGCTGAAGCGGGATGCCGGCGGCGGGCGCCGGCCTCAGAGCTTTTCGGTCTCGCCGCTGCGCGGCTGCCACTTCATGAGGCGCTTCTCGATCACGCCGACGATGCCGTCGAGCACCAATGCAAACGCCGTCAACACGACGATGCCCGCGAACACGGTGTTGACGTCGAAAGTGCCCTCTGCCTGCAGGATCAGGTAGCCGACACCACGCGCGGACCCCAGGTATTCGCCGACCACGGCACCGACGAAGGCCAGGCCCACGGAGGTGTGCAGGCTGGAGAACACCCAGCTCGTGGCGCTCGGCAGGTAGACCGTGCGGAGCAGTTGCCGCTGGTTCGCGCCGAGCATGCGTGCGTTGGCCAGCACCACCGGACTGACCTCGCGCACGCCCTGATAGACGTTGAAGAACACGATGAAGAACACCAGCGTGACCGCCAGCGCCACCTTGCTCCAGATGCCCAGGCCGAACCACAGCGCGAAGATCGGCGCGAGGATCACGCGTGGCATCGAGTTCGCGGCCTTGATGTAGGGGTCGAAGACCAGGCTCGCGGTCGGCGCCAATGCGAGCCAGAGGCCGCAGGCGAGACCCAGCAAGGTGCCGATGACGAAGGCCAGCACGGTCTCTATCAAGGTCGTGCCCAGATGCAGATAGATGTCGGCATTGCCCGCCAAGCCGTCGGGGAACAGAGGATTCGGCGGAATGCCCACCGGCATGAACCAGCTCCAGATCCGCCCCGTGACCTGGATCGGCTCGCCGAGGAAGAACGCGAACTGCTGGTTGCGCGATGCCACGTGCCAGGCGACCAACAGCGCGACCAGCACCGCGATCTGCCAGAAGCGCGCATTGCTTTCGCTCGGCCGAATCCTCATCTCAAGCAACTTTCTTGAGCTGTTGCGCGTAGCCCTTCAGGACCTCGTCGCGCAGGACGTTCCATATCTGCGTGTGCAGTTCGACAAAGCGTGGGTCCGTACGGACCTCTACCACGTCGCGCGGTCTCGGGAGGTCGATGGCGAACTCGCCGATCGGATGCGTCGCCGGACCAGCAGAAAGAACAACAACCCGGTCGCTCATCGCAATGGCCTCGTCGAGGTCGTGGGTGATGAACAGCACGGCCTTTTTCTTCGCCGCCCACAGGTCGAGCACCTCGTTCTCCATCAACTGCCGCGTCTGGATATCCAGGGCACTGAACGGCTCGTCCATGAGGATGATGTCCGGGTCCAAGGCAAGCACCTGCGCGAGCGCCGTGCGCTTGCGCATGCCGCCCGAGAGCTGGTGCGGATAGCGATCGCCGAAGCCGCCGAGCCCGACGCGGGCCAGCCATTCCTCGGCCTGCGCGCGTGCCTTTGCATCGGGCACGTCGCGGTACTGCAGGCCCACCATCACGTTGTCGAGCGCGCTGCGCCATGGCATCAGCGCTTCCGACTGGAACATGTAGCCGGCGCGTGCATTGATGCCGGCGAGCGGCTCACCGAACACCTTGACCGTGCCCGATGACGGTTCCAGCAGCCCGGCGCCCACGTTGAGCAAGGTCGACTTGCCGCAACCCGTTGGCCCGACCACCGACACGAACTCGCCATCGCGGATGCGCAACGTGGTGCGGGAGACTGCGGTATAGCGCTGGCTGTGGTCGTCCTTCGAGCGGAAGGTGCAGCTGATATCGAGAAGTTCGAGCGCGTAGTCGGCCATGGCTTGCAAGAAAAAACCCGGCCGGAGCCGGGTTGCGGGACGTCGAGGTCAGGCTTTGAACCTGTCCTTGGCGCGGCGCGCAAAATCGTTGGTATAGAGCTTGGACAAGTCGATCTTGTCGGCCTTGACCGTGGGATCGAAGCTCGCAATCGCGGTCAGGGCGGTCTTCGGGCCGTCGGCCGGCACCAGTCCGTCGGTAGCGATCGCTTCGCGCACCTTGTCGAAGGAAGCGAGGTACAGCGCGCGGTCGCCCAGCAGATAAGTCTCCGGCACCGTCTTGATAATGTCGCCCGGCCCCGCCGTCTGCAGCCACTTGAGCCCGTGCACGATGGCATTCGCCAGCGCCTGGCAGGTGTTGGGATTTTTCTGGATGAACTCCGAGGATGCATAGAGGCACGCCGCCGGCATCAGGCCACCGAAGACCTCCTGCGTACCCTTGAGCGTGCGCGTGTCGCTGATGATCTTCACGTCGCCCTTCTGCTCGAGCATGGTCATCACGGGGTCGGTGTTGCTGATCGCGTCGATCTGCCCCGAACGCAACGCCGTCAGTGCGCCGGCGGCAACGCCGACGCCGATGTAGCTCACGTCGCTCGCCTTCAGGCCGCCGCGCGACAGCACGAGATTGGACACCATGTTGGTGGACGAACCGGGCGCCGACACGCCGATCTTCTTGCCTTTCAGATCGGCAATGGTTGCGTAGGTCGGCATGTTCTTCGTCGAGACGCCGATCGCGATCTGCGGCGCGCGCCCCTGGAGTACGAAGGCCTGGAAGTACTGGTTCTTCGCCTGCAGGTTGATGGTGTGCTCGAAGGCACCCGAGCAGACGTCGGCCGAGCCGCCCACGACCGCCTGCAATGCGCGTGCACCGCCGGCGAAGTCGGAGATCTCGACGTCAAGACCTTCGGCCTTGAAGTAGCCGAGTTGCTCGGAGATGGTGAGTGGCAGGTAGTAGAAGGCGGCCTTGCCGCCAACTGCGATCGATACCTTCGATTTCTCCAGCTTCGGCTGCCCATGGACCAGCGGTGCCCCGATGGCGGCAGCGCCTAGCGCTGCGGCAACGGTGAAGGTACGGCGATTGAGCATGAGTAGCGCCCGCGGGCTCTTTGTTCGAATGATTCGAATCGAGCTTAGGGGCGCGTTTCTGCGCCTGCATCGGGAACATCCCGTGCGGGTTTTTACGTAAACACGAAGACCACCGTCATCCTTGCGATGGCGATGCTTTTTTCGCTCAGGTTCCGGTCAGCGCCGATCGACCAACGCGTGCGCGATGGTGCCGAGGTCGACGTATTCGAGCTCGCTGCCTGCCGGAACCCCGCGCGCAAGCCGCGTCACGGTCAAGCCGCGCTGCTTGAGCGCCTCGCCGATGACATGGGCCGTGGCCTCGCCTTCGGCAGTGAAGTTGGTGGCAAGGATCACTTCGCTGACGGTGCCGTCGAGCGCGCGCTCGAACAGCTTCGCAAGGCCGATGTCCTTGGGCCCGATGCCGTCGAGCGGGCTGAGCTTGCCCATGAGCACGAAGTAGTACCCGCGAAACGCACCGGTGCGCTCGAGCGCAGCCTGGTCGGCGGGCGTCTCGACCACGCACAGCTTGGTCGCGTCGCGGCGAGCATCCTGGCAGACGCTGCAGATCGCCGCTTCGGTGAAGGTGTTGCAGCGCTCGCAATGCCGGACATTGCTGGCCGCCTGCTCCAGCGCGCGCGCCAGCATCTGCGTGCCCGCACGATCGTGCTGCAACAGATGAAAGGCCATGCGCGAGGCCGACTTCGCACCGACGCCAGGCAGGCGCCGCAGTGCCTCGACCAGCGCATCGAGCGAGCTGGAATCCGCCACGTCAGGCCAGACGGCGCGTCAGAACGGCAGCTTCATGCCGGGCGGAAGGCCTGGCATGCCCGCCGTGAGCTTGCCCATCTTCTGCTCGCTGGTCTCCTCGGCCTTGCGCACCGCGGCATTGAAGGCGGCAGCCACCAGGTCTTCGAGCATGTCCTTGTCATCGGCCAGCAGGCTGGGATCGATCGTGATGCGCTTGACGTCGTGCTTGCACGTCATCACGACCTTCACGAGGCCGGCACCCGATTCGCCTTCGACCTCGATGGTGGCCAGTTCTTCCTGCGCCTTCTTGAGGTTGTCCTGCATTGCCTGCGCCTGCTTCATGAGGCCGGCCAGTTGTCCTTTGTTGAACATCGTTGGTCCTGTCGATCGTTGAAAAATGGATGAATGAAACTCAGGCGGGTCGCAGCGTCCCCGGAACGATCCGCGCATCCCAGTCGCGCATCATCGACTGCACGTCCGGGTCGTTGCGGATCGCTTCCTCGGCCACGCGCTGTCGCTCGTCCGCCGCCTGCTTGTTGCGACGCGCCGGGCTGTCGACGACAGCACCGATCTCGATGGCGATTTTGACGCCATGGCCCAGGCTCGCGAGCGCGTTCTGCAACTTCTCCCGACTGCCGGTCTGGTTGAGCGATTCGCGCTCGACGCGCAGCAGCCACTGGTCGACGTCGCGGGCCACCAATTGGGATTGCAGCGCGAGTTCGCGTGCCAGTGCCGCGATGGCCTCGGCTGCGACCAGTTGCGTGACGGTCGCGTGCCAGAAATCGCCCTCTTCGCTCGGCGGGATCGGAGCCGAGGTGGCAACGATCTCGCTCTCGCGCGCACCGGCGGGAGGTTGCACGCGAACCTGCATCGCGACCACTTTGGTTGGAGCGGGCACTGTTTCGTCGGCGGGGGCGGGCCTCGGCGATGCAGACGACGCCAGAGAAGGCGCTTCGACGACGGGCAGACGATGCCCCGGCGGTGTAGCGGAGGCCGCAGGCTCTGCGATCGAAGCGGCCGGCGTGGCGACCGGCCGGGCGACTTGTGCTGGTACGGCACGCGGCGTTTCCGCCACAGGCCGATGTGCTTCATTCAGAGTTTTTTTTTCCGCGCCGGCCGCGCCGGTGGGCTTGAACGCCAGGAGGCGCAACAGCACCATCGTGAGCGCCGCGTATTCGTCCGGGGCAAGCCCCAGTTCGCCTCGGCCATGGAGGCAGAGGCTGTAGAGAAGCTGCGTTTCGTCTGCGGGCATCAAGCCGGCGAGACGCGCAGTCTCTGCCGCTTCCGGATCCGTGCCGCCAGCTTCGGCGCGCGCGGGCACGGCCTGCAACACGGCCATGGCCTGCAGCACGGTCGTCATTTCCTCGAGCGTGGACGCGGCGGACAGGCCGTCCCGGCGCAGTCCCTCGGAGGTCTCGACGACCGTCTTGCCGTCGCCCTCCGCCAGCGCCTCGATCAGGCGGAACACATGCCCGCGATCGACGCTGCCGAGCATCTGGCGCACGCCGCTTTCGAGCAACTCGCCATTGCCGAAGGCGATCGCCTGGTCGGTGAGCGACAGCGCGTCGCGCATCGACCCGCGCGCGGCGCGCGCAATCAGGCGAAGTGCCAGCGGCTCGGCCGGCACCGTTTCAGTCTGCAACACGCGCGTGAGATGTTCGAGGACGGTCTCAGGTGCCATCGGCCGCAGGTTGAACTGCAGGCAGCGCGAGAGCACCGTGACGGGCACTTTCTGCGGGTCGGTCGTGGCGAGCACGAACTTGAGGTACTCGGGCGGCTCTTCGAGCGTCTTCAGCATCGCGTTGAACGCGTGGCCGGTGAGCATGTGCACTTCGTCGATCATGAAGACCTTGAAGCGACCCTGCACCGGCTTGTACACCGCTTGCTCCAGCAGCGCCTGCACTTCGTCGACACCGCGGTTCGACGCCGCGTCCAGCTCGGTGTAGTCGACGAAACGGCCTGCATCGATGTCCCTGCACGCCTGGCATATGCCGCACGGTGCGGCGGTGATGCCGCCCTGCCCGTCCGGCCCCTGGCAGTTGAGCGACTTCGCCAGGATGCGCGACACGGTCGTCTTGCCGACCCCGCGCGTCCCGGTGAACAGATAGGCATGGTGCAGCCGTTGCGAGGTCAGCGCGTTCTCGAGCGCCTGGACGACATGTTCCTGGCCCACCATCTCGCTGAAGGTTTTGGGACGGTGTTTGCGAGCGAGCACGAGATAGGCCATCGGCGCATTTTAGGGTCGGCGCCGGACCCGGCCCCGCGCCGGGCTAGGCCATCTTGCAGATGGAATTCGCGCGCCTCGCGTCTAGCATGAAAACACCATCGAGGAGACCGATATGCCCACTGCGCCACGAAAAGCCGCAGGCACCGCCGCGGCGAAGAAAACCAGGCAGGCTGGCGATGCAGGTCCGCGCCGCTATTGCGCACAGCCCGTGCAGACGATCCGCCAGTTCGACCCCAGCGTCGGCGCGGGTCGCGTCCGTGCCATCATGGCCGCGAGCAAGAAATGGGTGAACGGCACGCAGATCACGTACTACTGCTTCAAGCGTGGCGATCCGGTCCCCGCGGCATGGCAGGGCAGCCCGGCCGACATCGGCGTCGTGGGTACCTCGTTCGAGGCGTGGGCCAAGCTGGGCATCGGCATCAGCTTCCGCAAGGTGGATGCGCCTGAAGACGCGATGGTACGAATCGGCTTCGATCCGCAGGACGGGTCCTGGTCCTTCGTGGGCCGCGATGTGCTCGGCACCAAGTCGCCGCAGGAGCGCACGATGAACTTCGGCTGGGCGCTCACGACCGACTACGGCCACGATACGGCGCTGCACGAGATCGGCCACACGATCGGACTCGAACACGAACACCAGAACCCCAACGCCGGCATCACGTGGAACCGCCAGGCCGTGCTCGACTACTTTTCAGGGCCGCCCAACAACTGGGACCAGCAGCAGATCGACTGGAACATCCTGCGCAAGATCCCGGTGTCGGAGATCAAGGGGACCACGTGGGATCCCGATTCGGTCATGGAATACCAGTTCGACCCGGGGCTTATCGATGCTCCCGCCAAGTACAAGGCCGGGCTCACGCCCAAGGGCGGACTCTCCTACGCGGACAAGGCCTGGGTGGTCGAGTCCTACCCCGGCGTGCGGGCACCCAGCACTTCGGCGCTGAAGCTGGGGCTCTCGCAACTGCTCAAGCTCAAGGCCGGGGAGACACGCACCTTCGACTTCGTGCCGACCCGCACCCGCACCTACAACATCGGCACCTTCGGCACCTCCGACACGGTGCTGGTGCTGTTCGAGGTCACGCCTACCGGTAATGTGCAGATCGCGGGCGCTGACGACAGCGGCACCGACCTGAATGCCAAGGTCAGCATGCGGCTGCTGAAGGGGCGCAGCTACCAGGTCGGCGTGCGTCTGTACTACGCCGATGCGACGCTGGAGACCTCGCTGCTGGTTTGGTGAATCGAGTCGCCTACAATCGCGTCTGACGGGCCTCCCCGCATGGTGAAGTGGCCAACCGGGTCAGGTGGGGAACCAAGCAGCCCTAACTGCGTAGTCAGTGCCGGGGGTAAGGCTCGTCAACCCAACATTCAGAAGCCGTGAGTTTCAACACTCACGCGCCTTGAGGGGCCAAGTGCCCCGATTTCCTCTCTTTTGAACCCGTCGCCCCCTGTCGCGGCGCCTGCTTTTGTGCGCCCTGAAATACTGGATGCGCATACAGTATTTCCAGTAGAATTCATCGTCCCCAAGAACGACATCGAGGCGACAGAATGAACCCTTCCATCCCTACATTGGCCGCCGTGCGGGTGCTCCCATTCACACCGCGGCCGAACGTCGCCAGGCGCTCATCCTGGCCGTTTCCAGTCGCGCAGGACAAAGAGCCAGGCGACCATCTGAGGGTTCATGCGGCGCAGGTCATCGCCACGACAGCGCGTCACTGGCAAGTGCGCTGAAGTCGTCGGCAGCCCGGTCGGCTCTTCCGCTTCTGCTTCTATTGGCTGATCGCTTCCGCACGAAGCAACTTGTCGGTCAACATGGCTGCGAGCGCCAAGGTCTTGTGCTCCATGTTCGCCACGTGATAGCAACCGAGCGCGCGCCCCTCATAGCTGACGGCTGCAATCGGAAAATGAGTGCCGAGCGCCGTGGCGGCGTCATGCAGGCATTCGGCAATCGAGCACAACCCGAGTCGCGCGTAGCACTCGTCGGCGTTGCCGATGCTCACGCCGTAGTTGAAGTAGCCGTCTCTGATCTTCTTGATATCGACTTGCGGGTACATGGTGGGGGGTGCCACTGAGAGGACCGCAAATTGTCATCGTCAACGTGAAAAAATGCACGTCAACCATAAGTACACATGGCGTTGAATGTGCTAGCCGAATCGACCCAGAACGCCCTGTGCGGCAGCTGCGCCGCTGGCCATCGATGCGGTCAAAAGATAGCCGCCAGTCGGCGCTTCCCAGTCGAGCATCTCGCCCGCGAAGAACACGCCGGGCAGCGCTGTGCTCATCAGGTTCGAGTCCAGGGCATCGAAACGAACGCCGCCCGCGGTGCTGATGGCCTCGTCGATGGGCCTCGGCGACAGCAGCCGAAGCGGCACGGACTTGATGGTGTCGGCCACCTTCTCGGATGAGTGCATGTCGTCGCGCGTGAGCACCTCATGCAGAACGCCGGTCTTGATGCCCTCCAGGCCAAGTCGACTCTTCAGGTGGCTGGCGACGGAACGCGAGCCTCGCGGATGCGATACGGCGGCGCGCACTTGCTCGGCGCTGCGATCAGGCAGCAGATCGAGCTGCAACGTGGCGCTTTCGTTGGATGCGATCTCGTCGCGCAGCAACGCCGAGGCCGCGTAGATCAAGCTGCCTTCGACGCCAGTCGCCGTGGCAACGAATTCGCCTTTGCGCTGAAAGCGATGCCCTCGCGCGTCCGTGAACGAGATCGCCACCGACTTGAAAGGCATGCCCGCATAGCGCTCGGCAAAGAACGGCGTCCACTGCAGGTCGAAGCCGCAATTGGACGGCGCCAGTGGCGCCACGTCCACGCCACGCGCAGAGACCCACGGCACCCACGCCCCATCGGAGCCCAGACGCGACCAACTCGCCCCGCCGAGCGCAAGGATGACGGCGTCGTAGGACGCCACGACTTCGCCTGCGGGACTGGTGAAACTCAGCGTCGTCGCTGGCTGCGATGGATCAGCCCAGCCGAGCCATCGGTGCCGCATGTGAAATTGCACGCCGGCCTGGCGCAAGCGATGCAGCCACGCACGCAGCAGCGGCGCGGCCTTCATGTCCTTCGGAAACACGCGCCCGGAGGTACCCACGAAGGTCTCGATCCCAAGTCCGTGCGCCCATTCGCACAGTGCATCGGGTCCGAAGCGCTGGAGCAGCGGCTCGATCTGCGCGCGGCGATCGCCGAAGCGGCCGGCGAAGTTGTCGAAGGGTTCCGAATGCGTGAGGTTCAAGCCGCCGCGCCCCGCGAGCAGGAACTTGCGCCCGACGGAAGGCATGGCGTCGTAGAGATGCACTTGCACGCCCTGCGCGCTGAGGAGTTCCGCCGCCATCAAACCTGCGGGTCCGCCACCGACGACGGCGACATGTTGATCTTGTTTCATTCGAGTGTGACCAGTTCGCCTTGCCCGGTCAGGAACGCAGCGCGTACCGTTTCACCAGGGTAGGCGTCTTGCACCGCGTCGCGGTAGCGGTTGAGTTGCGCGATCAGGCTGGCGTCGCGCTCGGGCCGTGCGGCAGATTTGTAGTCGAGCACCCACCATGCACCGCTTTCGCGATGGCGGACCAGGCGATCGATGCGCAGTGTCTGCCCGTCGTGGATCAGCGTGACCTCGTTGCCCTGCCAGTCGAGCGCAGCCATGTCCCACGCCCACGCGCCTTGTCCGGCGCGAATGCGCTGCGCCAGAGCGGCTGCGGCCCGCGTGGCCTGCAGGTCTAGCGCGAACTCGCGTGCGGCAGCGCGCACGTGCTCGGCCGGCAACGCGGCGCCCGGCTTCGCCCATTCGAGCAGTCGATGCATTGCTTGCCCCATGGCCGAGGCACGCGTGTCGACGTCGACCGTCGTGCGCACGACAGGTTGCGCCGCTGCTGTCGCCATGACTTCCGGCAAGCACAGCATCTGAAACGTGGAAGGAACCCGGGTCGCGACCGCAGGGGCCGTCTCCGGAACGTCGTCAACCAGTTCGCAGCGCGGCTCCAGCCGGGCCCACCAACTCTGGGGGTTCGGGCGCGCGGCGGCCACGGCAGAGACAACCAATTCGCCCCTGGCGCGCGTCGTTGCCACGTAGAGCGCGTTGATCTCCTCACGATGGCGTGCCGCCTGTTCCTGCGCGAGGTCATCGACCGTGCACGCCGGTGGATTCTTCTCGCTCGCCATGAACACGAAGCGCTCCGGCGCGGCGGCATGGCCGGGCCATTTCACGAGAACGCCCATGGTTTGCGCGCGCTGTGCCGATGCGTCGGTGTCCAGCAGCAGCACGACTTCGGCTTCGAGCCCCTTGGCGCCGTGAACCGTCAGCAGTTGCACGGCATCGGCCACCGCGACCGAGGGCGCGCGAACGCCGCCGGCACGGATCGCGCGCACAAAGCCATAGGCCGTCGCGAAACGGGCACCGTCGAGTTCGAGTGATGCTGCGAGCAGGCCGCGCAGGTTGGCGAGCACGCTCGCACGCAGCGCGGCCGGTGCGGCCGCGGCGAACTTCGACAGTACCTCACCGTCATGAAAGATCGCGCTCAACGCATCGTGCGGCGGCAACGCGGCAAGCCATTGCTGCCACCGACGCAGACGCGGGCCGATGCCTGCAAGCGGCCCTTGCCAGTCCGGCGACTGCAGCAAGTCGAACCAACTCGCGCGGCCCGCGCGCTGGCGCAGTGCGAGTTGCACCAGCGCATCGTCATCGATGCTCCACAAGGGCGATTTCAACGCGCGCGCAAGCGACAGGTCGTGGTCCGGAGACACCAACGCGTCGACCAGCGCGACGACGTCCTGCACTTCGGGCGCGTCGTTCAGCTCGTTCTTCTCCGGCTGCTGCACGGCGACGTGCAGCTTGCGCAGTTCGTCCTGCAGCACGGCCAATCGGCTGCGCCTGCGCGCCAGGACCATGACCTGGCTCGGCGCCAGGCCGCCCGCGATGCGCTCGGCGATCCAGCGCGCTGCCTGTTCGCACTCCTTTTGCAGGAGGCGCTCTTCCGGCAGGACGCGCGGAGTGGTCAGGCTGTCGCGCCAGGGCAGCATGCCGTCGCCACTGGCAGCCGCGTGGTCGGCCGCGCTGGCGTCCCCTATCGAATCCCGCGCAATCAGCGGCAACTTCCGCGCCCGCCCCGGCACGCGCGATTCCGTCGTGTGGTCGCGGAATCCGCTGAACTCGCCGGCCTGCTGGGCATCCTGCATCGCCGCATTGACCAGGCCCACAACAGCCTGTGCATTGCGATGCGTGTGGTCGCAGTTCAGCAAGTCGCCATTCAGTCCCTGCTGGACGAATTGCTTTGCCGCGACGAACACCTGCGGCTCGGCCCGCCGGAATCGGTAGATGCTCTGCTTCGGATCGCCGACGATGAACACGCCCGGCCGTCGCCCGCCGGCGCCGGCGTAGCTCCCGAGCCAGCCGTTGAGGGCTTGCCACTGCAAGGGGTTGGTGTCCTGGAACTCGTCGATCAGCAGATGCCGCACGCGCGCATCGAGACGCTCCTGCACCCATCCCCACAGCTCCGCATTGCCGAGCAGAAGGTGCGCTGCCTGTTCGACATCGTTCATGTCGACCCAGCCGTTCTCGGTCTTGACTTCGGCGAAGCAGGCGTTCAGCAGCCGAGTGAGCCGGGCCATGCGCTGTTGGTGGAGCCAGGCTTCGTGCTGCGCCTTCGCTGCACAGAACTGCAACGCGCGCTCCTGCGCGGCGCGTACGTCATCGAGGCCGACGAGCTTCTCGCTGAACTTGCGCGCTTCGCCCTTCTGCGTGAGCAGCGCATCGAGCACGCCGGCCGCATGGCCTTCGGTCATGGCCTGCTCGAGTTCGACGCCCCGCCGCGAAAAGGTCGGGGCGCTCGCGCGGCCGAGCGCGCGGGCCGCGGCCAGCATCACGCTGCGCCATGCGGGGTCACGAAGCAGGATGTCATCCGGCGATTCCGCGCGTTCGAAGGCGGGGTACATCAGGCCCATGGGTGTCACTGCCGCATCGACTGCGTCACGGGCATCCGCGAGTGCGAACTCCACGCGGCGCGTTAGGGCCTCGTCCAGCGCCTTGGCGATCTGCGAACGACCGTGCGTCGCGACGAGCGCATGGTAGTCGGCCGACGCGGCCTCGTCGGCGGCAACGGCGGAATAAAAGGGGCGCCAGACGCGCGCGCGCGCCTCGGCGTCGTCTTCCAGCAGTTGGTAGTTGGCGGGCAGTCGGAGGCGTTCGAGCACTGCGATCGGCGCGCTGCGCAGCAAGCCGGCGAACCACGCATGGAAGGTTCGGAACTGCACCGGCCGGCCGCGCTCGAGCAGGTCCCGATAGAGGCCCTGGAGGCGTGGCGCTGCTGCCTCCGCGGCCGACGGGTCCATCCCACGCATCACCAGTTCCGGCACCAACTCGGCCGCTGGTTGCCCAGCGAACTTTTCAAGCCATTGGTCGAGGCGCTCGCGCATTTCGCCGGCAGCCTTCTTGGTGAAGGTGATGGCCAGGATCTCGTGGGGCGCGCAGGCGCCCTCGCCTTCCTCCAGCAAGGCGCGAATGATGCGCGACACCAGCATCCAGGTCTTGCCGGCACCCGCACATGCTTCGACCGCAACCGATCGGCGGGGATCACAGGCGATGGCATAGAAGCGCTCGCGCGCGACGTGCACACCGTTGTGTTCGTAGGCTGCGGCAGTCATGGCAGCGCTCATTCGGTCACTTCCCAGAAATCCTTGCGGCAGAGGCCGCGGGCCGCGCAGTGCTCGCAGACCTGCCCTTCGCCCAGCGCGGGCAACGGCGCGCCCTGCCCGATGCGTGCCAGATCGTCCATCACGCCCGCCACGAGCGCATCGCGTGCGGCGACGATCTCAGGCTGCTCGAAGGTGTGCGTGCCCGATGCCTTTTCACCGACGTTGACGTAGGCCGCGCGCAAGCTGTCGTCGGGAAACAGGGCTGCGTAGAAGGCAAGCTGCGTGTCCTCCGTCGGGTCCTTGACGCGCTCGCGGGTCTTGTCGGCCGACTCTGTCTTGTAGTCGATCACGAAGGCCCTGCCGTCGGGCGTGGCGTCGACGCGGTCCAGTCGGCCGATGAGCTTCACGGTACCCAGCGGTACTTCCTTCCAGGGTTCGGATTCGACGAACACGGCGCCTTCGCCGGCCTCGTGTCCGGCCAGCCAGGACAGGTAGCCGTCGCGCACCGCTGGCCAGGCCGCGGCGAAGGGAAGGAATTCAGCCTTCGACAGGCCGAACTCGCGGGTCGCCAGTGATTCAGCGGTGGCCATCATCGCCCGGCGGGTCGGAAGATCGGTGGTCGGAGCATCCTTCAGGGCTTCGTGGAAGTGGCCGAGAACGGCATGCAGCCAGTTGCCGAAATCGCGCTTGTCGATCTCGGCATCGAGTTCGTCGCTGTCGCGCAGGCCGAGCTGGCGCAAGGCGAAGAAGCGGTAGGGACAACGCCGCAAGTCCTCATAGGCGGTCGATGACAGGCTGGCGGGCACGAGCGCGTCGCCATGTGGCTGCGGATGCGGTGTGGGCCGTGCCTCGACCTGCACGGCGAGGCGAGGATCGGTGGCCTCGGCCGCCGAATGGTCGAGATGCAGCATCTGTACGAGCGGACTCGGCCGCACCGGCTCGCCGCTCGCGTCGAACTGGCGCCACAGCACATCGCAGCGCGGCGCGCGCATCGCGACGGCCCATGCCGCGCGCTGTGCGGCTTCGAGATCCTCGCGCGATGGCAGCGACAGGCCAGCGCGTTGCGCGGGGTTCCAGTCACCCGGCGGCTCGGGGGAGGCAGGCAAGCGCTGGTCGTCGCAACCCGGCACGACGATGGCTGCGAAGGCACGACCGAGCAACTGGTGCAGGGGCAGGACCACGACCTGCGGCGCCTCGCTGTTCGATGGCGCCAACACGAAACTACCAGCTTCGAGCACATCGCGCACCCAGGCGGTGAACTCGGCCAGTGTGCAGCGCGTGCCGCGAATCTCGCCTTCGTCGGCGTCCAGGTAGAGCGCGGCGATCACCTCGATGCCGGCCACATCACCCACCAGTGCGGACCACTGGCCGGCGGCGTCGAGCAAGGTCCTCGTCGCCTGCAGCCATTCGCCGAGCGGCCGCGTCCGGACAAGCGGTGCTCTCAGTGCCTCGACGGCTTCCGTCAAACGCAAGAGACTCGCATCGGCGGGCTTCTCGCTGGCAGCGACCCACGAACACCAACCGCGCCAGTCACGCAGACCACGATCGCGCAGGCGCGCCTCGAGCCCCAGGACGGCACGACCATCGAAGGCACTCGCCGCCTTGAGCCAGTCGAGCACCTGGTCGCTGCTGGCGTCGTGGGCGCAGGCGCGCAGCGCACTCATCAGGTTCGCCGCAGCACGGGTGGTGGACAGCTTCCAGCCGGTCTCGTCGTGGGGAACAACGCCATGCGCCGCGAGTTGCGCGCTGATGCGGCGCGTCAGTGCACGGTCAGTTGCGACCAGGGCGACGGGCGCGCGGTCTTCCGACAGGTGACGCAGGACGCAAGCCGCCGCGCGCTCCGCCTCGTCCTCGGGGTCGGCCGCTGCGTGCAGATCGGCCACGCAGGCCGGCGCGCTCAGCGTCGCGAGCGGAAGATGCAACGCGCGTTCGCCCATCAGGGCGGCGAGCTTGCGGGTGAGCGGATCGCTTTGGAGGCCGTCGAGCACGATCAGCAGGTCGACCTGTGCCAGAGCGTTGCCCGCGAGCAGCACGTCGGTGGCATAGCCGGAGGTGGATGCCCAGGCCAGCGCGATACCGTTCAGCGCGCTTTCGATGTCGAACCATTCGGAGCCCTTGCCGGCGCCGACGATGTCGCTTATGCGCTGGGCCCACGCCGCGCGTTCGTCGGGATGCTCGGCCGCGGCCAGCGGCGCAAGTTGCAGCACGATCTCGACCAGCCGCCCCGCCAGCGCGTTGCGCGATGCCGCAAAGCCCGTGCGGGCCAGCAAGGACTGTGCAGTCAACAGGTCGCGCGCCATGTCGAAGGCGATGTCGTCGACGCCCGGCGTGAAGCCACCCGCGCTGCGCGCCCAGTTGCGCGTGGTTTCGAAGCGCGGGGCGAACCCCGGGCCGCCGTGCGCCGCCCACATGGCGCGCGCCACCGGCATCAGTTGCGCGTAGGGGACGAGCACCACGGTCCGCGCCGCGTGAAGCCCTCGTTCGGCGAGAACGCTCGAAATGCGGCCGACGATGCCCTGGCCCGGATCGCACCAGAGCGCGTGCGCCGGATGGCGCTCAGAAGATTGCATGGGGTGTATTTGGGATGGCTTTGGCTATCGGGGCCATAGCTTGGGCGCCGGCCACGCCGGCACTTGGTTTCTGTCACAATGACCCGCACTTTAGCTGCACCGAAACTCTCCGCGCAGAAGGACACATCCATGGCCAGCGACCTCATCAAACACATCTCCGACTCTTCTTTCGAAGCCGACGTGCTCAAGTCCGGCAAGCCCGTTCTGGTGGACTACTGGGCTGAATGGTGCGGCCCCTGCAAGATGATCGCGCCGATCCTCGACGAGGTGTCCAACACCTATGAAGGCAAACTGCAGATCGCCAAGATGAATGTCGACGAAAACCGCGACATCCCTGCCAAGTTCGGTATCCGCGGAATCCCCACGCTGATGCTGTTCAAGGATGGCCAATTGGCCGCCACCAAGGTCGGTGCGATGAGCAAGGCGCAACTCACGGCTTTCATCGATCAGCAACTGGCCTGAGCGTTCCCATGCTGCCTGCGCGCAACGCGCGGGCAGCTTCTTCTTTTTTCCTGTCATAATTCCCCACAGATCACCGGCCCATTCAGGTACCCGGTTCGAGTTCCCCGGTTTGTGAGGCATCTCTCGCCTCTTCCCAAACCTCCCCCTCCTGGTTTTGACAGATTTCCCCGCACGGGGTCATTCCATGCACTTAAACGAACTCAAGGCACTCCACGTGTCCGAAGTCCTCAAGCAGGCCGAAGCCCTTGAGATCGAAAACGTCGGCCGCATGCGCAAGCAGGAACTGATGTTCGCGATCATCAAGAAGCGTGCAAAGGCCGGCGAGCAGGTGTTTGCCGACGGCGTGCTCGAAATCCTGCCGGACGGCTTCGGCTTCCTGCGCAGTCCCGACACCAGCTTCACGGCGAGCACGGACGACATCTACATCTCGCCCAGCCAGGTGCGTCGCTTCAACCTGCACACCGGCGACATGATCGAAGGCGAAGTGCGCACGCCCAAGGACGGCGAACGCTATTTCGCGCTGACCAAGCTCGACAAGGTCAACGACGGCCTGCCCGAAGCGAACAAGCACAAGGTGATGTTCGAGAACCTGACGCCCCTGTTCCCGAAGGAACTGATGCGGCTGGAGCGCGACAACTTCAAGGGCGAGGAGAACATCACCGGCCGCATCATCGACATCATCGCGCCGATCGGCAAAGGCCAGCGTGCTCTGCTGGTCGCCCCGCCCAAGAGCGGCAAGACGGTGATGATGCAGCACATCGCCCACGCGATCAGCGCCAACTATCCCGAAGTACACATGATGGTGCTGCTGGTGGACGAACGGCCTGAAGAAGTGACCGAAATGCAGCGAACGGTGAAGGGCGAGGTCATCGCGTCGACCTTCGACGAACCGGCCGCCCGTCACGTGCACGTCGCCGAAATGGTGATCGAGCGCGCCAAGCGCCTGGTCGAACTCAAGAAGGACGTGGTGATCCTGCTGGACTCGATCACCCGCCTGGCCCGCGCCTACAACAACGTAGTGCCCTCCTCGGGCAAGGTATTGACCGGTGGTGTCGACTCCAACGCACTGCAGCGTCCCAAGCGCTTCCTAGGCGCCGCGCGCAACGTGGAAGAAGGCGGCTCGCTCACGATCATCGGCACCGCGCTGATCGACACCGGCAGCCGCATGGACGAAGTGATCTTCGAAGAGTTCAAGGGTACCGGCAACTCCGAAATCCACCTCGACCGTCGTCTCTACGAGAAGCGCGTCTTCCCGTCGATCCAGCTCAATCGCAGCGGCACGCGCCGCGAAGAACTGCTGTTGCCACCCGAGATCCTGCAGAAGACGCGCATCCTTCGCCAGCTCATGTACAACATGGACGAGATCGAGGCGATGGAGCTGATGCTCAAGAACATGAAGGCGACGAAGACGAATGTCGAGTTCTTCGACATGATGCGTCGCGGAGGCTGATCGCCTCCTTGCGCTGGCGACGACGTCAGCGCGCCGCCAGGGCCCGGCCTTCCGTCGCGCTCTGGCGTCCCAGGTCGAGCAGTTCCATGAGCTCGACCGCCTGGTCCGGCGTCACCGGATTCGGGCCCTCTCCATGGATCGCATCGCGGATTGCCGAGTAGTAGCGGACGTAGCTGCCCGGCAATGTAGGCACGGCTCGCGTCTGAACGCGGCCATTGTCGCGTACCACAGTGAGTTCTCCGTCGATAGGGTCTGCGCCCCAATCCGCATCGCCGGGACGGCCGCCGGCGCGCAGAGCATCTTCCTGCGGATCCACTCCCCGCTTGATATAGCTGCCACGCGTGCCATGCACGATGTAGCGAGGCGCCGCGTGCGCGGCCAGCGTGGTTGCATGCAATACCACCCGCAAGGGCGCGTGCGGACCACTCTCGTAGCGCAACACGGCGTGGAAGTAGTCGTCGACCAGCGCTCCATCCCGCAGGGTCGCGGTATCAAGTTGCAAGGTGTCGGGCCTGCCGAACAATTGAATCGCCTGGTCGACCAGGTGCGAACCCAGGTCCACCCAAAGGCCCGCTCCGGGTACTGGCTGTTCGCGCCAGCGCTCGCGCACCTGCGGGCGATAGCGATCGAAATGGGACTCGAAATACACCGGGCGACCCAGTTCGCCGCCGGCGAGCAGGTCGCGCAGCGTCAGGAAGTCCGAGTCGTAACGACGATTCTGGTAGACAGACAGCAACCGGCCGTTCTGCTGGGCCAGCCCTGCCAGTTCGCGCGCCTGGGTCGCGTCGAGCGTAAAGGGCTTGTCGACGATCACATGTTTTCCGACAGCGAGCGCGGCCTTTGCCAGCGGGTGATGCTGGGCGTTCGGGGTTGCGATCACGACCAGATCGATGTCGGTTCGACGCAACAATGCCTCGACGTCCGGGACAACGTCCACGCCCGGCCAATCCGAATGGACTTTGCCCGGTTGAGAACTTGCCACCGCCGCCAATTCGAGGCCGGCTACGGCCGAGAGGATGGGGGCATGGAAGGTCTGGCCTGCGAATCCGTAACCCACAAGACCGGCGCGCAAGGTACGAAGTGGCATGTTGGCGGTCTCTCTGGCGCTGAAAAGCCCCAGTATGCGATAATTGCGGGCTTAGCGAAAAGTGCAACACGGCGCCGTGCCGTGTCATCCCCTTCGGGACAACCCGGCCGATCCGTGGCTTTCGGGGTTTGTGGCTCTCGCATCGACCAAAGGAAAGACCATGAAAGAAGGCATTCACCCGAACTACCGCGAAGTTCTGTTCGTCGACCTGTCGAACGGCTTCAAGTTCGTGACCCGTTCGTGCGCGAACACCAAGGAAATGGGCACCACCGACGACGGTCGTGAACTGCCTCTGTTCAAGCTCGATACCTCGAGCGAATCCCATCCGTTCTACACTGGCACGCAGAAGTCGGTCGACAACATGGGCGGTCGCGTCGAGAAGTTCCGCAATCGCTTCGGCAAGACCACCGGCGCCGCCTCCAAGTAAGGAAGGCGCTTCCGCGTCGAGGGCAGCCCGGTTTACCGCGCTGCCCTTTTTTCTTTCCTCCTGACCATCCCGTTCTCCCCCGTTGAACCAGCCAACGCCCGCGATCGTTGCCCAGAGCGCCGTGCGCCGATTGCCGCGCATCGCGCTGCTTCTGCTTTGCGCGGCGTACCTGATGCCCGGACTGCTGGGGCGGGGCCCGTGGAAGAGCGCCGATATCACGGCCTTCGGCTACATGGCCGAACTCGCGAACAGCACCGAAGGCATTGCGCGCTGGTTCGATCCGCTACTGCTCGGATGGCGGCCTGAAACACCCGCACTGATCCCGTACTGGATCGGCGCCTGGGCGATCAAGATCGCGCCCGCATGGGTCACCCCCGACCTCGCCGTTCGCATCGCCTTCGCCATGCTGCTGGCCGGCGCGTTCACCGCCACGTGGTACGCCGTCTATTACCTGGCCCGGACACCCCGCGCGCAGCCTGTGGCGTTTGCCTTCGGTGGCGAGGCGCTCCCGACGGACTACGCGCGTGCCATCGCCGACGGCGCTTTGCTGGCGCTGATTGCCTGCCTCGGCCTGGCACAGCTCGGACACGAGACCACCCCGGCACTCGCGCAGCTCTTCTTCACTTCCCTGATGTTCTTCGGCGTCGCAGCGCTGCCCTATCGGCGCACCGGCGCGTTCATCTCCCTGACCGCCGGCGCGATCGGCCTGGCGCTGAGCGGCGGTCCCACGGTGGCGTCGATGCTGGGCTTCGGCTGCGTGGCGATCCTGTTGCTGGAACGGCGCCGTGGCGGAAGCGCCGACGAAACGCAGGATGCCGAGCCCACGTACGCCGCGGGCGCGATCGCAACGGTCTTTGGTGTCGCACTGCTGACTGCTGCGCTGTCCATCGGGCTCGGCCTGTTGCAGTGGAAGATCGCACTCCCCGGCGGCCGCCCCGGCATTCGCCTCATCGCCGACCTGCGTAGCCAGGCGAAGTTGCTCCTCTGGTTCACCTGGCCGGCTTGGCCGCTCACGGTTTGGACAATCTGGCGCTGGCGCCATCAGCTCACCGCGCGGCACGTCGCGCTTCCGCTGTGGTTTGCCCTCGTCCCGCTGTTTGCCACCTGGACCACCAGCTTCTCCGAGCGGTCTCTGCTGCTCGCCCTCCCCGCGTTTGCGACGTTGGCCGCCTTCGCACTGCCGACCCTCCGGCGCAGCGTCTCGGCGCTGATCGACTGGTTCACGCTGCTGTTCTTCAGCGGCACCGCCGTCATCATCTGGGGCTACTGGATCGCGTTGCAGACCGGCTACCCGCCCAAGATGGCCGCCAGCCTGACGCGGCTCGTACCCGGCTTCGTGCCGTCCTTCTCCTGGCTCACGCTCATGTTCGCCGTGGCTGCCACGATCGCCTGGGGTTGGCTCGTGCGGTGGCGGACCGGTCGTCATCGCGCCGCGCTCTGGAAGACGCTGGTCCTGCCCGCAGGCGGTGCGGCGCTGTGCTGGCTCCTCGGCACCACGCTCTGGCTGCCGGCGCTGGACCATGCCCTCAGCTACGCGCCACAAGTGCGCGTCATTTCCGACCGGATAGGCCAACCTGCCTGCGTCTCCACCCTGGCGCTCAGCCGTCCACACGTCGCAGCGCTCCGGCACCATGGGAATTTGAACCTGACGCCCCTGTTGCCCGAGGGAGGCGCGAACTGCCCCTGGCTGATCGTCGGCCCTGACGGCGTCGGATACCTGCACAACATCGCGAACCTCGAGCGCTGGCGCCTCATCGGCACCTTCCGTCGGCCGACCAGTGCAAGCGACGACCTGCTCCTCTTCCAGCGGATTGCGCCCACAGGTGGTTAGCGAAAGGCGTGTGATCGTGCGCCACGCCGCAACGGTCCTGGTCGGCCAGTTGGCCGTGATGGCTTTCGGCGTCACCGACACGATCGTGGCCGGACGCTACGCCGAAGGCGCGCTGGCGGCCCTTTCGGTCGGCTCGGCGATCTTCATCAGCGTCTATGTGTCCCTGATGGGCGTGCTGCAGGCCTTGCTGCCGGTATGGGCCGAACTCCATGGCGCCCAGCGCACGGCAGAGGTCGGACGGTCTGTTCGGCAATCGCTCTACCTGTGCGGCATCACGATCGTGCTCGGCATGGCCGTGCTGCTCTTTCCCGCGCCGATGCTGGGTTGGACCGAAGTGCCGCAGAGCATGCGCGCCGATGTCGAAGCCTACTTGCGCATTCTGGCCTTCGCACTACCGCCGGCGCTGCTGTTCCGCCTGTTCAGTACGCTCAACCAGAGTCTGGGAAAGCCGCAACTCGTGACCTGGCTGCAACTGGCGTCGCTCGGCCTGAAGCTGCCGCTGTCGATCTGGTTCACTTTCGGCGGCGCGGGCGTGCCGGCGATGGGATTGGTGGGCTGCGGCTGGGCCACGCTGACGGTCAACTACACCATGCTGGCCGCCGCGATCTGGCTGCTGCGAAATCAGACTTTCTATCGCGAATACCGATTCTGGCAACGGATCGAGGTCTTCGACTGGACGCAGATTCGCCAGTTCGCCCGGCTCGGTGTCCCCGCCGGCCTGGCCGTGCTGGTGGAAGTGACCTCATTCACCCTGATGGCCCTGTTCATTGCGCGGCTGGGCACTGCCGCAGCGGCCGCGCACCAGATCGCGTCGAACCTGACGGCAGTCGCCTACATGATGCCGCTCTCGCTCGCCATCGCCACGAGCGCTCGGGTCAGCTTCTGGCTCGGGGCCGGCGATGCCGTCCGGGCGCGCGGGGCGTGCCTGAAGGGTTTCGAACTGACGATGTTCTTTGCGCTGCTCTTCGCCGCATTGATGGCACTGCTGCGCTGGCAACTCGCAGGCATCTACTCCGGCAATCCGGCCGTGGTCGCCCTCGGCGCAACGCTGCTGCTGACCACAGCCCTCTATCACCTGGCGGATGCGCTGCAGACGCTGTGCGTCTTCGTCCTGCGTTGCTACCGAGTCACGGTGATGCCGCTGATCCTCTATTGCACGCTGCTCTGGGGCGTGGGACTCGGCGGCAGCTACCTGCTGGCCTATCGCGGGATCGGTCCCTGGCCGGCGATGCAGTCGCCCCTCGCCTTCTGGCTCATGAGCGCACTGGCGCTCGCGATCACCGCGATGCTGTTCCTTGCGCTGCTGGTGTCGACGCTCAGGCGACGGCGCTGAGCGCGGAGCCCTGCCGCAGCCGCGTGACGGGGAAGACGAGCGCGAAGCGCGAGCCCTTCCCTACGGTGCTTTCGATGCGCAACTCGGCACCGTGGCGTTGCGCGATGTGCTTCACGATCGCCAGCCCCAATCCGGTCCCGCCGGTTTCACGCGAGCGGCTTCGGTCGATCCGATAGAAGCGCTCTGTCAGCCGAGGAATGTGCTCGGCGGCAATTCCCGGGCCGCTGTCCTGCACCGCATATTCGCCCCGGCCGTCGGGCAGCAGTCGCCAGGCCACCTTGATCTCGCCGCCGCCGGGCGTGTAGCGGATGGCGTTGCTCAACAGGTTGGACATGGCGCTCTGCAATTCGGTCGGTGCTCCGGCGATCTCGGAGTCGCCTTCCATCGAGAACGAAAGTCGATGGCCTTGCGGAGACAGGCGGCTAGACAGGCCCCTCCCTTCGTCCTCGCACTGCGCCATCAGCGCGCGAATGCGTGTCCATCGGCTCGGTGGCGGCGCGGCGCTGCCTTCGAGCTTCGACAAGGTCAGCAGGTCGTTGACCAGCGTCTCCATGCGGTGCGACTGCTGCCCCATGAGCGTCAGATAGCGGGAGCGCTCCTCGGCGTCGAGCGGCAGGTTCTGCAAGGTTTCGACAAAGCCCGCAAGCACCGTGAGCGGCGTGCGGATCTCGTGCGAGACGTTCGCGACGAAATCGCGCCGCATCGCTTCGGCCTGCTCCAGCGACGTGATGTCACGGGTGAGCAGCATGCGCCGATTGCCCGCGTAGGGATGTACCTGGACCGACAGCCGTGCCGGGTGGCTGCGATGGGCCTGCCCATGCGAAGGCGCGTCGATGACGACATCACGGCTGTAGTTCCACGAGGCCAGGTACGCCACGAAAGCCGGATCGCGCACGAGGTTGGCCATGTGCTGAAGCAGGTCGCGCTCCGCATCGATACCGAACTGGCCGGCTGCCGTCTGGTTGCACCACTCGATGCGCCCCTGCTCGTCGAGCAGTACCACGCCATTGGGCGATGCCTGGATGGCTGCCAGGAACTCCTGCAGCCGCTCCTCGGCCTGCTTGGTCTGCTGCTCCCTGGCGCGCAGAAGCTTGCGGATGCGTTCGGCCAACTCGCCCCATACGCCGGGACCGCGGGACGGCAACCCCGAGGCATCGGCACGAAGCACCTCCAGCAAGCGGCGCGCGCGCCAGGCGTCGATCACCAGCCAGAGCACGGCCCCCAGCCATGCACCGAGCCACACGGAGCGCCACCCCAGGATTGATCCGGCGCAGGCGCCTCCCAGGAGGGAGGCCATCAGGAAAGTTGCGATACGAAACGGCATGCCAACCCATTATCCCGCCCGGTCTTGTCGGCCGGCGCGGTCTCTCAGACAGTGGCTTGGGCCGTCAGCCGGTAACCGGCGCCGCGAACCGTCTCGACCATCGCCGCGGCCGGACCGAGCGATTCGCGCAGCCGCTTGACGTGCACGTCGACCGTGCGCTCCTCGATGTAGACGTGGTCGCCCCACACTTTGTCGAGCAATTGCGCGCGGCTGTGCACGCGCTCGGCATGCTGCATCAGGAAGCCGAGCAGCTTGAACTCGGTCGGCCCCACCTTCAGTGGCGTACCTTGCCAGGTCACGCGGTGCGTGGCGGTGTCCAGCGCCAACTCGCCGATCTCGACACGCTCGGTCACGGCTTCGGGCGCACGACGGCGCAGCACCGCGCGAATGCGTGCCAGCATCTCCTGCGTGGAGAACGGCTTGGTGATGTAGTCGTCGGCCCCGGCGTCGAGGCCCGCGACCTTGTCGGGCTCGTCGCCGCGCGCGGTCAGCATGAGGATCGGCAACGACTTGGTGCGCAAATCCTTGCGCCATTGGCGCGCCAGCTGCAGACCGCTCTGGCCCGGAAGCATCCAGTCCAGCAGCACCAGGTCCGGCAGGTAGGCATCGATCTCGCGCTGCGCCGAGGCGCCATCCTCGGCCCAGATCGGCTCGAAACCGTTGTGGCGAAGGTTGACGGCGATCAACTCGGCAATCGAGGACTCGTCTTCAACGATCAGGATGCGGGGTTTCTTCATGAATCCTCAAATTCTCTTTCGATTCCATTTCCCGTGCGGCGCGTTTCGCGAAACACCGCGGATCCGGCTCCGCCGGTCCGCCGGTGTTGCCCCCGGTCAGGGGGTAGGCGAAGCGACACGAAGTGCGCGCAGCCTGGGGGCGAGTCACTGCAACGCCGATTCGATGTCCTCCATCGAGGTGTGCCGCACATCGGCGCCCTTCACGATGTAGATGATGAATTCCGCGATGTTCTTCGCGTGGTCGCCGATGCGCTCGATCGCCTTGGCCAGGAACAACAGGTCGAGGCTCGCGGAGATCGTGCGGGGGTCTTCCATCATGTAGGTGACCAGCTTGCGCACGAAGCCGTCGAACTCCTTGTCGATCAGGTCGTCGTCCTTCAGGATCGACAGCGCTGCGGCCGTGTCCAGGCGCGCAAACGCGTCGAGCGCCTTGCGCAGCAGGCCCGAAGCCAGGTCCGCGGCGATGCGCAGCTCGGTCGACGGCAGCGCGCGGGCCGAACCGCTCTCGATGATCGACTTGACCATGCGTGCGATCTTGTTCGCCTCGTCGCCCACGCGCTCCAGGTTGGCCGTGGTCTTCGAGATCGCGATCAGCAGGCGCAGATCGCGCGCGGTCGGTTGCCGGCGGGCGATGATCGATGACAGCTCGCGGTCGATCTCGATCTCCATCGCATTGACGCGGTTCTCGGTTTCCATGACGCGGTCGGCCGTCTCGGGGTCGAACTGCTGCAGCGCATACACGGCCTGGTGGATCTGTGCCTCGACCATGCCGCCGAGTTCCATCACGCGCGACGAGACCGTGTTGAGTTCGCTGTCGAACTGGCTGGAAAGGTGCTTCTCGGTCATGCGATCTCCTTAGCCGAAACGGCCCGTGATGTAGTCTTCGGTTTCCTTGCGCTTCGGCTTGAAGAAGAGCTCCTCCGTCGCACCGAACTCGATCAGGTCACCCAGGTACATGTAGGCGGTGTAGTCGCTGCAACGGGCCGCCTGCTGCATGTTGTGGGTCACGATGACTACGGTGTACTCGCTTTTCAGCTCCGCGATGAGTTCTTCGATTTTCGCGGTGGAGATCGGGTCGAGCGCCGAGCACGGTTCGTCGAGCAGCAGCACTTCGGGCTTGATCGCGATCCCGCGCGCAATGCACAGGCGCTGCTGTTGCCCGCCGGAAAGGCCCGAGCCGCTCTGCTGCAGCTTGTCGCGCACCTCCGTCCAGAGGGCCGCCTTCTTGAGCGCCCATTCGACGCGGTCGTCCATCTCGGAAGCGCTCAGGTTCTCGAACAGCTTGACGCCGAAAGCGATGTTGTCGTAGATCGACATCGGGAACGGCGTCGGCTTCTGGAACACCATGCCGACTTTGGCGCGGATCAGCGCCACGTCCTGCTTCGAGGTCAGCAGGTTCTCCCCGTCCAGCGCGATGGTGCCTTCGGCACGCTGCTCCGGGTACAACTCGAACATGCGGTTGAAGGTGCGCAGCAAGGTCGACTTGCCGCAGCCCGACGGGCCGATGAAAGCCGTCACCTTGTTCTCGGGGATCTCGAGATTGATTCCCTTGAGGGCGTGGAACTTGCCGTAGTAGAAGTTCAGGTCCTTGACGGAGATCTTCGCGCGGGTCGGCTGAGCGATAGTGGTTGGCATATTCTTCTTCAGAGTTTGTTGCGCGTGAGGATTCGCGCGAGGATGTTCAGCCCCAGTACCGCGACGGTGATCAGGAACACGCCGGCCCAGGCCAATTGCTGCCAGTTCTCGTAGGGGCTCATCGCGAACTTGAAGATCGTCACCGGCAGGCTGGCCATCGGTTGCGTCAGGTTCGACGTCCAGAACTGGTTGCTGAGCGCGGTGAAGAGCAGCGGCGCGGTTTCACCCGCGATGCGGGCCACGGCCAGCAGCACGCCCGTAACCACCCCGGCGCGTGCGGCGCGCAGGGTGATGCTCAGAATGACCTTCCACTTCGGCGTGCCCAGTGCGTAAGCTGCTTCGCGCAGGCCCGGGGGCACCAGTTGCAGCATGTTCTCGGTCGTTCGGATCACGACCGGGATCACGATCAGTGCCAGCGCCAGAGCGCCTGCCAGGCCCGAGAAAGACTTGAAATACGCCACGACGACCGCGTAGACGAACAGGCCGATCACGATCGACGGTGCCGACAGCAGGATGTCGTTGACGAAGCGCACGATGTTCGACAACCAGCCCTTCGGGTTGTATTCCGCCAGGTAGATGCCGGCCATGATGCCGATCGGCGTGCCCACGAACGTGGCGAGCATCACCATCACCAGCGAGCCGAAGATCGCATTCGCGATGCCGCCGACCTCGTTGGGTGGCGGCGTCATTTCGGTGAGCGTCGCGATCGTCAGGCCGCCCACGCCTTGGCGCAGCGTTTCCCAGAGGATCCATACCAGCCAGAAGACGCCGAAGGCCATCGCGGCCATCGATAGGGTCAGGGCGATGAAGTTGACGCGCTTGCGAACCGCGAACTTCGCTGCGCGGGTCTCGTCGAGCGCCTTGGCGCTCAGGAGTCGTTCGGCGGTTCTCACGATTTGGTCCCCTCGCTCTTGCGCATCTGCATGAGCAGGATCTTCGACAGCGAGAGCACGACGAAGGTGATGAAGAACAGCACCAGGCCCAGGTACATCAGCGATGCCTGGTGCAAGCCCGCACCCGCCTCGGCGAACTCGTTGGCCAGCACCGAGGTGATGCTGTTGGCCGCCTCGAAAAGCGACAGCGAATTGAGCTGGTTGGTATTGCCGATCACGAAAGTGACGGCCATCGTCTCGCCCAGCGCACGGCCGAGGCCGAGCATGATGCCGCCGATCACGCCGGCCTTGGTGTAGGGCAGCACGACCTTCGAGACCACTTCCCAGGTGGTGGAACCAAGGCCGTAGGCCGATTCCTTGAGCAGCGGCGGCGTCACCTCGAACACGTCGCGCATCACCGAGGCGATGAACGGGATGATCATGATCGCGAGGATGATGCCGGCCGACAGGATGCCGATGCCCACGGGCGGGCCGGACACCAGTGCGCCCAGATAAGGCACGCCGTCAAAGAGCTTTTGCAGCGGCTGCTGCACGAAAGTGGACAGGATCGGCCCGAACACCAGCAAACCCCACATGCCGTAGACGATGGACGGCACCGCCGCGAGCAGTTCGATCGCCGTGCCGAGCGGGCGCTTGAGCCAAGACGGCGACATCTCGGTGAGGAACAGCGCGATACCGAAGCTGACCGGAACCGCGATGATCAGCGCGATCAGCGAGGTCGCGAGCGTGCCGTAGATCATCACGAGGCCGCCGTATTCGTTCTGCACCGGATCCCACACGCTGCTGGTGAGAAAGCCGAGGCCGAACTTCGAGATGGCGGGCCAGGCGCCGACCAGCAGCGACAGGAGGATGCCGATCAGCATCGCGAGCGTCAGCAGCGCGGCGCCCTTGGCGGCCCAGCCGAACAGACGATCGGTGGCGGCGCCGGTGCGCGGACGCTTGGCAGGCGGCGGGCTCGCGGTCGCGCGAGCGCGCTCGCCTGCCAGGTCGAGCGGATTGGCACTTGCAGGAAATGTGGATGACACAGGTCGCTCCGAAACCGGCGCGCGATCAAGCGGAGTGCTCATACGCGCGCCGTTATACCTTGCTTTACTTGAACGCGACGGGCTTGCCCGACGCGTCCTTGATCTCACCCCAGGAGGTCGCGATCACGCCCTTGACCTTGTCGGGCATCGGCACGTAGTCGAGGTCGCCCGCGGTCTTGTCGCCGGTCTTGTAGGCCCAGTCGAAGAACTTGAGCGCGGTGGTGGCCTGCGCCGGCTTGTCCTGCACCTTGTGCATCAGGATGAAGGTCGCGCCGGTGATGGGCCAGGCTTCCTTGCCCGGCTGGTCGGTCAGCACCTGGTAGAAGGACTTGGACCAGTCGGCGCCCGCGGCGGCGGCCTTGAAGGCCGAATCGTCCGGCGACACGAAGCTGCCGTCCTTGTTCTGCATCTGGGCGTACGTCATCTTGTTCTGCTTGACATAGGCGTACTCGACATAGCCGATCGAATTGGGCAGGCGGTTCACGAAGGCCGCGACGCCTTCATTGCCCTTGCCGCCGGCGCCGTTGGGCCAGTTGACTGCCGTGCCGTCGCCGACCTTGGCCTTCCACTCGGGGTTGGCCTTGCTCAGGTAGTTGGTGAACAGGAAGGTCGTGCCCGAGCCGTCGGCGCGGCGCACGGTGGCGATGGCGGCGTCAGGCAGTGCGAGCGTGGGGTTCAGGGCCTTGATCGCCGGGTCGTTCCACTTGGTGATCTTGCCGAGGTAGATGTCGCCGAGGACCGCGCCACTCAGCTTGAGTTCGCCGGGCTTGATGCCCTGGATGTTGATCACCGGGACCACGCCGCCGATCACGGTGGGGAATTGCATCAGTCCCTTGGCCTTGAGGTCGTCGTCTGACAGGGGCATGTCCGAAGCCCCGAAATCGACCGTCTTGGCTTCGATCTGCTTGATGCCGGCGCCGGAACCGACCGATTGGTAGTTGATCTTGGCGCCAGTGGCCTTGTTGAAGTCGGCGGCCCACTTCGAGTACAGGGGCGCCGGGAAGCTGGCGCCGGCGCCGGTGGCGTCCTGGGCGAATGCAGGAATATGGACAAAAGCCGCGGCGATCAGGCCGGCGGCAGCGAATTTGAACGTCGTTTTCATGATGCTTCCTTTGAGCTGCACAAGCACCCCTCTCGGGGGTTGGCAGGACTCTAGAAAGCTTGTGTGACAACTCGATGACACTCGCTCACAGAGGAGGATGGGGCCATTTCCGAGGATGCGGCGCAACGATGTCACACAACCGTCATGTGTCGACCTTAGCCTTTGTCCCTCGCCGAGATACCGGTTGACGCAGTGGTCCACAGGGAGGGCGCTACGATCAGGCCCCGACGACAACACTTCAACATGCAAAACGGAACCCGCCTCGCAGCGGTCGATCTCGGCTCCAACAGCTACCGCCTCGAGATCGGCCAGGTCGATCATGGCCAGATTCACCGTGCCGAATACCTCAAGGAGACCGTCCGCCAGGGCAACGGCCTCGACAGTTCACGCAACCTGACGCCCGAAGCCATGCAACGGGGCTGGGATGCGCTCGCCCGTTTCGGGGAGCGTCTTGCCGGTTTCAAGCGCTCCCAGGTGCGCGCCGTCGCGACCCAGACCCTGCGCGAGGCCCGCAATCGCGACGAATTCCTGTTGCGCGCACGCACCATCCTGGGCTTCGGCATCGACGTCATCACCGGGCGCGAAGAAGCCCGCCTCATTTATCAGGGCGTGGCCCACACCCTGCCCCACACAGATGCCTCGAACCGGGAGCGCCGGCTGGTGGTGGACATCGGCGGCCGTTCCACCGAGATGATCATCGGCCAGGCCCACGAAGCCGAAGTGATGGAGTCCTACCGGGTCGGCAGCGTCGCCTGGTCGATGAAGCACTTCCCGCAGGGCCTTTTCACGACCTCGGCGTTCCGCGCGGCCGAAATCGCCGCCAAGGCGGTTCTCGACGATGCGCTCGGCACCTACGTGCCCGATCGCTGGGACGTGGTCTACGGCGCCTCCGGAACCATCGGCGCCGTCGGCGATGTGCTGGCCCTGGCCGGCGGCGAGCCGGGCCTGGTCACTCGCGACGGGCTGGATTGGCTGGTCGACCGCTTGCTCCGGGCCGGCAGCGTCGACCGCCTGCGCATCGACGGCATGCGCGAAGACCGCAAGGCAGTGATCGGCGGCGGCGTGAGCGTGTTGCGCGCGGTGTTCGACTTGCTCGAGATCGAGGAAATGAAGGTCGCGCAAGGCGCATTGCGCCACGGCGTGCTGTACGAACTCCTGGAGCGCGACGACATCGTCGCCGACCTGCGCACCAGCACCGTGGCGCGGCTCGGCACCCGCTTTGCCGTCGACGCTGCGCAAGTCAAGCGAGTCAGCGACACGGCGGCCGCCCTGTTCGTACAGCTCGACCCCAGCGCGAACGGCGGCAGCACGACGAGCCGGGCTGGCCGAGCCTTGCGCAAGATCCGCTGGGCGGCCCAGTTGCACGAGATCGGCGCGCAGATCTCGCACAGCGAATACCACAAGCACGGCGCCTACATCCTCGATAACGCCGATGCGCCGGGCTTCGCGGTCAACGAGATGCACTGGTTGAGCCAGCTCGTGCTGGGCCACCGGGGCAAGTTGCGCAAGCTGGAGACCGCGTTGGACGACGAGACCTTCGTCCCCCAACTGCTGGCATTGCGACTGGCCGTGCTGCTTTGCCATGCCCGGCGCGATCCCGACCTCGAAGGGCTGCGGCTTGCGCAGCCCGGCGGCGGCAATCTCTTTGCCCTTTCCTGTCGCGCGGGGTGGTCAGCGCTCTATCCGCAGTCGGCGCACCTGTTGCGGGAAGAAGTGCTGGCCTGGCAGAAGACCAACTGGCGCGTCGAACTCGCGGGCTGCTGACGCACGCGCCAGCAGGCGCCGTCAGAGCAGTTCCGGCGCCTGGACCGTGACGACAACGGTCTGGACGTCGCCGTCGCGCTCGCGCGTGCGGATCCACCAGACCGCGCCCTTGCGAACCGGGCAACTGTCGTGCTGGAGGCCCAGCAGCAGCGAGATGGCCTGGCCCAGCGATGGCTGATGGCCGATCATCAGCACGACCGACTTGCCGTTTGGCCAGCCGGCCGCGCCCAGGAGCGCATCCGGCGTGGTGTCCGGCGCCAGTTCAGTCCTCAGCTTGTACTTGCGCCCCAGCGCCAGCGCCGTCTGCTCGCAGCGGCGGGCCGGACTGCAGACGATGCGGGTGCCTTCGGGCAACTGCCGATCGAGCCACGCCGCCATCCGCTTGGCCTGCTTTTCGCCGCGGGCAGTCAGCGACCGTTGCATGTCGTCGCAGCCTTCGGTCCAGTCGTCCGCCTCGGCGTGGCGCCAGAAAATCAAGTCCATGAGTCGTCAATCCCGTGATGCGGCGCGATGAAGTCCGCGCGACGCGTAGCGGTTCATGAGCGCGGTCTGCGCGCCATGGGCCTCGATGGCCCGCGATGCGCCCTCCTCGCCCGGATGGGTGTCCTGGTACACGCGGTGGTAGGCGCCGTCCGGTCCGAGATCCCATGCGTCGCGTCCGTCATGCAGATAGGCCACGAGGCATTCGTCGATGAGCCGCTGGCGCAGTACCGGATCGGTCACCGGCCAGGCCAGCTCGATGCGGCGCATCATGTTGCGGTTCATCCAGTCGGCGCTCGAGAGATACAGCGACTCGTCCTCCCCCTGGCGGAAATAGAAGACGCGCGAGTGCTCGAGGAAGCGGCCGATCACCGAGCGCACGCGGATGTTGTCCGTCAGCCCGGGGACGCGGGCGGGCAAGGTGCAGGCGCCGCGCACGATCAGGTCGATCTTCACGCCCTTCTGGCCGGCCCGAACCAGGGCGGCGATCAGGTCCTCGTCGGTCAGCGCGTTCATCTTGGCGACGATGCGTGTCGGCTCGCCGGCGGCCGCCGCGATGCCGAGCGCGTCGATGCGGGCGACCAGGTTGCGGTGCAGGTCGAAAGGCGCGAGCCACATGCGATTCAGCTTCGCCGGCCGGCTCTGGCCCGCCATGTGGACGAACACGGCCTCCATGTCCGCCGTGAGCAGAGGGTCGGCCGTCAGGTGGCTGATGTCGGTATAGAGCGCTGCCGTGCGGGGGTTGTAGTTGCCGGTGGACAGATGCCCGTAGCGCCGCATCTGCTTGCCCTCGCGGCGCGTCACCAGCAGCATCTTGGCGTGCGTCTTCAGCCCGACCACGCCGTAGACGACCTGCGCGCCGATCGATTCGAGCATCTCGGCCCAGTTGATATTGGCCTCTTCGTCGAAGCGCGCCTTGAGCTCCACCACCACCGTCACTTCCTTGCCGCGGCGCACGGCCTCGCGCAGGAGGTCCATCATCTCGGAATCGGTGCCGGTGCGGTAGATGGTCTGCTTGATCGCCAGCACCTGCGGGTCCTGCACGGCTTCGCGCAGGAACGCGAGCACGCCGCTGAAGCTCTCGAACGGCTGGTGGATCAGGGCATCCCCGCGTTGCAGTCTGTCGAAGAAGGACTGGCCCGGCGACAGCGTGACAGGATAGGACGCCTGGTAGGGCGGAAAGCGAAGTTCGGGCTCTTCGAGCAGGTCGATCAACTGCGTCAGGCGGGCGAGATTCACCGGCCCGTGCACCCGGTACAACGCCTGCGCTGGCAGGTTGAACTGAGCCAGCAGGAAGCTCGCCAGCGATTCGGCGCAGCTCGCCGACACCTCGAGCCGGACAGCCTGCCCGTAGTGGCGATGCTGCAACCCCTGCCGCAACGCCGTGCGCAGGTTCTTCACGTCTTCCTCGTCCACCGCGAGATCGGAATGCCGCGTCACGCGGAACTGGGAGAACTCGCCCACCTCGCGCCCAGGGAACATGCTCGACAGGTGCGCGCGCACCACGCTCGACAGCGCGATGAACAGCGTCTTGCCGCCCGACACCTTCGCCGGCATGCGGATCACGCGTGGAAGCACCCGCGGCACTTTCACGATGGCGATGGGGTTCTCGCGGCCGAAGGCGTCCTTGCCGCTGAGCCGCACGATGAAATTCAGCGACTTGTTGGCGACCTGCGGGAAGGGATGCGCCGGGTCCAGCCCGACGGGAATCAGCAGTGGCCGCACCTCGCGCTCGAAGTACTCGTGCACCCATTTGCGCTGGGCGGGATTCCGCTCGCCGTGCGAGACGATCTCGATGCCTTTGCTTGCGAAGGTCGGGATCAATTCGTCGTTGTAGAGCGCGTACTGCCGCCCCACCAGCGAATGGGCCGCATCGGCAAGCCGCTCGAAGGATTCGATCGTGTAGTTGCCCTTGCGATCGCCCGCCACGCCCGCGCCGAGGTGGGGTGCGGCGCGAACCTCGAAGAATTCGTCCAGGTTCGACGAGACGATGCAGAGGTAGCGCAACCGTTCGATCAGCGGCACTTCGGGCCGATACGCCCAGTCGAGAACCCGTTCATTGAACGCAAGGATGCTGTGATCCCGATCGAGCAGCGTCAGAGCGGGTTCGGCGGCAACAGGCAAGCTGTCGCTGATGGCAGGCGGCATGGAAAAGGATTCTGGATCAACCGGCACAGAGGCACTCAAAAGCCAAGGCATGACAGTGTCCACGGCTCTTGTGACAGTTGCATGACAAATGCGTGACGATCGTTCCGGGGCTGTCTTAATTGCCCAGGAAGTGCTTCCTGTAGCGCGCCGGCAAGTCTTCGATCCGCATGAGCATCGGCAGGTCCGCCGTATTGAAATCCGGATCCCAGGCCGGCGGCCCCAGCACCTTAGCGCCGAGCCGGAGATAGCCCTTGATGAGCGCGGGCGGCTCGACTTCGAGCGCGCTGTCCAGGCGATGCACCGGCAGCGGCAGACGCGGCTGGACGTGATATTGAATAGGCGCCATGTGGGTGGCCGAAAGCTGGCGCCAAATGCTGGCCGCCGCATCGCCGCTGGTCACGCCGTTGTGCCACATGGGGATGCTGGCGCAACCGATCATCGTGTCGAGCTTGTTGCGGTTCATGAAACCGGCCAGCGCACCCCAGAGTGCGAGGATCACCCCGCCCTGGCGGTGGTCGACATGCACGCAGCTGCGGCCGAGTTCGACCATCCGCTCGCGCAGGTCGCGAAGCCGCGTGAGGTCGAATTCGGTGTCGCTGTAGGTGCTGCCGACGCGCCGGGCCTGGGCCGGCGTCAGCACGCGGTAGGTACCGATCACCCGCTGCGTGGCTTCGTCGCGAACGAGCAGGTGCTCGCAGAAGTCGTCGAACAAATCGATATCGTGTCCGTCCAGTGGCGTCGTCAGACGGGCGCCCATCTCGCCTGCAAACACTTCGTAACGGAGCCGTTGCGCCGCGCGCACGTCGTCCTGATGGCGCGCCCAGCTCACGCTGATGCCGCCGGTGGTATCGCCGGCAGGCGCCGGCGCTTTCGGCACGGGTATTGCTGCAGGGGCCTGGACCGGATGGGCCACGGGCCACAGGGCGGCGCGCAGTCCCAACTGGGAAAATGGAAACGTCGGCGTGGGCAGTTCTTTCATGCGAGACCCTTTCTGCCGACGGAGTCTCGGGATTTGCAATGAAACAAGCGTGTCATTCCGATGGCAATTGGATGACGCACACGGAGGGCACTGCTTCAGCGTTTAATTCCAGGGACTCGCCCTATTGGAGTTTTATTGATGGCTGCTACTGAAAGAATCGAAGTCGAGACCCGCCGCCACCAGATGTTCCCGGTACTGAGCGCCGCGGACATCGGACGCATCCGGCGCTTTGGCACCGTGCACCGCTTTCACCGCGGCGACTGCCTCTTCCGGGCCGGAGAACCCGGGCCCGGGATGTTCGTCGTGCTGCAAGGGACGGTCGCCATCACCCACCGCGACGGGCTCGGCCATGTGGTGCCGATCGAACAGCAGGGTCCGGGCCAGTTCCTGGCCGAGGTCGCACAGCTTTCAGGGCGTCCCGCCCTGGTCGACGGCCACGCGCAGGGCGATGTGGAGACCCTTCTGGTGCCGCCCGAACAATTGCGCGCCCTGATCATTGCGGAAGCCGACCTGGGCGAGCGCCTGGTGCGCGCCATGATCCTGCGCCGCGTGGCGCTGATCGAATCCGGCGCGAGCGGCCCGGTGCTGATCGGGCCACCGCAGTCGGCCGCCGTGATGCGCCTGGAGAACTTCCTCGGCCGCAACGGCTACCCCTATCACGTGGTCGACGCCACGCAGGACAGCGACGCGGCCGCGCTGCTCGAACAGTACGGCGAGTCGGAGCTGCTGGTGGTCTGCCCCGACGGGTCGGTCATGCCCAATCCGACCGAGCATGCGCTGGCACGGTGCCTGGGCATGGTCGACAGCATCGAGCACGAGGAACTGTTCGACGTGCTCGTGGTGGGTGCCGGCCCGGCGGGCCTCGCAACCGCCGTGTACGCGGCCTCGGAGGGCTTGCGGGTCATCGTGGTCGATTGCCGCTCCTTCGGCGGGCAGGCCGGCGCGAGTGCGCGCATCGAGAACTACCTGGGCTTTCCTACCGGGATTTCCGGCGGCGCCCTCGCCGGGCGGGCCTATGTGCAGGCGCAGAAGTTCGGCGTCGAGATGTTGATCCCGGCGCAGGTCACCTCTCTGGATTGCGGCCTGGCCGAATCGCACGGCGAAGTGTCGGTCCAACTCGTCGATGGTCGCAAGCTGCGCTCGAAGACCCTCGTGATTGCCAGCGGCGCACGCTATCGCCGGCCGGAAGTCCCGCGTCTTTCCGAGTTCGAAGGCCGCGGCATCTGGTACTGGGCCTCGGCCCTGGAGGCCAAGCTGTGTTCCCAGCAGGAGGTCGCGCTGGTCGGCGGCGGGAACTCCGCCGGCCAGGCCGCGGTGTTCCTTTCGGAGCACGCGGCGAAGGTCAATGTGCTGGTGCGCGGCCCCTCGCTGGCGGCGACGATGTCGCGCTACCTGATCGATCGCATCGAGGCGACGCCCAACATTGCGCTGCACCCGTACACCGAACTCGTGCGCCTGCACGGCGAGCCGACCAGCGGCCTGAACGGCGCCACCTGGCGCGACAGGCAGAGCGGCGAGCTGGAGGACTGTCCGGCGCGCAACATCTTTCTCTTCATCGGCGCCGTCCCCGAGACGGACTGGCTCGAGGGCTGCGGCGTCGCGCTCGACAAGCACGGCTTCGTGCTCACAGGTCAGGAAGCGCGTGGCGGGTTTCCGGCGAAAGTGGCCGCAACGCTCGAATCCAGCGTGCCCGGCGTGTTTGCCGTCGGCGACGTGCGCGCCGGATCGGTCAAGCGGGTGGGTGGCGCCATCGGCGAAGGCGCCGCGGTCGTCGCGCTGATCCATCAACACCTGGCATCGGCAGCAACCGCCGCCTGAGCCGCGTCAACAGGAGGTTTCGATGTCCGTGTATCCCTGCTCCCACGTGCCCAACGTGATCGTCCCGCCGGCCTCGGCCGGCTGCGAGGAATGCCTCGCGGTGGGCGATACCTGGGTTCACCTGCGGCTGTGCGTCCATTGCGGCCACGTGGGTTGCTGCGACTCGTCGAAGAACAGGCATGCCAGCCGGCATTTCAAGACCACCGGACACGCCGTCGTCGCCTCGCTCGAACCCAACGAGGACTGGATGTGGTGCTTCGCGCACGACAGCCAGGTGGGATAGCGCGTCTCCTGCACGAAAAGCCCCCGAGGGCTATGCTGGCCGGCCTTGTCATCACCAACGGATCCCGAGACATGCCCCAATCACCCATCGACGTCTATTCCTGGGCGACACCCAACGGCCACAAGGTTCACATCATGCTGGAGGAATGCGGCCTCCCCTATCGCGCGCATCCGGTCAACATCGGCAAGGGCGACCAGTTCGAGGCGGCCTTCCTGAAGATCAGCCCGAACAACAAGATCCCCGCCATCACCGATCCGGAAGGACCGGATGGCAAGCCGATCTCGCTCTTCGAGTCGGGCGCGATCCTCATCTATCTGGCCGGCAAGACGGGCAAGTTGCTGCCGGCGGGCGATCGTGCGCGCTACGACGTCCTCCAGTGGCTCATGTTCCAGATGGGCGGTGTCGGCCCGATGCTTGGGCAGACACACCACTTCCGCAATTACGCGCCCGAGAAGATCGGCTATGCCATCGACCGCTACTCGAACGAAGCCAGGCGACTCTACGGCGTGATCGACAAGCAGCTCTCGACGAACAAGTTCATCGCCGGCAAGACCTATTCGATCGCCGACATCGCGATCTTCCCGTGGCTGCGCAGCCATGAGAACCAGGGCATCGTGCTGGCGGACTTTCCGCACGTGAAGCGATGGTTCGACGGCATCGCCGCCCGCCCCGCGGTGCAGCGCGGCGTCAAGGTGCTGGCCGACCTGCGCGCGCCGATCACCGGGGACAAGGAACGCGAAATCCTGTTCGGCAAGACGCAATATGAGCGTCGCTGAACAGCGGGCGATTTTCGGCCCGGCAAAAAGGTTAGAATCGTGGGCTTCGTCGGGGCGTAGCGCAGCCTGGTAGCGCATCTGGTTTGGGACCAGAGGGTCGAAGGTTCGAATCCTTTCGCCCCGACCATCAAAAAAAGTGAACGCCTGCAAGGACTTCGGTTCTTGCAGGCGTTTTGCTTTTCTGCGCCGCGAGCACCAGCGTTCCACAATGCGTCTCCAACGATCAATCTACGGAGCCCGTATGGATCTTCAACTGACCGGAAAACATGTGCTCGTGACAGGTGGCAGCCGAGGCATCGGCCTCGCCTGCGCACAAGCCTTCCTGCGCGAAGGCGCGCGAGTGAGCCTCGCCGCACGCACCCCAGCCCGCCTCGATGCCGCCGCAGCCCAGTTGCTTTCGGAAGGTCACTCGGTCGGCGGCTACAGCGCCGACCTCAGCGATGCACGCGCGGCACTGCACATGCTCGATGCCGTGCAGGCCGAATCAGGCCCGATCGACATCCTCGTCAATTCCGCCGGGGCGGCGCGCCGCACGCCCTTCGGCGAGTTGGAACCGCAGAACTGGCACGACGCCATGCAGGCCAAGTTCTTCAGCTACATCAACGTGATGGACCCGCTCATCAAGCGCATGGGCGAACGTGGCTCCGGCGCGATCGTGAACGTCATCGGGATGGGAGGCAAGATCGCAACGCCGACCCATCTCGCAGGCGGCGCCGCGAATGCCGCATTGATGCTGGCCACGGCCGGGCTCGCCCAAGCGTACGGTCCGCTCGGTGTTCGGGTGAACGCCGTCAATCCGGCGTTGACATTGACCGACCGCATGGCCGAAGGCATCGCGGCCGACGCGCGCCTGCGAAAGGTTTCGGAAGAAGAGGTGCTGCGCGACGCCGAGGCGCGCATGCCGTTGGGCCGCCTCGCCAAGCCGGAGGACATCGCCAATGCTGTGGTCTTCCTGGCGTCGCCAAGTGCCGCCTACATCTCCGGCGCGATCATCTCCATGGATGGCGCAGCGGTGCCGATGGTGGTCTGAGCTGTGCCCAGACTCAACTGGACGGAAACTGCTCCGGCATCGGCTCCGCTCGTCGGCCGGCGCTGACGCCCCCGCCGCCACCGTAGAATCGCGCTCCATCATTCACTGCCCGTAGCTCAGTTGGATAGAGCACCTGCCTTCTAAGCAGGTTGTCGGGGGTTCGATCCCCTCCGGGCAGGCCAACGATCTGGGCCAAGTGTCTCCCCGCGCCTGACAGCGGACGCGCGGCATCGTCGATGTAGTGTGCAGCGAGCTCGCGTCGGACGGTGTTCACCACCTCAGTGAATGTCGTGCCTTCCCGCAAGACGCGCCGATGGACGGTTCGCCGGTCGACGCCCAGCTGCTCCGCGACATGGTCGATGGCGCACTGGCCGATGGTGCCAACCCGGGCAAGATCAGCTACGCGTCCTACAGCGCCGTCACGCTGTCGCATGTCCTCGGCGCGCAGATGAACAAGGCCGTGGGTCTCGCGCTGATCCATTTGGCGGTCTTGACGACCCCGATGAGATGGAGCTCTTGACCTTTCTGCTGGTGCGTGGCGCGGATCCGGCAGCGGTACGTTCGGATGTTCGCGAACTGGCACACATGCAATAGTCACTTGGTCGGCGATCTGCACACTGGCCACCCCCCAAAAGAGGCTTACTCATGAGCAATTCAAACCTTTCCTCCCCTAACCAGGAACCGGGTCGGATTGCGCAACGAGCCGCCAATCAGGCCGGCTTGGGTCGCTGGCTGCCAGGACTCCGCACGCTGCGCCAGTATCAACTGGTCTGGTTGCGGCATGACGTCGTTGCCGGACTGGTGCTGACCACGATGCTGGTCCCCGTCGGCATCGCCTACGCGGTGGCGTCAGGCGTACCCGGTATCTATGGCCTCTACGCGACCATCGTTCCGCTGATTGCCTACGCGCTGTTCGGCCCCAGCCGGATTCTGGTGCTAGGCCCGGATTCCTCGCTGGCTGCGGTCATCCTCGCGGTGGTGCTGCCACTGTCAGGCGGCGATCCGCTTCGCGCGGTCGCCCTGGCAAGCATGATGGCGATCGTGTCGGGGGTGGTGTGCATCCTTGCCGGTGTCGCCCGCCTGGGCTTCGTCACCGAGTTGCTTTCCAAGCCGATTCGGTACGGCTACATGAACGGCATCGCACTGACTGTCTTGATCAGCCAACTGCCCAAGCTCTTCGGCTTCTCGATCGACTCCGATGGACCAATAGGGAACATGCTGGCCATCGCCTCAGGCGTGATGGACGGAAAGACCAACTGGACGGCCTTCATGGTCGGCGCAGGCACCCTGGCAGTGATTCTTTTGCTCAAGGGCCACAAGCGCCTGCCGGGCATCTTGATCGCTGTATTGGGGGCAACAATCGTCGTCGGTGTGCTCGACCTCGCAGCACGCGCCAGTGTGTCGGTCCTCGGCGCTCTTCCGCAGGGCCTGCCTTCGCTCACGATTCCTTGGATCACCACCGCAGACATCGGCCCGGTGCTGATCGGCGGTTGCGCCGTCGCGCTGGTGTCCTTCGCCGACACCAGCGTGCTCTCGCGTGTCTATGCGGCGCGCACGCGGACCTATGTCGACCCCAACCAGGAGATGGTGGGGCTCGGCCTCGCTAACCTGGCCGCCGGTTTTTTTCAGGGCTTTCCAATCAGCAGCAGCTCGTCGCGGACCCCCGTGGCCGAAGCCGCAGGCGCCAGGACGCAGCTGACGGGGGTCGTCGGCGCCCTGGCTGTTGCTCTTCTGCTGGTCGTGGCGCCGGACCTGCTGAAGAACCTGCCCACCAGTGCGCTGGCGGCGGTCGTGATCGCATCGGCCATTGGCCTCATCGAGGTCACCGATCTGCGACGCATCTATCGCATCCAACGCTGGGAGTTCTGGCTGTCGGTCGCCTGCACGGTCGGCGTCGCGGTACTGGGCGCGATTCAGGGCATCGGCCTGGCCATCCTGTTTGCCGTCATCGAGTTCCTGTGGGATGCGTGGCGCCCGTATTCGGCGGTTCTCGGACGCGCGGATGGTGTCAGGGGCTACCACGACATCACGCGCTATCCGGACGCGCGCCTCATCCCCGGCCTGGTGCTGTTCCGCTGGGATGCCCCTTTGTTCTTTGCCAATGCGGAACTGTTTCAGAACCGGGCCCTGGATGCCGTAGCCGCATCGCCGACGCCGGTGCGATGGCTGGTCCTTGCGGCGGAGCCGGTCACCAGCGTGGACGTCACTTCCGCCGACATGCTGGCCGAGCTGGACGAGACCTTGCACGCAGCCGGCATCGAGCTGTGCTTTGCCGAAATGAAGGATCCGGTCAAGGACAAGCTGAAGCGATTCGGCCTGTTTGCGCGGTTCGGCGAAGACGCCTTCTTTCCCACCATCGACGCCGCCGTCGGCAGCTACGTCGCGACACATCCGGTGGATTGGGTTGATCAAGAAGACGAGCCCTTCGTCAGAAGGATTCCGGCATGAATTCATCGACTGAGCGCGCGCCGTCCACGATGCTGTCGCGCATCACCGGGCCGATCGCAGTCTGCTGACGCAGGTCAATGTATCGCCCCTTGACCATGGGTAGACTGGCCAGTTCCCTTATCGGCTCTCGGAGGTTTCGATATGACGCAACTGGCCGCACAATGGCATGCCGAGCATGGGCTGCGTCCGCAGTTCGGAAAACGAGATCTGCAACCGTGCGACGAATTCGCTTCCTGACAAACCGACATCGGGCCCCCTCGACGAATCGCGTGCTTGGGTTGCTCCTCGCGTTCAATGCCGGCGCAGTCAACGCCGGGGGATTTCTGGTTCTGCATTTCTACACCTCGCACATGACGGGCTTCGCGTCTCAGCTCGCCGATGGCTTTGTGCTGGGTAATTCCAGACTGTTGATGAACGCCCTTGGCGCCATTCTGTCTTTCATGTCGGGGGCGGCGGTCTGTGCGGTACTGGTGAACTGGAGCCGCAAGCATCGCCTTCACAGCGTCTACGCGCTTCCGCTCATGTTGGAGGCTGCGTTGATGTTTCCGTTCGGTCTCATGGGTGCGGTCACCCTCAACTTGAACACACCCTTCGCCGTGCCTCTCACGGTCCTGCTCTTGTCTTTCATCATGGGTTTGCAGAATGCCGTCGCTTCCAAGACCTCTGGCGGGAGCACCAGGACGACCCACATGACCGGCAACATCACAGACATGGGGATGGAGCTCGGCAAGCTGCTCTATTGGAACCGGCGCGAAAGGCCGGCTCAAATGTTCGTGCATTCGGACCGGCAGCGCATGCGCATGGCTAGCGGTCTTGTCGCGATGTTTGTCGTGGGGGGCGTCGCGGGAGCGCTCGGATTCAAGTATCTGGGTTTCGTATGCGTCATACCTCTGGCTGCACTCCTGTTGCTTCTGTCCGTTCCCCCATTTCGCCGAGATCTTCAAAAGTTGCATGCTCTCGGCTCCACGTTCAGCTCGGTTGGCCGTCGCATTCGCACCGCGAGCAATACCTCAACCGCGAAAGTTCGCCTCCGGAGGTCTGCCTGTAGCGAACCGGTGGCCACGGCCGCTGCGCGTCGCAGCGATGGCCTATCCACCGCCGATGAGCATCGCCTTCGCGGTAACGGTGATGACGGTGTTCGTGAAGTCAATTGAACGGGCTACGCGATATGCCCAATGCCTTCGACTTCTCAGCCTCCCCCTTTGATTGCCTGGATGATGCCGAGCGCAAGATAGTCCGCGACAGCGTCGACGTCGGCTACTTCCGTGAAGGCGAAGCGATCCTGCAGCCGGGGATCGAGCCCTCGCACCTTTTCATCATCATCAAGGGCCACGTCTCGCAGTTCGATGCCGGCGAGGCGGTGGCCGGCTACGGGCCCAACGACTGCTTCGATGGCCGCTCCCTGATGGCCGGCCGCGCCAGCAGCCGCTTCGTCGCCGCGGAAGAAGTGGTGGCCTACCTGCTGGCAAAGGAAGCCGTCAACGCGCTGATCTCCCGCAACGCCACTTTCGGGGCGCTCTTGTTCTCGGACCTTTCGAACAAGCTGGGCGCACTCGCCCAACGCCACGAGCAACGCGAGATGCATGCGCTGACGATGTCACGGGTCGAAGAAGCCTTCCTGCGGCCTGCGCATGTGGTCGAAGGCGATACGGACATCGTGACCGTCGCGCAGCTGATGCAGGCGAAGCACTCAAGCAGCGTGCTGGTGCGGGACGGCGAGCGTCTCGGCATCTTCACCAACACCGGCCTGCAGCGCGCGGTCGTCGACGGCCAGCCCCTGGACCGGCGGCCCGTGCGCGATCTCGCGACCTTCTCGCTGGTCAGCATCGCGCCGGACGCGCCGCTGTTCGACGCGCTGGCGCTGATGATCCGGCATCAGGTCCACCGCCTGGTGGTGGCCGATGGGCCGCGCGTCCTGGGACTGCTGGAGCAGCTCGACCTGCTGAGCTTCCTGTCGAACCATTCCTATCTGATCACGGTGCGGATCGTGCGTGCGCAGAGCCTGGACGAACTGCGCGCCGAAGCCGGAAAAATCACCGGCTTCATTGCGCTGCTGTACCGCGGCGGGACACGCGTCGGCCAGATTGGCAAGCTGGTGCAGGCGCTGAACGCAAAGCTGTTCGAGCGCACCTGGCAACTGGTCGCGCCGCCCGAGTTGCTGGCCGACAGCTGCCTGTTCGTGATGGGCAGCGAGGGACGTGGCGAGCAACTGCTCAAGACCGACCAGGACAACGGCCTCGTCCTGCGCGATGACACGACCATCAGTGATGCCGTCGTGGAATCGGCATGCCTGGACTTCTCGTCTGCGTTGCGCGACTTCGGCTACCCCGAATGCCCAGGCGGCATCATGGTGAGCAATCCGGCCTGGCGGCACCGCCTGAGCGAGTTTCGAGATCGGGTCCGCCGATGGCTGCTTCTGCCCGATCCCGAAGGGCTGATCGCCCTGGCCACTTTCATCGATGCCCATGCCGTCGCAGGTGACGCCGCGTTGCTCGATGAGGTGCGTGCCGAGGTCGATCGCCTCGTGGTGGCCAATGACGCGCTGCTCGGGCGCTTTGCCGCGCCCATCGATCTGTTTCCCGACGCCCCCAGTGGATGGTGGAACCGCCTGCTGCTGTTCGGCGAACACGAACGGCAGGCGGTCGACTTGAAGAGAGGCGGCATCTTCCCGATCGTGCACGGCGTGCGCAGCCTGGCCTTGCGCGACCATGTGCGAGCCACCGGCACTGCCGCGCGGCTCGATGCGTTGGTGGCCAACGGCCGCCTGCCGACCGAACTGGCGAGCGACCTGGCCGACAGCCTTCACTTTCTGATGGGACTCAAGTTGAAGGCAGGCCTGGCCGAATCGGATGCCGGGCATGCGGTCAGCGGCAATGTCCAGGTCGAACGGCTGAGCAGCCTGGATCGCGATCTGCTGAAGGATGCACTTGCGGTGGTCAAGCGATTCAAGGCGCTGGTCCGGCACCAGTTCCATCTCGAGAGCGCATGAAGCCGCGCTGGCTGGATGCGTTGCGTCGAAGGTGGATGCTGTATCACCTGGCCGACCCCCACTTCGCGTTCATGTACGACGCGCCGCCGCAAGGCGAGTGGGTGACGGTCGACTGCGAGACCACCGGCTTGGACGTGCGCCACGATCGCATCATCTCGATCGCCGCGGTGCGCATCGTGGGCAACCGGCTGTTGACCAGCCAGCGACTGGAGCTGCTGGTGCGACCCGAGCGTGCGATGACGGCCGAGAACGTGCGAGTGCATCGGCTGCGCGAGCAGGATGTCGCGGGTGGCATCGATGCGGCGCAGGCGATGCGCCGACTGATGGAATTCATCGGCAGCCGCCCCCTCGTCGGCTACTACCTGGAGTTCGACGTCGCGATGCTCAACCGCGAGATCTGGCCATTGCTCGGCCTGCGGCTGCCGCAGCCGAAGATCGAGGTATCGGCGATGTACTACGACTACAGGAACCGGCAGCGCCCGGCGCACCTGCGCGACGGCACCATCGACCTGCGTTTCGCGACGATGATGAATGACCTGGGATTGCCGCTTCGCCCTGCGCACGATGCACTCGACGATGCAGTCATGGCGGGCCTGGCCTTCGTGAAGTTGCGAGGCCTGCTTTGAACACAGGGCTCGAGCGCCCACGCCTTGACTGGCACCCCGCTCGCAATGCCGCACTCAATGCTGCGACACCTCGAACCAACCGACACGAAGGCCTTGACCGTCATCGCCGAGACCGGAGACAACGAGCACGACGGTCGCAAGCAGCGTTGCCGCAACAAATCCGACAGCCTGCAGTATTCCTTTCCTTCTGATGTTCATGGAGAGTTCCTCGTTACGGGCCGATTGGCCCAGTCGGCGCCCTTCGCGCGATATCGTGTCAGCGAGTTCCCCGCTGGGAAATGGCGCGACATTTCAACGCACCAGTAGGACGGGCACCGCGCAGCGCGCCAGCACCTTGGTGGCGACCGAGCCGAGTACCAGATTTTTGAGAGCCCCCTGCCCGCTCGATCCCATGATCAGGAGGTCGAAGGTGCCCGACTCGGCGTACGACGCGATCTCCTCCGCCGGGTGGCCCACCGTATGGACGATCCTGGCGTCGATGCCATGCTGCGACAGGAGCGCGCGCACGGGGTCGAGCACGCCCCGCGCATCGTCCTCGTAGTAGGCGCGGACAACGTCTGGTCCCGCGAAGGCAGCGGCGCGGTGAGGCACCGGGAGCACCACGTGGAATACGGTGAAGGCGTGTCCCGCGCCCCACAGGTCCTTGTGTTCGCCAAGGTAGGAGAGCATGCGCTTCGTGTAGTCGCTGCCATCCACCGCAAGAAGTATCTTCATGATGCTTTTCCCATCGAGAGTCCTGGATGGCCTGATATTCCTACCAGCTCCATCGTCGCGGTTTGCGCCAGATCAAAGGCGCTGTGCGCTGTGGTTTCGATACTGGACGCTTCACCACCGCCATCAGAAGGAGCTTGTATGTATCAACGAATTCTTGTTCCCGTCGACGGGAGTCCGACATCGACGCGCGGACTGGAAGAGGCCATCAGGGTCGCCAAACTGACACAGGGACGGCTGCGGCTGCTCCATGTGATCGACGAGCTTTCCTTCGCGCTCGGCATGGATGCCTACACGGGGTACGCAGGGGATTGGCTCAAGGTCTTGCGCGAAAAGGGCCAAGGCGTGCTTGATGAAGCGAGAGCCGTCGCGCGGACTTCGGGGGTCGAGGCCGACTCCGTACTGTGCGACCAGTTCTCCAGTTCCGTCCACGAGCAGGTCACCGCCGAAGCCATCAAATGGCCGGCCGATCTGATCGTTCTTGGAACGCATGGCCGGCGCGGCGTCGGGCGGCTCGTGATGGGCAGCAGCGCGGAGCACATCCTGCGCCACGCCACGGTACCGATTCTGCTGGTGCGCGCTTCGGAAGCCACGGCTACCGCGAAGGCGGAGGCGGCAGTCGCGTCGACAAGGGTGAACCTGCCTTCGGCGGCCCTCTCGATCGAGTAGCTGATCGAGGGAGTTCCCCATGCATCAACGAATTCTGGCCTGCAGGTGTCATCGCCCGATGTGCGTCCGCCCGTCGCCCGGTCCCCCTTGCACTCGCGGCGCCAAGGCGAGCCATCGAGCCAGGAGGGACGGAGCATCCAGCGGTTGGTCCGTAACGACTTCGAGCGCCGTGGCCCGCTCCTCTTCATCCAGGGGCTCATAGGTGGTCAACTGCCGGTCCACAACCGCCAAATTCGCTTCCGACGCATCGGTGCCGCCTTCCAGGCGTGTGACTACCCTCTGACGCAATTGGCCTTCGGAAGCCTGGCAGTGAAGGATCGAAAAAGGCACTCGAAGTTCGACTGCGAGCGCCCGGAAAACCCGACGTTCGTCTCTTCGCAGAAACGCGGCATCGACTATCACCGGATAGCCTGCCTGAAGGGCCGAACGGGCGTACACCGCCAGCCGCTCGAACGTGAGGCGGGTGGCCTCGGGCGTGTAGATGTCAATCCCGTGTTCGGCCGATCGCTGCACCGGCGAAAAGCCAAAGAGCCGCTTGCGCTCGACATCGGACCGGATGCGAATCGCTCCCGCCAGAGCGAGCAGTTCAGCCGCGACCGTCGACTTGCCGGAACCTGACAAGCCATGCGTGATCATCAGTCGGGGCGACGGATTCGTGATCTGGGAGGCCAGTGCCTCCGCACACGCAAGATAGTCCGGACCGGCCGCTCCAAGGGCCGCTTCCGGTGCCTGCGCACGCAAGCTTGCCACCATGGCGCGCACCAGCGCCCGATACACCTCGTAGGTGCGCAAGACCGGCAGGCCAGCGTAGTCGCCGGTGTGTTGCAGATACACATCGAGAAAGCGAAACGCGAGATCAGGCCGCCCGTGGGCTGTCAGATCCATCGTGAGGAACGCAACGTCGCTCATGACGTCAATCCAGCGCAGCGCCGGATCGAACTCGATGCAGTCGAACGCGGTCAGTGCATCTTCAATCAGCGCCACGTTGCACAAGTGAAGATCGCCATGGACTTCGCGCACGGCGCCCTGGGACTGTCGTTCAATCCACGCCGCTCTCAAGGAAGCGCCCTGCCGGGCCGCCCATGTCCGCAGCGTCTCCACGCGCGCCGCATGGGGGTGGTCGACCAGCGCTCCGAGCGCGCCATTCATCGCCCGGAGTATCTGGCCCGGCGCGCCGAACCCCGAGGACAGCGGCGCGACCTGCGCTTCGCCGTGGAACGAAGCCAGACTGTGTGCGAAACGCATAAGCTGATCCGCGACCAGCCGACCTTCCAGAAGCAGGTTGCGTAGCACGGCGCTTTCCGGAAATCGCTGCATGCGGACGACGAAATCGATGGCATCGCCGCGACCACCCAGACGCGGCGAGTCGCGCGTCCCGCACACCGGGACCACGTCCAGGTAGATGGAGGGCGCAAGTCGTCTATTGAGTCGCAGTTCTTCCTCGCAATAGTGCTTGCGTGCCGTCAGCGTGCTGAAGTCGACGAAGGACAGTTGAACCGGCTTCTTGAGCTTGTACGCCAAGCGATCGACCAGCAGGACCCAGGAGATGTGCGTTTCGATCAGCGACACCGCCTGTCCCGTTTCCGCGCGAAAGTGCTCGCGCAGCGCTTCCACCAACGTACGGTCGACGATCATTGCGGATGTGCCTTCGGATTCGATCCGGGCAGCGTGCAAAAGGGCGACATCGCCTTGTCCTTGCGCAGCTCGACGATCTTTTGTCGGCATGGCCAAACTCCTGCGCACGCTGGGACGTATTATCCTAGCCGCGACGGCCCAGTGATCCTTGACGCACATCAAGCCAGTCCGAGCTGGGGGCGCCCCGTTGTACTCGATCGGCCGCGTCGGCGTTTCGCGACTTCTGCTTCGTCTCTCTTCGCGTATGCGGCGCGCTACGATGGCGGCACTTCGCTCGTCACCCATCCTGCGACCCGACTCCCCGACTCCCCGTCTCTCATTGCCCAGTCCATGACCACATCCGGGTCGCCACGGCGTCGACGCACAACCAGGTTGCTGCTGTTGGCGATAGGGCTGCTGCTTGCCGCTGTCTCTGGGGTATTGGTCTTCCTGAAGACACTCGACGCCGACGTCTACAAGCGAGCCCTGGAGCGAAGGCTTTCATCCGTTCTGGATCGGGAGGTGTCGATCGGAAGTGTGTCGTTCGACCTTGCCCTGCGACCGACCTTTTCCGTGCGTGATCTGCGCATCGCCAACCCTCCATGGGCATCGCGACCGTCCTTCGCCACCGCTGCGAGCGGCGAGGCGCGCGTCGATCTCGTCGCCCTGTGGAATGGTCAAGTCGAAATGCGCGGCGTGCACCTGGAGGGTGTCGACCTGCTGCTCGAGCGCAATCAGGAGGGCGAAGGCAACTGGGCGTTCGGCACACCCGATCGGAGCACCCAGCGCCCGGCGTTGCCTGACTTCGGCACCGTGTCGCTGACCGACGTACATATCGGCTGGCGGCAAAGCGGCGGCTCCGTCGAGCAGGTTCGTGTCGATACCGCCGACGCCACGATCAGCGACGACGCGCCGTTCCGGCTTCGAGGGCAAGCCGCCTATCGAGAAACTCCGATGCAATTCAAGGTGGAGGCCAACGCCTCGGTGCAGGCTGCACTTCGCGGCGAGCCGTGGCGCCTGACCATCGGCCTGCAACCGGAGGGCGCGTCACTCACGCTCAACGTGCGGCTGGCATCGATTGAATCGCTCGAGGGTGTCGAACTCGGATTCGAGATGACGGGCGAGCGTCTCGACGCTTGGTCCCGCGTCCTGGCGAGAACATTGCCGGGATGGGGCCCGTATCGTCTGTCGGCACAGACACGCTACGCACGAGGCAGCCTGCAGGTCGAAGACTTGAGTCTTTCGCTCGATGGACTGCCGATGCAGCCGTCGCGCCTCGAGATCGGCTCGGGCAAGGCTGTGCTCGGCGCGAGCGTGGACACGCGGCTGACGGTCGAAGGCCGGATCGGTGAAGCGGCGTTCTCGCTCGATGCCAGCAGCGCGCCATGGCCTGAGCTCCAAAAGATCGATGGCATCACGCCTCTCACGCTGCGCGCCGAGCTTGCGGACTTCACGCTGAGCGCCAAGGGGAGCATCACGCCCAAGGCCGACGCCACGGAGTTCGATCTGGCGCTGACCGCCCGTGGCGACGCGCTGGCGCCGCTGCGCCTGCTTGCGGGCCCGCGCCTGAGCCGGCCCTTGCCCGTGGATATCGCAGCTCACGTGAGACATTCAAAGGAAGGCTATTCAGCCACGAACATCCGTGGGCAGGTACTCGCGTCGGCGGTGTCAGGAGATCTCGCGTACGCAAGCGCGCCGCGCGCGCTGCTCACCGGCGCGCTGAGCCTCGGCCGGTTGGACTTTGGTCAGCCCGATGTCAAAGCTGTCGAATCGGCCGCGGTCGAGTCACGACCACGGGACGTCGCCGGTGCGGGCGCGCCGGCGTGGCTCCAACGCGTCGAAGCGGATCTCTCTGTGCGGATCGCAGCCATCACCGGCCTGCCGGTCCCGGCCAGGAACTTGACCGGCCGAGTCCTCTGGCGCGACGACGTGGTCCGGCTGCAGGGGCTTGCCGCCACACTGGCTGGTACGGTTGTCACGGGAGACGGCACGATTCGCTGGAGCCATGGCCGGCCGCAGATCGATGGCAATGCGAGCATCGCAGTGCTCGACTTCGCCAAGCTCGGCGGCAACACGGCAAAACCAGGACCGCGCGGTGCATTCGACGATCCACTGCCGCTGGCGCCGCTGCGCGCGTTCGATGCCAGGCTGCAATTCGACGTTGCCCGCATTGCGGGCGCACCGGTGTCGGTCGGCAAGGTTGCTGCGCTCGCGCATGTGCGGGGCGGCAAGCTCGATATCGACCTGACATCTGCCACGGTCGCCAGCGCGCCGGTGGAGGGCCATGTCACCCTCGATACGAGCGGACGGGCATGGCGCGTCGATGCGAATGCGAGTGCCGACCGCATCGACGTGGCGGCGCTGCTGCGCTCGCCGAATCGTCCGGACACGACGAGCGGCTCGATCCGGGGTCTGCAAGTCCAGTTCGGCTCGCAGGGCACGAGCTTGCGCGACCTCATGAAGCAGGCGAAGCTTTCCATTCGCAATGCTCCCTTCTCCCTTGCAGTGGGTCGCGACCGCTCCCCCGTCCAAGTGGAGCAAGCGAACATCGAGGTGGCACCGGGTGGCCCGGTGCGCGCGAGCGCGGTGGGCCATGCACTCGGCGCTCCGATGAATTTGACGGTGGTCGCGGGGTCGCTGGTCGAACTGCTGGATCCCGGGACCGCGTGGCCAAAGATCGAAGCGAATCTGCGCACGTCCCTGGGTGGAGAAACGCTGCACGTCGTGGCGACCAGTGGGCCGCTGCAGCGTCTGATCGGCCTGCGCGACGTGCCGGTGGCATTGCAGGCAACGCTGCCCGGCGCGCGAGCGACCCTGGAGGGCAACGTGAGCAATCTGGCGGCGCCCGCGGGCACGCGGCTTGCCGCCCGGATCGAGATCGACAACCTGGCGCAGACGGCGAAGATGTTCACCGCTGCGCGCCTGCCTGCCCTCCCGTTCAGCGCAGCGGGACAGGTCACGCCGGGAGACGGAGAGGTGGCCATCGACGATCTCAGCGCGCAGGCCGGCAAGTCGGATGCGGCTGGGCAAGTGCGAATTCGGTGGCGCGACCGGCTGAATCTGTCAGCGGATCTCACGTCCAGACTGATCGATACCACACAGTGGGAGGAATCCGCGGAGAACGAGACACCTGTGCTGGACCGCTCCATCCGCATGCCGTACCTGCTCTCACGCGACGCGCAGCTGCGGCTGCGAGCAGAGCGCTTCCTTTTGCATCGATACGACCTGGCAAAGCTGCAACTCGACGGCACACTCACGAACGGATTGATCGAGGTTTCAACCGCAGCGGCCGAAGGCGAGCTGCGCGGGCAACTGCGCCTTGATCTGCGCCCCGAAGTGCCGGGCGTGGCGCTGCGCCTCTCGCTCAAGGAGGTCGATACGGAGGCGTTGTATACGGCACGCGCGGGGCCGGGCAGGGCCACCAGGCCGTTGGTGTCAATGAGCGCGCAGCTCGCTGGCGCCGGCAGCACGCTGCGCAACATGCTCGCGGCAGGGCGCGGCGAGTTCCTGCTCACCGCCGGCGCGGGCACATTGCCCATCAATTCAGGCTATGGCTTCGAGAGGATTGCCGGCAATCTCCTCCTGGCGCTGGTCCCCGGCCGCAGGGCGAACGACAACGCCGAACTCGAGTGTGCGGCTGCGCGCTTCACCATCGCCGACGGCGTGGCCACCTCGAGCGACGGCGTGGCGCTGCGCCTGAAGCATCTGGACATCCTGGGCGGTGGCGCGGCGAACCTCAACACAGGCGAGATCCTGTTCGGGTATCGCGCGGTGCGACGCGAGCTCTTCCGCTTCAGCCTGCTGGGCCTGACGAGCGGCGTCGCGAAAGTCACCGGCACGATCAGCAACCCGACTTTCGAACTGGACCCCAGCGGCATTTTGATCGTGGGGACCGCGGCGTGGGCCACAGCCGGGGCGTCGCTGTTGGCGGGCGATTTGTGGCGCAAGCTCGAGTCGACCGCCAATCCCTGCGTCCGCATCGCTGCCGGCGCCCGACTTTCGAGCGATCCACTCGATGTGCTGATGCGGTAGGCACTGGTCTCGCGACCAGCAGCTGACCGGGAGCCGGCGTGGTTGTTCAGGTCCGCGTTGGTACGCCCCAGCGCCAGCCCAGGATCTCCGGCATGTCCTCTCCATGGGACGTGATCCATGCCCGGTGCGCCTGAAGACGGTCGCGCAGATGCTGCTTCACATGGCCCGCGCCATCCCTGACGCGCGCCACGCGGTCGATCGCGTCGGCCGCGAGGTGGAAGCGATCCAGCCGATTCAGCACCGTCATGTCGAAAGGCGTCGTGGTCGTGCCCTCTTCCTGGTAGCCGTGCACGTGGAAATTGTCGTGGTTGGTGCGCCGGTACGTCAGCCGATGGATGAGCCATGGGTAGCCGTGGTAGGCGAAGATGACCGGTTTGTCCTCGGTGAAGATGGAGTCGAACTCCGCGTCCGACAGGCCGTGCGGGTGACCCGAAGGTGATTCGAGCGTCATGAGATCCACGACGTTGACGACGCGTACCTTCAAGTCCGGCAATTGCTGGCGAAGCAGGTCCACCGCGGCGAGGGTCTCCAGGGTCGGGACGTCGCCGGCGCAGGCCATGACGACGTCGGGCACCCCACCCTGGTCGTTGCTGGCCCAGCTCCAGATGCCCATGCCGACGCTGCAGTGCCTCACCGCAGACGCCATGTCGAGCCATTGCTGCTCGGGCTGCTTGCCCGCCACGATCACGTTGACGTAGTTGCGGCTGCGCAGGCAGTGGTCCATCACCGAGAGCAGCGTGTTCGCATCAGGCGGCAGATAGACACGCACCACCTCGGCCTTCTTGTTGACGACGTGGTCGATGAAACCCGGGTCCTGGTGGCTGAAGCCGTTGTGGTCCTGCCGCCAGACGTGGCTGGTCAACAGGTAGTTGAGCGAGGCAATGGGCCGGCGCCAAGGGATCTGGCGCGACACCTTGAGCCATTTCGCGTGCTGGTTGAACATCGAATCGACGATGTGGATGAAGGCCTCGTAGCACGAGAACAGGCCGTGACGCCCCGTGAGCAGATAGCCTTCGAGCCAGCCTTGGCACAGATGCTCGCTGAGCACCTCCATCACGCGCCCGCCGGGCGAGACATGATCGTCGCCTGGAAGGATTTCGGCGGTCGAGGTTCGGCTGCTGACCTCAAAGACCGCGTCCAGGCGATTCGAACTGGTCTCGTCAGGTCCCACCACGCGGAAATTGGAATCCCGCGCGTTCAGGCGCATGACGTCGCGCACGAACTGGCCGGCCACGCGCGTGGCTTCTGCCTTTTCGGCCCCCGGGGCGGTCACCGTTACCGCGTAGTCACGGAAATCCGGCATGCGCAAGTCCTTGAGCAGCAGGCCCCCGTTGGCATGTGGGTTGGCGCTCATGCGGCGCGTGCCGCGGGGCGAAAGTTCCGCGATCTCCGCGCGCAAGGCGCCGTCGGCGTCGAACAGTTCCTGCGGCCGGTAGCTGCGCAGCCACTCCTCCAGGAGCACCACGTGCGTCGGGTCGTCCTTGAAGCCGGCAAGCGGCACCTGGTGCGCGCGCTGCGTGCCTTCGATCGGAATGTCGTCCACCACCTTGGGGCCGGTCCAGCCCTTGGGGGAGCGAAGCACGATCATGGGCCAGTTGCGCCTCCGGCTGAAGCCGTCCGACCTCGCCTCCATCTGGATGGCGTAAATCGCGTCCAGGCATGCGTCGAGCGCGGCCGCCATCGCGTGGTGCATCGCATCAGGCTCGTGCCCCGAGACGAAATGCGGCTCGTAGCCGTAGCCGCGCATCAGTTGCGCCAGTTCGTCGTCGCCGATGCGTGCCAGCACCGCCGGACCGGCGATCTTGTAGCCGTTGAGGTGCAGGATGGGCAGCACCGCACCGTCCTGCGCCGGATTCAGGAACTTGTTCGAATGCCAGCTCGCAGCCAGCGCGCCGGTCTCTGCCTCGCCGTCTCCCACCACGCAGCAGGCGATCAGGTCCGGGTTGTCGAACACGGCGCCATAGGCATGCAACAGCGAATAGCCAAGCTCACCGCCCTCGTGGATGGAACCCGGCGTCTCGGAGCCCACGTGACTCGAGATGCCGCCCGGAAACGAGAATTGCGTGAACAGGCGGCGCAGGCCTTCGGCGTCACGACCGATGGCCGGGTACACCTCGCTGTAGGTGCCTTCGAGCCAGGTGTTGGCGACCACGCCCGGTCCCCCGTGGCCCGGTCCCGCCACGAAGATCGCGTCGAGGTCCCGCGACTTGATGGCCCGGTTCATGTGCGCGTAGCTGAAGTTCAGGCCCGGCGTCGTCCCCCAGTGCCCGAGCAGGCGCGGCTTGATGTGCGCCAGCGCAAGCGGTTCCCGAAGCAACGGGTTGTCCATCAGATAGATCTGGCCGGCGGAGATGTAGTTCGCCGCGCGCCACCATGCGTCCAGCAGCGAGAAGTCCTCGGGGTGCGCGCGGGAATGGGTCATGGACGTCATGTTGAAAATCCTGGAAGTGCGGTTGAAGGCAGGCATTGGTCGCCCGCGCGGGATCAATGCGACATCAGTACCGGCAGCGTCATGGATTGGAGGATCGATCGCGTGGCACCGCCCAGCACCCATTCGCGCGCGCGGCTGTGGCCATAACAGCCCATGACCAGCAAGTCCGCGCTCAAGTCGGCCGCCGTCGACAGCAGGTTTTCCCCGGCATTGCCCTTTTCCGGCCCGCCGGAATGCAAGGTGACGCTCACTCCCTGCGCCTTCAGATAGCCCTGCAGGCTGCGCAATGAAGCGTCCGCCGCTTCGCCGTAGCTGACCGCATGCACGGACTGCGCACGCGTCAGCCATGGCAGCGCAGCCGCCACGGCGCGCGCGGATTCCCTTGTTTCCTTCCAGGCGATCAGGACGGTGCGCCCCACGGGGCCGATGGCTCCTGCGTAGGGCAGCACCAGCGCGGGCTTCCCGCATTCGACCAAGAGGCTGGGGACGAAGTCGACCGGCAGCTCTCCCGCCTCGGGATCGTCGCCGTCGCGTTGGCCCAGCACCAACAGGTCGGCGTAGAGGGCACGCCGCGCGAAACCCCAGGGCGCATCGCTCATGGGTTCGGCCCAATGCATGCGAGGCGATCCGGCGGCGGCAGCCGCGAAGGAGGCATGAGCCTTGTCGCGACAGTCCTTGTCGAGGGACTGCATGATGGCCACGGCCTCGGCCGCGCCTTCCAGCGCATAGGGATAGCGCATCAGCGCCGACATCGTGCACGGCAGGCCGGTGACTTCGGCGTCGAATACTTCGGCCAGTTGCCGGGCGACCCGGGCCCGCTCAGTGGCGCGTGCTGAACTGTCGAGGTGAAGCAGGATCGTTTTCGGGGTCTGCATGAGGGGTTCCTTTGAATGCGTGCTCCGCCGTTCCCGCGTGATGGGTCGAGACCGGGCCGGCCATCAATGCGCCTCGGACAACTGGTCGAGGATGGCGGGGTTCTCGAGCGTGGAGATGTCTTGCGTGATCGCTTCACCCTTGGCCACGGAGCGCAGCAGCCGACGCATGATCTTGCCGCTGCGCGTCTTGGGCAGGTTGTCGGCAAAGCGGATGTCCTTGGGCTTGGCGATCGGGCCGATTTCCTTGCTGATCCAGTTGCGCAGTTCGGCCGCGAGCTTGCGTGCCTCCTCGCCGCTCGGGCGCGCCCGCTTGAGCACGACGAACGCGCAGATGGCTTCTCCGCTGGTGTCGTCCGGCCGGCCCACGACCGCCGCCTCGGCCACCAGATGGGTGCATGAGACCAGGGCCGATTCGATCTCCATCGTGCCCATGCGGTGGCCGCTCACGTTCAGCACGTCGTCGATTCTTCCGCCGATCGTGAAGTAGCCGGAGTCGGCGTCGCGCGCCGCGCCGTCGCCCGCGAGGTAGTAACCGCGCAGCTCCGACGGAAAGTAGCTCGCACGATAGCGCTCGTCGTCGCCCCAGATCGTGCGAATCATGCTGGGCCAGGGCTTCTTGATCACGAGGATGCCGCTCTCGCCGTTCGGAACATCGCCGCCTGTCTCGTCGACGATCGCGGCCATGATGCCCGGGAAGGGCAGCGTGCACGATCCCGGCACGAGCGTCGTGGCGCCGGGCAGCGGCGTGATCATGTGGCCGCCCGTTTCGGTCTGCCACCAGGTATCGACAATCGGGCAGCGTCCGCCACCCACATGCTCGTGGTACCACTCCCAGGCGGCCGGATTGATGGGTTCGCCAACCGAGCCGAGGACGCGCAGGCTTCCCAGGTCGTAGTTGCGTGGATGCACCGCGGGGTGACCGTCTGCCGCCTTGATCAGCGAGCGGATGGCGGTTGGTGCCGTATAGAACGCCGTCACCTTGTGGCGTTCGATCATCTTCCAGAAGCGACCCGCGTCCGGATAGGTGGGCACGCCCTCGAAGACCACCTCGGTCGCACCGATGGCCAGCGGGCCATAGGTGATGTAGGTGTGGCCCGTCACCCAACCGATGTCGGCGGTGCACCAGAACACGTCATCGTCGTGGATGTCGAAGGTCCATTTCGTCGTCACGGCCGCATGCACCAGGTAGCCGCCGCTGCTGTGCTGCACGCCCTTGGGCTTGCCTGTGGAGCCCGAGGTGTAGAGCAGGAACAGCGGGTGCTCGGCGCCCACCCATTCGGGCTCGCAGGTTGCGGGACGGCCGGCCGTGATCTCGTGCAGCCAGCAGTCGTGGTCTTGCCAGGCGATCGCGCCGCCGGTACGCCGGTTGACGATCACCTTGCGCACCGACTCGCACCCGCCGAGCGCCAGTGCCTCGTCGACCAGCACCTTCAGCGGCAGCGCCTTGCCGCCGCGCATTTGCTCGTCGGCGGTCATGACCAGTACCGCGCCGGTATCGGCGATGCGATCGCGAAGCGAGTGTGCCGAGAAACCGCCGAACACCACGGAATGAACCGCGCCGAGACGCGCACAGGCCTGCATGGCCACCACGCCTTCGATCGACATCGGCATGTAGATCACGACGCGATCGCCCTTCCCGACACCCTGCTCCCTGAGGGCGTTGGCCAGCCGGCACGTCTGCGCGAGCAGCTCGGCATAGGTCGCGCGCGTGACGGAGCCATCGTCGGCCTCGAAGATGATCGCGACCTTGTCGCCGCGACCGGCTTCCACCTGGCGATCCAGGCAGTTGTACGAGACGTTCAGCGTGCCGTCCGCGAACCATTCGAAGTGAGGCGCGCGGCTGTCGTCGAGCACCTTGGAAAAGGGCTTGTTCCAGACAACGAATTCCTTCGCGAGACGCGCCCAGTAGCCCTCGTAGTCCGCTTCGGACTCCGCCACGAGCGCGTCGTAGGCAGCGCGCCCGGCGACATGGGCCGAACGTGCCATCCCGGCCGGCGGCGCATATGCCTTCGAAACCTGCTTCCTGTCCGTCTGGTTCATGAATATCTCCTTCGATGGGACGCATCGTCGCGCATGCCGCATCGCCAGACCTTGCGCTAGCGCAAGGAGTCCGCGCACCGGACGTCATCCAATTCGGCCGTGCCACCAACCACCATCAAAGGAGCATTCATGGACGACAGCCTGGTTCAAAGGATCGCGGAGCAACCAAAATACAGGGAACTGAAAGCCAAGCGAACACGCTTCGGCTGGACGCTCACCCTGCTGATGCTGATCGTCTACTACGGCTTCATTCTGCTGGTGGCGTTCAACAAGCCCTTCCTCTCCCAGCGGCTCGGCGATGGCGTGATGACCTTGGGAATGCCGATTGGCTTTGGTGTGATCGTGTTCACCGTCGCGATCACCGCCTACTACGTGAACCGGGCCAACGCCGAGTTCGACGTGCTGTCCGACGCGGTGGTCAAGGAGGCGCTGCGATGAGACCCAGTGCCAAAGCCGCGCGCCGCGCGCTCGCGCTGATTGCGCTTCTCACTCTCACTTCGGCGGCCTGGGCCGCCGGGGCCGATCTGGGCCAGGCGCAGAAGCAGGCCACGAACTGGACCGCCATCGGAATGTTCGGCCTGTTCGTCGTCGGCACGCTGTTCATCACCAAGTGGGCCGCCGCGAAAACCAAGTCGGCGGCCGATTTCTACACCGCCGGCGGCGGCATCACCGGGTTTCAGAATGGGTTGGCGATCGCAGGCGACTACATGTCGGCGGCGTCCTTCCTCGGCATCTCCGCCGCGGTGATGGCCGCGGGCTATGACGGGCTGATCTACTCCATCGGCTTTCTCGTGGGCTGGCCCATCCTCACCTTCCTGATGGCCGAACGGTTGCGGAATCTCGGCAAGTTCACCTTCGCCGACGTCGCCGCGTTCCGGTTCAAACAGTCGCCTGTTCGCATCTTCGCGGCCTCGGGCACGCTCGTCGTGGTGGCCTTCTACCTGATCGCGCAGATGGTCGGCGCGGGCCAGCTCATCAAGCTGCTCTTCGGACTCGAGTACTGGATCGCGGTGGTCATCGTCGGTTCGCTGATGATGGTCTACGTGCTGTTCGGCGGCATGACGGCCACGACCTGGGTCCAGATCATCAAGGCCGGGCTGCTGCTCGGAGGCGCCACCTTCATGGCGCTGTCGGTACTCTGGCATTTCGGCTTCAGCCCCGAAGCCATGTTCGCGGGCGCCGTGAACATCAAGACCGACCTGGCACTGAAGGACGGCAAGACGGCCGGGGCCGCCGCCGCCATCGGCCAGTCGATCATGGGCCCCGGCAACTTCGTCAAGGATCCGATCTCGGCTATTTCGTTCGGCATGGCCCTGATGTTCGGCACCGCCGGCCTTCCGCACATCCTGATGCGCTTCTTCACCGTGCCGAGCGCGAAGGAGGCGCGCAAGTCGGTGATGTGGGCCACGGGCTGGATCGGCTACTTCTACCTGCTCACGTTCATCATCGGCTTCGGCGCCATCACCTTCGTGCTGACCAATCCCAGCTTCCTCGACAGCAACGGCGTGCTGCGCGGCGGCGGGAACATGGCGGCGATCCACCTTGCCAACGCCGTCGGTGGCAACGTGTTCCTGGGATTCATCTCTGCGGTGGCTTTCGCCACCATCCTGGCGGTCGTCGCCGGCCTGACGCTGTCGGGCGCTTCGGCGGTCTCGCATGACCTGTACGCGACGGTGGTCAAGAAGGGCCAGGCTGGCAGCGCATCCGAACTGCGCGTCTCGAAGATCACGACGCTTGCCCTCGGCGCGTTGGCGGTGCTGCTCGGGATCGTGTTCGAGAAGCAGAACATCGCCTTCATGGTCTCGCTGGCTTTCGCGATCGCGGCGTCGGCCAACTTCCCGGTGCTGTTCATGTCCGTGCTGTGGAAGGGCTGCACCACACGCGGTGCCGTCATCGGCGGCTTCCTGGGGCTGTTTTCATCGGTCGCGCTGACGGTGGTGTCGCCGTCCGTGTGGGAGGCGACGCTGGGCCACCCGGCGGGCTCGGCGCTGTTCCCCTACGCATCGCCCTGCCTGTTCTCGATGCCGATCGCGTTCCTCGGCATCTGGGTCTTCTCGCTGCTGGATTCCAGTGCGCGTGGCGATGTCGACCGGCGCGGCTTCCAGGCGCAGCAGGTTCGCTCGGAGACAGGCGTCGGCGCGTCAGGCGCGAGCGGCCACTGAGCGCACGGATGCTTCTTCAAACCCTCACCCGGAGATCTTCATGAACGCAGCAAGAGACGTCGTTTTCCTCAACATCGACTCGCGGCGGGGGGCTGAAGCGCCGAGGGCGCGACGGAATCAGTGTGCCATCAGGACGGGCACGCTCATCCGTTGGAGAATCTCCCGGGTGACGCCGCCGAGTACGAATTCGCGCAGGCGTGCATGCCCATAACCGCCCATCACGATGAGGTCGGCGTCGATCTGCGTCGCACAGCGCAGCAGAAGGTTCGCGATATCCGTGGTGGCCGCGAGCCGCTGCGCATTCGCCTGGACGCCGTGGCGTTGCAGCCAGGCGAGTGTCTGCGGAACCAGATAGGAAGATGCCTCCGCGGTCTCGTCGGCCATGCCGACCGACACGAGGGCAACTTTCGCCGCACGTGTGAGCAGCGGCAGCGAATCGCGCAATGCGATCGCCGCTTCGCGCGTGCCGTCCCATGCAACCAGAACGTTGCTTCCGAATTGGTGAGAGAGTCGCTTCCGAGGCACGATGAGAACAGGCCGACCGGCGTGCATCACGACCTGCTCCGGCAGGCTGCCGGAAGTCATGGCGTCCTTTCCCTCCGCGCTCGTCTGCCCGACCACGATGAGATCGCTGGTGCGACCCTGTCGAATCACGGCGTCCACCGCGGGGTCGTCGACCAGGCGAATGTCATGGGACAGCGGACCCGGGCCACGGATCTGGTCCCTGAACACATGCGCGACGGCCTCCGCGCGCGTGCGCAAGTAGTCGGCCGACGCTGCCATGAATTCGGCGTTGTCCGCCGCAATGGCGTCCGCCGGGATGCTGCCGCGGCGGTGGGGCCAGACTTCGATCCCAGCAAGGATCAGGTGCATGAACCCTACGAAAAGAGATCTGGACGGCGCGCTGCATGCGGGACTGCGCGATCTGACAGAGGGCATCGCGGGTACCCGGTCTTGCAGCGTGCGCCCAGGCCTGCCCCCGCTTAGCGACGCTCCGGGCAGCTATGTCCTGGTCCGCTAGCGGTGCTTTCGCCGCGCTTGATCCAGCGCAAGCCCCGTGGCCACCGCACTGCCTACAGTGAGAAACCGACCTGTGAAAGGAACATGATGAAATCGGATGCCATGCTGAGAAGCGACATCGTCGCCGAGCTGAATTTCGATCCCGCCATCACCGTGAACGCCACCGACATCGGCGTGATCGTCAAGGATGGCGTGGTCACGCTGAGCGGGCACCCCGCGAGTCACGCGGAGAAACACGCCATCGAGCGTGCGGTCCAGCGCGTCAAGGGCGTCAAGGCACTGGCCATCGAAATGTCCGTCAAGCTCCCGGCCGGCAGCGAGCGCGCCGACGCGGACATCGCCAAAGCGGCGGAGAACACGCTCGAATGGAACGTGCTTGTGCCCGACAACAGCATCCATCCGATGGTGGAAAGCGGCTGGATCACGCTGAACGGGCGGGTGGAATGGGAGTACCAGCGCAGGGCGGCCGAAGTTGCCGTGCGCAATCTGCTCGGCGTGAAGGGCGTGACCAACCTGGTCGAGGTGAAAAGCCGTTTCACACCAGCCGACGTCGAGAGGAAGATCAGCGAAGCCTTGCACCGGCAAGCCGATCGCGAGGCCAGGCACATCGAGGTCATCGTCAATGGGGCACAGGTCACGCTGCGAGGTGTCGTCAAGTCCTGGGCGGAACGCCGGGCTGCGCAAGGGGCTGCATGGTCCGCACCGGGCGTCGCCCTGGTGGTGAACAACCTGCTCATCGAGGCGTGAGCATGCGAGTCGCATTCGTGACCGGCGGCACGTCGGGCATTGGCGCGGCTGCGGCGCAAGCCTTGCTCGCTGCCGGCTATCGCGTGGCGGTGAATCACGGATCGAACATCGAAACCGCACAGCGATTCGCCGCACGCATCACTGGCGTCACCCTGTCGATCAACGGCGGCAAATACATGGCCTGAGCCTGGCCGCAACGGTGACTTTCGACCCCGTTCCAACGTTTCTTTTTCCGGAGCCCACCATGCGCAAGATGAAAGCCGCCGTCGTTCATGAATTCGGACAACCCTTGCAGATCGAGGAAGTGCCCGTTCCCGAGGTAGCGCGCGGACAGGTGCTGGTCCAGGTGGTTGCCGCGTCGAGGGCCGCGTGGTGATGCGAATGACGGACGAGGCCTAGTCAGTGCAGGCCATGGTGCTTTACGCGGCCGGCCAGGCGCTGCGCCTCGAGCAACGCCCGGTCCCGGAGCCTGCCGCCGGCGAAGTGCGCCTGCGTGTGCTGGCGTGCGCGGTCTGCCGCACCGACCTGCACGTGGTCGACGGCGACCTGCCGCTGCCCGCATTGCCCATCGTCCCGGGCCACGAGATCGTCGGCGAGGTCGAAGCGCTCGGCGCCGGTGTCCAGTCGCTTGCCGTGGGCGATCGCGTCGGGGTGCCCTGGCTCGGCCACAGCTGCGGACACTGCGCCTTCTGCAACGCCGGTCGCGAGAACCTGTGCGACACGCCGCGCTTCACGGGTTATCACCGCGACGGCGGCTTTGCGAGCCACGTCGTGGCCGAAGCCGACTTCTGCTTGCCGCTGGGCGGCCTGGCGCAGGAACCCGAGCGCATCGCCCCCCTGCTCTGCGCCGGCCTGATCGGCTGGCGCAGCCTGAAGGCCGCCGGCGATGACGTGCAGCGGCTGGGCATCTACGGTTTTGGCGCGGCCGCGCACCTGATCACCCAGGTCGCGGTGGCCCAGGGCAGGCAGGTCTACGCCTTCACGCGCGCCGGCGATGCGGCGGGACAGGCTTTCGCGCGCAGCCTCGGCGCCACGTGGGCCGGAGGTGCGGACGAAGTGCCGCAGGTTCTCGATGCCGCCATCATCTTCGCGCCCGCGGGCGAGTTGGTGCCGCTGGCCTTGCGCGCTGTGCGCAAGGGGGGCCGCGTGGTCTGCGGCGGCATCCACATGACGGACATTCCGGCATTCGCTTACCGGCTGCTGTGGGAGGAGCGCCAACTCGTCTCGGTGGCCAACTTGACGCGGCTCGACGCCCACGAGTTTCTGGACGTGGTGCGGGCGCATCCTCCGCAGGTCCACATCACGCGCTATCCGCTGGAGCAAGCCAACGAAGCCATCGCGGATGTGCGGGCCGGTCGTCTCCAGGGGGCGGCCGTTCTGCTCCCCTCGCATTGACGATTGCGCCAGCCGGATCGCAGCGACTTGATGCGCGTCAAACCTCAGCAGGCGAAATGGGGCGACGATTGTTCAGCACCATCCAAACGAAGACCCCATGGAAACTCTCACCACTTCAGATCGCAAAGCCCTTGCCCTGCAACTCGACATCCTGAAGCGCAGCGTGCTGGACGAGCTTCGCAGCGCCGGGGCCTATGTCGAACGCAGCACGCGCGCGAGCGATCATGAGGTCCACAGCCATGCCGACGAGGCCGAAACAGAGCGCTTGGACGACGTGCAATTCGCCGAGATCGAGGTCGACCGTCACCGCCTGCATGAGATCGAACAGGCCCAGGAACGCATGGCCTGCGGCCGCTACGGCCTGTGCATCGACTGCGGCGAGGAAATTCCGCGAGACCGCATGCTGGTGCAGCCGACTGCCATCCGATGCGCCGCTTGCCAGACCTCGGCCGAAAGCCCGCACCGCCGCTGACACCTGCCTGATTCTTTCGCACAGCTTTCACCATCGGCAGGAGCAGGATCATGTCGACCTCGACCCAATCCGTTCTCGTCCACCTGGACGGCTCCGCGCGCACCGAGACCCGCCTGGACCTCGCACTTCGTTACGCCGCGACGTGCAACGCACGGGTGAGCGCGCTGTTCGCGGTCGTGCCGCGCTACCTGCCGCTCTTGCCCCTGGCGGGCGGGGTTCCGTCGATGCCGATGGGGGGGCAGGTCGATCTCGACCACCGGATGCATGCCATGGGCGTGTTCCAACGGGCACGCGCCGCGAGCGCGCAGCCTTGCCAGTGGCTGGAGTTGAATGGCGAGCCGGTGATCGAGACCTTCTCGCGCAGAGCGCTCACCGCCGACCTGCTGTTCCTTGGGCAGCGCGATCCCGGCGATCCGGAAGGCTTCGATGTACCAGCCGACTTCGTGGCGTCGGTGATCATCGACAGCGGGCGGCCCGCGTTCGTCGTGCCGTACACCGGAGCGGCAAGCGTCGCGCCGAGGACGGTGCTGGTGGCTTGGAAGGCGACACGCGAGTGCGCAAGGGCGATCACGGCCGCTCTTCCCTTCCTGAAAGGTGCCAGCGAGGTGCATCTGGTGGCCGGGGACGACGACGAGACGCAGGCCGCCCCTGCGGACGTGCGGGACTATCTCGGGCTGCACGGTATCTCCCGCGTGCACGAGCACGCCGGGCTCACAAGTCGTCATGCGGGCGACGATCTGCTTTCGTGCGCCGCGGAGTGCGGTGCCGAGATGATCGTGATGGGCTGCTACGGTCACAGTCGCGCCCGCGAACTGGTGCTCGGCGGTGCGACCCGGACGGTGCTGGACTCCATGACGATGCCAGTTCTCATGGCCCACTGAGGGACCGGCTCCTTGCTGACAGCCTACATCTCCCATCCGGATTGCGCCCTGCACGAAATGGGGGCGCAACACCCGGAATCGCCCGACCGGCTCTCGGCCATCCACGATCATCTGCTGATCAAGGGACTCCTCGACTACATGGTCCCGCACGACGCGCCGGCCGCGACACTCGAGCAGCTCAGCCGCGCCCATTCGCTGCGCTACGTTCGCGACCTCATCGCCGCATCGCCCGTGGAAGGCCACCGACAGGTCGATCCCGATACCTCCATGAATCCTTGCACGATCTCTGCGGCGCTGCGGGCGGCTGGTGCGGCGGTGCTGGCCACGGACCTGGTGCTCAGCGGCCAGGTGCCCAACGCGTTCTGCTGCGTGCGCCCTCCCGGCCACCACGCCGGACGCGAGGCCGCCATGGGGTTCTGCTTCTTCAACAACGTCGCGGTCGGGGTGCGGCACGCGCTCGACGTGCACGGACTGCAGCGCGTCGCGCTGATCGACTTCGACGTGCACCACGGCAACGGCAGCGAGGACATCCTGCGCGGCGATGAGCGGGTGCTCATGTGCTCGACCTTCGAACGCGGGTTGTACCCGTTCTGTGGCGAGGAGGATGCCGCTGTGGGTATGGTCAACATCGGACTGCCCGCACGCTCGGGCAGCGAGGCGTTTCGCGATGCCGTCACGCACCGATGGCTGCCCGCGCTCGAGGCCTTCGCGCCGCAGTTGATCTTTGTCTCGGCCGGCTTCGACGGCCATCGGGAGGATGACATGGGCAACCTCGGCCTGGTCGAAGCTGACTACGAGTGGGTCACGCGGCAGATCATGGCGGTGGCGCGCCGCCACTGCCAGGGGCGGGTCATCTCCTGCCTCGAGGGCGGCTATGCGCTGAGTGCCCTCGCGCGCAGCGCGGCAGCGCACGTCCGGGTCCTGATGGGTGCAGACTGAGGGTATGGAAAAGCACTACCTCGCCCCGCTCTTCTCCCCCGCATCGGTCGTCGTCTTCGCAGGCGCACGGGCGGAAGCGCCCGATCCGGCCGATCCTGCCCCCGGTCCGGCCACCCTGGCCCAGGTGCTGCACGAGTCACTGCGCGCCCAGCGCTTCACCGGCACGCTCCAGTTCCTCGACATCGGGACCAGCGGCACACTGGGCGACCTGGCCCAGACTCGCGCGGACCTGGCCATCATCGCCCTGCCGCCACAGGAAGTTGCCGCAGCGCTGGAAGTCGCGGCGCGCATCGGCTGCCGGACCGCACTGGTGATTTCGAGCGGCATGGACGCGGCGCAGGCTTCGGCCCTCAGGAAGATCGCGCAGCACGAAGGCATCCACCTGCTGGGGCCCAATTCGCTGGGTTTCCAGCGCCCGCACCTGCAGCTCAACGCGAGTGCGGCCGGCCCCCTCGCCCGGACCGGTTCGCTGGCGCTTGTGTCGCAGTCGGGCGCGCTCACCGCGTCCATGCTGGACTGGGCCCACAAGAACATGGTCGGCTTCTCCTGCGTCGTCTCCGTCGGACGGCACGGCTGCCTCGACATCGCGGAAGTCCTGGACTTCCTGGCAAACGACGGGCAGACCCAGAGCATCATCGTGTATCTCGAAGGCATCCACGCCGCGCGACCGTTCATGAGCGCGCTGCGTTCGGCGGCCAATGCAAAGCCCGTGGTGGTGCTGAAGGCGGGTCGCAAACCCGGCGGCAACGAGGCGGCGCAGACCCACAGCGGCACCATCGTCGGCAGCGACGATGTGTTCGACGCCGCGCTGCGCCGGGCGGGCGCCGTGCGGGTGCGCTCGTTCGTGGAGCTGTTCTCCGCAGCCAAATGCCTGGCATCGCGCTATCGGCCGGTGGGCCGCCGCCTCGCCATCGTCACGAATGGGGGCGGCCCCGGTGTCTTGGCGGCAGACTGGGTGAACGAGCTCTCCCTTCAACTCGCCCGGCTCTCGCCCGATTCGATCGCGGTTCTGGCGCCCCTGCTGCCGGCGACGGCGTCCCTGTCCGATCTCATCGACCTGTCCGAAGAGGCCACGCCGGCGCATTACGAGGCGGCCATAGCGTCGGCAGGCAGGGACACGCAGGTGGATGGCGTGCTGGCCATCTTTTCGCCAAAGGCCGGCGCCGACGCGTCGGCCACGGCCCGCGCACTCCTGAATGTCCACGCCTCGATCAGCAAGCCGCTGCTGTCGTGCTGGATGGGCGATGCCTCGGTAGGGGAAGGTCGCGCGATCATCAACGAAGCCGGCATCCCGAGCTTCCGCACGCCCGAAGCTGCCGTCGGCGCCTTCGGCAACATCGCGGCTTTCTATCAAAACCAGCAACTGCTGCAACAGATTCCGCCGCCGCTGTCGACCATGGCCAAGCCCGACATCGAAGGCGCCCGCCTGGTGATCGAAAGCGTGCTCGCGGAGCGCCGCAAGGTGCTGACCGAGATGGAGTCCAAGACGCTGCTGTCGGCCTTTCATATCCCCATCACGAGGACGCTGCTGGCGCGCAGTGCGCATGAGGCCATGATGATCGCGACGCAGCTCGGCTTCCCGGTGGCGCTGAAGATCGATTCGCCGGATGTCAGCCACAAGTCGGACGTCGATGGCGTGGCGCTCAACATCATGAACGGAGCGAGCGCGCGCGACACCTACCGCGACATGGTGGAGCGCGTCGCGCGACTGATGCCCGACGCCCGCATCAACGGCGTGACTGTGCAGAAGATGGCACGTGCGCAACGCGGCCGCGAGGTCCACGTCGGACTCGTGACGGACCGGCCGTTCGGCCCGGTCATCGTGTTCGGCGCCGGCGGAACGATGATCGAACTCATCGACGACCGCGCGATGGAACTGCCGCCGCTCAACACCTTCCTCGCGCGCCAGCTCATCGCACGCTCGCGCGTGGCCGAGACGCTCGGGGAATGGCGCGGTGCCAGTGCGGTGGACATGGCATCGCTGGAGCAACTGCTGCTGCGGGTCTCCGAGATGGTGTGCGAACTGCCCGAGCTGCGCGAGATGGACATCAATCCGATCATTGTCGACGCTTCGGGCGCGGTGGCGGTCGACGCCCGCATCCTGGTTGACAACGCACCTCATCCCCAGGGCGGCCGCGCCGGCGACTACCTCCATCTCTCCATCTTGCCCTACCCGGCGCGGCACGAGCGCGTCTGGCCGATGCCAGGTGGCGGTACGTACACCGTGCGACCCATTCATCCCGGCGACGCGCAGATGCTGCAGGACCTGGTGCAGCATCTATCCCCGCAAAGCCGCTACTTCCGCTTCATGTCCTGGTTCGAGGAATTGCCGCCGGGGATGCTCTCGCGCTTCACGCTGATCGACTACGACCGGGAAATGGCACTCGTGGCGGTGTTCTCCGAACGCACCACCGATGCGGCCGGCGAGATCCACGAAACCGAGCGCATCGTGGGCGTGTCGCGCTACATCACCAACCCCGACCAGCGCAGCTGCGAGTTCTCTCTGCTGGTCGCGGATCAATTCAGCGGCAGGGGAATCGGTTCGCGGCTGATGGAAAGCATCATCGAGGCTGCGCGCGAGAAGGGCCTCGCCGAGATGGATGGGCTGGTGCTCGCCGGCAATGCGGAGATGCTCAAGCTGATGAAGCGACTCGGCTTCTCGTTGAAGCGCTTCGATGAAGACCCGGATTTCCAGCTGGCGACCTACGCTCTCTGACCCCGCTGCCCGGCATGTCGTTGCGAGGCGGCAGACACAGGCGCTAACATGGCTTGGTGACCACCCCCACCCACCTTGCCGTCCTCGACGACGAAGCGGATATCACGCAGCTGCTTGCCACCTACCTGGCGGGCCACGGCTTTCGCGTGACCCAGGTCCATTCGGGCGTCGCGCTCATGGAACTGATGTCGCGCGACGCGCCCACACTCGTGTTGCTCGACCTGGGCCTGCCCGGCGAAGACGGCTTTGCGATCGCACGCCAGCTGCGGGAGCATTGGCGTTGCGGCCTGGTGATCGTCACCGGGCGGGGTGACGCGGTCGACAAGGTGGTCGGGCTCGAAGTCGGTGCCGACGACTACGTCACCAAGCCCTTCGATCTGCGAGAGCTCGTCGCGCGCATCAAGGCGGTATTGCGCCGCCTGGCGCCTTCGGAGTTCGCTCCGACCCGTGTGACGGCAGAGCCCACGTTGCTGCGCTTCGCCGAGTGGAAGCTCGACACTGCGGCGCGGCGACTGTTGAATCCGCACGGGCAGGAGGTCGCACTGACCACGGGGGAATTCGATCTCTTGAACACGTTGGTCACTCATCCGGGGCGAGTGTTGTCGCGCGACTTCCTGCTCGAGCACACGCGCGGCCGCGACGGCGGCCCCTTCGACCGCACGATCGATGTCCAGATCGGACGATTGCGTCGGAAGATCGAGGCCGACCCCGACAACCCGCAGATCGTCAAGTCGGTCCGCGGCGCGGGCTACATCCTGATCCCGAAGGTCGAGGCGGCGTGATGCCTGCCGAGCCTGCTGTTCCCGGCTTCGACGATGGAGATGTCTTCCGCTCGCTCTTCGTCGCCTATCCCGACGCCCTCCTCCTGGTGGATCTGCAAGGCGTGATCGGCCTTGCCAATCCCGCTGCCCAGGATCTCCTGGGCTATACGGAGGAAGAGCTGGTGGGTCTTTCAGTGGACGAGCTGGTGCCGGACGCCATCCGCCCGCGCCACGCCTCCTACCGCAATGCCTATGCCGACCATCCTCGGTCGCGCCCGATGGGAACGCAGATGGAACTGGTGGCCAAGCGCCGCGACGGCAGCGAAGTGATGGTGGAGATCGCATTGAGTCCGCTGCACGACCACGGCCTGCCCTACGTGGTGGCCGCGATCCGCGGCGTGGGCGCCTATCCGCGCGTGAAGCAGGCCTTGCAGCGCGCCCGCTACGCCGAATACCTCGCGCAGTTCGGGCGGCACGCAGTGGACGCGCGCGACTCGAGGAAGTTGCTCGAGCTCGTTCCGGCGATCGCGGCGGACGCCTTGCAGGTCGAGTTGGCAAAGATTCTGCTATTGGAGCCGAGCGGCACGGATTTCCGCATCGTCGCCGGCGTCGGGCTGCTGCCCGAGGAGTCGATCGGCGACCGGATTCCCAATGAGCCGGGATCTCCGTCCGGCCACGTGGTGGCGCACGGCGAGCCGGTGCTCATGGCCGACTACGCGCAGGAGCAGCGCTTTCGAATTCCGCCCCAGTACATCAGCGCCGGCATGGTGTGCGAGCTTTCCGTGCCGCTGGCGGATCGGGGCCGCACCATCGGGACGCTGGCGGTCCGCTCGCGCACACCCCAGCGCTTCGGCGACGATGAAGTCCGTTTCCTCGGGTCGCTGTCGAGCATGCTCGCCACCGTGCTGCAGCGCGAGAGCAGTGAAGACGCGCTCAACCATGCCCAGCGCCTCGAGAGCGTCGGCCAATTGACGGGCGGCATTGCCCACGACTTCAACAACCTGCTCACGGTGATTTCGGGCAATCTTCAGGTGCTGGAGGACACGCCGGCCTACGCGGGCGATCCCTTGGTACAGCAAGTGGTCAGTGCAGCGGCGCGCGCCACCCGGCGCGGTGCGGAATTGACAGGCAAGTTGCTCGCATTCTCCCGGCGCCAGGTGCTCCAGCCCACGATCGTCGACGTAGCCGCGCTGCTGCACTCACTGACGAACATGCTCCGGCGTACGCTGGACCAGCGCATCACGATCACCCTCGATGCGCAGGACGTGCTTTGCATGGCCGATCCGGTACAGCTCGAATCCGCCCTCCTGAACGTCGCCATCAACGCGCGTGATGCCATGCCACAGGGTGGAACGCTGTCGTTCACCTGTCGGGCGGTGCCGGCCTTGCCCGATGAACTGGCACCCCAACCGGACGAATCGGACGCGCATGGGTTCGTTGCGATCGCCATTTCCGACACAGGGGTCGGGATGCCGGAAGCCATCAAGGCGCGCGCTTTCGAACCTTTCTTCACGACGAAAGAGTCCGGCCGCGGCACGGGGCTCGGACTCTCCACGGTTTACGGCTATGCGAAGCAGTCGCACGGCGCTGTCAGTCTGGCGAGCGCATCCGGCCAGGGAACGACCGTCACGATCTTCCTGCCGCAGGTCGAAGGCGACGCTGCGTGCGACGAGGATCTCGAATCCCTGGCGAGCGAGATTCCTCCAGGGCTGCGCGTCTTGCTCGTGGAGGACGATCCAGAGGTCCGCAGCGTGGTCGGAAAGTTCCTGGGCGCCATCGCCTGCGAGGTCATCGCCTGCGCCGACGGCGAGGAGGCATTGGGCGTATTGGCAACCGATTCGGGCATCGACCTCTTGCTCACGGACATCTTGCTCGGCGCGGGCCTTCGCGGCACCGAGTTGGTGGATGCGGCGCGTGCGCTGCTGCCGCGGCTCCCCGTGCTGTTGATGTCCGGCTACTCCGGGGAATTGCTCGACGAGCCCCTGGGTCGGGAGCTGCTGCGCAAACCCTTCACGCGGGAGGAACTGGAGCGGGCCATCGCGAAGGTGCTCAAAGTCGCTCAGTGAAGCGCGCTGGCCATCGGCGTGACCGTCCGCTGGATGAAGGCCGTGAGCGCATCCACCTGCGGGATGTGAATGTCACGTCGGCCTTTTTCCGTGAAGCGGATCACGTCGCCTCGCGCCAGACGGGACAATGCCCGGCTGACGCTCTCCAGCGTCATGCCCAGGTAGTTGCCGATCTCGGCACGCGTCATGCGCAGCGTGAACTGGTCGGTGCGCAGACCGCGCTGCGACAGCGCGTCGGCCCAGTAGCGCAGGAAGCCCGCGACCCGCGCATCGGCAGGCAGCGTGCACAGGGACAACATCGACTCGTGATCGCGCGTCAGTTCGCGACTCATCGCTTCGTGAAGCGCGGTCAGCAGCGCTGGCGTACGCACCGCGGCCTGGATCAGTGCGTCGTAGCGGATCGACCAGACCTCGCCGGTATCCATGGCCACTGCATCGCAAGCGTACTGCGAGGTCGCGATGCCGTCGAGACCGAGCCAATCGCCCTTGAAGTAGAGGCCGACCACCTGCTCGCGGCCTTCCCCCGACAGATTGACCATCTTGAAGTAGCCGGAATTCACGATGTGCAGCGACCCGAAGGCCTGCCCCACCTGATACACCGACTCGCCCGCGTGGACGATACGCCGCTGAAGCGGCACGCTGTCCTGAAGAAGCTGCAGCATGTCGGAAATCCGTCCGACAGCTGAACCCGGGCACTTCGGTAGGCTGGTCACTGCAGTCATCGCTCGCTCCTTGCATTTCGATGGACTGAGCTTAGGAACCGAGTGCAAATGAAGCGCCAACGCAACCGGGGTCTCGGTAACAGCGGGTGAATGGTTTGTGTCCGGACTGCAACGACGAGGGCGGACAACGATTTGTTGACGCCCGTCAAGCTCGGCGCCAGCCAAAGCCATACCGTTGCAGTTGTGAACGCCGCCATCCCTTCCTCCCCGCTCTGGTCGTCGGACGAGCCACTGGGCGCCGGAAAAGCTGCCGCCATCTTCGCTACGGCCCGTCGCCTCCGCACGGATGCGCATGGGGCAGGAGCCCGCAAGGCGCTTCGCGGCAAGAACCTGGCCTTGCTTCTCACCACGCCGTCAGGGCGGGAGATGTCGCCTCTCCATCGTGCGGCCCAGGACCTTGGCGCGCGCGTCGCGGAAGTCCGGTTCGAGACGGATGTCTCCAAGCAGCCCGACATCGGATCCCTGGCACGCCTTCTGGGACGCATGTACGACGCGATCGACTGCGACACCCTTCCACCGTCCACGATCCAGAGGATCGAAATGGAGGCCTGCGTTCCGGTCTACGCAGGTCTCGGCCGGGACGACCACCCTGCCAAGGCACTCGCGGACCTGTTGACGCTGTGCGAACTCCGGTCCCCTCCTGACTCGCGGACGAACCTGCTTTTCATCGGCGATCCGCTGACGCCGCGCAGCAGCATGTTCCTGTCGGCTGCGCGGGAACTGGGCTTTTCGCTGCAGTTCAGCGAAACGAGTCCGCCGGCGTCCAACGAGCTGGGCTGCGTTGTCGACGCCACCCATTCACCCGAATGGGCGCTGTTTGCGAAGGGTCGCCGCATCGAGGAGGCGCCCCGAACGGAAAACCACCGCTGCGTCATCCAGACCGTGCTCCTTGACACGATCGCTCGGGCATGAACCGGCGCGAACGGGCTCGCACCAGATCGCCAAAACTGCTCCCGGTCCGAAACGGAGCGCGCGCTTGATATTCATCAACAACCAAAGCCCTTCAAAGGCTAGCCTGTGAAGATCACTCTCGAGGAACAAAGATCATGTTCAAACGAATCCTGGTAGCCACCGATGGCTCCGAGCTTGCGGACAAGGCAGTCGCCAAGGCCATCGATCTGGCGGCGGAGCAAGAGGCCGAGCTCACAGCCTTCACGGTGGTGCGAATCCAGCCCAAGAGTTACATGGACGGCTCCACCGTCGTCGAATCCGAGGAGATCGACCGAATGGCGGGCGATCGTGCGGAGCACGCCAGGAAAATGCTCGCGGCCATCGAGATTCGCGCCACAGCGTGCGGCGTACGGATCAATACGGCAATGGTCAAGTCCAACCGGGTGGCCGATTCCATCGTCGAGGCCGCCCGGAAGAACGGCAGCGACCTCATCGTGATGGCCTCGCACGGACGGATCGGGCTGACACGTGCCGTCCTGGGCAGCGAAACCGCCCATGTGCTTGCGAACTCGGACGTGCCGGTGCTCGTGCTGCGATAGTCGCGATTACAAGCGCATTCCCGGCCCCGCCGGCAAGGTCGGATGAGCCGTCCGCGCTGTTTGTCAGGGCGCCGCCAAGACGCGCAATACCTTTCCGCTGCGGCCGGCGCGACCGGGCTCGCCGCTGCGGCAATGGACATGCACGCCCACGGCGCCCTGGGATGCCAGGAATTCGTCGAGGACGCGATGCGCTCGCTGCAGCGCCAGTTCGGCTTCCGCGCCGCACAGGCCGGTGCGCAGAAGCAGGTCGCAGGGGCCTTCCCGCACCAGCTGAAAATCGAACAGGCCGGCATTCTCTTCGAGCATCGTGGTCAGTGCCAGGGGCAGCACGCTCACCGAACCCGGGCCGGAACCGCCCAGATGCAGGGTGTCTTCGCTGCGGCCCTGGACTTCGATCACTGGAAGGCAAGAGCCGCAGTTGCACCGCCCAGGCTGCACGGTGACCCGATCGCCCAGGTCGTACCGGATCAGGGGTTGCACGTGATTCGCGAGGTTGGTGAGCAGCGTCGTGACGCCTGTCTCCCCGACGGCCGCCGCCCGTCCCTGAGCATCCACGGGCTCGAGGATCACCCAGTCGCTGTTGAGATGAAGACGGCCCCGATCGCACTCGGACGCCAGCGACAGGAACTCAGAGGCCCCGTAGCTGTTGGCCACCCGGCAGCCGAACGCCCGCTGCACGAACTCACGCTTGGCCAGCGAGAGATCCTCACCCCCCGTCCAGATTTCGCCCGGAGACGCTCGAAGTCGCCCGCTCATGCGTTCCTCGGCCAGCAGGACAGCGGCAGTCGGATAGGTGGCGATGACGGTGGGGGCATAGTCGTTCAACTCCGCCACGATGTCCCCGACCGGCTGCAGGAAGGAGACGCTTCGAAGATGGCTCGACAATGCGGGGTTGATCCGTCGCAGGCGTTCGATCGAAACGGTGCTCGCAAAGTGCCCTCCAAGGGCCCCGACGAAGGCGATCCGATCTGTCAGGCCCCAAGGATCCAGCAGCCTCTGCAGCGGCCTGAGCGCCGGTCGGCGCAGGGCCTCCAGCGCGTCATAGACGGCCATCGCCGAGGCGTCTTGCACGAAGAAAGCAGGCTCGCCCGTGCTTCCGGAGCTTTCCCACACCACGTAGCGTCCGAGAAAAGGTTGCGCAATCCGTCGAACATCCGAGACGAAGTGACGCAACTCGTCGAGCCGCACGCGGGGGTCGGTGACCCATTCGTCAAAGTCGCGCATCAGCTCCGCCTTGCCCATCACCGGCAGATCCTCCAGGCGCACATGCTGGAGGTCGCGCCCCTTGAGCAGGCGGCGATACATCGGTGAGCCTCGCCTCGACGAAGCGAGCAACTCGCCCAGTCGTCGGGCCTGCCGGGCCGCGAGCGCGTCGGAAGATCCGTGTGACACAAGGGCGACGTCGACCGCCATCGTCGCTGAAAGCCAGGGGTCGGGCGTGCGCGCGGGCAAGCGATCGGAATCCATGGTGCGAGCCCTACTTGGATTCACTGACTGTGCCGGTACCACCGAGGAACTGGATGCGCATCAGGTCTCCTTCGTGTGCGCAAGCTTGGCACTCGGCGCACGCATTGAATTGACGACGGTCAAGGGATCGAAGCTTTGCCGCGGGCAGGATGTCTTTTTCTCTGGAGGCTCAATTGACCATCCGCCATCTCGACCGCACTGCCGGGCGAGTTGGCCTTCGTGTCCCAATCCGGCGCGCTGGTGACTGCAGTGCTGGACTGGGCCAGGCGCCGCGCGATCGGCCTTTCCCACCTCGTGTCGCTCGGCGACCATTGCGACGTCGATTTCGGCGACCTGCTCGACTATCTCGCGAACGACGCCCGGACACGATCCATCCTGCTCTACATCGAATCGCTCGAGTCCCCACGAAAGTTCAGGGTGAACTCAGCGGCACCAGATTTCGATCTGCCGGCCCAGGTCCATCCAGATCGACTGCAGCGCCATGGCTGCGAGCAATCCCCCCGCGACGCGCGTGCCCCACGCCCTGCGACGCACGTTGAGGCCCGAGCGCAAGTGCTCCCAGAGCCAAGGCGCCAAGAGCAGCGAAATGCCGCTGCCCAGTGCAAACAATGCCATCACCATCCCCCCTTGGACGGGGTCGTTGGCAAGTCCTGCCAGCAGTAGCGCCGAATAGAGCAAACCGCAAGGCATCGAGACCCAGAGCGCTCCGGTCGCCAGCACACCGGCGGCGGACCCGGTCAACGGCTGCAGGCGAGCCGCCAGCGACCGGCCGAGACCATGCGCCCACATCGGCTGGCGTCCGAGTGCTGCCAGCATCAGGCCCCATGCCAGCACCAACGCATGCAGCAGCACCCACAAGGGTCGCAGCGCCGTGACATGCTCGCCGGCCAGCTCGAGGCTCCGCCCCGCCATCGCGGCAACGGCGCCGGCAGCTGCATACCCCGCGACGCGGCCGCCATGAAAGGCCAGCGAGGCGGCCCCGAGGCCTCGCGAACTCGCCGGCAACACGGCGACACCCCCGCCGGAAGGCGCACGGACGATTCGGATCACCCCCGCGCAAGCCGCGCCGCACATTGCGACGCAATGCGGGCCGCCCACGAGGCCCATCAGCAATGCGGTGCCTGCGAGTGCGGCCTGCACGGTCAGACGATCCGTGAGAATCGCGTGCGGTTGCGATCGGCCTGCAGGTAGCGGTCGAACACCATCGCAACGGCGCGCACGAAGAACCATCCCAGGGGCGTGACCTGGATGTCGTGGTCGCTCAACAACACCAGGCCTTGCGCGATCAAGGGCCCGAGGGCAGCGAGTTCGACCGCGAAATGCCGCCTGAAGTCGATCAGGTGCGCAAGCCCCATCGCCTCGAAATCGACGTGGCCCTGGCACATCAGCGCCATGATCACAGCTCGTCGAAGCACGTCGTCGCGCGTGAGCGCCAAGCCGCGCGCAACCGGGAGGCGCCCTTGGTCGAGGTGATCGCAGTATTCCGCCAGCGTCTTGGCATTCTGGCTGTAGGTCGCGCCCACGCGGCCGATGGCCGACACGCCCAGCGCCACCAAGTCACTGTCGGGCTGGGTGCTGTAGCCCTGAAAATTGCGATGGAGTCGCCCCTGTCGCTTCGCGATCGCCAAGCCATCCTCGGGCAACGCGAAATGGTCCATGCCGATATAGACATAGCCGGCTTCGGTCAACACGGTGATCGAGCGTGACAGCATCTCGATCTTGACCCTGGCATCGGGCAGGTCCTGTTCGGCGATGCGGCGCTGCGGCTTGAAGCGATCCGGCAGGTGCGCATACGCATAGAGCGCAATGCGATCAGGCCGGAGTTCGCAAACCTGCGCCAATGTGCGATCGAAGGATGCGGCGTTCTGGCGCGGCAACCCATAGATCAGGTCGATATTGATCGAGCCGAAACTAAGCTGCCTGGCGCCGGCCACGAGGTCGAACACCTGGCTGGCGGGCTGAATGCGATGCACGGCCTTCTGTACTTGCGCGTCGAAGTCCTGTACCCCCAGGCTCAGGCGATTGAATCCGAGCCCGGCGAGGTGGCGCAGACGCGTTTCGTCCACGGTGCGCGGGTCGATCTCGATCGACTGTTCCCGTTGGGGGGCGAGCGTGAACGCACTGTCGAGCATGGCGATCAACTCGCCGAGTGCGGCGTCGTCCAGGAAGGTGGGCGAGCCGCCCCCCAGGTGCAGTTGGCTGGCGACGGCACCTCGCCCGAGTTGCGCCGCCTGCAGGTCGATCTCCTTCGCCAGGTAATCCAAGTACTCGCGCCCCCGCCCCTTGTGGCGGGTCACGATCTTGTTGCAAGCGCAGTAGTAGCAAAGCGATTCGCAAAACGGAATATGCACGTAGATCGACAAAGGCCGTCCGTGCGCGCCTGCCTCCGAGCGCTGGCGAAGCGTTTGCGCGTAGTCGTCCGCGTTGAACGCCTCCACGAAGCGGTCCGCCGTCGGGTACGAGGTGTAGCGCGGACCCGTGACGTCGAAACGGTGCAGGACAGCACCTGACGGCACCGCGTTCAACGGGGGAACGGACCGGAAAGCAGGAGAGGAAGGCATCGCAGGACAGGTGCAGACAATGAACCACTATGCCGCCGCGCCGACCTGCGTTTCTTGATCTGGGTCAAACCTTCGGCTCCTGCGCAGCCCCAGAATCGCGACGAACTCGACATACATCATGAAAACCGAAAAAGCCAAGGTCGCCTGCTCGAACTGCAACCTGCGCGAGCTCTGCATGCCCATCGGCCTGCCGCCGGGCGATCTGCAGCGCATCGACGACCTCGTGGCCACGCGCCGCAAGGTCCGCCGGCGCGAAGCCCTGTTCCGCAATGGCGAGCGCTTCACCTCGCTCTATGCGATTCGCACCGGCTTCTTCAAGACGCGCGTGGCGAGCGAGGACGGACGCGACCAGGTCACCGGCTTCCAGATGGCCGGCGAGATCATCGGCCTCGACGGCATCGTCAACAACCAGCACACCTGCGACGCGGTCGCGCTCGAGGACGCGGAGGTCTGCGTGATGCCTTTCGACCGCATCGAGGAACTGTCGCGCGAAGTGACGGCGTTGCAGCGCCATGTCCACCAGATCATGAGCCGCGAGATCGTGCGCGATCACGGCGTGATGCTGCTGCTCGGCAGCATGCGGGCGGAGGAGCGCCTCGCCGCCTTCCTGCTGAATCTCGTCACGCGCCTGCATGCGCGCGGCTTCTCGCAGTCCGAGCTGGTGCTGCGGATGACGCGCGAGGAGATCGGCAGCTATCTCGGCCTGAAGCTCGAGACGGTGAGCCGGACGCTGTCGAAGTTCGCGGAAGACGGCATCGTCGATGTCCAGCAGCGCAACCTGCGGATCCTGGATGCCGAGGCGCTGCGTCGCATCGTCAATCCGCCGAGCTGCTGATCGCGACGCCTTCTCAGCGCTTCGATGCGGGGACATCCGCGTCGGGCGTTGCCGCATGGTTGCGCCCAGCAAGCGCCGGCATCAGCTTCTTGTCGGCGAGCGCCCTGTTGATCTCGATGCCCTGGCGGTAGTAGTCCGAGGCCACCACAGGATCGGGCACCCTCAGGGCGATCCAGAGAGTGGCGAAGCTGGCGACGACAACGACGACGGGCCCCGCGATCACCATCCACAGCAGCGGGAATCGCCACCAGGGCGCGTTCTCCGACGATGCGAGGGCGTTGTCGTTCATGTCCGTCTCCTTCAAGAATCAGCGTGGCACCAGAAAGGTGGCTTTTTCCGACACGCGTGCACTGCCGTCGGCAGAGCGCACATCGAAATACACCGGGTGGGATCCGGCTGTGGCACTGCCATAGGGCAGCTGCAGGCGCACCGCGATCCACCTCGACTGCGCGGAGCCGACCTCGACAGGCTCGGCGGGCGATACGGCCAGGCCTTCCAGGCCGTTCGCCTCGATCCGGTAGCGTTGCGGCCGCTCCGTGGCGTTCATGATTTGCAGGCGGTAGACGTTCTCGATGCGGCCGCCTTCGGCGATGCGTGCGAGGGTGCCACGGTCTCGCACCACGTCGACCTTCAGGGGCGTTCGCACCACCAGGCTGGCCACAAGGCCGATGCATAGGGCTACCAGGATGCCGGCATAGACCAGAACCCGGGGCCTGAACACGCGGCGCAGGACCTGCTTGCGTGTCCAGTGTCCTGCCATACCGTTCTGGGTGGCATAGCGGATCAGCCCTTTCGGCGTCGCCATGCGGTCCATCACCGTGTTGCACGCGTCCACACAGAGACCGCAGCCGATGCACTCGTACTGCAGGCCCTGCCGGATGTCGATGCCGGTCGGGCAGACCTCGACGCACAGCGAGCAGTCGATGCAGTCGCCAAAGCCCTGGGCGCGGGCGTCGCCACCCTTCGCATGCTTGCCGCGGGGCTCGCCGCGCTCGATGTCGTAGCTGACGGTGAGCGTGTCGCGGTCGAACATCGCGCTCTGGAAACGCGCATACGGACACATGTACTTGCAGACCTGTTCGCGCATGAAGCCGGCATTGCCATAGGTGGCAAAGCCATAGAAGAGGACCCAGAACAGTTCCCACGCCCCCATGCGCGTCTGCAGAAATTCCATGCCCAGGTCACGGATCGGCGTGAAGTAGCCGACGAAGGTGAACCCGGTCCACACGGCGATGCCCAGCCAGACCAGGTGCTTGAACCACTTCCTGACGAGCTTCTCGAGCGTGAAGTCCCCTTTGTCCAGGCGCATGCGCGCGATGCGATTGCCTTCGATCTTGTGCTCGACCCACATGAAGATCTCGCTGTAGACCGTCTGCGGGCAGGCATAGCCGCACCACAGCCGTCCCGCGACCGCCGTGAAGAGAAACAGGGACAGCGCCGAGATCACGAGCAGGCCGGTCAGGTAGATCAGGTCCTGCGGATAGAGCACCAGGCCGAGGATGTAGAAGCGCCGCGCGCCCAGATCGAAAAGCACCGCCTGGCGCTGTCCCCATTCGAACCAGGGCAAGCCATAGAACAGCAGCTGTGTCGCGAACACCGTGACCCAGCGCCACCGCGCGAAGACGCCGCGAATGACGCGCGGGTAGACCTTGCGATGCGCGGCATAGAGACTGTCGCCCTCTGCCTCCGCCGCGATGGGAATCACCCTGCGCGCAGGCGACGACGATGCGGGCGCGGAATCGGTCATGCGCTGGCATTCAGGGGGCGATGCCCGACTTGTTGGACAGACCCCAGACGTACGCGGTCAGCACATGAATCTGCGCCTCGGTCAGGCGCCCCTGCTGCGCCGGCATCTGGTTGGTCTTGCCGGTGTTGATGATCGAGATGATCGCGTTCTGCCCATAGCCGTGGAGCCAGATGTTGTCCGTCAGATTGGGTGCGCCCACCGCTGTGTTGCCTACCCCGCCGATGCCATGGCAGGCGGCGCAGACCGTGAACTTGCTCTTGCCTAGGCCCGCGCGCACGGAGTCGTGCGGTTCGCGCGAGAGGCTCAGCACATAGTTGGCGACGTTCTTGACGTCTTCCGGCGTGCCGACTGCCTCTGCCATTGGCGGCATCATGCCTGTGCGGCCCAGCGTGATCGTTTCCTTGATCTTGTCAGGCATGCCGCCATGCAGCCAGTCCTTGTCGGTGAGGTTCGGAAACCCCTTGCCGCCGCGCGCATCGGAGCCGTGACACTGGGCGCAGTTGTTCAGAAAGAGCCTCTCCCCGATGGCCATTGCCCCCGGATCGCCCGCCACGCGCTCGACAGGCAGGGCCGCAAAGGCGGCGTAGACCGGCTCCAGTTCGGCATTGGCCTTGGCAATGTCTTTGGTGTACTCGCCTTCGGTGCTCCACGAGAGTTCGCCTTTGTAGCTTCCAAGGCCGGGGAATGCCACCAGGTAGCCGAGCCCGAACACGATGGTGATCACGAACAGCCCCATCCACCAGCGTGGCATCGGGTTGTTCATCTCGCGAAGATCCTCGTCCCACACGTGGCCGGTGGTGTTGTCCGTTCCCGGCGGTGTCTTGACGCGTGCCGTGATCCAGAGAAGCAATCCGCAGGCCAGGATGCCGCCGACCGCCAGGAGGGTCACGTAGTGCGACCAGAAGTTGCTGGTGAAGTCGCTCATGATGCTCGGTCCTCTTCGAAAGGCAATCGGCTCGCGTCTTCGAAGTCCTTCGCGTGGCGACGCGAGAACGCCCAGACCAGAATCCCGATGAAGGTGGCGAACGAAACGAGCGTCGCCACGATCCGCAAGGTGGTGATGTCCATACAACCGGTCCTTACTTGAGCGCGAGGCCGAGCGACTGGAGATAGGCGACGAGGGCATCCATCTCGCTCTTGTCCTTCAGGTCGAGCGGCGCCGAGGCGATCTGCTCGTCGGTAAATGGCACGCCGACGCGGCGCAGTGCGCGCATGTGTCGCGCGGCCTCCTCGGGATCGACCCTGGTCTTCTCCAGCCAGACGTACGCCGGCATGTTCGACTCGGGCACGACGTCGCGCGGGTTGTTCAGGTGAATGCGATGCCACTCGTCGCTGTATTTGCCGCCCACGCGGTGCAGGTCCGGGCCGGTGCGCTTGCTTCCCCACTGGAATGGGTGGTCATAGACGAACTCCCCGGCCACCGAGTAGTGCCCGTAGCGCAGTGTTTCGGCACGGAACGGCCGGATCATCTGCGAATGGCAGTTGTAGCAACCCTCGCGCACATAGATGTCGCGGCCCAGCACCTGCAGCGACGTCGGTGGCTTCAGGCCATCGATGGGCTCGGTCGTGGACTTCTGGAAGAACAGCGGCACGATCTCCACCAGGCCGCCGACGGCGATCACCAGCAGGATCAGCACGATCATCAGGAAGTTGTTGGTCTCGATCTTCTGATGCGAGAAGCCGGTTCCGGGTGTTCTGGAGCTCATCGTTCGTTCCTCATGCGTGGGCCGCAGCCGCCGTCGAAGGGATGCTGGCGCGCGCCGATTGCCCCACGCCGATGGTCATCACGACGTTCCATGCCATCACCAGCATGCCGCCCAGGTAGAGGACACCTCCGACGAGGCGCACGACGTAGTGGGGATAGGTGGCCTTGACGCTCTCGACGAAGGTGTAGGTCAGGGTGCCGTCGGGATTGATCGAGCGCCACATCAGGCCCTGCATCACGCCGGCGATCCACATCGCGGCGATATAGAGCACGATACCGATGGTGGCCATCCAGAAGTGCAACTCGATGGCCTTCACGCTGTACATCTCGATGCGGCCATAGAGACGCGGGATCAGGTAGTAGAGCGAGCCCATCGAGATCAGGCCCACCCAGCCGAGCGCGCCAGCATGCACGTGGCCGACGGTCCAGTCCGTGTAGTGGGAGAGTGCGTTCACCGTCTTGATCGACATCATCGGACCTTCGAAGGTCGCCATGCCGTAGAAGGACAGCGCGACGATCAGGAAGCGCAGGATCGGGTCGGTGCGCAGCTTGTGCCACGCACCCGAGAGCGTCATGACCCCGTTGATCATCCCGCCCCAGCTCGGCGCCAGCAGGATCAGCGAGAACACCATGCCGATCGACTGGGTCCAGTCGGGCAAGGCGGTGTAGTGCAGATGGTGGGGACCCGCCCACATGTAGGTGAAGATCAGCGCCCAGAAGTGCACGATCGACAGCCGGTAGGAGTACACGGGCCGCCCTGCCTGCTTTGGAATGTAGTAGTACATCATCCCGAGAAAGCCCGCGGTGAGGAAGAAGCCCACAGCGTTATGGCCGTACCACCACTGGACCATCGCGTCCTGCACCCCAGCGTAAGCCGAATAGCTCTTCATCCAACCGGCCGGAACGGCCGCGCTGTTGACGATGTGGAGCAGAGCCACGGCGATGATGAATGCGCCGTAGAACCAGTTCGCCACGTAAATGTGCTTGACCTTGCGCGTGCCGACGGTGCCGAAGAACACGATCGCGTAGGCCACCCATACCAGCGCGATCAGGATGTCGATGGGCCACTCGAGCTCTGCGTATTCCTTGCCGCTCGTGTACCCGAGAGGCAGGCTGATGGCGGCGGCAACGATCACCGCCTGCCAGCCCCAGAACACGAATGATGCGAGTGCCGGCGCGAAGAGCCGCACCTGGCAGGTCCGTTGAACCACGTGGAAGCTGGTCGCCATGAGCGCGCACCCGCCGAAGGCGAAGATCACGGCATTGGTGTGCAGGGGCCGCAGTCGGCCATAGCTGAGCCACGGGATGCCGAAGTTGAGTTCGGGCCAAGCCAGTTGCGAAGCAATGATCACGCCGACCAGCATGCCCACCACTCCCCATACCACCGACATGAGCGCGAACTGCTTGACCGCGGTGTCGCTGTAGATCGCTGCGACAGGGTTCGTGGATTGCATCGTCGGGCCTTCTCTTCTTCCTTGGGTTGCGGGCAGTGTCAGCGCGCGTCGGAAGGAGCGGTTTGATGCAGATCAATCGTTGCGCAGAATGCGTTCGCCTTCCCGCTCGACGTCGTCGAACTGGCCACGCTCGACGGCCCAGCACAGGCCGCCCAGGATCGCCAGGACGAGCACGACCGACAGGGGGATCAGGAGGTACAGGATGTCCATCAGCGCACTGCCTCCGACGGCCGGGCCAGCCGAGCCGCATTGAGCACCACCACCAGCGAGCTTCCCGCCATGCCCAGGCCCGCCAACCAGGCTGGGAACCAGCCCGTCAGCGCCAGCGGCACGCACAGCGCGTTGTAGCCGGCAGCCCACCACAGGTTCTGTCGAACCACACGCAGCGTTCGACGGGCTTGCGCGATGGCCAAGGGGATCGAGGCGAGCGCATCGCCCAGGACGATGAAATCGGCGCGTGCCTGCGCGAGCGGGACCGCACTGCCGACAGCGAAGGACACGTTCGCCCGCGCCAGGACAGGGCCGTCGTTCAGGCCATCGCCGACCATCGCGACATGTCGACCCTGTGACTGGAGTTGCTGCACGACCTGAAGCTTTTGCTCGGGCATGCAGTCCCCACGCGCGTTCCGAATGCCGGCGCGGGAAGCGACTTCGAGCACGGCCAGGCCTCGATCCCCGGAAAGGAGTTGCACCGCCACTCCCTGATCCGCGAGTGTGGAGACAGTGGCTGCGGCGTCGGCGCGCAGCGCTTCCGCGAGGACAAAGCTCGCGATCCATCCTTGCGCATCGCTCAGATGCACCTGCGCCGAATCGCATTGCACGGGCGTGACGGCGCAGAATGCGGCCGATCCCAGCCGCATGCATCGGGGAGCCTGGTCCTTCGCGCCCTTGCGACGCAAGCGACCTTCAAGACCCAGCCCGCCGTGTTCGGTGAGCTGCAGGAGTTCCCACGCCGGGGATGACCGGAACTGCGAACGCCACGCACCGGCGAGCGCCCGGGCGGTCGGATGCAATGACAGCACGGCGAGCGCAGCGGCGAGTTCGAGCGCATCGCCGGGGCGCAGTCCCCGCCGGCAGTAGACGCGTTCGAGGCGCGGTACGTCGCTCGTCAGCGTGCCGGTCTTGTCAAACACGACGGTGTCGATCGAGGCAAGCGCCTCCAGTGCCTGCAGGTTGCGGACGATCACGCCCTGCCGTGCCAGCGCGCCGGCGCTGGCGAGCATCGCCGCTGGGGTCGCGAGGGAGAGCGCGCATGGGCAGGTCACGATCAACACGGCCACTGCCACCATCAGCGCCTTGCCGGAGTCGACCGGCCACCAGAACGCGGCGGCGATGGCGGCCGCAGCGAGCACGAAAGCCAGGAACGGACGCGCGGCACGGTCCGCGAGTTGCGCAAGCCGGGGCTTCTGCAGCGAGGCGATCTCCATGAGGGCGACGATCTGCGCAAAGCGGGTGCTCTTTCCCACCGAAGCGACTCGCACCTCCACCATCGATGCGAGGTTGTGGCTGCCGGCCAGCACACGAGCTCCACAAGGACGTGGGACCGGACGAGACTCGCCCGTGAGCATGGCCTCGTCCGCCGTCGTGTCTCCGGCGACCACGACACCATCCGTCGGAAAGGCTTCGCCCGGGAGCACCCGAACGACATCACCGGGCGCCAGCCGACGCACCGCCACGCGCTCAAACACGCCGTCCAAACCTCGCCGCTCGACACTTTCGGGCATCCGGTTCATCAAGGATTCGAGTGCGCCAGCCGTGCGATCGCGCAATCGGGCCTCCAGCCACCGACCTGTCAGAAGGAAGAAGACGAACATCGTGAGCGAGTCGAAATAGACTTCGCCACCCAGTGCGCCGGCGGGGTTGAACGTCGCCGCAGTGCCGGCTGCGAACGTGATGGCGATGCCCAGGCTGACCGGCAAGTCCATGCCGATGCGTCGCTGGCGCAGGTCGCGCCACGCGCTGGCAAAGAAGGGCTTGCAGGAGAACAACAGCACCGGCAGCGTGAGCACCCAGCAAGCCCAGCGCAGAAGCTGCGCCGCGTCGGGCGTCATGTCGCCGGCTTGCGCGATGTATGCAGGGTATGCGTACATCATGACCTGCATCATGCAGAAGCCCGCGACCAGCCAGCGCCAAAGGGCAAGCCTCGCTTCACGTGCCCGCCGCACGCCCAGCAATCTGTCAGCGGCCGGGGTGAGCCGGTAGCCGGCCACCGCGGACGCCTCGAGCCAGCGCGACGGCTTGACGATCGAAGGCGACCAGACGACGCGTGCGCGCCTGCTCGTCGCATTCACCTCGACCTTTTGCACGCCCGCAACCTGCCCTACCGCTGCTTCGATCGCGAACGCGCAGGCTGCACAGTGCATGCCTTCGACCACAACGTGTGATTCCCAGAGGCCTTCGGCTGAATCGCCATCCAGTGGTCGGCCGAATGTCGGCCACTCACCGGGATCGTCCAGGAGAGACCAGGTACCCGACTCCGCCGTGGTGCCGGGCTTCAGGTCGCGGTCGCCGGCAGGGTCGTACGAGAGCGCAGCTTGCATCTCGCAAGGCTATCGGGATGTCCGTACCGCAAGATTGATCTGGATCAAGGCCCGCGCTGCGGCAGGAAATCGGAATCCGCGCCATCCTTTGCCGAAATCCACTGCCCTGCTCCCGAACCAGGCGCCCGGGCGTTCGCGAACTGACCACAACCCGTTCGCTGGCGCACCAGTGGCGTTTGCCGCCGCCGGCTGCCTGGTGCACAGTGCGGGCAGCACAAAGGCGCATTCGACGCCGCAGGAGACACCCGATGGCCGCCCTCGTCGCCTTCACGCCCCGGCCGCCGGAGATCTGGTGCACCGAGACCCTGCCTGCGGCGCAGCAGTTCGAGGCATGGCGCGAGGTGATCGTCGATGCCCACCTGGCTTGGGACATTCCACGCATCGCCTGCGAGCGATTTCCCGCCTACATGCACCAACACCGCATAGACGGCATGCGGCTGACCGACTGCACTTCGGCCGCGCCGGTCGGCGGACGTCGCCGCCGCGCCCAGATCGCGCATGACGACGAGGCCTATCTGACCGTCGTGCTGGTCGCCCGCGGGTCCGAGGCGCTGCGCTTCGGCGCCGACGAATCGCACGAGCTTCTCTTGCGCCAGGGCATGTTCACCCTCTGGGACAGTACGCGCCCGCTGGCCTTCATGACCGGCGACAACCTGCGCCAGATCTCGCTGCTGGTGCCGGAGGCGCGCCTGCTGCGGCGCGTTCCGCGCGTGCGCGACCTGGTCGGGCGGCCGATCGATGGCCGGCAGGGCGTTGGCGGTCTCTTCGTCGACCACATCCTCTCGCTGGTGGAGCGTTTTCCCGAGTTGCCCGTGGCGAACCGGCGCAGCGTGCTCGATGCCACGCTCGACCTGCTCGGCCTGTGCCTCGGGGCGCAGCCCGCATTGCCGGCGCCACGCCTGCGCCAGTTGACGCTCGAGCAGGTCATGCGCCACATCGACACGCACCTGACCGATCCCGCCCTCGACGTGCATTCGATCGCGCAGGCCTTCCGCATGGGTGAGCGCAACCTGCACAAGCTCTTCGAGGCCACCGACAGCACCGTCAGCGCCTACGTGCGCGAACGGCGCCTGGAGATGTGCCGGCGCGACCTCGAGAGCAGCACGCTGGCGCAGCGCCAGATCGCAGAGATTGCCGGCCATTGGGGCTTCGAGGACCCCAGCCAGTTCAGCAAGCTGTTTCACTCCGCCTACGGGCTCGCGCCGCGCGAGTTCCGCGCACGGGCGCTGCAACACCAGGGCACGGGCGCGCCCTGACAAGCGCCTCGCGGCATGCGGCCGCAGCATCGGAGCTCCACGAACCAAGGAGACACCGACCATGCAAGCCGCCATTGCCGAAGATACCGATCGCGCCGATCCCAACGCCGAAGTGCTGTTGCGAGTCGCACGCAAGCCCTGGGTCGAGTTCGCCCCGGGCATCGAATTCAAGACCCTTCGCACGAGCGCCGAGACCGGCGTCTGGACCGTGGTCTTCCGCTGCGCCAAGGGCTCCGCGTTTCCCGCGCACTTCCATCACGGCGCGGGCGAATACCTGATGCTCAAGGGCCGCATGGACTACCGCATGGGCGTGGCCGACGCCGGCGACTACGGCTACGAGCCGCTGGGCTCGTTTCATGAGCTCACAAGCTTCATCGAAGACTCCGAGCTTCTGTTCACCAATCACGGCCCGGTTGCCTTTCTGGACGAGAACCAGGGCGTGAAGATGATCCTGGACTGGAAGTTCTTCGCCGACCGGGCCTGAAGGAGGAGCGCGCATGACTCCCAGTACCGAACAGCTGCACTGGATGTACCTGACCATGGTGAAGATCCGCCTCTACGAAGAGGCCATGGCCCGCATCTACCTCGAAGGCAAGCTTCCGCCGAAGATCCAGAAAGGCCTGGCCTTCGACATCGGCAGCGGCCCCGTGCCCGGCGAAATGCACCTGGCAGCCGGCCAGGAGCCCGTTGCGGTCGGCGTATGCGCCCACCTGTCCGACAACGACACGGTGGTTGGTGCGCATCGGCCGCATCACTTCGCGATCGCCAAGGGCGTGCCGCTCGATGCGATGACCTCCGAGATGTTCGGCAAGGCCAACGGCCTGTGCCGCGGCAAGGGCGGGCACATGCACCTGTTCGACCCGCCGCGCAAGTTCAGTTGCTCGGGCATCGTGGCGGCCGGCGCACCGCAGGCCTGTGGCGCCGCGCTCGCTGCCAGGCGCCTGGGCAAGGATTGGGTGGCCGTGAGCTTCTTCGGCGAGGGCGCGGCCAACCAGGGCGGCTTTCACGAGGCGCTCAACCTCGCATCGCTGTGGCGCCTGCCGGTGGTGTTCGTCTGCGAGGACAACCGCTGGGGCATCTCGGTGGCCAAGGCCGATTCCACGTCGGTGCCGACGAACGACGTGCGTGCAGCCGGGTACGGCATGCCGGGCGTCCTGGTGGAGAACAATGACCCGGTGGCGATGTTCGAAGCCGCCGGCGCCGCCATCGCGCGCGCGCGCCGCGGCGAAGGCCCGACGTTGATCGAGGTGCAGACCGATCGCTACCTTGGCCACTTCCAGGGTGATGCCGAGGCCTACCGCCCGGCTGGTGAAGTCGATGCGCTCAAGGCCCGCGATCCGATTGCAGCGCTCGCCGTGCGCCTGCGCGCGCTTGGTGCGCTCGACGACGCCGGCGAAGCGGCCGTGCGCGATCAGGCCGCGAGTTGCGTGGCGCAAGCCTTCGAGCACGCGCGAACAAGCCCTTACCCCGAAGCCGCCGAAGCACTTCAACAGGTGTTCTGCAACGAAGAGGAGCCCGCATGACCGACAACCAACCTACGCGATCGCTGACCATGGCAGCGGCCATCTCGGAAGCCATCGCCCAGCAGATGGCGGCGGACGAACGCGTGTTCGTCATGGGCGAGGACGTCGGCCGCTACGGCGGCATCTTTGGTTCCACCGGCGGACTGCACGCGCGGTTCGGCGGCGAGCGCGTGATGGACACGCCGATCTCCGAGACCGCGTTCATCGGTGCAGCCATCGGCGCCGCGGCCGAAGGCCTGAGGCCGGTGGTGGAGCTGATGTTTGCCGACTTCTTCGGTGTCTGCTTCGACCAGATCTACAACCATCTGGCCAAGAACCACTACATGTCGGGCGGCGCGCAGCGCCTTCCGGTGGTGCTGATGACGGCCGTCGGCGGCGGCTACAACGACGCGGCCCAGCACTCGCAGTGCCTGTGGGGCAGCTTTGCGCACGTGCCGGGTCTGAAGGTCGTGGTGCCAAGCAACGCCTACGACGCCAAGGGCCTGATGACCCAGGCCCTGCGCGATCCGAATCCGGTGGTCTTCATGTTCCACAAGGGGCTGATGGGCCTGCCCTGGATGTCCTTCCACGAAGGCGCGACCGTGCCGGTGCCCGAGGCCGCCTATGCCCTGCCCTTCGGCCAGGCGCGGATCGTGCGCGCGGGTGAGGATCTGAGCATCGTCACGCTGAGCCAACTCGTGCACAAGGCCGAGATCGCTGCACGCGAGCTGGCACAGGAGGGCATCGATGCCGAGATCATCGATTTGCGCACGCTCGTGCCGCTCGACCGCGCGGCGGTGCTGGCCTCGGTACGCAAGACCGGCCGACTGCTCGTGCTCGACGAGGACTACCTGAGCTTCGGCCTCAGCGGCGAGATCGCCGGGCTGGTGGCGGAGCATCTCGACAGCATCGCGCTGCGCGCGCCGGTACGCCGGCTGGCCGTGCCCGACGTGCCGATCCCGTTCAGTCGGCCGCTGGAGCAGGCGGTCATCCCGCAGGTGGCCCATATCGTTCGTGGCGCACGCGGGCTCGTCGCCGCGCGGCGTCCACTGGTGCAGGAGGCTGCGTTCCATGCCTGAGAGCGGCGCATCCACCCTGGTGGCCGTGCGGCTCGACGAGCCGGCCTGGGAAGGCCTGGAGGAAGATGCGGAAGCACTCCTCGCGCAATGGACCGTGGCACCCGGCGACCGGGTCGACGAAGGACAGGAGATCGGCGTGGCCGAACTCGTCAAGGCCAGCGTGCCGGTCGTGGCACCGGTGGCGGGCCGAGTGGCCGAGTTGCTGTTCGCTGCGGGCGAGAGCTTCGGCCGCCATGCCGTGCTCGCCCGCATCGAGACGCCCTAGGTGAGCGGACGCCCCAACCTCGCGTGAGCCGGCATCGGCCCGCGGAGTTCAGGCGCCGACAGGCGCGAGCATCGTGCCGCGGCAGTCGGCAGAACCGCAGCGGCAGACATAGTCCGAGGGCGGTGAGCCGTCGTCCGCAGTCAGGCAGTAGTCGATGAACAACTCGTCCCCTGCCTCGACGGGGATGATCGTCTGAAACTTCAGCACCAACCGGCCTGCGTCGTCGTACTCCTCGACCGCTTCGCAGTTCGGGTCGCAGGCGTGATTCAAGTGGCGCGTGCCATTGCCGCCCTTGGCGCCATCGATGGTCTCGTGGTTGGACAACATGAAGAGGTAAGTCAGCTGGTCATTCCAGGTCCTGGCCGCGATTTCCTGTTGCGAATAGCGGCGGCCTTCGTAAAGGCCCAGCAATGCGAAAGCGGGCAGCGCCCGCGTCGCGAAGGCGCCGAGCCCGTGGACACCGCTGGGCCCCACCCTGATACAGGGGGTTGAAGATGTGGACTTGCGAAGCTTTGCCATGCGGGTGGAAATTGTAGGCTTCGGCAATGTCCGATGGAAAAGCGTGCAGCGAACTGATAGATTCTGCGCACGCGCCCAGCGTTGGACGGGATTTCAATGATTCACCGCCAGCCCTCATCCTCCGGATCGATCCCGATCCGCCTCGTGCTGATTGCAGCGATCGTCGCCGCGATCGCTGTCGCCTTTGGCTACACCGCAGGCTGGTTCACGCCAGCCCGGCTCACCCCGGACAAGCTCGTGGACACCCTGGCGCCGCCCGGCGGAGCAGCACTCGGTTTCCGCCGCAATCACGCGAAAGGCATCTGCTTTACCGGCACCTTCGAGGCCAACGGCGCGGGCGCCGCCCTGTCGAAGGCGCAGGTCCTTGCGAAGGGCGCCTATCCGGTGACCGGTCGTTTCAATCTGGCGGTGGCCGACCCGAAAACCGAGGATGCAAGCTCGCGCGTGCGGGGCCTGAGCCTGCGCATCCAGTCGCCGGACGGGCAGGAATGGCGATCGGCCATGATCGATGCGCCCATCTTTCCCGTCGCCACGCCGCAGGCCTTCTACGACCTGCAACTGGCATCGCATTCGAAGGATCCCAATGCCATGAAGACCTTCGCGGCCGCGCATCCCGGGCTCGCAGCGTTCGGCGCATGGGCCGGCAGCGCACCTTTCACCGCTTCCTATGCGGAGAACCGCTTCAACAGCCTGAACAGCTTCGTGTTCACCAATGCCCAGGGCCAGGACCAGACGGTGCGCTGGTCGTACCTGCCAGCCGCAACGCCGGTGTCCGTTCCGCCGGACGAGCTCAAGAAGCGCGGTCCCGACTTCCTGAGCCAGGACATCACCGACAGAGTTGCTCGTTCACCCCAGCGCTGGACCTTGATGGTCACGGTCGCCAACCCCGGAGATCCGACCGCAGACCCGACCAAGGCATGGCCGGACGATCGCCGCCAGATCGAAGTCGGCTCGCTCGTGGTCCAGAAGATCGAGCCTGAACCGAATGGGCCCTGCCGTGATCTCAACTTCGACCCCGTTGTGCTGCCCTCCGGCATGAGCACCTCCGACGACCCGTTCCCGGCCGCGCGTTCGGCCGCGTACTCCGTGTCGTACAACCTGCGTACCGCCGAAGAGAAGGACTATCCCCGCACCACTTCGGGAGCCAAGCCGTGATTGAGGGTCGCCAGCGGTTCACGCCATTGCAGCGCCTGCTGCACTGGGTCATGGCGGTCTGCATCCTGGCGATGCTGTTCATAGGCATCGGGATGGTCACGACGGTTCGCCCGGTGTACCTGACGTTGGTGTCCATCCACAAGCCGCTGGGCATCGCCATACTGGTGCTCGCACTGTTGCGGCTCATCGTGCGCTGGCGCGTTGGCACACCGCCATTGCCATCCGACATGCCCGGGCCGATGAAGCTCGCGGCGAAGCTTTCGCATGTCCTCCTGTACCTGCTGATGATCGCGATGCCGCTGATCGGCTGGGGCATGCTGTCGGCTGCCGACTATCCGGTGGTGGTTGCCGGCTTGCACTTGCCGGCCATCGTGCCGCCTAACGCTGCGGTGCACAGCATGCTGTGGAACGCCCACATGTTCCTTGCGATGTGCTTCTTCGCGTTGATCCTGCTGCATCTTGCTGCCGGGCTGTTCCACGCATGGGTCAGGCGCGATGGCGTGTTCGAAGCCATGTCGCCTGCTCCCAACGGGGGCCGCGATTGAGGGGCGCGGAGCCCTGCTTCAATCGCCAGACGCTGCGAAGACGATCACTCCCCGCGCATTGCGACCTTGCGCCAGATGCTCGAAGGCCTGCGGCGCCTCTTCGATTCAGGGTCCCGCTTCAGGCCGCGGCCGAGCTCGAGCCGCCGGCTATGAGCCGGAGACCGAAGATTGCGCAAGCTTGCGGAAGTTGCGCTGGTATTCGCTTGGCGTGACGCCTGCATCGCGCCGGAACGCCCGCGCGAAATTGGCGACGTCGCGAAAGCCGAGTTGGATGGAGACCTGATGGACCGTCGCACCTGGCCTTGCCAAGAAGTCCTGTGCCCGTTCGAGCCGTACCCGCTGTGAGAGATCGCGGAAGTTCACCCCTTCCTTTTTCAGGTTGCGATCGATGGTCCGATCCGAGATGTTCATGCGCTGCGCGATCTCTTCAAGCGTGAGCTGTTGCCCCTGCGTCTCGCGCAGCAGCATTGAGATGTAGGCACCCCATTCGCCGCCAGGCACGGGCCGCCTCTGCAGCACATGCAGCCGCTGCTCGATTTGCTGAACCACAGTGGGCGATGGCATAGGCAGCGGGCGATCCAACAGCTCGCCGTCGAAGACCACGCGGATGCCAGGGAGCGCACTTTCATCGAAGTGGAAACGCGCAGGCGCCAAGCTGGCATAGCGCATTGCATGCGCGGGCGCCGGCATTCCGAGGCGGATGTCGTACGCAATCTCGGAGCCGAACAGCAACTGGACCTGGGTGTGCAGCGAGACGGCGATGGCCTCGATCGCAAAATACATGGTGCGCAGGGGCATCACGGCCGCAGGGCTGAAGACCACCTCGCCGAGACCTGGTCGCCGCGCGTACTTCATCGTAAACAGCGTGATGATGAAGTGATAGTAGCGGCTGGTGAACTGCATGAAATGGTCCAGGTCGCGGCAGCTGAGCATCGCGTAGCCCATCAGATCGTGCGAATTCAACTTGATCGCTTGCCCGAGTTCGAATCCAAGGTCAGTGCGGCCGGTGAGTCGATAGGCCCACTCGACCAAGGCTTCCACTTCGTTCGGCTCCAGGACGCCGTCGCTTCGTTCGAAACGGGCGGCTTCAACCTTCGCGAGATCGAGGAGACGCGCGGTATCAACCCCCTGCACCGCGAGGCGTCCCAGAAGCAGCGAAAGATAACGAGCCGGCACGGTTTTGGTGGCCGCGTTCTTCATTCGATGACTCGCTTGGGGTACATGGGGTGGAAATGGTAACCAGGCGCTTGCGACTCGACCATCGGAGTCGGCTCCATAGGGTTTCTACCCGGATGTCGACAACGGACACGCAGGTGTCGGTTTAGGACTTTGTACAGGGTGCGCGCGCGATCGATCATTCATCGATCCCCCCACTCATCGAGGAACCACATGGCAATTCTTGGCAACCCGAACCTGGACGTGCGCAAAACCAACCGCGCGATCGACGAGCTCATGGAAGTCACGACCAACCCGCGACACCGCTTCATGCTCGAGGCCTACTACCGTCACCGCTTTCTCGAGATCGCCGGTCGCTACGAGGAAATCTTCGCGCCGGAGATGACCGCGCCGAACCCCGTCTATCACTTCGAGATGGCGGGCAACCATGCCACGCTGGAGGGCACCGAGTCCGTCAAGGGCTTCTATGCACTGTGGGCCCAGACGCACCAGTCGGTCTTCTACGCCGAGGACGAGAAGATCGCTGTAGCGGACAACTTCATTGCCTCGGTCGGCACCATGTACCAGCAGACGCACGGCAAGACCCTGAAGGCGAACGGCATCGAGGTCGACGACGAGAACTCCTACTACCTGCTGCGCGTGCCCGGGCTGCAGATGTTCTGGCCCTACGACGAGCGCTGCCGCCTGATCGGGGAAGACGTCTGGGAGCCTAACCCGGCGGCGCGCACGGTCATCAAGCTCGCGCCGTCCGAGGTGCTGACAAGTGAGGCATCGGGCCAGTTGCTCGCGCCGTTCATCAAGCCGCTGCGCTCGTTCGACGAAGTGATGTGCAAGGCAGCCTGATCCGAGTCCTGTGGACCCATGCCTGTCGTCGCGCAAGCCCTGTAAGCTGCGCAGCGGCTTGGCCAGGACACATGGCGGCGCCAAGTACAGTGAATTCAACCGTTAACAAGAAGAGAGTCTGATGCCAATTGAAATCAAGAAGCGAGCGCGGTTCCTCCACAGCGTGTCGCAGCGAGCCTTCGGCGCCGCAACGCTGTCGCTCGTGGCGCTCGCCGCCGCGCCGGCGCACGCAGCTGCGTTGACCCCGGAGCAAACGAAGAAGATCGCCGTCGATGCGTATATCTACGGTTATGCATTGCTGACCAGTGACATCACGGGCAATGCCTTCACCAATGTGAAGGCGCCCAATCCGGCAACGCTCCAGGCCCCGCTCAACCAGCTGGTGAACATGCCCAAGTACCCGCCCGCGGATTACAAGGCTGTGACTGCTCCCAATGCGGACACTCTCTACACGGCGGCGTTCATGGACGTGAAGCAGGAGCCCATGCTGCTGTCCTACCCGGACATGAAGGGGCGCTACTTCCTCTTCCCGATCTACTCGCAATACACCAACGTGATCGCAGCGCCGGGCAAGCGAACCCTGGGCACGGGCGCGCAGACAATCGCCATCGTCGGCCCGGGCTGGAAGGGCAAGCTGCCGGCCGGCGTGACGCAAATCGTCAAGTCACCGACCAACACCGTCTTCACGATCGGCCGCGTTTATGCCGACGGCACCGATGCCGACTACGCGGAGGTCAACGCCGCGCAGAAGGAGTTCAAGCTGGTTCCGCTGAGCGCTTACGGCAAGCCGTACACCCCGCCGGAGGGCGTGATCAACGACAGCGCACCGAGCGTCAAGGAGAAGGTCCGCGACATCATCGCCGCGATGGACGCTCAGACCTATTTCAACGCGGTCACGAAGTCGATGGTCCAAAACCCGCCCGTCCTGCCGGAGGACGGTCCAATCCTCAAGGAGATGGCCAAGATCGGCATCGCGCCGGGCAAGCCCTTCGACCTGAGCAAGCTGTCCGCAGCGGATCAGGCGGCAGTGGCCGACTCGGTCAAGGTCGCGACGGCGAAGATCGTGGACGCCACCAAGTCGGGTAACAAGGTCGTCGACGGATGGCTGTACACCTCGGGCACCGGCAAATACGGCACCAACTACCTCTGGCGAGCCGCCATGGCGAACTACGGCTGGGGCGCGAACCTGACCAAGGACGCGATGTACCCGAGCACCAAGGACGACGACACCGGGGCGCCGCTGGTCGGCAAGAACACGTACACGGTGCACTTCCCCAAGGGCAAGACACCGCCTGCGTCTGGCTTCTGGTCGATCACGATGTACGACAGCTCGTACTTCTTCTTCCCGAATCCACAGAACAAGCAGACCGTGAGCATGCGTGACAAGCCCGTGTTCAACAAGGACGGCTCGCTCGACCTGTACTTCTCGAACGTGAAGCCCGCCAATGCGCCCGAGGCCAACTGGCTGCCTGCGCCGCCGGACAACTTCATTCTCATGATGCGGATGTACTGGCCCACGGAGAATCCGCCGCCATCGATCCTCAATGGGACCTGGTCGCCGCCGCTGGTGAAGAAGGCGGGCTGATCGAAGCGGCATGTAGAAGTAGCACCTCAGACTGAGATGCATAGGCACCTGCCCTAAAGGGCAGTTGCCAACCATTGGGGCAGCTGTCAGCATCGCGCGCGCCACTGCAACAGTTGCAGGGATCACGTTTTGCAAAGTAAAAGTCAATCATGAACGCCAACTTTCCTTCGCTCTTGAAATGGGCAGCGATTGCCACTGCCGCGATGGCCTTGATGGCGGGCTGCGCCAGCAAGAACGATCCCGTGGCCCAGGCCGCAAAAGCCGACGCCGCCAAGGGCATCGCCGCGCCCAGCATCGCCGAGACCAAGGCCATCGCGGAGGAGGCCTTCATCTACGGGCTGCCGCTGGTCATGAACTATGCCGTGATGCTCGAATACGCCGTTGACAAGGGCGGCCCGCAATTCAAGGCGCCGTTCAACCAGCTCAAGAACGAGCCTCGCGTCTACACATACCAAGACACGGCCATCGTCACTCCGAACAGCGACACCCCGTACTCGTTTGCCTGGCTGGACTTGCGCGCAGAGCCGGTGGTGATCTCGGTGCCGGCAGTGGAAAAGCGGCGCTACTACTCGGTGCAGTTGATCGACGGCAACACCTACAACTACGGTTATATCGGCAGCCGTGCCACCGGCAACGAGCCAGGCCATTACATGGTGGTCGGTCCCGACTGGAAAGGCGCGACGCCCCCTGGCATCAAGAAGGTCTTCACCTCGTCCACGCCCTTCGCCTTGACCGGCATGCGGACACAGCTCTTCAATCCCAAGGACATGCCCAACGTGGTAAAGGTGCAGTCGGGCTACAAGGTGCAACCGCTGTCCGCCTTCCTCAATCAGCCTGCTCCAGCGGCTGCGCCGACCATCAATTTCCTCCCCGCCACCACGGCCGGGATCAAGCAGAACTACTTCGAGTACCTGGACGCCGCGCTCAAGTACGTGCCGCCCACCCCGGAAGACAAGGACGTACGCGCCAGGCTCGCCAGCATCGGCATCGGGCCGGGTAAGACCTTCGAATTCAAGGATCTTTCGCTCGAACACAAGGCCGCCGTCGGCCTGGGCATGAAGGATGGCGACGAAAAGATCGACAAGTATCTGGCGACCGGCATGAAGGATGTCAACGGCTGGAGCGTCGGCTCCCTGCCAGGCAACCGCGCCTTCTACAACGGCAACTGGCTCAAGCGAGCCGCTACGGCCAAAGCTGGAATCTACGGCAATGACGCGGTGGAGGCCATGTATCCGTTCACTCGCGTTGATGGGAAGGGCGAGCCTCTGGACGGAAGCAAGCACGCCTACACATTGACTTTTCCTGCAGGCCAACAGCCTCCCGTCAACGCCTTCTGGTCGGTGACGATGTACGACGGCAAGAGCCAGCTTCTGATCAAGAATCCGATCAACCGCTACCTCATCAACTCGCCGATGGTGTCGGGCATGAAGAAGAACGCTGACGGCTCGCTCACGCTCTACATCCAGAAGGACTCACCTGGGAAGGCGAAAGAAGCCAACTGGCTGCCCGCTCCCGACGGCCCGATCTACCTGGTGATGCGCCTGTACTGGCCCAAGGAAACGCCGCCTTCGATCCTGCCGGCCGGTGCAGGCACCTGGAAGCCGCCGGGAATCGTGGCGTCGAAGTAGCGGTCCGGGGTTCGCCCCTGGAAAGGGGCAGGCTCCGAGAGCAATCCGCGCCGAACAGAGAACGGAATGCTGCGCTGTCTGGTCACCTGTCGCCAACTTCAAGTGAAAAACCAATGAACAAATTCCAAACCATCTTCAAGAGAATCTGCGCCATGGCGCTGATTGCACTGGCCGCCGGCTGCGCAACCGGCCACCCGGACCGTGACAAGATCGCAATCGCTGCGGGCTTCAAGATCGTTACGCCGACCACTCCTGAACAGATGGCTCTTTACGCCAAACTACCCAAAGACACCGTCACGCCCGTCAAGTACAAGGGAGTCATCTACTACGTGATGCGCGATTCCTCAAATGGAATGGCACTCGTCGGCAACTCGGCCCAGTACTCGGTCTACCAGGAAATGCGATATCACCAACGTATGAACAATGAGGATCTGCGCGAGGCTCAGCTCGACGAGCTGAACAATGCGGATTGGGGCGCGTGGGGCGGTGGTGGCGTGGCTTTTGTCGGCGGTTTTGGCCCCTGAGCGAGCGATCGGCGTCGAGAGCGATTCAAATGATGGGGTAGTCCCGAGTGGCAGAGTCCTTTAACGAGGTCAGCGCCCCACGCAGCCGTCGGCGTCTTCCCGACACCGAAGATACTCAAACGACGATTGCCGTGCTCTCGAAACTGCCCAATACTTGAGCACCCGGTCAAGATGACCGCTCGCGCGACCTTCGCACTTCGCGCCGCTCATGGAGTCAGCACACGATGAACACGCCCACCACGGCAAGCCGGCTGCGCCAGTTCGACGACCTGCCGGGCCCACGCGGCGTGCCGGTGTTCGGCAACCTGCTGCAGATCGACTCCACCCGGCTCCATCTGCAAATGGAAAAGTGGTGCCAGGAGTACGGCGCGATCTTCAAGCTGCGCCTGGGCCCTCGCCGTGTGGTCGTGGTGGGTGATCATGAGCTGATCGCCAAGGCCCTGCGCGACCGCCCCGATGGTTTTCGCCGCACCACCAAGCTGCAGCAGGTGTGGAACGAACTCGGTCTGGTGGGTGGCGTCTTCGGCGCCAACGGCGAGACCTGGAAGCGCCAGCGACGGATGGTGATGGCAGGCTTCGACCCTGGGAGCGTGCGGCGCTATCACCCTTCACTGCAACGTGTCGCATCGCGTCTGGTCCAACGCTGGCAACAGGCCGCGCGGCAGGGCACGACCATCGACCTGCAGGCCGACCTGATGCGATTCACGGTGGACGCGATCGCAGGCCTCGCGTTCGGTGCCGACGTCAACACGCTGCAAAGCGACGAAGACGTGATCCAGAAGCACCTGAACCGCATCTTCCCGGCCGTGTTCAAGCGCATCTTCGCGCCGCTTCCGACGTGGCGCTGGTTCCCGACCGCCGAGGATCGCGCGCTGGTTCACAGCGTGGCCGAGGTGAACGTGGCGATCGACGGCTTCATTGCCGAAGCACGCGAGCGAATGCAGGCGAACCCGGCGCTGCGCGAGCATCCCTCCAACCTGCTGGAAGCCATGCTGGTAGCGGCGGACGAACCCGACAGCGGCATGGACGACAAGCAGGTCGCCGGCAACGTTCTGACCATGCTGCTGGCCGGCGAAGACACGACCGCGAACACGGTGTCCTGGATGATCCACCTGCTGTGGAAGAACCCGCAGGCGCTGGCCAAGGCCACGGCCGAAGTGCGCCGCGTGTGCGCGGATGGCGAGCCGCCTTCCGTGGATCAGATCGCCCAGCTGGACTACGTTGAAGCCTGCGCTCACGAGACCATGCGCCTCAAGCCCGTGGCGCCGCAGAACGCCATGCAAGCCCTGCACGACACCACGCTGGGCGATGTGCACATCGCGGAAGGCATGATTGTCATGGCGGTGATGCGGCGCGACGCGGTGAGTGAAACCTTCATTCACGACGCCGCCAGCTTCGAGCCCGAACGCTGGTTGGCGGATGGCAACCCCGGGCAAGCCGCCGGCGCCGCCAAGCGCATCTCGATGCCCTTCGGCGCCGGCCCGCGCATCTGCCCTGGGCGCTATTTGGCATTGGTCGAAATGAAGACGGCGATGGCGGTCCTGTTGAGCCGCTTCGACATCCAGGACGTGGGCACCGTCGACGGCAAGGAGCCGCGCGAACTGCTTCAGCTCTCCATGGCGCCCGTCGGCCTGACCATGAAGTTGCGCGAGCACCGCATCGCCGCGGAGGCTTGAGTCTCAGCTTCCCGCCTTGTTCGGGTCCCGCCAGGCGCGCTCGAAGGGCAGCCGCCACGCATGCGGCGCGATCAACTGGTGGATCGGTTTCGGCCCCCAGGAGCCCGGCTCGTAGAGCCGCACCGGCGGCGGCGCCTCGATCAGATGCGTCGAGACCTGCCACAGCCGCTCGATGCCCTCTGCCGTCGTGAACAGGGTGCGGTCGCCGCGCATGGCGTCCAGGATCAGGCGCTCGTAGGCTTCCAGCACTTCGCCGACCAGCCCGGTGTCGCGCATCGCGAACTGCAGGCTCAGCTTGTCGAGGCGCATGCCCGGCCCAGGTCGCTTGCCGTAGAAGGACAGCGACATCTTCGATGCATCCGCCAGATCGAAGGTCAGGTGGTCCGGGCCCTGCGAGCCGACCCCCGATCCGGGCGGGAACATGCTCTTGGGCGGTTCGCGGAAAGCAATGGAGATGATCCGCTGCCCCTCGGCCAGCCGTTTGCCCGTGCGCAGGAAGAAAGGCACGCCGGCCCAGCGCCAGTTGTCGATGTGGCACTTGAGCGCCACGAAGGTCTCTGTGTCCGAGTCCGGGTCGACGCCCTCTTCCTGCCGGTAGCCGCTGTACTGGCCGCGCACCACGTCCGACGGTGCAATGGGCAGCATGCTGCGAAAGACCTTGTTCTTCTCCTCGCTGATCGGCGCCGGTTCGAGCGCCGTGGGCGGCTCCATCGCCATGAAGCCGAGGATCTGGAACAGATGCGTCACCACCATGTCCCGGTAGGCGCCGGTCTGCTCGTAGAAACCCGCGCGCTTGCCGAGACCGAGCGTCTCGGGCACGTCGATCTGCACGTGGTCGATGAAGTTGCGGTTCCAGATCGGCTCGAAGAGGCCGTTGGCGAAGCGGAAGGCCAGGATGTTCTGCGCCGGCTCCTTGCCGAGGAAGTGGTCGATGCGGAAGATCTGCTCTTCCTTGAACACCTCGTGCAGCTGGCTGTTCAGGAACACCGCGCTCGCGAGGTCAGTGCCGAAGGGCTTTTCCATCACGATGTGCGAGCGTTCGACCAGTTCGGCCGCGCCCAGCATGCGCACCACCGACAAGGCGGCACTCGGCGGCACGCTCAGGTAGTGCAGGCGCCGGCATTCGGGTGCGCCGAGCGACTTCTCCGCACGGTCGACTGCCTCCTTGAGAGCCTGCGCACCGCCCGACAGCGGCACGTAGTCGAGGATGCCCGCGAAGGCGTCCCAGGCGGCCGGTGAGACCTTGCGGCTGCCGAATTCGTCCAATGCACTGCGCGCGGCGGCGCGGAATCCCTCCGCGTCGAGCTCATCGAGCGAGACGCCGATGATCCGGCACCCGGGAATGAAGCCCGAACTGCAGAGGTGAAACAGGCCTGGCAGGAGCTTGCGCCGCGCCAGGTCGCCGGTCGCGCCGACCAGCATCACGACTTGCGGGAAACGGGGACCGACGCCGGGAGGTATCTTGGCCATTCTTGTCACCTTGCATCGTTATCGTGCCGGAAGGCAAGCGATTTTGATGCCAGGCGACCGGCGGAGATCAGTTCCTTTGCATCAACTGCTCGAGGATCTGCGGGTTCTCGAGCGTCGAGATGTCCTGCGTGATCGTCTCGTCCTTGGCAATCGAACGCAGCAGGCGCCGCATGATCTTTCCGCTGCGGGTCTTGGGCAGGTTGTCGCCGAAGCGGATGTCCTTGGGCTTGGCGATCGGGCCGATCTCGCGGCCCACCCAGTTGCGCAACTGGGTCGCAATGGCCTTGGCCTCGTCGCCGGTCGGGCGCGATCCCTTGAGCACGACGAAGGCGCAGATCGATTCGCCCGTCGTGTCGTCGGGCCGGCCCACCACCGCCGCCTCGGCGACCAGGTCGGTACACGACACCAGTGCCGATTCGATCTCCATCGTTCCCATGCGATGGCCCGAGACGTTGAGCACATCGTCGATGCGGCCGGTGATGGTGAAGTAGCCCGTCTCTTCGTCGCGGATCGCGCCGTCACCCGCGAGGTAGTAGCCCTTGAGTTCGGGCGGGAAGTAGCTGCTCTTGAAGCGCTCCGGATCGCCCCAGATGGTGCGGATCATGCTCGGCCAGGGCTTCTTCACCACGAGGATGCCGCCCTGCCCGTTCGGCACGTCGTTGCCGGTCTCGTCGACGATGGCAGCCGCGATGCCGGGGAACGGCAGCGTGCAGGAACCGGGCACCAGCGGCGTGGCACCGGGCAGCGGCGTGATCATGTGGCCACCGGTTTCAGTCTGCCAAAATGTGTCGACAATCGGACAACGACCGCCGCCCACGTGCTTGTGATACCACTCCCAGGCGGCGGGATTGATCGGCTCGCCGACCGAGCCCAGGATGCGCAGACTCGACAGGTCGTACCGGCCGGGATGCACCTTCTCGTCGGCCTCGGCCGCCTTGATGAGGGAGCGGATGGCGGTGGGCGCCGTGTAGAACACCGTCACCTTGTGGTCCTGGATCATCTTCCAGAAGCGGCCCGCGTCCGGGTAGGTGGGCACGCCCTCGAAGACGACCTCGGTCGCGCCCAGTGCCAGCGGGCCGTAGGCGATGTAGGTGTGGCCCGTGACCCAGCCGATGTCGGCGGTGCACCAGAAGACGTCGTCGTCCTTCAGGTCGAAGGTCCACTTCGTGGTGAGCGCCGCGTGCAAGAGGTAGCCGCCGGTGGAGTGCTGCACGCCCTTGGGCTTGCCGGTGGAACCCGATGTGTACAGCAGGAAAAGCGGGTGTTCCGCCCCCACCCATTCAGGCTCGCAAACAGCGGGCTGGCCTTGGGCCTCCTCGTGCATCCAGCGGTCGCGCGACGAATCCCACGCGATGTCGCCTCCGGTGCGGCGATAGACGATCACGTCCTTCACCGACTCGCATCCGCCGAGCGAAATGGCCTCGTCGACGATCGCCTTGAGCGGCAGATGCTTCCCCCCGCGCGCCTGTTCGTCGGCAGTGATCACCATCACCGCGCCCGCCCCCTCGATCCGGTCGCGCAGGCTCTGTGCCGAGAAGCCGCCGAACACCACCGAATGCGTAGCGCCGATGCGTGCACAAGCCTGCATCGCGACCACGCCCTCGACACTCATCGCCATGTAGATGACGACGCGATCGCCCTTCTTCACCCCGCGCGCCTTCAGCGCATTGGCAAGACGACAGGTGCGCGCCAGCAGATCGTTGTAGGTGACGCGGCTGACCTGGCCATCGTCCGCCTCGAAGATGATCGCCACCTTCTCGCCAAGGCCGCGTTGCACCTGGACGTCGAGGCAGTTGTACGAGACGTTCAGCGTCCCGTCCTCGAACCACTTGAAGAACGGGGCCTCGCTGTCGTCGAGCGACTTCGTGAAGGGTGTCTTCCACGTCACGAACTCGCGCGCAAGCCGGGCCCAGTAGGCGCGGTAGTCGGCGTCGGCCTCGTCCACCAGGGCTTCGTAGGCCGACATGCCACGGATGTGGGCGTCGGGCATCGCGGCTTCCGGCACCGAAGGGCTGATTGCTTCGTTGTTGCTCATGGTCTCGATCCTTGGTTTCTGTAGAAGATGGGTGAAGGGGAATTCAGTCGTCGGCGTGCGCTCGCAGCCAGTTCGCGATGGCGGTTGCACTTCGGAAGTCATCGCAGGCGCGCGCGGGAATGTCCGGATAGGCCTTGTTCCACATGCGCGTGAGCGCCTGGCCCGGTCCGACCTCCAGCACGCAGCGGATCTGGCGCGCCCCGACGTTTTCCATGCATTCGTCCCAGCGCACTGTCTGCGCGATCTGGGCGGCGAGCGCGGTCTTCGCGGAATCCGCGTCGCGAATGCGATCGCACGCGTTGCTGAACAGCAGGGTCCGCGGCGATCGGAAGTCGACGTCCGAGAGCGTCTGCGCGAAGCTCTCGGCTGCGTCACCCATCCACGGCGTATGGGAGGCGACGTTGACGCGCAGGCGCGTGCATTGCGCACCCCGATCGGTTGCCAACCGTTCCGCGTGTTCCAGCGCTGCGACGGGGCCGCCGAGCACGAAGCTGTCGACGCCGTTGCGGATCGCGAGCGCCAACCCGGTTTCGCCGCACAACTTTTCCATCGCCGGTTCCGCCAGGCCATTGATGGCGAGAAGGCCACCGGCCTCGCAGGCTGCACTGCGATCCATCGCCGCAGCACGCAACGGTGCCAACGCCGTCGCGGTAGTGACGTCGTACACGCCCGCCGCGCTGAAGGCAGCCAGCTCGCCGACGCTGTAACCGGCGACCACCGCGGGCTGAGGCACCAACGGCATCAACTGGCTCCACGCCGCCAGCGCGAGGCCGGTCAGCAGCGTCTGCGCATTGGCGTTGTTCGCAGCCCAGGCCGGGTCTGCAAGGCTGCTGCGCCAGTCGCTCACGCCGAGCCGCACTTGCATTTCTCTCACGCGCTCGTCATCGGCCAGCCAGGGCAGCATGGCAGGGTGCTGCGTCCCCTGACCGGAGAAGAACACGGCAAAGCTCATGGTGCCGTACCCAGGCGCATGACCCAGCACGCCGCGGCGAGCGTGTCCGCCGCGCCACCGGGCGAGAGCCGACGCGCGACGAAGTCGTCCGCGATGGCGTGCGCATCCGCAAGGCCGCCAGGCCTGGCGACGCCTCCCTCGTCGACGAATCCTTGCGCCGTACGCTGCGCGTGGCGCAATCCGGAAAGGCCGCCGCGGTGCGCGAGGTTGCTGTCGTCCAACACGGCCATCACGTGGAACAGGGTGTCGAGCCGCGCCAGTTGTGGCGACAGGCCCTTCGCAAGCCCTCTCGCCAAAACCGGTACCGCCACATCGAATAGCACCGGAAAGGCCAATGCCGCTTCCTCCGAAGCGCCGCGCAGACCGAGTCGCCGCGCGGCGATGCCGCCGGGCAGTGTCGAAACGCGCTTGCTGCGTGCCATCAGCGCGTCGCCCCAATGTCGACGCAGCGCGTCGCGCAGTTGCGCCGTGTGGATGGGACCATCGCACTCACGCGCGACCGCACCGGCAGCTGCGCACAACAGGCCCAGCATGAAGATCGCACCGCGATGCGTGTTGATCCCTTTCGTGGCCGCCAGCATCCGCGCTTCGGCGGCGATGCCGCAGCGTTCGAGAACGGAGAACTCGGCGCCAGTGTGGCCCGCTTCGGCAATCTGCACGAAGTAGCCGCGCAATGCGAACAGGCTGCGCATGAAGGTGTGCGCGTCCATGTCCTGATGGCTGCCGTTGTCTACCAGTGTGACGAGCCCCGGCTTGGGCGTCAGCGCGAGTTCGTCATGCAAGGCCAGCGTGGCCGCGCGGCCGATCGCCGTCGGCGTCAGCGGCGCTGCGTGGCCTTGGGACAGGCGCGCTGCGTTCATGCTGCCAGCGCCGCGATGCGGTCGCCCCCACACCAGGCGGTGTCATGTCGTAGCGCAGCACCCGTGAGTCGCTTGACCATCACGGCGCGCGCCCGCCCTGCCCGCCATTCGACCCACTCGCGCCATGCCACGGCAGTCCCGTCAGGGAACATGAGTTCGCCGTCGACTCTTGGACGTTCGATGGCAAGGGAATGCAACTGGCCAGCAACCGCATCTGCGTGTGCCACATCCTCCACAGCCACCCACAGGTCGAGATCGGAGCCCGGACGCACGTGATCGAGGCCACTGATGGCTTGCCAGCCATAGCTGCCGTAGACACGCGCCGTCGCACCGCATGTTGCGAGTCCGCCCCGAAGATCGCTGGCCACGGGCTGCGCGGAATGCGGCAAGAGCGACAGGATCTCGCCGAGGTCGGCAAATTCATCGAAACACGACACCGAGGTGTGCGGAACCTGCACCGCAATACGCCGACGTTCCCACTGTGTCGGTGCAGGCAAGCCCAGACCGACCCGTTCGCCGGCACCCGCGTCGATCGATTGCCGAGTCACGACCAACGGCAATCGATGTGCAGCCCAGTGCGCCAGGCAGTCGCGCGCTTGCTCGTCCCAGGGCCGCGCCAGCACGGCGGCCCAGCCTGCGACGGTCAGGCGCGCGAGTCGATGTCGACGCAGCGCTTCCACGGTGCAGCCCTCGCGTGTCACGCCGCTGCCAGCACGCGCTGCACGACCGACGCCGCCAGCTTGCGCCCGCCGCGCTCGGCCCCGTCCCGAGCCCGCGTGTCCTCGACCGGGGAATCTGCCAAGGCCTCGCGCAGCGCCTTTCGCAAATCACCTTCCCACAATGCGCGAACGCCGCCCATCGCGACATAGTTGCCGACCCCCGGCGCAAACACCGGATTCGATTGCGACAAGGCCGTGAGCGTTTCTTCCGACAGCTTCGTGACCCGCGCCATCGCCGGAATGCGCATCACGCGGATCTCGGCTTCCGGCAAGGCGTAGCAGGCGTCCGCAATCAACCCCGAGGTGATGAAGCCGCCCGAAAGCGCCTGGTCGTACACCAGCCCGATGACCTGATGGCCGCGCCGCCGTGCCAGGTCGATGCACATGCCCAGATGCGCCATCGCGCGGTTGATGCCCAGCGTCTCGTCACGCCGTCGCAACTGCTGGCCCTGCGTGTCGATCAGCAGCAGGATGGGCCGCCCCGGATGCTGCGCGATCGTGTCGAGGATCACACGGGCCTGCGCCAGGGCCAGCGCGACACCGATCGGTGCATGGTTCGTGGTGCCGACGACCGTGAGGGATCGGCCTTCGAACATCACGTCGCCTTCGAGGAAATCGCCTGCAGCGCGCATGCCGTGATAGGACCCGAAAAGCTGGGTCACGAGTGCATTCCAGTTCATGTTCGTTCGCCTTTCATGCCCTGCGCAACGCGCGCACCGCGCCTACATCCAGTTCGGGCACGCACTCGGCTTTCTCGATGCCGAGTTCGTGCCACAGCCATGTCGCCGCATCGGTCCCGTCGGTCTCCAGGGGAAGCAGATGCAAGCGGGTATCGAGCAACGCGTGCTCGGCTTCGAGCGATTCGAGGGTCACCGGCCTCGACTGCGCGATCGCGGCGATGGCTGCCTCGCGGAAGGCCTGCACGTCGTCCTCGACCAGCGCATCGCAGTCCCCGGTCAGCCAGCGATGCTTGCCCCCGCTGGTGCGCCATACCAGGGCCCGATCGCGGGAGTCGTACTCCTCCACGCCGTGCGAGGCCTCGATGACTTCGGGGCCCGACATGGCGAGCCGGCCGACGTCGCTCATCACGACGTAGTCGGCGCAGCGCGCCACGATGCCCATGCCCCCGAAGCAGCCGTTGGCGCCGCCGATGAGCACGATCACCGGGATGCCCGCAGCGCGCACGTCCAGCACGGCGCGCATCACTTCCGACACTGCGATCAGGCCGGCGTTGGCTTCGTGCAGGCGCACGCCGCCGGACTCGGCCAGCAGGATCACCGCAGCGGGCCGGTCGCGCAAGGCCCGCCGCAGCATGCCGACCAGCTTGGCCCCATGCACTTCGCCTACGCCGCCGCCCATGAAGGCGCCCTCCTGCGCGCCGACGAAGACGTCATGCCCATCGAGCTTCGCCCGCCCGATCGCCACGCCGTCGTCGAAGGCCGAGGGCACGCCGAGTTGCGCAAGGTGCGGACTGGTGAGCCGCTCGGACGGCGGAATCCATTCATGGAAGCTGCCCGCATCGAACAGCAAGGCAAGGCGCTCGCGCGCAGAGCATTCGGCAAAGCTGATCATGAGGACGCTCCTTGAGGCAATTCGGCGACGGCCTGGTCGAGCCGCAGGCTCACGACGGCGGGCGTGGCGCCCATGTCGTTGATGGAGACGCGCAGCCCGCCGAGCGGATGGCGCGCGAAGAAGTCATCGGCAACGGCCTGCCAGATCGGGCCGAAGCCGCGAGCGGAAGTCTCGACGCGCACCACGCACTTGTCGTCGGCGGAAGCTTCGAGCATCACTTCGAGATTGCCGGAGCCCACCACGCCTACGAGCACCGGTGCGAATGTGCCGACGGGTCGGCCGCCAGCGAATGAGAAGTCCAGGGTTTCGATCCCCACGGGAATGTCGCTCATGTCGGTTGTTCCTTACCAGTTGCGGAAGCGCTTGGGCGGCTGGTAGAGCCCACCGGAGGCGCGCACGAGGTCGCGCATGCTGCGCGCGGCCAGGAGGTTGCGGGTGGCGTCGCGCGGGTCGATGCCGAGGTCTTGCGGGCGGCGGATCACGCCGCGGTCGCGCAGGTTTTCCACCGCGCGCTTGTCCCGCCCCAGACCTACGGAGGTGTAGCCCGCCACGCCGCGGATGGCCTGCTCGCGCTCGGCATCGCTGCGGCAAAGGAGCAGGTTGGCGATGCCTTCCTCGGTGAGGATGTGCGTCACGTCGTCGCCGTAGATCATGATCGGCGGCAGGTCCATGCCGGCCTGCTCCTGCAGCGTCCATGCATCGAGCCGGTCGACGAAGGCGGGCTGCATGTGTTCACGGAAGGTCTCGACCATCTGCACCACCAGCTTCTGCCCGCGCGGCGTGCCTGCCGCCCCACTGCGGCCGGCGCGTGCCTCGCGGCCGGCTTTCAGCCATGCGGGGCTCGCGTGACGCCGGCCGCGTGCATCGGCACCCATGTTGGGGGCACCGCCGAAGCCGGCGATGCGACCCAGCGTTGCGGTCGAACTGTTGCCGTCGAGATCCATCTGCAAGGTCGAGCCAATGAACAGGTCACACGCGTAATGGCCCGCCGCCTGGCAGAGCGCGCGGTTGCTGCGCAGGCTGCCGTCGGGCCCGGTGAAGAACACGTCGGAGCGCGCGCGGATGTAGTCCTCCATGCCCAACTCGGAGCCGAAGGAATGGACCGACTCGACCCATCCCGCCTCGATCGCCGGAATCAGCGCCGGGTGCGGATTCAGCGCCCAGTGCTTCGCGATCTTGCCCTTCAGGCCCAGCGATTCGCCGTACGTCGGCAACAGCAGTTCGATGGCCGCGGTGTCGAAGCCAATGCCGTGGTTCAGGCGCTGCACGCCGTATTCGCCGTAGATGCCCTTGATCGCCATCATCGCCATCAGCACCTGGATCTCGCTGATCTGCGCAGGGTCGCGGGTGAACAGGGGCTCGATGAAGTTGGGGCTCGGTGCCTTCACCACATAGCTGACCCAGTCGCCCGGGATGTCGATGCGCGGCAGCGTGGTCGTCTTGCCGTCGACCATTTCATTGACCTGGGCGATCACGATGCCACCGGAAAAGGCCGTCGCTTCGACGATCGCCGGCGTGTCCTCGGTGTTGGGGCCGGTGTAGAGGTTGCCCTCGGCATCGGCTGCCTGCGCGGCCACCAGCGCGACCTTGGGCGTCAGGTCGACGAAGTACCGCGCGAACAATTCGAGGTAGGTATGGATCGCGCCGATCTCGATGCGGCCCGCTGAGACCAGCTTGGCCAGCCGTGCGCCCTGCGGCCCCGAGAAGCTGAAGTCCAGTCGCGACGCGATACCGTTCTCGAAGATGTCCAGGTGCTCCGGCAGTGCAAGCACCGACTGCACCATGTGCAGGTCGTGGATGCGTTGGGGATCGAGCTGCACCAGCGCCTTCGCCAGGAAGTCGGCCTGCTTCTGGTTGTTGCCTTCGAGGCAAACGCGATCACCGGGTTCGAGCGCGGCTTCGAGCAGTTGGCCAATCGCTTCGGTCGCCACGCACTTGCCCACGCGTTGCGCGCCGAGCGCCTGCGAGACCCTTGCCAGCCGCGCGTTGCGGTTGGCCGTCTTGGTATTCCAGATCATGCGGTCCATGTGAAGTCCTCAGTGCACCAGTGCCTTGACTGCGAAGAACAGGAGCGACGGGCCGAGCAGGCAACCGAGGCCCGTGTGAAAGGTCGCCACCAGCGCGCCGTAGGGCACCAGCTTGCGATCGGTGGCGGCAAGGCCCGCCGACACGCCGCTCACCGTGCCGGCCAGTCCGCCAAACACCATGGCGGAGCGCGGCGTCTTCAGGCGCAGGAAGCGCGCCGCGACCGGCGTGCCGACCATCACAAGGATGGCCTTGACCAGGCCGGTGGCGATGCTCAGCGCCATCACGTCCGGTGTGGCGCCGATGGCAGCGCCCGTCACCGGACCGACGATGTAGGTCACCGCACCGGCGCCGATGGTCGTCATGCTCACGGCGTCCGAGTAGCCGAAGCTCCACGCGATCGCCGCACCGACGATAAAGGGCAGTACGGTGCCCAGCAACAGCGCGACCACGCCGATCATCCCGGCCTTGCGCGCTTCGGTGGCCTGCACTTCGAACGCGGTCGCGACGATGGCGAAATCGCGCAGCATCGCCCCGCCCATCAGGCCGATGCCGCCGAAGAGCGACATGTCGGCCAGCCCCTTGTGGCCGCCGGTCTGCGTGCCGCCCCAGTAGGCGAGCGCCAGTCCGATGACGATGGCAATGGCCGAGCCGTGGACGCGGCCCATGGTCAGCCGGCGCGAGATCTGTCCCGAGATCAGGACGACGAAGCCGACGATGGCGAAGGCAGTGACGAGGCCATTCAGGGCCGCGGCTTTTTCGAGGATTTCGAGCATGGCGTTCACTCCGCTTCAGCGAGCAAGGGGTTGTCGTGCAGGATCGGGGCGCTCACCGGTTCGTCTTCCATGCGCTCAGTCCGATTGATGACCGAGATGGCGACAGCGCAGAGGCCGACGGCCGCGATGGCCGAGAGCAAGGCCACCGGGCCGCCACGCAGCGCGGACACCATGTCCTGCTGGGCCGCCATGGCGACCACGACCGGGATGTACATCGCGCCCCAGTACTCCACGCCGAGTTCGGTGAGCTTGGGCAGCATGTCCTTCTTCTGCATGTAGATGCGCGCGAAGATCAGCAGCAGCATCGCGATGCCGACGCCTCCCACGTTGGTCTTGACGCCCAGCGCCTGCCCGAGCAAATCGCCGATGAAGATGCCGAGCAGATGGCAGACTGCCAGTAGCGCGGTGCCGTAGATGATCATGGGTTTGTCTCCTGGTTCGTGGCGCGCGAACTGCGCGACCCGGGGGAACTCGTTCCCTGGAGACGAAAGGTACCGGTGGCACCGGATGCGATCAATTAACCACCCGCGCGCAAAAACACGCACAGCGAAACGATCGAGGGTTAACCCTGAACTCGCTGGGAGGCCCGGCGGGGCATCAGGAGAGGTCTGCGCGCGCCATTCGGCACACGGCCAGCAGCGCCAGCAGGTTCGGGTCGCGCTCGCGCGTGCGCAGGAAGCTGACACCGATCTTCTGGCGCATGAGGTAGCGCTCCTGCAGCGGCAGCAACTGCACCCGCTGGGGCATCACGCCGCGCACACGGCCGGGCAGGAGCGTGTAGCCCACGCCGCCGCTCACCAGGTTCATCAGCGAGAAGATGTCCCCGGTCTCCATGACCACATTGGGCGTGAAGCCGGCAACCCGAAACGCGTCCTGGAAGCCGGTGTAGGTCACGAAACCTTCGCCCAGGCTCACGAAGGGTTCGTTGGCGCATGCGCCCAGGTCGACCTCCTGGAGGTCGGCGTAGCGTGAACCGGTCGGTGCGGCGAAGAAGATGTCGTCCTCGAACAGCAGCTCCGATTCCACGTCGGCGGCGCCTTCGGGCCTCCCGATCAACGCGGCATCGACCGTGCCGTCGCGTAGCCGCTGCAGCAGGTCGGCATTGGACCCGAGCACCAGTTCCAGCTGCAATTCGGGCTTGCGGACCTTCATGCCCATCACGATCGTCGGCACCGTGCGGCTGGTCAGGGAATACAGCGAGCCGATGCGAATCCGGTCGGCCGAATAGCCGGCCAGTTCGCGCGTCGAGCGAATGCCGTCGGACATCGTGCGCAGCACTTCGCGCGCGACTTCGGCCAGTTCGCGCGCAGCATCGGTCGGATGCAGGTTGCGCCCCTCGTGGCGGAACAGGGCGCATCGAGCGCCTGCCTCGAGCGAATGAAGCGCCCGATGGACGCTCACCGTGCTGACGTCGAGGCGCTCGGCCGCACGGGCGAGATTGCCCGTCTCCATGAAAGCAAGGAGGATCTCCAGCTTGCGAAAGGTGATTTCCTCGTCGATGCGTATGAGCATGGGTCAGTGCACTCCGATGGCATTCTCGGTCCTGATCAGGAAGTGGGCGACCATCACGTCGCCATTCGCCATCGGCGTGGCATGCATCCGGAACCATCGCAGTTCGTCCCGCGAATGACACGCGTACTCGCAAGTGAAGGCCGCCCGCCCCTCGAACAGAACCTGCTCCAGACCGCGCAGAATGTTCAGTGCCGTCGCATCGTCGAGCGAACTGCGTCGACAGACCTCCAGATAGCTTGCGCCCGGGCCGATCGACAGCGTGCCCGGATTGCCATTGCAATCCGCGAACTGCGTCCACGCACGATTGACGAAGCGGATCGTGCCGCGTCGGTCCATGACCGCGACGATGCCTGAAATGGCGTCGATCACATCCTGCAGTGTGTTGTCCGTCGCGCGACTCAGGAGCCGCGACATCGTGTGCGGGTCGTCGAGGGTCGCGGAGGCCGACGTCGCTTCGGGACAGTCGCCCGACCGGCCCGGTTCCGACGGACGGGGCATCGACGTCGCAACGTTCAGCGGGAGCAGGACGCCGAGGACAGTGCCAGCTCCGGGCGAGCTTTCGATGTGCATGACACCGCCATGGGCGCGCACTCGCTCCCGCATGCCCAGGATCCCGAACGATTCGAGCTTCCGGCTGTCCGCGGGCTGCATGCCCTGGCCGTCGTCCCTGACACGCAGCGAGATCGAGTTCGCCGGTGCTCTCACGAGCCGTATGTGCACTTCCCTGGCCCGGGAATGCTTGGCCACGTTGTTCAACGCCTCCTGGGCCACGCGGTACAGGCAGATGGCGACCGAAGACTCTTCCAGCAGTTCGTCGGACACGTCGTCGGCCGCGTCGATCCGGCATGCGATGCCGGATTGCTGGCTGAACTGGTGGGCCATGGCTTCCAGCGCGGTCACCAGTCCAAGGTCTTCGAGCATGGGCGGGCGCAGGTCATTCACGATGCGGCGCGTCGACACGACGGCCCGTTCGGCAAGGCGGTCGGCTCCGGCAACCAGCGCGGGCAAGTCGGGGGCCCCGGCTCCGAAACGTTCTCCGATGACATGCAGGTCCATGCGAATCGCCGCCAGCGTCTGCTGCAGATCGTCGTGCAGTTCGCGCGCAATGCGCTTGCGCTCTTCTTCCTGGACCTGGTCACGCGAGGCGATGAGCCGTTGCAGCGCGAAATGCGAAGACGCGAGATCGAGCTGAACCTCCCTGATCGCCGTCACGTCGCGCGCCGTCATCACGGCGCCGGTGATCGTTCCGTTGTCGGAGCGCATGGGCGCGAAGCTGTAGCTGCCGATCCACTTCCTTCCCGTGTCCTTGCGCCGCAACAGGTACTCGACGTTGGTCCCGACCTGCCCTCGCAGAGCCCGATGGAGCGGCCAATCCTCCAGCGGCGCATGACCACCGTCGCGCATGACCATCTCCAGGATGCGCGGGTAGTCCGCAAGCATCCTGCTGCATCCGGATTTGTCCGCAAATCCATGGAATCCGGCGAACGCATCGTTGAACTCGACGAGGCGGCCATCGACATCGGATATGCAGACCGCGTCGCTCATGCTCGACAGCGCCGCCTGGAGCTTCGACGCACTCGCGCGAAGGTCCTGGTCGGCCTTCTTGCGTTCGGTGATGTCGCGCAGGATCACGGTATAGAGCGGGCGCACCGCCAGGCGCCATGCCAGGCCCAGCGCAAGGCACAGTCCCACGGCGATGCCGATGGTTCGCGTGATGGCGGCCCTGTAGTCGACGAAGACCTGGTCCTCGGGAAGACTCGCGTCCACCCGCCATCCGATGCGGGGAAGCGTCTGGAAGGCAAGCAGCCTCGGCACGCCGTCACGCCCCTTCGCCGCGACAAAGCCTTCGCGCAGGCCCTTCGAAGGGTCCGGCTCGCCAGCGGCCGGCCGCGTTCCGATGAAGGTGTCGAGGTCCGCCGATCGCAAGAGGACAGCCCCGGTCCGGTCGACGACGGTGACGACGGCGCGTTCCGGTGTCGAATCGAGCAAATGCGTGTTCAGCGCCACCAGATCGACGGTCATCAACAACTGGCCAATCTGCCTTCCTCTGTCGTCGCGAACGGGATGGCTCAACGCCACGATCTTCCGGCCCGTGCGGGCGTCGACGGAAAGGTCGCTAACACCGAACGCGCCGGCAGGCAAGGCAGGCTCGGCGCTGGCTGCGTCCGTGACGATCGCCGACGGAGCAGGCGCCGGTTCGTGGCGGCACACGACATTGCCCCACGCGTCACGCACCGCGTACCCCACGAACATCGGGCTGAGCTGCAGGTACTCCGCAACCAGCGGATCGCAGCGCGCGGGATCGAGAGCCCTGACCATCGGGCGTGCGGCCACCCGCGCCATCACCGACTCGAACCGGTCCAGCACGCGCTGGAGATCGGCGACCGTCCCCGTGGCGAGGATCCAGACTTTTTCATGTCCGGCATCGCGTGTCCGGCGAACGTCGATGGCCAGGAGCCAAGTCAGGAGTGCCGCGACAGGCAGCGCGACCCCCATCATCAACAGGATGATGCGGCTGCGGATCGACAGGTTCTCAAGCCACGAAGCCATGGAATCGTTGGCCACTCCGAGAAATTGGGGCGGATCGCCGTAGGATGCCCGAAAACGTGATTCTTTCTGCCGAATCATTGAGAAGTCGCATCTCGTGCACCAGCGTTCGAGGGCAATATGACTGCAAGATGAATGAAGACGGACCAACGCGAGGTGCAGAGGTGAAGGTGCTTCTGGTCGACGACTCCATGGCAATCCAGCAGAGCTTCGGCGCGCTCCTCACGACCGCGCCGGGCATCGAGATCGTCGGCTACGCCGGCGACGTGGCCACGGCGCTGGCGTCCATCGGATCGCGCCGGCCGGACCTGATCGTGCTGGACGCCAAGTTGCGCGGGCATGACCGGGGCATCGATGTCCTGCACTACGTCAGGCAGCACTACCCGAACATCAAGGTGGTCGTGTTTTCGCAATTCGGGTGGGCATCGATGCGGAAAAAGCACATCGACGCCGGAGCCCTTGCCTACTTCGACAAGGGAACCGAGTTCCAGCAGGCGCGAGACTGCATCGCGGACCTTGCGATGGCGCAATCCCTCGCGGCGCGCTCAGCCAAGGCCTGAGCGCCGCGGGGTTCGATCAGGCCGCGAGCGCCAGCCTGCGCCTGGGCCGCGACGCCGCCTGCGGAGCGCGAAACTCCGCCTTGACGGGGGCCCGCGTGCCTTGCGCGTAGTGCTGCAGCCCATCCGGATCGAGGATCTCGACCTTGCGCTGCTCCACCTCGATCAGGCCCGCCTCGGCCAATGCGGCGAACGAGCGGCTGATCGTCTCGTGGGCCACGCCAAGGTAGCTGCCGATGTCGCGGCGCGTCATTTGCAGCCGAAGGGATCGTGCGGATTGAGCGCTTGCCGACATCCGCCGCGACAGGTCCACCAGGAATCTTGCCAACCGCACTTCCGACGCGACGGCAGCCATCATGTCGGACAGTTGGATCAGGTCGATCATCGAATGACTCACGGCGCGCATGACGCCGCGATCGAAGGCCGGCAGATGCTGCGCGAGCGCGTAGAAGTCGGACAGCGCGATGGAAAGCACGCTGGCATCCTCCAGGGCCACCGCCGACATCATGTGGCGCTCGCCCGAGAGCGCGTCGCACGCCAGCATGTCACCCCGGCGAACGAAGCCGAAGACCTGCTCGTAGCCATCCTCGGCAGTCCGAAAGAGCTTGACGGTGCCCGTGCGAATGACATAAATGGACGAGGTCGGCGCGCCCTCCATGTAGACCACCTCGCCCGCGCGGAGGCGACGCACGGCCGGCAATGGCACCGGCATCTGCTGCACATCGACGTCGGACACGCCGATGAGATCGAACACCTCGTGCAGGCTCGTCCACTCGCCACGGTCGGTGCCGGCGATGCGCGTCGCGCCACGCATGGGCGAATGGATCGATTGAACCGGCGTGTCACGCATGGGGAGGATGTCCATGGAAATGCGCTCCTGGCTGGCGGAAGGAAGGTGACAGCAAGGGACGAAGCTTGCGGCGAAGCCTGCCGCTTGAACATCGGGCCAAGGCTCCGCTGAGCCGCGGATTGCGCCTTGCGGGATTAGGAATATTCCGAACGCACGACCGGGCGCAGTCCCAATGCCCCGGGGGCTCGCTCTCTTGTGGAGACTCGCGTTTGGCGTCAAAGTCAGAAGATGGGCAAGCGCGAGCCAGGCGGCGGTTTCGCGGCCGGACCCGGAGGGGACACCTTGACAGTCTCGACCAACGCAGCCATGCCGACGCTGCGACTGCTACTTGTCGATGATCACTCGATCGTTCGGGAAGGACTGAAGCGCGTGCTCGATCCGGCCGGCAACGGCTGGAGCTTGACCGAGGCCGTCACGGGCTTCGAGGCGCTCGAACTCCTTCGCGCGAACCCCTTCGACCTCGCGCTCGTCGACCTGTCGATGCCGGGCATGACCGGCCTCGAGCTGGTGCGGCGCATCAGGACCGAATTCCCCGGCGTGCGCGTGCTGGTCCTGAGCATGCATGCCGAAGCGCAATATGCGATGCGGGCTTTCAAGGCCGGCGCCAACGGCTATGTCACCAAGGACATCGCGGCCACGGGACTGGTGGCCGCCGTGCGGCGGGTGGCGGCAGGTGGCGCCTACGTCACCGAGAGCCTCGCGGAGCGGGTCGTGCAGCAACTCAACGGATCGACGGAATCGCCACGCCATATGCTCTTGACGGACCGCGAGTTCGATGTCTTGCGTCGCGTCGCCGCCGGCCAGCGACTCGCCGAGATTGGCGACGCGCTGCACCTGTCGGTGAAGACGGTGAGCACGCACAAGACCCGCATCCAGGACAAGCTGCAGGTATCGAGCACCGCCGAACTGGTTCGCTATGCGCTCGAGAACCGGATCGACGATCCGTTCCTACAGGCCTTGCCTCTTTGATGACTGAACCCGTGATCGACTGCCCCCAAGAAAGGAAGGCCTCATGCAAGGCTTGATGATCCGTTTCGGGCGCGCGCTCATGCTCGCCGCCGCGCTGTTCACGGCGCTGGCGGGCGCGCAGCAGGCGCCGACCTTTTCCCGCGAGCAGCTCGATCAGATGATGGCGCCCATCGCGCTGTACCCCGATTCGCTGCTGTCGCAGGTGCTGATGGCCGCGACCTATCCGGCGGATGTCGCCGATGCGGCCAAATGGTCCAAGGCCCACCCGGACCAGAAGGGCGATGCAGCGCTGAAGCTGGTCGCCGACCAGCCATGGGATCCCAGCGTGCAGTCGCTGGTCGCTTTTCCGCAGGTGCTGCAGACGATGGGCGACAGGCCGGACTGGGTGCAGAACCTGGGTGATGCCTTCCTGGCGTCGTCCAAGGATGTGCTCGACTCGGCGCAGCGGCTGCGTGGCCAGGCGCAGAAGACGGGCAGCCTCAAGAGTTCCGAGCAACAGAATGTCATCGTCGAGCAGGAGCCGCAGACGCAGCAGACGGTGATCAAGATCGAGCCGACGAATCCGCAGGTGGTCTACGTGCCCTCCTACAACCCGACGGTGGTGTACGGCGCATGGCCCTATCCAGCGTACCCGCCATACAACTACCCGCCGGCACCCTACTACTACCCCGGCGCCGCACTCGCCACCGGCATCGCGTTCGGCGTGGGTGTGGCAGCCACCGCGGCGCTCTGGGGCAATGCCAATTGGGGCGGCGGCAACGTCAACGTGAACGTGAACCGCTACAACAGCGTCAACGCCAGCCGGCAGATCAGCGCCAACCAGACGAACTTCCAGCACAACGCGACCAACCGGCGCGGCGTACCCTATCGGGATTCGGCGAGCCAGCAGCAGTTCGGGAAGAACGTGGCCGGCGCGGACCAGCGCGGGGACTACCGCGGACGCGATGCACAACGCCAGCAGGCGCAATCCCAGTTGCAGCAACGCGGCATGGACCCGGGCCAGGGCCGCGACCAGCTTCGCAACGACCCGGCGACCAGGGATCGGGCCCAAGCCGCCGCAGGTGGCGCGGGTCGCGGACCCGGAGGCGCTGGCGGGCCCGGAGGCGCTGGTCGTCCTGGGGGCGCTGGTGGTCCCGGGGGTGTTGGCGGACCCGGGGGCCCCGGCGGACCCGGGAGCGTTGGCGGTCCTGGAGGCGTCGGCAGTGCTGGAGGTGTCGGCGGAGCCGGCGGCCCAGGCCGTCCCGGGGGCGCTGGCGGTCCTGGAGGTGTCGGTAGTCCTGGAGGCGTTGGCGGTCCGGGCGGGGTTGGTGGTCCCGGGGGCGCTGGCGGACGCGGCGGCGACAACGCCCTCAGAGGTGCAGGCGACGCCGGCGGACAGGCCCGCCAGCAGGCGAGCCGCGGCGATGCCAGCCGCCAATCCATGCAGAGCCATGGCGGAGGGGGCGCTCGGGCAAGCGCCGGAGGCGGTGCCCCCCAAATGAGCGGCGGAGGCGGCGCACGCCCAAGCGCCGGCGGGGGCGGCGGCGCGCGCGCGGGCGGCGGCGGTGGTGGGCGCGGCGGTGGAGGTGGTGGTGGCGGGAGAGGCGGCGGCGGTGGCGGCCGTCGCTGACAGGAGGCCCACATGACGCAATCCATCCACCCAAGAGGCCGGATCATGTCCATTCAAAGCTCACTCTTCAAGCCCCTGGCGGCGGCCGTCGCGATCACCCTGTCGCTGGCCTCGGGATCTTCGTTCGCGCAGAAGGCCTATCCGACACCCGATGCCGCGGCGCAGGCCTTCGTCGACGCCATTGCGCACAGCGATGTGGTCGCCTTGCGAACCGTGCTCGGCCCCGACTGGCGCCGCTTCGTGCCCGA
>NZ_JBFUKW010000006.1:0-299114 GCF_056400665.1 Variovorax sp. P5_A3 | reverse complement strand
CTCGTTCAATTGTCTCGCGATCGCGTTGAGTTGAAGCTGTGAGAACCCCGAGATGTCCATGCCCTTCGGCATGTACTGCCTGAGCAATCCATTCGTGTTCTCGTTGCTTCCGCGCTGCCATGGATTCTGCGGATCGCAGAAGTACACCTGAATGTCGGTGGCCAACGTGAACTTCTTGTGAGCATGCATCTCCGTGCCTCTGTCCCAGGYCAGTGACTTGTRGAGCTCCTGTGGCAGCTTGCGGGCGTTCTTGATGAGTGCGTTGACGACGGTCTGRGAATCCTTGCCATCCAGCTTGACCAACATCACGTATCGCGTTTGGCGCTCAACCAGCGTGGCGATCTGGCTGTTGGCGCTTCCAAAGAGCAGGTCGCCCTCCCAGTGGCCAGGAACTGCTCGATCTTCAATCGTGGCTGGCCGCTCGCTGATGGAGACGGCGTCGACGATTCTTCCATGGGCGTCTGTCTTCTGCGTGTGATGGCGCGAGYGGCGCATGCCCCGCGTGCGCCTGAGATGCTGCAACAGYTCCTTCTTCAAAGCCCCGCGGGCTTGAATGAACAGGCTGCGGTAGATGGTCTCGGGTGACACGTGGCAGTTCCCGTCGCAAGGGTAAGTGTGTTTGAGCCACCCGGCAATCTGCTCCGGAGACCATTGCAGTCGAAGTTTCTCCGTGACGATGCGCGCCAGGTCCCGGTTCTCRGCCAGCCTGCAGCGCTTGGGTCGACGAGCCCGATCCCAGGCTGCCCTGGTCGGCCTGGGTGGCTCGATAGCATCCCGGACCACCATTGCGCTTGATCTCGCGGCCRATGGTRGATGGAGCTCGCCCGAGGATTAACGCGATCGAGTGATGGAGGGTCCATCCCTGCCTCCATCGCTCCCACATCAACGCCTTCTGGCTGTCTGTGTAGTAGGTCCGCGTCCGGTAAGCCATCTGCAACACTCCTTCTGCCTACGGCAGTCATCAGTGTGTTGCATCGACCGGTTGAATCCGCAGGGCGAACTGGCCTTTGAAGGTCTTCAAACAACTGGATTCGATAAGGATCTTTATGAGGGGTTTCGTGTTTCGAGTTCGATGAATTACTGGGGGCTATTTGGACAGTTTGTCTTGCTCTTTGGCATAGCGCTTCTACTGCTGGACAAGTATTTGATCAATGCGAGCAAAACATGCGGACTTATCAATTGAAGGCAGTTGCAGTTTCAGTTGCAGTCGCGACACTTGTCGTCCCCGGACATGCTTATGCCGCTGCGTCCTCAGGACAGCAGGCCCTGCCGGCGGCCGCGACTTCGTACGCTGGGAGATGGTTGGTGACCAGTAGTGACGACCCTGAGCGTTCCACTACCGGGGTCATTGCAGATGTGGAACTGTATCTAGAGGGGCAGGAGCTCAAGGCAAAGATGCTGGCCGTCAAGAAAGACGACAAGCCTGTGAGTTACACATGCGACCAATGCACCGGCAGTAGGAATCGGATGCAGATCGTCGGGTCTATTTTTGTCTGGGGCCTACGGTGGAATGGCGAAAAATGGGTCGATGGCGAAGTGCTCGATGTGCGCCCGGTAGCTACTCAGGGCACCATTGCAAATTGCGAGATCGAGATGTTGAACGTTAACCGCGTTCGAATCTATGGGTATCTGTTCACCCATTGGCTAGGGAAGGGGAGCGAATGGACTCGACTCAGACGGTGACGCCCGCCCAAGAAATAGAGACGTTGCTGTTCGGACGCCGCCAGAGCGACTCTCCGAATCCAGACTGAGGGGCGACGTGGCGAAACTCGCGCCAGCAAACGCTCCGTCAGCCTGAGCACATCGCCGGCTACACGCCCGCCCGCTAAAGCAAGGGCGGGGATGGTCATTGAACTGATACCTTTCTCGTGGCAATCGATAGCGGCCACCGTTGACGGGTTTGGACAATCAACGCATCGACTCGATAGCCTGCGTGATCGCGAGTCAATCCTCCGAACAGCTCGGCGCCTGGTAGACGATTCGTGACGCCGGAAACGCATCGTCGAGATCCACTCCCTTCCACTTGAGTTCGATGGGGTGTGACGCTTCGAAGTAGCTCAGAGCCAAGTGGTAGAGCGAGCGTGTCGGCCGCGGCAGCGATGCTGAGGCATCGGCAGGCACGTCGGACAAGTAGCGCATGACGTCTTCCATGCGCGGATAGATGGCGTCATAGAAAGAACGCAGCGCGGGCAGCGCCGTGGAAAGGCGCTTCTCGTAGCGCGCCTGCTCGGTCGGCAGACTCCACTCGGCGGCGAGAGACGCCAGGTCCTCGAAGCCGGGCGGCACCAAGACGATTTCAGTTGCTTGATTCATTCTCAGGCCTCCAACATTGCCTTGCGGACCTTAAAATGATGCGCGAGCGCCATTTCCTGCCGCGACAGGTAGACGTCTCTCATGGCGTTCGTCGCCAGTGCAGCCTGCTGAGCCTCGAGCAGGCTCAGGTCCTCTCGAACCACCTCGCGCTCACGGGTGCGAAAGAGTTCCTGGCTTGCTCGCTGCGCGAGATTTTCGGGCTTGTACACAAAGGTCTCGTTGATGACGATCGTGCGGCTCGCCGAGATGGGCAGAAAGGTGATCTCGATGCGATAGTGCTGCCCTACGAGCATCACCATGTTCGGAAACAATTCAATGACGTCGAAAAGCCAGTACGGTGTGCGCGAAGGATTCACCGCGGGCGGCAGGGTCTCATTGTCGAAGCAGGCCGCCGGCAGCAGCTTGTATCCGAAGCGGTAGGCGAGCTCCTCGGCCGGCGCAAGCTTGTGGTCCGGATTCGCCGGCGCCGAGTAACGCGTGTGCCGCTCCATGAACTGCATGAAGGGCCGGTGGCGCTGCGGGTTCGACGCACCGCCCTGATAGTCCCCCGCCGTGTTGCGGTGGATGTACATCGTGTGGTACCCCTCGGTGAACGCATTCACGCCGAGATTCCAGTTCGCCTCCAGTTCGAAGCGGTGGCTTGAGAGCTTGTGCTGCTTGTCGAAGTAGTCTTCGTAGCCATCGGCGAGTTCACCGAGCCACTCCTTCAGCGTCACCATGGGCGCGGCGTCGAAATTCAGGAAGATCAACCCGTTCCAGACTTCGCAGTGAACCGGAAGCATATGGAGCGCCTCCTTGTCGATGTCGACGAACTGGCTCTGGTCGGTGATGCCCTGAAGCGCGCCGGTGCTGTTCCAGGTCCATCCGTGAAAGCTGCAGCTGAATCGCGTCTTGGATCCTGCGCTGCCCACCGGCACCAGCGCATTGCCGCGATGCCTGCAGATGTTGTGAAATGCGCGCACCACCCCGTCGCTTCCCCTGACGATGAGCACCGAGGCCTTCGGCACATGAAAGCTGCGCGTGATGTAGTCACCGTGGGCCGGGATGTCGCCGGTGTGCGCCGCCATCAGCCATGCCCGGCCAAAGATCCGCTCGCGCTCGAGTTCGAACTCGGCTGCCGAGATGTGGCTGCCGAGCCGTACCACCATTTCTGGCGCCTGGGTGTCGTGGTTCTTGATCTCTGTAGGCGAAAGGACAGTCATCGTTGTGTTCTCCGTGGGATGGTTCCGCTTGCTCGCATCAGGGCCTCGTTTCAGACTGCCACAGACCTTGGAGTCCGCGAAGCCCGGGTCAGGACGTGATCCGGCACCAGCGTCTGCCAGGGCTGGTCGTTGGGAATCACGGCATAGGTGCCCTTGATCCTTCTGGGATCGGAATTCAGGCCGATTGGCTCCTCCCCGTTCTGCACCTGCCGCGCCACGGTCAAGAGCGTCCTGTAGAGACGCACGATCGCCATGTCCCCCGGGGATAGCATTTCCTTGCTTCGATCGCGAATGGGACCGCCGGACCCCAGAATCGCCGAGTCCTCCGGAAAGAAGTCATGCAGGCCGCTCCACGAACCCTGTCGCATGGACTCGCGGTCCTGGAGATAGTTGTTGAGTCGATTCGGCATTCCCGGCTCGTGCCAGGTCTTGGGATGCAACCCGCACTTGTGCAGCGTGTCTTCGTCCAGTCCGACGTAGCGCAGTTGCGCCGACTTGTGTGGTTCGTTCGCGATGTCCTTGGTATCGCTCCACCAGACGAAGTGGTGCAGGGTTCTGTGGTCGTCGATCGGCACGATGATCCCGACGAAGTCGCCATTCGCGTTCAAGAGGTGAAAGGGGGCCACGTAACTCGTCACGCGCGCCATGGTCTTGAGGCCCTCTTCCGTTTGCGTCGGACGCAGCGCGACATAGTGGAATCCGAAGTCCGTGTCCTCCGCTTCGACCTTGGGATCCGCCGCCACGGTAACGCTGCTCACGTTTGCCACGAAGTCGATGTCCGATGCTCGCTTGAACGAGTCCTGATGGAGGATTGTCAGGTGCGCCGAATCGAGCAGTGCTTCCTGGAGTTGGACGTAGTTGCACTGCACGACGAATGTGACAGATATGCGCCGTTCATCGGGGTAGTCGAAGTAGGGCCAGTGCGGAAACGGCGGCTCCTGCTCCTTCGGCCCGACGTACGTCCAGATCATCCCGCCCGCCTCCCGCACGGGGTATGCGTTGGCCTTGAAGCGTTCGCGGAACTTCGGATCGGAAATCGAAGGTGTTTCCAGGACCTTTCCGTCCGTGGCGAACTGCCACCCGTGAAACAGACAGCGGATGCCACCTCCTTCCACGCGTCCCAGTGCCAGTGACGCGGACCGGTGGCGGCACATCTCGTCCAGCACGCCCACGACCCCGTCGCTGTTTCGGAAAGCCACGAGCTTCTCGCCAAAAATCTCGACCTTGACCGGGTCGCAGTCTGGATGCGGGAGCTGATAGCTAGAGAGGATGGGTACCCAGTAGCGGCGCAGTGCCTTGCCCATGGGCGTGTTGCTGCCGACTCGGCACATGAGTTCGTTCTCTTCGTGGGAAAGCATGGTTGTCTCCTTTGAGGATGTCGATGTGAAACGGGGAATGGCAGAACTCTTCCCAGGAAGAAATTACAATCTTCCGCGGAAGATATATGATCGCCGTGGACTGTCAAGGGATGAACCCCTATTGACGCTCCGGATCGGTATGACCCTAATCTCCAAGCAGGCCGATTCGCCGGATCGATACACTTTCAAGTCGGTCGCTCATACCGTGGCGGAGTGCCTAGCAGGACAATCTGTACCCTGTGCTCCGGTGACCGCCACATTGCAATCAGGAATCCTATGTACGCCCAGCCGCTGGCCGAGGACAGGATCGAGATGAAGTCGAACCCAAGCCAACCCGCACTCACCAATCTGGTTCACCAATGGGAGGAACAACGCCCCGACCTGGATCTGACGGCTTTTCGATTAGTGGGGGCCGTCATGCAGCTCGCACAGATATTCGAGGCGGAGTTCAGGGACTTGGCGCAAGCTGAATTCGGCATCGGCTCTGGCGATCTTCGAATTCTTCTGGCGCTCCGCCGGTCCGGCGAACCCTACGCCTTGCGTCCGACAGATCTCTTTCAGTCGCTTCTGGTCAGTTCTGGCGCAGTGACAAAGCAGGTCGAGCGACTTGCGGAAGCCGGCTTCGTCAAGCGCGTACTTCCGAAGGGTGCGCGGCTGCGCAGAGTTATCGCGCTAACGCCCAAGGGGGTTCGGGCTGCCAATTTCGCTCAGGAGGCCATTGCCAAATCTCTCGCCGGTGTTGCACCGACGCTGGCGGTGCTTCCGGCGGCCAAGACCGCGACGACCTTGGCGACGCTGGAGGCCTTGCTCGCCGGCGCATATGCCCGTCAGCCCGTAACAGGAGACACCGAGGCCGGGCCTGCAAGTCCCGATTGACGCTGGCTCCTTCGTCCTATATCTTCCATGGAAGATTATTGGAACGGAAATGATGATGATTGAAACAAGCGCAGTAAATCAGGCGGTGCTGGTGATCGTTGAAGTCTCGGCGCTCCACGATCCCGACCAGTTCAAGGCCTATCAACTGGGAACACGCGAACAGATCGGAAGACGTGGAGGCGCGGTCTTGGCCCGCGGCGGATCATCGGTAGAGGGCTCGCCCCCTTTTCAATCGCTGCTCATCCAGGAATGGCCATCGGCACGGGCTTTTCTCGACTGGCAGGACAGCGACGAATACAGGCCTCTTCGATCGATGCGGCTGGCAAGCGCGACCTTACGCATCGCCATCGTGCCATTGGCCGGAAAGCCCTCGTAGGGTCAGCCATCGAGACTTGCAAGGGGCTGCGGAATCGCTACGCTACCGCGAGTGCGCGCGAATGAAACGCAGGATCTCATTGCCCACTTCCTGCTGCGGCGACCCCAGACTCTGCACGGTCGAGACGTGGTTGTGACCGCGAAAAAAGCAGAAGTCTGGACTCCGACCTTGGGTGAGCGTGATGGCCCGAGCCAAGGCGTAAGTCTGCTCCGCGAGAACCGCAGGATCGAGCTCTGCCAAGCTGAGCCATAGAGGCGTTGCCACACGCTCGACGTGCGATAGTGGCGACCGGGTCTCATAAACAGACGCGTCGTCTTCAAAGTACGCCTTCGGCCCGCCGGCCAGCGGTGCATCTGCCCGGTAGAAGCCACTCATGAGCATGACGCCCGACACATCCAGGCGCTCCCTCCTCGCGCGGATTCGTCAAAGAACCACGACGCAACGTGGCTCGCACCAGCCGATTGGCCCAGCACGAGAACAGGCACGTATGACCTACGAGTTCTTCTAGGTGCGCTCGCACCCATGTCATCACCGCCGCGACATCTTGCGCCACGGCCGGCCAAGGATGGTGGGGCGCCAGACGATAGTTGGGCAACACGGCCAGGATGCCCTGACGCGCGAACCAGCGACCTACATTCGGATAGAAGGCACCGTCGCCGTTCTTGTCACCACCGACGAAGCCGCCTTTTGGCGATCCCGGGCATAGGCCCCTTGACGGCGAGCGCATTGGTCGCCACCGTGGGTGATATGCGTACCTTCAAGTCGGGGCGCGAACTGGCATCGTTCATAGGCTTGGTGCCGCAACAGCGCGGAACCGGTGGCAAGATTCAGTTGGGCGCGATCAGCAAACGCGGAGACCCGTACCTGCGCACACTACTGATTCATGGTGCCAGATCGGTGTTGTTCACATCGAGGAAACCGAACCCCCGGGCTGAAGAACTGAGCAAGCGGCGTCATGCCAATGTCGCGGTCGTCGCATTAGCCAACAAGATGGCACGCACCGCGTGGGCGATTCTGGCTCATGGCCAAGCCTACCAACCGGGTTACGTCAGCGCCCGGCCACAGTCGAAAATGAACTAGTTCGATGAGAGTGCACCGCAGGTTGCGCAGGTTGATGATGAGATGATGGCACGACAGGTCGGACCGCAAGAACTCAAACCTGAATAATGTCTTGCACTCAAAGCGCGACGACTAGATGAGGCAGTTCTTGGCGAATTCCATCAGGGCCCGCAGGCTGAACCTGCATCCAAGGCCGAATGTAAGACTGCAGCCAGTACCCGATTGCCTTCATCGCAACTTCCACTTGCACAACGGTGGGTGTCCATGTAAGACATCATGGTCGCGACGGACGCGGCCGGCTGTACGCCGCGTTCAGCCGCGACCTGGTCATGAACGTGCTGCGCGGCACATGAGATCTTCTTTTCGACCATGAAAGCATCAGCACGTCGTCGGGCAAGGTGATCCACCGCGTCATCGCGCGTCTGAGTCGCACCGAAGGGTCCGGCGCTTGAGCGGGCAACCGGAAAAGCGATGGAGCCATCGGAATTCTTCGAAATGCGTCCGGCTAGAGCCTCCTAGACTGCGCGGCAAGGAGACGCTCGCCAAACGCCTCAAATTCCCGGGCGTGAGTAGAACGCGACGATGAACCACACCCCGATTTCCCGACGCCAGGCACTGGTAACTTTGGCCGCGACGGCGAGCGAGCTTGCAGCTCCCGCTGTGTTCGCCCAGGGCCAGACGAAGTTCCCGACTCGACCGATCCGCCTCATCATCGGATTTCCTCCCGGCGGCATTACCGACCAAGTCATGCGCGTGCTGGCGATCGAAGCCGAGAAGAAGCTCGGGCAGCCTGTGATCATCGAGAACAGGCCGGGTGCCGCTGGCGTCACCAGCTTCATACAGATCAAGGCCGCCGCACCCGACGGCTACACCGTTGGTGGCATCAACCCCAGCCTGTGGCGCCAGCCCGTCTTCGAGCAGGTCGCCTACGACCCGATCAAGGACTTCACCTTCATCCTCAATCTGATCGACAACATCTTCGCCGTTGTCGTCCCCGCCACCTCGCCGTTCAAGACCTGGGGCGAATTGCTGGCCTACGGCAAGGCGAACCCGGAAAAGGTGTCCTACGGAACGCCGCCCGGCCTGGGGCAGAGCGCGCACATGTTCGGCGTTGCTGTGACGACCAAGGAGAACGTCAACTGGCAACCGATCGGCTACAAGGGAAGCAGCGAGAGCATGACCGCGCTGCTCGGTGGTCAGCTCACGTTTTCAATCGACACGGTTATCAGCTCGAGCCCGTTTGTGCGGGCTGGCAAGGCGCGCTACCTGGCGATCGCTTCAAACTCGCGCATTAAGAGCTGGCCGGACGTGCCGACGATGCGCGACCTGGGGTACCCGCTGTCGATCGACAGTCCGATCGGCATTGGTGGGCCGGCCGGCATGCGGCCCGAGATCGTCAAGACGCTGCACGACGCGTTCAAGTTTGCGCTCGAGCAACCGGCCATGACGGAGCTCCTGGACAAGTCCGACCAACGACCCCGCTACATGAGCACGACGGACTTCACGAACTTCGCCGCGAAGTCGAACGTCGAGCAACGGGAACTGCTGATCCGCTACGGCATGGCCCAGAAGCGCTGACCCGCATTGCTTTCACAACGCAGAAGCACCTGCGCCGGTTTCCCGGCACTCCGAAAAATATCAGATCGACCTGTTGATACACACATGACAAAAGATCTCCTTTTGCCGTTGTCCCGCTACACCGTGCTGGACCTTTCGATTGCGCGCGCCGGCCCGGTTGCCGTACGCCTGCTGGCCGACTGGGGCGCGCGCGTGATCCGCGTCGATGCGCCTCCAAAGCAGAACCGCGGCTCAGTCACCGGCAAACGCCGGGCTCCAGACGAGCAGAACATGCACCGGAACAAGCGCAGCCTCTGCGTCGATCTAAAGTCGCCCGAAGGTGCGGAAGTGTTGCGCCGTCTCGTCCTGCAGTCCGATGTTGTCGTCGAGAATTTCCGCTCCGACGTAAAGGCTCGTCTCGGCCTGGGCTACGAGCAACTGCGCGAGGTGAAGCCGGACATCATCTTGGCCAGCATCTCCGGCTTCGGCCAGAGCGGTCCCTACGCCGAACGGCCCGGCGTCGACCAGATCATGCAGGGGATGAGCGGGCTGATGTCGGTCACCGGCGAACCCGGCACCAAGCCCACGCGCGTCGGCATCGCCATCTCGGACACCACGGCGGGCATGTTCCTGGGGCAGGGCATCCTGCTCGCGATGCTTCACCGCGCCAACACCGGCGAAGGGCAATGGGTCCACACGTCCCTCCTGGAGGGTATGCTGAGCAAACTAGACTTCCAGGCGGCCCGCTACACCGTCTCGGGCGAGGTGCCTGTGCAGGAGGGCAACTACCACCCGACCTTCGCGCCCATGGGGACCTTCGGCGCCAAGGACGGCCAGGTAAACATCGCGGCGACCACCGAACGCATGTGGCAGCACTTGTGCCAGGCACTCGACTCGTCAGAGTTCACGACCAACCCCACATACGCTGGCCGCGCGAACCGCTTCGCCAACCGGAACGCGCTCAACGCGGACCTCAACCGCGCCACATCCCGCTTCACCGTGTCCGAACTCGTTGGCCGGCTCACCCCGCTCGGCGTTCCGTGCGGCCCGGTTTACACCATCGCCCAGGCTTTCGAGGATCCCCAAACCCGGCATCTGCGCATGACCCGACCGGCCATCCATCCGGTCATGGGCGAGATGCAGCTTGTGCGCTCGCCCATCAACCTTTCGGGCTTCCCGTTTCCCGAGACGTTCCACCACGCGGGGCCGGACCCGGGTGAGCAGAGCGACGAACTGCTGGCGGAACTCGGCTACCAGGGCCAGGACATAGCGCAGATGCGCGCTGCGGAGGTGGTGACATGAACGATTCCCCGAAACTCTTCGTGGATGGCGCCGTCGCCACGATCACCATGCAACGCCCCGACAAGGCCAACCGGCTGACGCCGGACGACTTGGACGCCGTCTACTCACACATCGCGGCCGTCAACGCGATCCCCGAAGTGCTGGTCCTGCGCCTGCAGGCCGGCGGCAAGTACTTCTGCAGCGGCTTCGATGTCGGCCAGGTTGGTCAGAAGCTCACCGTGGGCTTCGGCACCATGGTGGATGCGTTGGAGCTGGCACGCCCCGTGACCATTGCGGTCATTCAAGGCGGCGTGTATGGCGGCGCGATGGACATGGCCCTCGCCTGCGACTTCCGCATGGGCGTCACAAGCGCCGACATGTTCAACCCGGCGGCACGCCTTGGCCTGCACTATTACGCCACCGGCTTGCAGCGCTACGTGGAACGCATGGGCCTGAACGCGGCGAAGCGCCTTTACCTCACCGCCGAGCGCATCGACGCGCAAGAGATGCTGCGCATCGGTTACCTCACGCACCTGTTGGAGCCGGGCGAACTCGGCACAGCCGTCGACACGCTCACGGCCACGATCGCGGGCATGGCACCGCTCGCCCTGCTGGGCATGAAGCGACATCTCAATCGTATCGCGCGCGGCACCGCCGACATGGGACGGATTGCCCGAGACTGCGACATCGCGCGCGACTCCGCCGACCTGAAGGAAGGCCGCACCGCCTGGCTCGAAAAGCGCACGCCGAAGTTCACCGGCCGCTAGCACCGCCGTGGACAACTTCTTCTACCGCGATCCGGCATCCTCCATCACGTTCGGCAGCATGCAGGACAGGATCCGGCACGCGCTGGAGGACGAGATCCTGTCCGGCTCCCGGCCTCCGGGAAGCGCCATCGACGAGAAGGCACTTGCCGCGAGCTTCCAGTCGTCGCGCACGCCGGTACGCGAAGCACTGCTGGTGCTGGCCGCGCAGGGCCTGGTTCACATCGCGCCGCGTGCCGGCATCTCCGTGCGGCGCGCCACGGCAAGTGAACTTATCGCAACGCTGGAAGCCCTGTGCGAACTCGAAGCCACGCTCGCCCGCCTCGCGGCCCGCCGCGCCAGCACCACGCAGCGGCGCGCGTTGAAGGACGCGTTGACGACGGCGTCCGCCTGCGCGGCAGCGAATGACCGCGCCAGCTACTACGAGGCCAACGCGCTGCTTCACGAGGCGATCTACCGCGCCAGCGGCAATGGCGTCTTGGTGCAGCATGTGCGCAGCGTGCGCCGCGCACTCGCCGCGTACCGGCAGCGCGGCTTCGACCAGCCAGGCCGCCTTGCCGCATCCGACGCTGAACACCAGCACATCGTGGATGCCATCTGCAACGGCGACCAGGCGCGCTCCGAAGAAGCCATGCGCCGGCACATCCATGTCGGAGGTGACGCCATGGCCGCTCTGGTCATGGCCGCGGAGGCCTCGCCATAAACAATTCCGATAGCGTCATCCATAACTTTTGCTTCTCTTCGGAGAACGCACTTCCTAGACTCTCCCCTGCCCGTCCCCGCACGAAAACTGAGCGACACGCGATGTGTCCGCCGCACAAACCACGAGACAAGACATGAACCAGGACAGCGAAAAGCACGCGATCACCCGGCGCGGCTTCGGCAAGCTGGCGGCCACGCTTGTGGCGGCCGGCTCCGTGGGCAGCTTCGCGCAGGAAAGCGCGTACCCCAGCAAGCCGATCAAACTGCTGATCCCCAGCCCGCCTGGCAGCATGTACGACGCCGTCGGGCGCGTCGCCGCGGTGGAAGCCGAGAAGAAGCTTGGCCAACCAATTATTTGCGACTACAAATCGGGCGCTGGCGGTACGCCCGCCTTCATGCAGACGCGCAATGCGCCCCCTGACGGCTATACGCTGGTGATCTCAGGCCTCAGCACGATCCGGCAACCCATCCTGGAGAACGTCGGCTACGAAGGTGTCAAGGATTTCACCTGGATCGCCGGCATCGGCGGCATCAACTTCGCCGTGATGGTGCCCGCAAATTCCCCGTTCAAAACCTGGGCCGAGCTGCTGGCCTGGTGCAAGGCGAACCCGGAAAAAGTGTCTTACGGTGCTCCGTCAGGCCTTGGCAACAGCGCGCACATCTTCACGGCCGAGATCGCGTCCCGCGAGAAGGTCGAATGGACGCCGGTGCCGTTCCGGGCCAGCAACGACTGCGTCACCGCGCTCCTGTCCGGCCAGCTCACCTTCTCGACGGACACGATCATCGGCTCCCTGGGTCAGATCCAGGCGGGCAACGTCCGTGTGCTGGCGATGGCCACGGACGCGCGGGTCGCGAATTTCCCGGACACTCCAACGGCGCGCGAGTTGGGCTACCCAGTTTCTATCAACAGCCAGTTCGGCATCAGCGGCCCGGCCAAGATGCCCCCGGAGCTGGTGCGGAAGATCCAGGACGCGTTTCACTTTGCCACAGAGCAACCGGCGTTCATCGCGCTGATGGAAAAGGCCGGTCAGAAACCCCAATACCTGAACTCCACTGACTACACGCAGTTTGCGATCAAGGCCCAGATCGAGCAGCGCGGCCTGCTCGCAAAGTACGGCTTCGCGAAGAAGTCCTAAGGAAAAAACTATGCTTTCAAAAGAAGACAACGACCGGATGTGCCGCGTCGGGCCGGGAACACCCATGGGCAAGGCCATGCGGCATCACTGGATGCCCGCGCTTTCCAGCTCAGACTTGCCGGAACCAGATGGTGATCCGCTGCAGGTCGACCTGCTCGGGCAGAGCTTTGTGGCCTTCCGTGACGGGTCGGGCAAGGTGGGCCTGCTAGACGAGCTGTGCCTGCACCGCGCAACGTCGCTCAGCATCGGGCGCGTTGAATCCGGCGGCATTCGTTGCATTTACCACGGCTGGGTTTTCTCGACCGAAGGTCATGTGCTTGAAACGCCAAACGTCATCGACTCGGCGTTCAAATCGCGGCTGAAGGCAAAGGCCTATCCGGTTCGCGAAGCTGGCGGGCTCATCTGGGCTTACCTGGGCGAAGGCACCCCGCCGCCGCTACCGGACTTTCCGTGGATGAACGCGGACACCTCTATGCGGCTGCACACGCGGTCGGTCATCGGCTGCAACTACGTTCAATTGATTGAAGGCCTGATCGACAGTGCGCATCTTTCTGTGTTGCACAAGAGTTTTCTCGAACGCGCGGCAACCAGCTCACTGAACTTTGCAACGAAGACCAGCCACATGGCCTTCGATGTTGCTCCAGTCATCGGTGCGGAGGCGACCGACTTCGGCATGTACTACTCCGCCGTTCGCGAGGTCAACGGAGAGGCGCAGATCCGGATCGCGCCATTCATGCTGCCCTTCTGGGTTCTCAACCCGAACGGGGATCAAGCGACCGGCGTCGTGCCGCTGAACGACGAAACGTCCGCGTTCATCACGCTATGGTGGGACGGCGACCGCAAGTTCGGAGAGGAGCCGCTGCGTACCCAACAGCTCGAGCTCGTCGGCCGGACGGCGGAGCTTCTGGACCAACACGGTTTTTCCAGGACCGCATACGAAACCCCGCGCCGCATGAGTAAAGAAAACAAGTGGCACCAGGACCGCGCCTCCATGAAGAACGGCAGCTTCTCCGGTCTGTCCACGCTGACGTTGGAAGACGCCGTTGTCGGCGTGACGGCGGGCACCATCCGGCCGCGCGACAAGGAAATGCTGTGCGCGCCGGACGTCGGCATCGCGATGCTGTACCGCTCGCTGCTGAAGATGTGCGCGCAGTCCGAGCGCGGCGAAGTGCCGAGCAGCGCGACCCAGTCGGTCGCGCACCTGCACGGAATTCACGAATCAGCCCCTATCGGCACGAACTGGAAAGAGTTCATTCCGGGCAATAGCAACGTGCCGGCCTGACCTGGCGACATGACTGACTTGCCGGCACCCGCCGGGCGCCACCTGATCCACACGCGGCAAATTACCACCCGCGGCTATTTGCGCGCCGACGACTTGTGGGACATCGAAGGGGAGCTGGTCGACAGGAAGACCTACGCCACGACCAACCCCGACGGCCGGCACCGGGATGCCGGCCAATCCATTCACCACATGCTCGTTCGCCTGACCCTGGACGACCGAATGACGGTGTGCGACGCCGTGGCGGCGATGAGCGAGACCCCGTTCGCGGAATGTCCGGCCGCCGAACAGCCAATGGCCCGGCTGGTCGGCGCCAGCTGCGGTGCCGGCTGGCGAAAGGTCGTGGAGGAAGCGATGGGCGGCGTGGGGGGGTGCACGCACGTGCGCGAGTTGCTGTATGCGATCGCCACGGTGGCCTTCCAAACCATGATGCCTTACCGGAACCAGCAAAAGCGGGACGAAGGTGTGCCGGTCTATGCCTACGACAAGCCGGGCCCGCATATGGGCCAGTGCTTGGCGTGGGATTTCGACGGCGCGCTGATCGCGCGAAGATTTCCGCAGTTCGCCGGGTGGCGCAAGCGCCAGCCGCCTACTTGAGCGAGAAGCCGCAACGCATCAGTTCATCGCGCAGGTTCTGCCGGCCACTTAGCGCCTCTGGCGAGCCAACGCGCTCGAGGCTCTTGATGCTCCAGTCAGCAGGCTGCATCGCCTGAGCGACGTGGAAGCTTCGCATCGTTTCGTCGTAGCGCGCGAATGTCGCCTCGTCAGGCGGCGTATACCGCTCGCGATGCAGGACGGTGGCCATGGGAAGCCGCGGCTTCACGCCGCCTGATCGTGCCGGGTCCGGCTCGCCTACCACCAGCCCAAAAACCGCGACGGCCTCCGGCGGCAGGTTCAGTTCGCACGCCATGGCCTTCGGCGCATTTCGAAGCGCGCCAATGAAGCACGTGCCCAGCCCCAGCGACGCGGCCGCGACGGCCGCATTCTGCGCGGCCAGAGCGCAGTCGACGAACCCGGTGAATAGGCTCTCGAGATAGTCCAGGCCCTCCACCGGCATTGTGTGCTGGCGACCCAGGCTGCGAAGGCGCGAGAGATCTGCAACGAACACGAGAAGCAGCGGCGCCTGGACGATGTGCTTCTGGTCCGCAGCCAGCGCCGCGACGCGCCGTTTGCGGTCGGCGTCCTGGATTGCAACGATGCTGCAGCACTGGAGGTTGGACGAAGTCGACGCCGACTGCGCGGCGGCGACGATGGCCTGCAAATGATCTTCCGGCACGGGATCTGCCGAGAACGCACGGGTCGAGTGCCTGGACATCAGGTTTTCCAGCACCGCGTTCCATGGCCCGTCACCGGTCATTTCTGACGCCGTGCCGCCGTAGCGTGCGGCCAAGAGTTCACGCCGACGATCGTCCGCGTTGACATTCATCACGTCGCCCCGGTTTCGCCGTGGACACCGAGATGCCAGCCGAAGAATTCGGCGAGCATCGCGCCGACGTCGTCCTGTACGGAGCCGAGGCTCAGCGCGTTCGACACGTGGTTGTGCCCGCCAAGCCACTGCAACCGAGGGCAAACACCTCGCTCCTGCGTCAGCGCAATCGCGAACTCGAGCGTCTGACGCGCGTACTGCGGCAAATCGAACTCGGCGATGGTGAGCAGCAGGGGAACGGCGTTGCGCGCAACATGCGTTACCGGCGAGCGCTCCCGGTACTGCCTGTCATCGGCTCCGAAGTACGCCAGATGCCCCGGCGCCAACGGTGGCTTGACGGCGTAGTACCCGCTCATCAGCGCTGCGGCCCTCACGTTGTGCACGAGCGCGCCATCCGCAGCTTGGCCGAACAGGTAGCCGGCGATGTGGCAGCAGCCGGCCGACTGTCCGACCAGGCCCACGCGCGACGGGTCGCCTCCATGGCGGTGGGCGTTGACGGAGAGCCAGCGCATCGCCGCCGCCAAGTCGTCCTGCCCGGAAGGCCAGGAGTCGGTCGACGAAAGGCGGTAGTTCATCGTCACGCCCAGAAAGCCCCTCGATGCGAAGTAGCGGCCCACGTTCGCATAGAAGTCGTCGGTCGAGCGTTTGTCGCCGGCGTTGAATCCGCCGCCGTGAACGAAAAGGACGACTGGCAGGTTCTCGCCACCGGCGCTGAACAAGTCGATCCGGTTTCGCTCATGCGAACCATAGGCCAAGTCACGGACCTCGATCGAGACTGTGTTGATCTCCGCACGACCGGCGAACAGACGGCGTGTCGCGTTGTTGACGCTTTCATCGAATCGCGCGCCAAGCTTTTCGATCTCGCGACGTATCTCAAGCGCCATGCGCTGCCTCACTGTGGATTCGTTCATGTCGGGGCCGGTGGGTGTGCGGGTCAGGTGGAATGGCTCGAATTGAGCGTCGGATAGATTCGCGAATAAAGACGATGCAGCACCTCACCTGCAGTCGCCCCCTCGTCCAGTGCGACGGTCGAGTGAAACACCGGCTCAACCGCACCGTTCGGTGCCGCCTGCAGCATTGGCGCGATCTGTGCGTCGTCGTCAGCGTTCATGAAGAATGCGATCGAATAGCGCTGCCTGCCCGAACGGTTGATCACGCGGTGCGGCGTCGCCTTGAACAGTCCGTTCGTCCATAGCTTCATCGTCTCGCCGATGTTGATGACGTAAGTTCCGGGGATGGGTGTGACATCCACCCACTCCTTGTTCCGGCCGAGGATCTGCAAGCCACCCGTGTCGTCCTGTAGAAGAAGCGTCAGCGCGCAGTTGTCCGTGTGCGGACGAATGCCGAACCGACCGTCCACCTCGTCCGACGGTAGCTGCGGCGGGTAGTGGATCAAGCGAAGCAGCGAAAGCGGCGATTCGAAATACGAAAGGAATATGGACTCCTCCAGTTCGAGGCCGAGCGCCGCGATCCGCAGCAGGTCGCGGGTCAGGCCGCTCACCGCGTCGACGTATCGCCCGACGTCCGCGCGCATCGCCGGCATTCTTCCTGGCCAGACGTTGGCATCGTTCATGACTTTCCCGGCGAAGCGCTGGGTGTGACCGGCGGGCGGGTCAATCCACGCGTGGAACGCTTCCATTGCCGTTCCCTTCAGCGCCGCATCTCCGGAGATCTTCATTGGCAGGTAGCCGCTGAAGAACTCATTCTTCGCCATCGAGACGTCCTGCTTCTCTTCCGCTGGAAGTTCGAAGAACGAGCGACTCAGCTCAAACATGCCCTCGATCTGGGGTTCGGGAATGCCGTGGTTGACAATGTAGAAGAAGCCCACCTCGGTGCACGCCCGAACGAGCTGGCGGCCGAGAGAGCGGCGCACTTCGACATTCGGGTGCCGCAAGTCCGACATGTCCAGTATGACGACCTCATCCCGTGCCTGAGATAACAGAGCATTCATGGTTGACCCTCTACGGAGGAATGCGCGATCCCCATCGCGGCGCATTCGATGAAGACAAGATCGTCCAGGCCGCGACGGGCGGGTGAAGCGGCGCTCGTGCCGCCGACCTCGATCTCCGACGCTGTGATCTGGCGCCACTCCGGCACAAACGTTCGCTTCAGGACCTTCCAGGCGCCGTCGCGCCGCTGCACCCGATCGACGTAGCGTGCCCTTGAGACAAGATCGACATGGCTGTGGTCGCCCATCGGCGTCCTGACGAATTCCGCCATGCCGCCAGCGTGTCCAGGCGCGTAGCGTTGCACGACGGTGAGATAGATCTCGACCAGCGCGTTGTCGTCGTCCGCGAAATCCACCAGGACATTTGTCATCTGATGCATCGAGAACATGACCGATTGGTGCCGCGCCCGCAGCCACTCGATCAATCCTGTCACGTCGCCCTTATAGGCGCCGTGGTCGTCGTAAGCGTCGGGGTGGAACAGCTCCGGGATGGCCGCGTAGTCGCGGCGATCGACGGCCCGGCACCAACGATATTCGAGATCCTGTATGGCGAGTCTGTCGGCGACCCTGGCCGGCGAGTAGTCGTTACTGCGTTGCATCGTTGCAGAGCCCTGGCCGCGGTTAGCGCTTCTTCGCCATCCCGTAGCTGACCAGGAGATCGCGCTGCTCGACGGCCGCGCGCGCCACGTAGCTCGTGTATTCGGCGGAACTCATGTAGCGCGGCACTTGGTCGGACTGCGACAGCACCGCATTCAACGTCGGCTGGTCCAGTGCGAACTTGAAAGCGTCGTGCAGCGTCTTGACGATCGATGGCGCCATGTGCGCCGGACCGGCGAGGCCAGTGGGGCTCTCGACGGTGACCGGGTAGCCCAAGTCCTTGAACGACGGCACGTCCGGCCAACTCTTGAGCCTGTTCGTGGTCGCGACAGCCAGTGCGCGGGCCTTGCCCGAGCGCAGCATCGCGCTAACGCCCACCACGGGTTCCATCGAAAACGCGATGTGCCCGCCGAGCAAGGCGGTCACACTCTCGCTGCTTCCCTTAAAGCCAACGGGCTCCCACTGCATGCGCTCCTTGCGCGCCACGCCTTCCATCAGGATGTGGCCGGTCTGGTTCGTGCCTGGAGGCGCTCCGTAGGACACACCCGTGGGATTGGCCCGGCCATAGGCCAGAACGTCCGCCCAGGTCTTGAAGGGCGAGTCCTGGCGCACGACGATCGCGAAGACACTCTCCGCGAAGTTGATGATGTAGGTGAAGTCCTTGATCGGGTCGTAGGAGACATCTTCGAAGATCGGCTGCCGCCACAGCGGCGGCGTGGTGAGCACGATCGTGTAGCCATCCGGCGCCGCGTTCTTGGCCGAAAGGAACGACACCACACCTGCCGCACCCGGCTTGTTGTCGATGATGATCGGCTGGCCGAGCTTCTTTTCCGCGTCGATGGCCGCCGCGCGCATGACCGTGTCGTTGATTCCACCAGGCGGATTCCCCACGATGACCTTGACCGGCCGATTCGGATAGGACTGCGCGAGCGACGGCATGGCGAGGTTCACTGTGGCCAGTCCGGTTGCGGCCGACAACACGCGTCGTCGCGACCATGTGTTCGAGCGCGGAAGATTGTTCAATTCGGTCTCCTTGTGTGGAATCTGCGCGTTGTGCTTTCGCGCCGGGCGGAGTCTAGCTACGCACTACGCTGCCGAACACCTACAAGTACTTATGCCGCTATCGGAATTTGCGATCCCTGGAAGCGCCCCTGTTCCGCTTGAAAATCAGATGGCGGCATCGAAAGATGTTGCTGGTCGCACGACGGACGCACTTGCACAATCGCCGGTTTTTGAGGCCCCGAAAGTGAACGTGCAAAGTCCGAATATTCCCGAGTTCTCGAAGGCGCTATGCCTGGACGACAAGGTGTTTGTTGTGATCGGCGCCGGTCAGGGGATCGGCGAGAACTCAGCGCATGCGCTCGCGCAGCAAGGTGCGCATGTCCTGTGCGTCGACATGGACGAGACTCGCGCGCGCGAAGTTGCGGCCGCCACCCGTGGTGCGGCGTGCGTCGCGGACGTCACGTCGCGCTCGGGAATGGAGCAAGTGTTTGCCGCCGCCGAAGCCGCCTTCGGCGGGCGCCTGGATGGCATCGTGGATGTCGTCGGCATGGGCGTCGGCCGCAACCTGGCCACACTCGACGACGAGAGCTGGCAGCGCCAGTTCGATCTGGTTGTGAAGCACGCGTTCCTGGCGATCCAACTCGGCAGCCCGCTGATGACGCCCGGCGGGTCGATCGTGCTGGTCGGCTCCATGGCGGGTGAATGGGTGCGCGGCGGAGAACTTCTTGCCTACGCGTCGGCCAAGGCGGCGCTGCACCATCTCGCGCGCGGAGCGGCCCAGGATCTGGCGCCCAGGGGGATCCGCGTCAACGTGGTGGCGCCCGGTCTCACCCGAACGCCACGCCTTGTGGATTCGAACGACGAGGCCTTCTGGTCATCTCAGGCAGCGGAGATTCCGTTGGGGCGTGCCGGGTTGCCTTCGGACATCGCGAACGCGATTCTCTTTCTCTCGTCACCCATGGCGGCACATATCACTGGCGCGGTCATTCCGGTCGACGGTGGCGCGAACATCGGGATGGTGAAGCCGATGGCCAAGTCCGTGCGCGCAAACTGAATTTTGAAAAAGGAAACATGAAATGTTGAAGCGAACTTTGGGAAGCAGCGGACTTGAAGTCTCCAACGTGGGGTTGGGCTGCATGGGCATGAGCCGTGCGTATGGCGCGACAGACCGCGACGCGTGCTTGCACGTATTGCGCGAAGCCGTCGACGCTGGCGTCACGTTCTTCGACACGGCGGAGGTCTATGGGCCCTTCGACAACGAAGAGTTGCTCGGCGAGGCACTCGAGGGCGTTCGCGAAAAGGTGTCGATCGCCACCAAGTTCGGCTTTCGCATCGATCCGACGCGCCGTCCCGCCGTGACCGGCCTCGACAGCCGGCCGGAGCAAATTCGCCAAGTCTGCGAAGACGCACTCAAGCGCCTGCGCACCGACGTCATCGATCTTTTCTACCAGCACCGCGTCGACCCGGCCGTTCCGATCGAGGACGTGGCCGGTGCGGTGTCGGAGCTGGTCAAGGCCGGCAAGGTCAAGTACTTCGGCCTGTCGGAAGCGGGCGCTTCAACGATCCGCCGCGCCCATGCAGTGCAGCCGGTTTCGGTCGTCCAGAGCGAATACTCGCTCTGGGAGCGCGATCCGGAAACGGCAATCTTCCCGGTCCTCGAGGAGCTCGGCATCGGCTTTGTCGCATACAGCCCGCTGGGGCGCGGCTTCCTGACGGGCGCTGTCGATCTCAAGACCACTTTCGAGCAAGGCGACGCGCGCGCGGCCAACCCCCGGTTCTCCGCGGAGCACCGCGCGCAGAACATCGCGCTGGTCGAAGCCGTGTCCACGATCGCGGCCGAGCGCGGCGTGACACCGTCGCAACTCGCGATCGCCTGGGTCCTGGCGCAGAAGCCGTGGATCGTTCCCATCCCCGGCACACGTCGCACTGAACGCCTGCACGAGAACCTGGCCGCCGGCCAGATCAAGTTGACCGTGCAAGAGCTCGCACGCATCCGCGCCCTGCTCGAGTCCTTCGTCATTGCCGGCGATCGTTACGCACCGTCGGCCATGGCGATGCTGGACCACTGAACCGGCGCGTTCATCGCCGCCGTGCCTTCCTCAGGCCTTTAACCTGCGCTGCGCCAAGTTCGCCGAGGTCCAGCACATGGTCCGTGGAGTGCGCCAGCCGCTCCACGGCAAGGTCGACAAACGCCCTGACGCGCGACGGTAGCGCCGTGCGGCTTCCATAGTAGACGTGCACGCTCATGTGATCCGTCGCGTGCTCGATCAGCAAAGGCACCAGCCTGCCTGAGCGGATCAACGGCGCTGCCGACAGGCCCGAAACGAGCCCGATGACATGGCCCGCGAGAACCGCCTCGGTCTCCAGCTGCGCATCGTTCGTCGAAAGCGCGGGCGCGACTTCGCGCGAAACCACTTCGCCGCCGACCTTCAGCAGCCAAGGCAATACCCGATTGGTCCCGGGATGACGGAAGACGCTGCAACGGTGTGCAGACAGCTCCTCGATCGACGCCGGCGCGCCGTGCTCCGCGATGTACGAAGGCGCCGCGCAGACGATCAATTGCATGGCGAAGAGCCGGCGCGCGGCAACCGAGTCTTCGGGCGGCGAACCGATCCTGAAACCGACATCCGCACGGTCCCGGACCCAGTCTCCGATGCGGTCGTCCAGCTTGATGTCCGGCTGGACCTGCGGATGGCGCCGGCAGAATTCGTCGACAAGCGGCCAGAGCAGCGGCACGAAGGAATACTTCGGCGCGACGATGCGCAATGGCCCGGCGATCGCGTCCTTGGCCGTTCGGGCGCCGCCGATGGCACGCTCCAGCGCGTCCAGCGCAGGCCGTGTCGCCTCAATAAATTGTTGGCCTTCGTGCGTCAACGTGATGCTGCGCGTGGTGCGATGCAACAGGCGAACACCCAGGCGCTCCTCCAGCGCCGCAATCGCCTGGCTCGCAGCCTGAGGGCTAACGCCCTGCGCCGCGGCTGCGCGCCGGATGCTACCAAGCTCAACGGCCCTCGCGAGGGTCTCGATGGCACGAAAGTCAATGACAGACATGAAGTCCTCCCGAGAATTTTCTGGCGGCATCAACTTCCGATTGACGCCCCATCAAGCAGCAGCCTGCTAGTGCCGTGGCGGCACGCGGCCTACAGTGGCTTTCGACTTCATCACGAGGAAAATTCATGAGCGGAAACATTGAAAACAAAGTCATAGTCATCACCGGAGCGAGCAGCGGACTGGGCATGGCGGCTGCGCGGCTTCTGGGCGCGCAGGGAGCACGGGTTGTGCTCGGCGCACGGCGCATCGAACGACTGCAGGCACTCGCCGGCGAGCTCAACCGCGACGGGCTGCGGGCGCTTGCGATTGCGACGGACGTCACCGTTCGGGAGGATGTTCAACGCCTCGTCGATGCCGCCGTTGAAACGTTCGGCCGCATCGACGTCATGGTCAACAACGCTGGCCTCATGCCACAGGCGCCCCTGGACCGATTGAAGGTCGACGAGTGGGACAGCATGATCGACGTCAACTTGAAAGGCGTGCTGTACGGTATCGCGGCCGCACTGCCGCACATGCAGCGCCAGATGGCCGGGCATATCGTCAACGTCTCGTCGGTGGCCGGGCACAAGGTCATGGTGAACGGCGCCGTCTACAGTGCCACGAAGCACGCAGTGCGAGCTCTGTCTGAGGGGCTGCGCCAGGAAGTCAAACCCTGGAACATTCGCACGACCATCGTGTCTCCGGGCGCGGTGGACTCCGAACTGCCGGCAAGCGTCAACGAGCCCGACATGGCGCGCGGCCTGCACGAGTTCTACCTCGCGAACGCCATCCCCGCCGAATCCTTCGCACGGGTCGTGGCCTTCGCCGTCGGGCAGCCCGACGATGTGGACGTGAACGAGATCGTGTTCCGCCCGACCCGCCAGGTCCCCTGATGGATTGGCCATAGGCGGGTGGCTCAGCAGCTCAATCGAGTTTCACGTCCTTGGCCAGCACGCCCCATCGCACGATCTCCGAGTTGATCTGGCGTTTGAAGTCGCTGGTGGCGGTCACGTCGACGTTGAAGCCGACGACGCCGATGCGATCCCGGACAAAGGAACCAGCCAGTGCGCGGCGCAGTGCGTCGTTCAATCGTGCGATGTCGCCCGCCGGCGTGCCTTTGCTGACGAACGCGCCGACCCATCCGATGATGTCGATGTCCGCATAGCCAAGCTCCGCGAACGTCGGCACGTCAGGAAGGGCCGGGCTTCGCCTGGCCCCAGTCACGGCAAGCACCTTGACCTTTCCCGATTCCTGATATCCCTTGAACACGCCGGGTGAACCGAACGCCGACTGTATCGTGCCGGCCATCACGGCCGAGAGCGACTCCACTTCCCCACCCTTGAACGGCACGTGGACCATCTCCACGCCCGCCTGCCTCGCGAAGATCTGCCCGTCGATGTGCTGCGTGGAGCCCACGCCGTTGGTGCCATAGCTGACCTCCGCCTTCCTGGATTTCGCCTGTTGCACCAAGCTGTCCAGGCTGTCGACGTTCAGCGATGGGCTGACCGCGAAGGCAAAGCCGCTCGACACCAGCTGGCCTACTGGTTCCAGCATCGGAAGGACATCCTTGATGTCCTTTCTCAGGGCTGCGTTCTGAACCAGCCCAGAGAAGCCGAGGAGGACTGTGTGTGCATCGGGCGGGGATGTTGCGACTGCGGTTGCGGCAAGAACCCCGTTGCCGCCGGGCTTGTTCTCCACGATGACCGGAAAACCAATCTCCTTGGAGAGCCCCTCAGCGATGGCGCGCGCCACTGCGTCGCCCCCACCGCCCGCTGCAATCGGAACCACCAAGCTCACCCGCCGGTTGGGGAATGCCTTGTCTTGAGCAGCCGCCGGCAAACTTGACGCCGCAATACTTGCAAAGACCAGCAAGCTGGCCAACTGTCGCCTGTTCATCGTGTCTCCTAATAGTTGTTGCCGAGGCCAACGCTTGCAGCCCGCGCCTGCCGGACCGGTGCATTCTTGACGTTTGCATCGCTGGTTGAGGCGACATGATTCATTGGCGCCATCGCAGCATCTTCTGCCTCGGCAGGCAGGCGCCGCTAGACCTTGGCGTTGTCTTGTGAGGCCTCGCAAGACATGTTTTCCCACTGCGCGGCGAAGCGCGAGAAGAACTGGTCCGCCAGCTTTCTCGCGGCCGCATCGATTAATCGGGAGCCCACCTGAGCGAGCTTGCCGCCCACTTGGGCATGGGCTACATAGTGAAGTTCCGTCCCGTCGGCAACCGCCTCCAGCCGGACACTGGCCGAGCCCTTTGCCAGGCCGGCGGGACCGGCATTGCCGGTGAAGATCACCTTGTAGCGGCTGGGCTCCACAAGATCGGTCAACTCAATCGTGCCGCGGAAGCGGGCCGAAACTGGCCCGATGCGCGTGGCGACGACGACATCGTAGGTGTGGGCCGCATCCAGCGGCGTCACCAACTCGCATCCGGGAATGCACGGCGCGAGGCGTTTCGGATCAATGAGAAAGTCCCACACCTGTTGTGGCGTGGCCGGAAGAAGTTTCTGGTTGCTGATTTCCATTGAGTTTCTCTTCTGCTGAAGTGCGTGCTTCTAGCCTTTGGTCTTGCGATGGCGCGTGTAGATGGCTGCCGCGCCAGCAAGAAACATATCGATGTTCAGTTCGATGCGCTCGTCTGTCGGCAGGACGCCGTGGCGGTACACCCACTGCCTGATACCCGCGTGAAACACCATGCCGTGGAGCTGCGCTATCAGCTCCTCCTCAAGCGGCGTGAATCCTTCGTCCCCGGCCGGGGGCATGCCGTGGTGCCTGCGAACCTGGTTGAGCACTGCCGGCCAAAGCGTCCGCCGCAGCAGTGCCCGGTACTTCCTGCTGACGTCCAGCCCTGCAAGCCCGGCGTACAGGAAGATGCGCACCCAGCGGGACGTATGAATCACGCGGTCGTAGTCGATGTACAGCGCCACCAGCCTGTCTTTCAGCGGCACGTCATCCACCGAGATCATTTCGGTCCAGCGCGGACTCCACCTGACTTCGAACACTTCCTGGTAGACCCTCTCCAGCAGCGCCTCCTTGTTCGGGAAATACCTGAACAGCAAGCCACTGGTCACGCCCAGCCGTCGCGCAAGTTCGCGCATCTGGCCATCGAACCCCTTCTCCGCGAAGAAGTCGATTGCCGCCTCCAAGATCTGCTGCTCGCGCTCGCGAGGCTGCAGCCGGCTCCTCTTGGGCACCCTGGTCTCGCCGGCCTGCTTCGCCCGGCTCTTTCCGGGGTGAGCTGCAGTCGCAGGCAACTCTTTGTTGATCATTCAGTCATTATCTTCATCGCGATTTTGCTGTCAATCGATCTTTCCTTCGCATCGACTGGCTCGCTAAGTAGCTTGGTTCAGCAGCGCCGTTGATCTTCCGCAAAGATCTCGAACGCAGTTGCATAATGACCAACTGCTTATTAGCATGGCGCCCTTGTATGCAGGAGATTTCCATGAATTTGCTTAGGCGTCAGGCGGCGCGGGCGGCTCGCCGCGTCGGCAAGGAGCCGCGCGCATGAAAGCCGCCAATGTTCGAATCGCGAGGCCCGCCACCGTCGAGGAGGCCTTGGCGCTGGCGGCCGAGTTCGGGCCGGATGCCAAGTTCATCGCGGGCGGCCAGAGCCTCGTGCCGGCGCTGAACCTGCGCATGGCCTCCGCATCCGTGCTGATCGACCTTGCCGCGCTTCCTTCCATGAAAGGAATTTCGGAGGAGGCCGGACAATTGGTCGTCAGGGCATGCACCACCTACACGCAGGCGCGGACGCATCCAAAGATCCTTAGCAGCTTCCCGCTTCTTGCAAAAGGCATCGGGCATGTTGCCCACGCTGCGATTCGCAATGTGGGCACTGTGGGCGGCAGCCTCGCCCTTGCAGACCCCGCGGCGGAGATGCCCGCCATGGCGCTCGCACTCGGGGCACGTATCAAGGTGCTTGGCCAGGCAGGCGCGCGGATGGTCGAGGCGGAGTCGTTCTTCAAGGGCCTCTATGAGACAGACCTCGCAGACGGCGAAATGCTTGCCGAGGTGCATTGGCCAACGGAGCGCTGGGACGCGTGGGGTTTCCAGGAAATCGCTCGCCGGCGGGGCGACTATGCGACGGCAGGCGTGATCCTTCTTGCACGCGCACGGCCGGAGGGCGCCCCGGAGGTGCGCATCTGCGCCTTCGGCGTCTCATCCCGGCCATGCCTCCTCCCGAAGACGGCCCAAGCCGTGGCAGAAGCCATCGAATCGGGCCGGACGGCCGATGACGCCGTGGCGCAAGCCTGCACCGAGTTGGACATCGAAGCCGACTCCCACACGCCTGCCGAAACGAAGGCACACCTGCTTCGCGTCCTCCTGGGCCGCGAGGTGAAAGCATTGACGGAGTCCTATCGTGAGCGCCTTTGATGATCAGACCGAAGTCACCGTCACGCTGAACGGCAGTGTTCAGACGCGAAAGGTGAACGACCGCAAGCATCTGGCAGATTTCGTCCGCGAGGATCTGGGACTGACAGGGACGCACCTGGGTTGCGAGCACGGCGTTTGTGGAGCCTGCGGAGTTCTCGTCAACGGCACCCTGGTCCGCGGCTGCCTCACATTCGCGGCGCGACTCGACGGCGCAGCGATCACCACGATCGAAGGCGCATCGGACGCAGGAATGATCGACGACATCAAGCAGGCATTCGTCCAGCACAACGCAGGTCAGTGTGGCTTCTGCACGCCCGGAATGCTGCTCGCTGCCCACGAACTCTGCCAGCAGGAACCCGAAGCAAGCCGAGCAGAGATTCGCGAGTTCCTGGCGGGAAACTTCTGCCGCTGCACCGGCTACCAGCCGATCGTGGATGCCATCGAGGCTGTGTTGCGCAAGAGAAGGAACGTGCCATGAACGAGCAGGAAAAGCGCAAGGGTGTTGTCATGGGTGACGCCTCCTGGATCGGGCGTTCGGTCTCTCGCCGGGCGATGGCGGCGCACACGAGCGGTCGCGGCCAGTTTGTGGATGACCTGTCGGCACCCCGCATGGTGCACGCCGCGTTTGTCCGCTCCCCCTATGCCCACGCACGCATCGACGCCATCGACATTGCCACCGCAAAGGAGCGCCCTGGCGTGGTCGCCGTGTTCACCGGCGCTGACATTGCCCGGACCTGCAAGCCCTGGGTCGGCGTACTGACCACCTTCCCCGGAATGCAGTCGGCACCGCAATATCCCCTGCCGCTCGAACTGGCGACCTGGCAGGGCGAAGCCATCGTGATGGTGCTTGCCGAGACGCGAGCGCAAGCCGAGGACGCGTGTGAGTTCGTGGAGATTGCCTGGGCCGAGATCGAGCCCGTGGTCAACCCGCACACCGCGCTGGAAAGCCGACCGATACAGCCGTCGCTGGACAGCAACCTGTGCCTGCACCGCACGTTCGAAACAGACGGCTTCGACAGCGCGATGGGCGAAGCGGAGCTGGTGGTCGAACGCGTGTTTCGTTTCGGCCGCCAGACAGGCGTCACGCTCGAACCCCGCTCGATCCTCGCGTCATTCGACCCGGGACGCGGCACACTGACCGTGCACCAGTCGCACCAGGCGCCGCACATGGTCCGCGACGTGCTGGTCCTCATCTTCGGGCTGCGTGACATTGACGTGCGCGTCCTGACGCCCGATGTGGGGGGCGGGTTTGGCCTGAAGGTGCACATCTACCCGGACGAGATGGCATGCGTCGCCGCGTCGATGCTGCTAGGGCGGCCGGTGAAGTTCGCGGCGGACCGCCTCGAATCTTTTCTTTCTGACATCCACGCCAGGGAGCACACCGTCACTGCCAGCATCGGCGTCAGGAAGAGCGGTGAAATTGTCGGCTTCGACGTCAAGGACGTGGCCGGTATCGGCTCTTATTCCGTCTACCCGCGCACCAGCGCCATGGAGTCCCGGCAGATCGGAAACATCGTGGGCGCGCCCTACCGCCACCGCCACCACCGCGCGGACCTCACCGCGGTGTTCCAGAACAAGGCGCCCACGTCACAGTACAGGGCCGTCGGGCACCCGCTGGCATGCGCCGTGACCGAATGCCTGGTCGATGAAGTGGCTGCCATCCTCAAGCTCGATCCGGTCGCGATGCGGATTCAGAACTACATCCCCGAAGATGCCTACCCGCACACATCGCCAACCGGGATGAGGTTCGAGAAGCTGTCACTGCAGCGCTGCATGCACCAGTTGCTCGAGACCATGCGCTACACGGAACTCCGCGAAGAGAATGCATCGCTGCGTGCGCGCGGCACGCTGCGGGGCATCGGCATCGCAACCGTGGTGGAGCTCAGCAACCCCGCGACTGCCGGCTACGCGGCGGGCGGCGCTCCGATCAGCTCGCAGGATGGCGCGACGATCCGCCTGGAGCCGAGTGGCCTCGTCACATGCCTGGTCACCGTCGGCGAACAGGGCCAGGGCACCGAGACAACCTTCAGCCAGATTGCCGCGACGGCACTCGGGCTTGAGCCAACCCAGGTTCGCATCGTCCATGGCGACACGATGATGACGCCGTTCGGCGGCGGCGCCTGGGGTTCCCGGGGAACCGGCATAGGCGGCGAGACCGTCCTGCAGGCCGCCTTCGCATTGCGGGACCACCTGCTCGCCATCGCCGCGGGGCTTCTCGATGTCCCGGCCGAACGGCTGGCGATTGCCGACGGCTTGATCACGGCCGCGCCGGAGAAGCAAGTGACCTTGTCCGAGATCGCGCGGATCGTCTACTTCGCGCCTCACGAGTTGCCGCCGGGCTGCAAGCCCGAGCTGGTCGCGACGCGCCACTACACGCCGGTGCAGTATCCGCTGTCGTTCACCAACGGCCTGCAGGCCTCATTGGTGGAGGTCGATGCGGACACCGGCAACGTGACGTTGTTGCGGCACTGGGTCGTGGAGGACTGCGGAAGGGTCATCAACCCCATGCTGGTGGACGGGCAGCTTCGCGGTGCAGTCGTGCAGGGCATCGGCTCCGCACTCTACGAAGAAATCCTCTACGACGAGCGCGGTCAGCTGCTCAATGGCACGCTTGCCGACTACCTAGTCCCCATGTCTGCAGAGATGCCCGACATCGACGTCTGCCACATCGAAACTCCTACGGCCACCACGTCCCTAGGCGCGAAGGGTGCGGGCGAGGCCGGTGCGAGTGGGGCGCCTGCGGCCATCTTGAACGCCATCAACGACGCGCTGCAAGGCCTGCTCGCTGAACGGATCGTTCGCACGCCGGTTACGCCTCAGGTCATCCTGGAAGCGTTGGGACGCGTGCCTGCCGCGTCGCACTGACAGCAGCGGTCCGTCGGGAGGTAACAGGATCTGCTGATGCTGTTTGCCATATGCAAACGCAATAGCGCCATCGCAATCTTTTTCTTTTCGGCGCGAGATCGCCTCCCTAGACTGCGCCAACTCTTTTTGCCCTGGAATCTCATGACCACTTTGCAACCGCCAGAAGCGGACGTCCTCGCCATCCAACGCGGCATCGCCGGCTTCGGCCCACGTATCGACGACTCCGTCAACAAAGGAACCCGCGCGCTGTATGCGCCCTTCCTCCTGCCGACGCCCGCTGCCATCGAGCGCCAGGATGTGGAGTACGGCCCCGACGCGCGGCACCGGCTCGACTTGTACAGCGCGGGCGGCCATCAACTTCCGATCGTCGTGTTCGCGCCGGCGGGCGGCTTCAGTGCCGGCGACAAGAGGCCGACCGAATTGTTCTACGGCAACATCGGCCGGTTCTTCGCGTCCCGCGGGTTCCTCGCCGTCACGATGAACTATCGCCTGGCACCGGCGGATCCCTTTCCTGCTGGGCTGGAGGACGTTGCGGCGGCGGTCGAGTGGCTCGCAGCGAACGCCGTGTCGCACGGCGGCGACCCGTCGAGGATCGGTTTAATGGGCCAGGCCGCGGGTGCTTTCCACGTGGCCAGCTACGCGTTCGATCCGAAGACCTCGTCAACGGCATCCGAGCGGGTGCGTGCTGCGGCACTGCTCGGCGGCCACTACTTCGTGCGGGCGCCCCTGACGCCAGGCCAGCAGGGCTACTTCGGCAAGGACTCGGCATTGTTTGCGCAACGCTCCCCGGGCACGCACGTCGCGAATAGCCAGTTGCCCGTGCTCCTGGGCTACTCCGAATTCGAACCGCCGGCGATCGCGCAGCAAACACTCGATTTCGCCAGCGTGCTCACCGCGGTGCGCGGCATCAGCCCACCTGTCCACTGGTTGGCGGGGCACAACCACGTCTCGCCAGTCCTGAGCCTCGGCACCAGCCAGCGAGAGGTCGGCGATCTGCTGGTCCAGTTCTTCAACGCGCATCTTTCGCAGGCCTAGGCCACGGGCGCCCGGCGCACGTGGCATGCCAACCGGCCATCGCAGCCGGTGACCGGGCTACCCACAGCAGGAGACAGCATGAAGCAGGAACAACGAGACAACATGATCTCGCGCAGGAAGGTAGTATCGGCCGCGGCCGGCTTCGCCGCTATAGGCGTGTTCCCGGCGGCGACGCGCGCGCAGGCCTATCCCACGAGACCTGTCAAGCTCATCGTGGGCACGCCGGCGGGTGGCGTCAACGATCAGGTGATGCGCATGGCGGCGATCGATGCCGAGAAGAAGCTGGGGCAGCCTATCGTGATCGAGAACAAAGCCGGCGCCTCGGGCGTGCTGTCCTTCCTCGCGATCAAGGCCGCTGCCGCCGACGGCTATACCATCGGGGTGGCGACACCGGCCCTTTGGCGGCAGCCCATCCTCGAAGACGTGGCATATGACCCGCTGAAGGATTTCACGTACATCATCAACTTGTCCGAGAGTGTTTTCGCGGTTATTGTCCGGGAGGACTCGCTCTTCAAGACCTGGGCGGACCTGATCGCCTACGGCCGCGCAAATCCCGACAAGGTTTCCTACGGCGCCCCACCCGGCCCGAATCAAACGAGCCATATTCTGATGGAGGGCGTCGCGCGCCACGAACGCATGAACTGGACGCCCGTCGGCTACCGGGGCAGCAGCGAAAGCATCACGGCCCTGCTTGGCGGGCACATCAGCTTCTCTGTCGAGCCCATCGTCAGCGTGGGCGAGATGGTCCGGTCCGGCAAGGCACGCTACCTGGCTATTGCAGGCGCCGAAAGGCTCAGGAACTGGCCGAACGTTCCGACGCTCAAGGAACTCGGCTACCCCATCTACACGGTGGACACGCCCGCGGGCCTCATCGGCCCGGCGAACATGCCGGCGGACGCCGTCAAGGTCTTGCATGACGTGTTCAAGTTCGCGCTGGACCAGCCCGCTGTGTCCAGTCTTCTCGAACGATCCGACCAGACGCCGCGCTACATGGGAACAACGGAATTCAGGAACTACGTCGCGCGCGCGTACCAGGAGCAGCGCGAGCTCCTGGTGAAGTACGGCATGGCCAAGAAGCGCTAGTCTGCGGCCTTCGGAATGCGTCCTTTCAGCGGGTACAACGGATCGACGTATCCGTACATGGACGCGTAGCCAGGCGGCACCAGTTCGTCGACGAACTTCTCATCTTCGTCCTGCAATCGGACCGGCAGGCACGCGACGTACTCTTTCCACTGCTCGAGCGTTCTCGGGCCGCCGATGACGCCGTTGATGAGCCGGTTGCGCAAGACCCAGCCTACCGCGAAGCTCACGGGGCTGAGGTTCCGCTTCTCCGCATGGTCCTTGAACCACTGTGAGAGTTCGACGGAACGTGGCTGGAATTCGGTCTGCAGCATTCGTTTGTCTCCCCGGCCCGCGCGGCTCGCCGGATCCGGCGCCTCGTTGGGGCGGTATTTCCCGGAGAGCACGCCCCGGGCCAACGGGCTGTAGGCCACGACTCCAACCCCGTAGTAGTCGCAAGTCGGCAAGAGCTCCGTCTCGATCTGCCTGTTGACGGCGCTGTACGGCGGCTGGCACGCGATCGGCGCTGGTACACCCATCCTGCGCGCCGTCTCGACAAGGCACGCGAGTCGCCAGGCGCTGAAGTTGGAGACGCCGTAGTAGCGAATCTTGCCGGTTTCGATAAGCCGCGCCATCGTGCCAACCATCTCCTCGACCGGCGTCTCCTCGTCGTCGCGGTGCATGTAATAAAGGTCGATCCAGTCCGTGCCCAGGCGGCGCAGGCTATGCTCGACCTCCAGCGTCAGCCAGCGCCTGGAGAGGCCGCGGTCGTTCGGCTCCTTGCCGACTGGATTGGCCACCTTGGTGGCCAGCACCCAACGCTCGCGGTCGGATGCGATCAGCCGCCCGACCACCCGCTCCGATTCACCGGATGCGTAGTTGTCCGCGGTGTCGATGGCATTCAGCCCGGCATCGCGCGTAACCGCGACGATGTTGCGTGCCTCCGCCTCGTCGGTCTGGCTACCGAACATCATTGTGCCTAGCCAGAGCTGGGGCACACGCAGGCCGCTGCGGCCGAGGGGTTTGTTGTCGATGCTGGAACTCATGAGGAAGACCCTGAAGGATGGTTGACGAATGGCCGCGCGCCGAAGCGCCTTTGGTGCCTGGAAAAAAAGGGTGTCCGGTCAAGCTTGCACGCACTCGGGCGCAAGCGAATGCGCGCAGCGCAGCGACTCGAGCTGGTTGCGAGCCATCTCGAGGAACTTCATGGCCGTATCTGAAAGGCTGTGGCCTTCCCGCATGTGCACCATGAGCCGCGCCTGGGCCTCGGGCCCGTTCAGCGGCTTGACCGCGAGGCCCGCCGCCGACGGATTGCCGTAGACCAGGAATCCAGGCAGGACGATGCAACCGAAACCCTGCTGCGCCAGCGCAAGCGCGGTTGTGACAAGTGTCGTCTCGAAGACGGGGCGAAATGCAACGCCGGCCGAAGCGAAGCTTTCGTTGATCCGCTCCTGGACGCTGCCCCGCGTCATGTTGATGATGGGCTCACCGACGAGATCCCCCCACGTCACATAGTGCTTTGCGGCGAGCCGGGAGTTGGGCGGACACACAACGCTGAAGGAATCTGTCGCCAGCGTCACACGCGAAATGTGGTCGGGCTCGCGCTCATAGAACCCGACGCAGAACTCGACTTCTTCCGCCAGCACGCGCTGCATGATGGTTGCATCGCCCGCGTCGTGCATGGCGACACGGATCTCGGGGAAGCTGTCCTGGAACTCCCTCAGCACATGCGGTATGAGTGAGGCGGCCAGCGAAGCGGAGGCACTGAACGTCAGCCGGCTCTCGAAGCCCCTTCCGTGGTCGTGCAGCTCCATCTCCAGCGCGTCGGTGCGCGCGAGTATTGCCTCGACGCGGCCAAAAGCCTCATCAGCGGCGCGCGTTGGCCGGAGGAATCGCGGCGTCCTCTCGAACAGCTTGACGCTAAGCAAGTCCTCGAGCTGGCGTATCAGGGCGCTCATGGCCGGCTGCGTCACGTGCATGGCCTCCGCTGCATGCGTCAAGTTGCGCTGGCGATAGGTCAGCACAAACGCACGCATCTGGCGCAGCGTGACATTCGATTGAATGGTCATGTCTCGCTCGATCCGCAGAGAGCTACAGCGCGGCGGCAACGCCGCCTATGGCGTGCGCATCTGGCCGGCGTCCGCGATCAGCCGCGCCAGCTCTGGCATCAGTGCGCCGGGATGGCTTTGCGCCGCGGCGGTCAGCGTCTCGTAGACCGCCTCCGCGATGGACCGGGCACCGTGCGATTCTTGCGCCATCGCAACGTAGTAGCCAAGGTCTTTCTGCGCGTTCGACACCGTGAATCGAAGGCCGCTCGGGTCGTTGGACAAAAGAAAGGGCTTGATCCGCTCCAGCGCTGTACCTGCGCCCCCGCCCTGGGCAAGGATACTGAGGAAGGTTTCCGCCGGAATCCCGGCGCGTCCGGCGCCGGCCGCGGCCTCCGCGATCAACGCGACAGAGCCGAGCGAAACGTAGTTGTGCAGCAGCTTCATCCGGTGACCCGACCCCACAGGCCCGATGTGCGTGATGTTCTCTGCGAAGCACGCCAGCAGCGGCCGGACTTCGGCCAGCACGTCCGCCTCTCCTCCGACCAGCAGGTTCAGCCTTCCTTCGGCCGCTTCCTTCGGCGTGCGCGTCATGGCAGCATCGATGAAGCGACCGTTGGCCTTGAGCACAAGCTGCGCCATCCGCTCCGTGGACGATGGAATCGCGGTCGAGCAATCGATGATCAAGGTGCCGGGGCGAATCCCCTGCAGGATGCCGTCCTCGACCGTCAGCACTGCCTCCACTTGCGGTGATCCGGTCACGCACAGTATGACGATGTCGACCGCCCCCGCGAGTTCGCTCCCTTTCGCAAACGTGCGGGCGCCTGCCGCCTTGAGCGCGTCCAGCGGCTGGTTTCCCGGATGCTCCAGTAACGCCAAGGCATGGCGGTGCTTGAGGATATTGGTGGCGATGCCGTGACCCATGAGCCCGACGCCCACCAGTCCAACTTGCATTTGATTCATTGCTTTTCCTGTTGCCGGCAGCCTCAATGGCTACGCGGTTCTTTCTTGATCAGGCCACCTGCACACACGTACTTGATTTCCAGGTAGTCGTCCACGCCGTACTTCGAGCCTTCACGTCCGACGCCCGATTCCTTCACACCCCCGAACGGCGCCAGTTCCGTCGATATCAGCCCTTCGTTCAGGCCGACGATGCCGACCTCCAGCGCCTCTGCAACGTGCCAGGCCCGCGCATAGTCCTGCGTGTAGAAGTAGGCCGCGAGGCCAAATGGCGTGTCGTTCGCCATGGCTATCACCTCCTCGTCGGTCGTGAATCGAATCAAGGGCGCGACGGGGCCAAATGTTTCCTCGGACATCAGCTTCGATCTTGGCGAAACGTTCGCCAGGATGGTCGGCACAAAGAAGCGGCCGCCCAGGCTGTGCGATACGCCGCCCGAAATGATCGTCGCGCCCAGCGCTACCGCGTCGTCGATGTGCTCCCGCACTTTCGCCACCGCGGCATCGTCGATCAGCGGCCCGAGGTTCACACCCGGCTCAAGGCCATCGCCGACAACCTGGGCTTCCACGACCTGCTTCAATTTCTCTGCGAAGCGGTCATAGATGCTGTCGTGCACGAAGATCCGGTTTGCGCAAACGCATGTCTGGCCGGCGTTGCGGAACTTCGAGGCCATGACGCCCGCGACCGCCGCGTCGAGATCGGCATCGCCAAACACGATGAACGGCGCGTTGCCGCCAAGCTCCATCGAAACCTTCTTCACCGTCTGCGCGCACTGTGCCATGAGCTGCTTGCCTATCTCAGTGGAGCCCGTGAACGACAGCTTGCGCACCGTCGGGTTGCCCGTAAGCTCTGCGCCGACAACCGAGGCGGCGCCCGTCACGATGTTGATGACGCCCGAAGGAATTCCGGCCTCCAGTGCCAACTGCCCGAGCGCAAGCGCAGAGAACGGCGTGGCGGATGCAGGCTTGATGACGATCGTGCAGCCGGCGGCGAGGGCTGCGCCGGCCTTGCGCGTGATCATGGCGTTGGGGAAGTTCCACGGCGTGATCGCGGCCACAACACCCACCGGTTGCTTGATCACGACAATGCGCCGGTCGGTGGTCGCCGCCGGGATAACGTCCCCGTAAACGCGCTTGGCTTCCTCGGAGAACCATTCGATGAAGCTCGATCCGTACGCGATCTCCCCTTTGGCCTCCTGCAGGGGCTTGCCCTGTTCCAGCGTGAGGAGCATCGCGAGGTCGTCCTGGTAGCCCGTGCACATGTCAAACCAGCGGCGCATCAGTCGGGAGCGCTCCTTGGCACTCGTTTCCCGCCACGGCGCCAACGCGCGATGCGCGGCGGCGACAGCGGCCCGCACATCCGCCGTCGTGAGGCGTGGCACCGTGCCGATCACGCTGTTGTCCGCAGGATTGGTCACCTGGATCGTCTCGGAGTCCGAGGAATCGATCCATTGGCCACCGACAAGGCATTGTTGGCGGAATAGTTCGGGATGTCGAAGGTTCATGGTTCGATTCAGCAAAGTAGGTTGGTTGGTGTTCCACCGCGGGACAGCGCTTCGACGCCGTGGATCAGGAGCCACCCCATCGCGTCCCGCGTCTCGGTCGTCGCGCTTCCGATGTGAGGCGTCATGAAAACGTTGTCCAGCGCCCGGTAGCCCGGGAAAACGTTGGGCTCGTTCGCGAAGACGTCGAGGCCCGCGCCGCTCAGGCGGCCACTCTCCAACGCTTGCACCAGTGCGGCGTCGTCAACGAGGTCACCACGCGAAATGTTCACGACCACCGCACCGGCGGGAAGCCGCGCGATGCGAGCTGCATCGATGACGCCGCGCAGCGCAGGCGTTCCGGGCGCCGCAATCACGAAGATGTCGCTGTTTTGCAGGAGGCTGTCGAGGGTTTCGTGGTAGACCGCGCCGTCGTCCGCGTCGGATCGCGTGCGGTTGTGGTAGTGGACGGTCAGGCCGAACGCTCGTGCTCGCGCGGCGATCGCCCTCCCAATCCGGCCCATGCCGAAGATTCCCAGGCGCTTGCCCACCAAGCCCATCCCGAGCAGCTGCGTTGGGGCCCATCCGGGCCACGCGCCACTGCGCACCATCCGGTCCGCCTCGAACCCGCGGCGGCAGGCGTTCAGCACCAACATCATGGCGACTTCGGCGCATGCGTCGCTCAGGACGTCGGGGGTGTGCAGAACGTGTACCCCCGCCTGACGCGCCACTTCCATGTCGATGTGGTCGAACCCGACGGACAGGGTCGCAACGAAGCGCAGCGCCGGAGACAGCTCGGTGATCACCGCCTTGTTCACCACCTCCGTCGCGCTCACAAACAGAAGCTCACACCCCTTCGCCGCCCGCACGATTTCGTCCGGCAGGAGAATGGAGTCGTCCGCATTGATCTGCATGTCGAACCGCTCGCGAAGCGCGCCTTCGACATTGGGCGTGTACCTGCGGCAGAGGAATGCCTTGGGCTTGGTGATGGAAGACATTGAGGGATCGGTTGATTTGACGGGCTCGACCGGCTTATCCGAGGCCGTCGTTGCATGCAATTTGTAGTATCAATTCGTCATACAACTTTGTCAAGCCAATCAGCGCGGTGGTATCCTGCGTCCATCAACTTCAGCCCCCTCCAATGGCGCCCCCTCCCATCGACGACGGCGATGCCCGCACTGCCCCCGACGCCACCCTGGCGGACCGGGTCACGGAACTGATCGCCTCAGATATTCGCAGCCGTGTCTACCCGGTCAACACCCGCTTGCCGACGGAGTTGTCCATGACAGAGCAGTACGGCGTGAGCCGCACCGTCGTGCGCGAAGCCATTGCGCGGCTGAAATCCGAAGGCCTGGTGGAGACCCGCCAGGGCAGCGGAACGGTCGTCCGGGATCTCAAGTGTGCGGATGCCTTTCGCCTCGGTACCCGGTCGGCCGGCGAGGAAGAGAATCCTGCCCGCGGCGTGCTTCGCATCCTGGAACTGCGTCGTGGCATCGAGGCGGAGATGGCGGCACTGGCGGCCGAGCGCCGCACGGCATCCGAGATGAAGCAGATACAGCAGGCACTTCGTGCGATCGCTATTGCGGTGAAAAGTGGTGGCGATGGGGTGCAGGAAGATCTGGCCTTCCACATCGCGATCTCTCGTGCGGCGCATAACGATCATTACACGGACCTCCTAGGCCTTCTCACCCGTGCGCTGCACGATGCAATCCGCGTGACGCGCACCAATGAAGCCCGGAGTTCAGACCTCGCCGCTCAGGTCCTGGCGGAGCACGAAGCGATAGGAGAAGCAATCCGCAGTCGCGACGCGGCGGGCGCGCGCACCGCCGCGTTCCTGCACATGCACAACACCGCGCTCAGGATCGAGCAGGCTGATAAAGCCTTCTGGACGGCCGACAGCCGCGCGGCCGCACGCCGGCTTGAGCTCGCGTCACTTGGCGGGGCAGGCGGCGGAGGCCGCGCCCTCAAGCCGAAACGTTCGTAAGCCGCCCTAGGCCGAAGGGGTGTCGCCCTCCGACACTTCCGCGCGGCGCGCGCGACATCATCGAAATTGATGGCGCCATCAGAATCAATTTATGTGTCGAATTCCTGAGTGCGCATACTCGCGCGCCAAGGAGACAACATGAAAAGATTCATCCGCCTTTCGTCCGCGGTCGCACTGGCCTTCGGCCTTTGTTTTGGTGCGTGCAGTGCGCAAGCCCAAGGGTCGTTTCGCCCGACGCAGCCCATGCGGATCATTGTTCCGTTCGGTGCCGGCGGCTCCAACGATGCTCAGGCGCGCGTCATCGCGGAGCGGTTGCGTACCACCTACGACCAGCCCGTAACCGTCGAGAACCGCCCAGGGGCGGGCGGCATCATCGGCGCGATCGAAGTCGCACGGGCCAAGCCTGACGGCCTGACGCTGTTGCTGTCGAACACGGCGCTGGTGCAAGTGCCACTGACTAACCCCGCCGTGAAGTTCGACCCGCTGAAAGACATCGTCCCGATCGCGCACGTGTCCATGCCGGAAGACGTTTTTGCGATCGACAGCCGGCTTCCATACAAGACGTTGGCGGAGTTCCTTGCCGCGGCCAAACAACCCAATTCGAACTTCAGTTTTGGATCGGCCGGCTATGGGCAGGCCTTCCACCTGTTTGGCATCATGCTCAACCGGGCCGCCGGCGTGAGCCTTCTGCACGTGCCCTACAACGGCGAGGCGCAGATCATCAACGGAATCCTCGGCCATCAGATCAGTTCGGCCTTCTTGACAATCAATGCCGCTAATCCCCACATCAAAACCGGCACCCTGAGGCCCCTGGCCGTGCTCAGCCCGACACGACTCGCCGCGCTTCCCAACGTCCCGACGTTTGCGGAAGGTGGCGTCACGGGTATGGATGTCGTGATCTTTGTTGGCATTTTCGGCCCCCGCGGGCTTCCTGCCGGGACGGCTGCAGCGCTGAATCGAGACATCAACGCCGCCCTTGTCTCGAAAGAACTGCAGCAGCGTTTGGAGGCCATGGAAATTCATGCGGGCCCCTTTATGGAACAGCCGGAGTTCGCAAGCTTCATCCAAACGCAGTTCGGCGTTTGGCAGGAGATCATCAACAGGGAGGGGATCCGCGCCAGCGACACGGCTCCCGCCAAGTGACGCAGCCAGAGGATCTGACAATGACTCAAGTGCAATATGGAAACCTGCTCTCCTTGCAGGGCAAGGTCTTCGTCGTGCTGGGTGCCGGCCAGGGCATCGGCGAACAAGTCGTGTGCGCGCTCTCCCAATGTGGCGCACGTGTCGTCTGCGTCGACTCGTCGCAGGAAAGGGCCGCCGCGGTAGCCGCGACGTACCGGGGCATCGCGTTGTCCGGCAACGTGGCAGACCGCGATGACATGAAGCAGGTGTTCGTCGAAGTCTCCAGACTCCAGGGCGACTCGCCCCTCGGCGTCGTCAACGTGGTCGGTATGGTGATCCGCAACGAGATCTCTGTGGCCGATGAACAAAGCTGGAAAAAGCAGTTCGAGCTGGTGCTCGACCACGCTTGGCTGACATTGCACTTTGGTGCGGCTGCGATGAAAGGGAAAGGCGGCTGCATGACCTTCGTCGGATCCATCGCAGGCAATGCCGTACGCAGCGGTGCCGCCCTCGCCTATGCCAGCGCCAAGGCGGGGCTGCACCACCTGGTGAGGGGTGCAGCACATGAACTCGCACCATCGAGAATCCGCGTGAACGCAGTGGCCCCAGGCCTCACGCGCACACCACGGCTCGTCGCGAACAACCCGCAGGCGTACTGGGATCAGGAAGGCGCACGAATTCCGATGGGGCGCCCCGGCGAGCCGTCGGATGTCGCATCGGCAGTGTTGTACCTCTCGTCGCCGCTGGCCGCCTATGTCACCGGGAATGTGATTGCCGTCGACGGCGGATCATCGCTCGGCGCGGTTGGCGCCTACAACCTCGCCGCCTCCTGAACGGTATCGCGTTCCAGCCCGATCGACTGATGCCGTGATCGCCATGGGGCATCGGAAACAGCGATGGCGCCATCAGAACGATTTGATTTCGCCCTGGCGTGCTCGGCCCTAAAGTGCCGCTGCTGCCACGCGAGTGATCACGGCTTGCGACAAAACAGGAGATATTCAATGCGATTGGAGAACAGAAAGCTGCTGGTGACCGGCGGTGGATCGGGCATCGGGCTCGAAACGGTCAGGCGGTATCTGAGAGAAGGGGCGAAGGTCACTGTGCTCGACCGCGCCGCGACGTCGCTGGCACGTGCGAGAGAGCAGGTGCCCGAAGCGATCGTCCTCGAGTGCGATGTCACCGACGCTCAGGCCGTGGAGCGAGCTGTCGCCGAAGCCGCGCGACGCATGGGCGGCCTAGACGGCGTCGCCAACGTTGCCGGCATCGGCACGCGCAAGTCGTTCGACGACACGACGGCCGACGCCATGATGCGCGATATCAGCGTCAACCTGATGGGGCCGTTCCACGTGATCAAGGCCGCGCTGCCCCACTTCCGCAAGGCAGAGAAGAGCACTGTCGTCAACATCGCGTCCGGTCTCGCTCTGCGCCCGACCGAAGGGCGTACGGCTTACGGAGCTTCCAAGGGCGGCCTGATTGTGATGAGCAAGGCGATCGCTTTGGACTTGGTCAAGGATCGCGTGCGCGTCAACGTGGTGTGTCCCGGACTGATCGACACGCCGCTTTTCCGCGACCCCACCAATGGCCCGCCGATCGAGGGCGCGCAGATCGAGAAGTTGATGGAGCGGCGCATTATCAAGCGACTCGGCGAACCGGGCGAGGTGGCCGATGCGATCCTGTTCCTCACCTCAGACGAATCGTCGTTCATGACGGCTAGCGTGATGGCCGTCGACGGCGGCGGCTCACAGCATTGACCGGCGGAGGCACGAACATGATTATCGAGATGCGCACCTACCAAGTGCGCCCGGGCGCGGCTCGGACTATGGAAGACATGATGGGGAACAACCTTCCCCACCGGGTCCACCTGTCGCCGCTGGGCGGCATGTGGCACACCGTGACCGGTCAGAGCGACACGGTGGTCCACATGTGGCCCTATGATTCCATGCAGCACCGGATGGAGGTCCGGCGCGACATGATCAAACCACCGCACTGGCCACCACCGATGCGTCCGATTCTTCTGGAGATGGACTCGGTCATTCTGCTGCCCGCGCCATTCTCCCCACCGATGAAGCCGGCCCGTTACGGTGCGCTTTATGAGTTCTGCATCGACAGCTACCTGCCCGGCGGGCCAGCTGCCACCCTCGATGCGTGGTCTGGGGCTATCGGCGAACGCACGGAGCATTCGCCGCTCGTGTTCTGTGGCACCACGGAGTTTGGCCGGCTGAACCAGGTGGTGCACGTGTGGGCCTATCGGGATTCGGCGCACCGTGAGTCCGTGCATCGTCGCCTGAAGGAAGAAGGCACCTGGCCGCCCGCGGGCGGCAGGGATTTCTTGCTGCGTCAACAGTCGTTTCTCGCAGAGCCGGCGTGGTGCTCTCCTTTGTGCTGAGGGCAGCGGGCGGAACGCATGGGGTCGCGCAGCGTGCCTGCCCGAGGATGTTCTGATATGGAAATTCCTTCACTGTCGTTCGGCACCTATGGGATGCAGGACGCGCCGGGACAGAAGCTAATCCTCCAGGCGCTCGAGGCCGGGTTCCGCTCTTTCGATACCGGTCAAAGGTACCTGAACGAATCTGAAGTCGGCCGTGCGGTCGCGGAGAGCGGCCTGCCCCGCGAAGACGTGTTTCTGGCGACGAAGATCTGGGTAGACAACCTCGATCCCCCGCGCCTTCTGGCCAGCCTCGAGGAAAGTCGCGAGATGCTGCAGACCGGTTGCATTGACCTCGTCGTGATCCACTGGCCCGTCGAACGCGGCGCAGTCACCATTGCCCGGGCCCTCGAAGCACTTGCCCTGGCACAGCAGCGCGGCTTGGCGCGCATGATCGGCGTCTCCAACTTCACGATCAAGCACATGCGTCAGGCAGTCGAAGTGCTGGGGCCCGGCGCGATCGCGACCAATCAGATCGAAATCCATCCGTACTTCCAGAATCGGCACGTGGCCGCCGAAGCCGCGGCGCTGGGAATCCACACCACGTCCTTCAAGACCTTGGCTCACGGCCGGGCGCTGTCGGACCCGACCATCCTTTCCATCGCGCGGAAGCGCGGCGCGACAGCGGCGCAGGTGGTGTTGGCCTGGGCCCTGGCCCTGGGGCACGCCACCGTCACGTCGTCCTCTCAGCGCGTCAATCTTGAACAGAATCTTCTGGCCAAGGGGCTCCTGCTCGACGGCGCGGAGATGAATGCCATCGCCGGCCTCGAGCGCGGCGAACGTTTGACCAACCCGCCCGCACTCGCTCCCGACTGGGACTGACGCTGGCTCAGTCCGCTGGATGCGTGCGCGCGGCCGAACGGTTTGCGATTGCAGGCGAAAAAAGGCGCCCGAAGCCCGGACGGCCAGCCGGCAGGTTCGCCAGGCGCACGGCGTGCCAGAGTCCCGCAGGTGCGCTCGAGGTGACGGGGATGTTCAGCGCGGCTTCCAGGCCGACATGGAGGCCTAGCGTGTTCAGGCCTGTGCAGGAAATGAAAAGGCCGTCCGGCCGGTCCGCTCTTTCGACGGTGCGTCTAGACAACTCGTCAATCGTCTGCGGCGCCACGGCACGCATTGCATCGACGCCCCGTATACCCAGCCCCTCGATCCCCGCGATCTCGAAGCCGACGCTCTCGAGGTAAGCGCGAAGCGCGCGGTTCAACTCGGCGATGTAAGAGGTAGCGACCGCGATCCTCCGCATGCCCAAAGCCCGCATGCTCTCGACAACGGCATGGCTCATCGTGGTACATGGCACTCCCGTGACGGCGACCATCTCGTCACGAAGTTCGTTCGCATAGGTCGCTCCCCGGTAGAAGGTCAGGGACGTTCCCATCAGGATGATCTGCTGCGCCCCCGCTGCATGCAACAAGCGCGCCTTCTCCAGAATCCGGGCCTCGACCTGATCAAAGGCCGACGGCGTGATCTCCCCCACCCCCAGCCCTTGCGAGATGAACCGGATTGCGCTGTCGCCGTACAGCACATTGACGTCCGGTGGCATCCGGCCGGAGCCAGGTGCCACCAGCAAGCCGATCGTCGAAACCGGTGATGGCGGGTTTGCCTGAATTTGACCGTTCACCTGGACATCCTCCAATATCTTGATGCAACCTTTTCCGATGCAACCTCATTGACGGGGCTCCACGTCCAGCCGGACGACGATGCCGTCGAGCGACGGCTCAGGGGCCGGATATCGCGTCATGACCAGCGGATCGTGGCCGGGCACAATATGCTGCGGCGAGTCTGCGAGCGCATTCACCAGGGTCCAGCCGTCCGCCATCTGCCGGAGATCCGCGACGATGGGAAAGGGCCTGCGGGCTTCGATGTTCTCGTAGTAGTGCGCCGTGTCCGACGCGAGCACAACCCAGCCGCGCAGTGTGTGCACGCGAACACACTGCATGCCCGGCGTGTGCCCGCCGGCGAGGTGCACCGAGATGCCGGGGAAAAGATCTGCATCGCCCTGGAGGAACTCCACGTGGCCGGCGAAGTTCAGCCGGACGGCACACACGACATCTTCGCACTCATACGAGTGGGACAACGCCCTGTCACGCATGTGGCGCCCGGACGCGAACGCCATCTCGGCCTCTTGCAGGTGCACCCGCGCGTTGGGAAACTTTGACAGGTTGCCAGCGTGATCGTAGTGCATGTGCGTGATCACCACATCTCCGACTTCCTCGGCCTTGATTCCGAGCAGCCGCAGTGAATCGACCGGGCACCGGAGATGCTCGCGGCCACGCAGCAACGCCATCGCGGAAGTGAACCCGGTGTCGACAACAATGGTCCTACCATCGCCTTTGACAATCCACACGAAGTAGTCCATGGGCATCGGGAGGTTGTGCGGGTCGCCGCCGATGAAATGGTCGGGCCTCGAGGCATCACGCGTCGCATAGCGAATGGCATAAATCTCGTACAGAGGTAAATCGCTTTTCATCGGGTTCCTGTGCTGCGCACGCCTCAGTCTAGAAGTCCGCCCCTGCGCTCGGAAGCGAGGCTTTGCGATAGCGCCATCACTTTTCTCTGGGGGCTGCGCGACAACCTTGCGGATTGGACGCGCGACAATCGCAGCCATGCCAGTTCACCTCAATATCACGTTGCGACAGATGCGGGCCTTCGCTACGGCCTACCGGCTGCGCAATCTCACGCATGCCGCAGATGCTATGAGCATGACGCAGTCGGCCATGAGCGCCATGATCCGGCAGTTCGAAGAGTCACTGGGCTTGCGGCTCTTCGAGCGCACACCCCGCGTGTTGCGGCCCACCAAGGCGGCAGAGGTGGCCTACGCACAGGTCGAGGCGATCCTTGAACGAATAAATGCCTTGAGCGCCGAGATGCAGGATCTGGCGGAAGTGCGCGACCGCGTTCTGTCGTTCAGTTGCGCACCCGCACTTTCCTGCGCTGTCGTCCCCACGGTTATGGCCAAGCTGCACAAAGCCTCGCCGGATGTGCGGATCGTTATGTACGACGCGGGCGATACCAGCCTCATCCAACGTGTGCTCGATGAGGAGGCCGAGTTCAGCCTCGGCTTCTTCGAGCATGAACCCGAGGCGGTCTCCAGCGAGCCGCTGGTGATGGACCACCTCTCCGTGGTCTGCCGCGCCGACTCCACGCTGGCGACCAAAGACCGTGTCACCTGGGAAGACCTGGTCTCCGAACCCATCATCAACCTGTCGAAGGGTGTGAAGGTGCACCACCTGATCAACGAAGCGCTCTCCACGGCCGGACGCGCCTATCGCCCGGCCTACGAAATCTCGTTCATCCAGACCGCGCTCGCGCTGGCGGCGCAGGGCATGGGGCTGGTCGTGCTTCCTGGTTACCTGATCAAGGGAAATCCCCACGTCGGCACCCTCGTCGCGAAGAAGTTGCACGAGCCGGTGATCGAGCGAAGCCTGCTCGTGCATACGCGACAAGGGCACACCTTATCGGCCATCGCGGTCGAGTTTCTCGAAATGCTGAAAGAGCACCTCGCCAGCCTGGGCTGAACCGCATGGGCGCCATTGGGTTCGGCGATGGTGCCATCGATTTTTATCGCCTTGGCCGGGTATGTGCGCTCCTACACTGCGCAACTCGTTACGCCGCCACGGTAGAAAGATATGCTCCGCACCATCTCGTTTTCGCGCCGCAAGCTTATAGGTGCAGCAGCGGCGTCCGCTGCGGTCGCACTCGCAAGCCCCTCCACCGCCCAGCCGAAATTTCCTTCACGCCCGATCCGGTTGCTCGTCGGCTTTCCGCCCGGAGGCATCGTTGATCAGGTGATGCGCACGGCAGCCATTGAAGCAGAAAAGAAGCTTGGGCAACCCCTTGTCATCGACAACCGGCCGGGCGCCGGAGGTGTTGTGAGCTGGGTGTCCTTGAAGGCCGCGCCCGCCGATGGGTACACCATCGCGGCGACGGTCACCGGCCTGTGGCGGGCACCCGCGCTGGAAGACGTCGCCTACGACCCCGCGCGCGATTTCACCTACGTGATCAACATGGCGGACAACGTCTTCGCCATCGTCGTCGAGGCCGATTCGCCCTTCAAGACCTGGGCCGATCTGCGCGCTTACGGCGGCAATCACCCCATGGAAATCTCCTACGGAACACCTCCTGGTTTCGGTGGCAGTTCGCACCTGTTCATGCAGGAGATCACGCTGAAGGAAAAACTGGCTTGGCAGCCGATCTCGTACAAAGGCAGCACCGAAAGCCTGACGGCCCTACTGGGCAAGCAGATCACTTTTGCCGTCGACACGGTGATCAGCGCCAACGAACAAGTCCGCTCTGGCAAGGCACGCTTTCTTGCCGTCATCGCCCCAGATCGGATGAAGGCGTTCCCCAACGTTCCGACGATGGCGGAGTTGGGCTATTCCGCCGTCATCGACAGCCCCATCGGCATCGGCGGCCCCGCGGGATTGCCGCCAGCTGTCGTCAAGACCTTGCACGATGCATTCAAGTTTGCGATGGAGCAACCGTCGATGACTTCGCTGCTCGAACGTTCGAGCCAGCGCACCCGCTATATGAACCCCGCCGACTACAGCGCCTTCGTTGCCAAGGCCACCGTGGAACAGCGAGACCTGATCAACCGCGTCGGAGTTGGAAAGAAGAAATGATGAAGAAACTAGCCTCCCGCGAACTCGGCCGGTCCGGGTTGAAAGTGTCCGCCCTGGGCCTGGGCTGCATGGGCATGACCTCGGGCTATGGGCCCTCCGACCGCGAGCAAAGCCTCGCCGTCCTGCATGAAGCGGTTGAGCTCGGCGTCAACTTCTTTGATACCGCGGAGGGCTATGGTCCTTACGTCAATGAGGAGCTGGTCGGCGAGGCGTTGAAGGCGGTGCGGCATAGGATTGTCCTGGCCACGAAGTTCGGCTATTCGTACGCACCCGTGACGAATGCGCGCACGGGCATGGATAGCCGGCCCCAAACCATCCGCAAGGTTGCAGAGGGTTGCTTGCGGCGGCTGCGCACGGACGTTATCGATCTGTTCTACCAGCACCGCGTGGACCCGAACGTTCCGATCGAGGACGTCGCGGGCGCGGTGGGTGATCTCGTGAAGCAGGGCAAGGTGCGCTACTTCGGGCTTTCGGAGGCCAGTTCGACGACGATTCGCAGGGCGCATGCCGTGCACCCGGTGGCCGCGCTGCAAACGGAGTATTCGCTGTGGACTCGCGAAGCCGAGGAAGATATCTTCCCGACGCTCGAAGAGATTGGTGCCGGCTTTGTCGCGTACAGCCCGCTCGGCCGCGGCTTCCTGACCGGTGCCGTCGACACGACGACCGTTTTCGACCCCACAGACTTCCGCGCGGGCAACCCGCGCTTCGTTGGCGAGAACCGGGAGAAAAACGTGAAAGCTGTCGCCGTACTAGGCGAGATCGCAAAGAGCCGTGGCATCACGACAGCCCAGTTGTCGCTCGCCTGGGTTCTTGCGCAGCGGGAATGGATCGTCCCGATCCCCGGCACGCGGCGTGTTGAGCGGCTTAAGGAAAACCTGGGCGCATTGAACGTGCAACTCACGCCGGACGAAGCCGCGAAGATCGCCAAAGTGGTCCATGACACCGGCGTCGCCGGCCCCCGCTACGGCGCGGCCGTCATGGCGCAAATCGACCGTTAACCCCGCTGCTATCGATCAGGCAACATGCCACAAGAAAATCCTCAAGTGAACAAAGAAAACCGCAACTACAGCATCGCGTCGATCGACGGCGATGGCATCGGGCCCGAAGTCTGCCAGTCGACCGTCAGCGTTCTGAGTGAAGCTTGCGGGAGCTCCCTCATCCGCTTCGAGTCGCACGATGGCGGGGCGGCGCACTACCTTCGCTCAGGCCAGGTGCTGCCTCCGGCTACCGAGGCTGCATGCAGGGGTGCCGACGCGATCTTGCACGGCGCCGCAGGCTTGCCAGGTGTGACCTATGCCGACGACACCGAGGTCGGCAATGACCTTCACCTGCTGCTGCGCGCACGCCTCGACCTCTATGCGAACGTGCGCCCGATCAAGCTCTATCCGGGCGTTGCGGGACCGCTCAAGAATTGGGCGGCAGGCCAGATCGACTACGTCATCGTCCGCGAGAATACGGAGGGCCTGTATGCGAGCCGTGGTGCAGGCGTGAACCTTCGTGGCGAGGTCGTGACCGACAGCCTGGTCATGACGCGCAAGGGCGTCGAGCGCGCCGCCCGGTTCAGCTTCGCGCTGGCGCGCCAGCGAAACGGGGCGCCGCGGGACGGCAAGCGCCGCGTCACCGTGTGCGACAAAGCAAACATCCTGAAGACCTACGCCTTCTTCCGCGCGGTGTCGACCGAAGTGGCTGCGGACTTTCCGGATGTGGAGCTGGACTACGCGTATGCGGACGCCATTACGGTGCACATGCTGCGCAAGCCTGACTTTTATGACGTCATCGTCGCTGAGAATATGTTTGGCGACATCATTTCGGACCTGGGCGCCGGCACCGTCGGCGGGTTGGGTATGGCACCCTCCGGCGAGGTGGGCGACAAGTTCGGCCTGTTCCAGGGCGCACACGGCTCAGCGCCCGACATTGCCGGGCAGGACGCGGCGAATCCGTTCGCGACCATTCTTTCGGGCGTGATGATGCTTCGCTGGCTGGCCCAGGAGCACGGCGATGACCGGCTGATCGTCGCGGCACAGCGCATCGATGCCGCGGTCGCAAAGGTGCTCAACGAAGGGAAGTCCCTGCCCAGGGATCTTGGCGGAAGCAGCAAGTGCAGCGAGGTGACCGAGGCGGTGTGCCGCGCACTGGCGTAACCCACAGAGATCCGGTTGCACGAACCGTGGAAGCCCTGGCCTCCACGGTTTTTCAGTTTTTATTCGCTCGCAGGGTAGTGGCTCGTGTTGTGCTCGGCGTACGGCTTCCAGCTCTGCGATTCTTTGATGTCGCGGTCGAAGCCGATCATGTGCGTCAGGTCCCCGTACTCGACGCCAAGCGGATCCTTGCCTTCTTCCGAGAGTTGAACCGATTCAAGAATGCGCTGACGCAACCGGACGATCGCGGCGTCGGCGGCCACCAGGTGTTCCGTGCTCCGGTCGTACACCGGTCCCATGGAAGTCGATATGACCGCGTCTTCCTGGGTAATCCCGTGGAACCCGCTCCAGCTCTTCTTGGCCCGCATCGCCGTGCGGTCCTGCTCGAAGTAGTTGTCCCAGGTCGCGACGAATTCGTTGTCCTTGTAGAACCGCTCCTCCAGGAGACCGGAACGCTTGCGCCGTTCGTTGATGTCCAGGGCCCGGGTGTCGCTGGCGTCAACGAGGTAACTGGCAGTGGTGGTGTCGTCCAGCGGGGTGTCGAATACCGTGGTGTAGAAGTCGGGGAACTGGATGATGCGTCCGTTAGGCATGAACAGCGGGACCAGGCGAACGTTGCGCGTGGACTCGTTGACGCGACGGATTCCCACATAGTGGAACCCAAAGCCGGTGTTTTCGATCTCGAGCTTGGGCGACATGTCGTCCCAGGCCGAACTGACCATGTCGGTGATTTCCGGCGCATCGCCACCTGCCTCCTCCAGCCAACCCGGACGCGTCACGTTGCTGTGGAGAATGCCGACGTGGGAGCTGTCCGTCCCGCCTTCCCACATCTGCAGGTAGTTCGCCTTGACGACCAGCTTCAAGATGATTCGGTTGGCATCGGGAACCTTGTCGTACGCGAACTCACGGAACGGCGGCTGCTTCTCCTTGGGCCCGATGTAGGTCCAGATGAGCCCGGACTGCTCCCGCACGGGATACGCATTGGCCTTCAGCCGCTCCTTGACTCTCGGGTCCGCGTGGTTCGGTGTGTCCAGCAGCGTACCGTCGACCGCGAACTTCCATCCGTGATAGATGCAACGGATGCCGCCCTCTTCCACCCGCCCGATGGCCATCGACGCACCGCGGTGCAGGCACAGCTCGTCCATCACCCCTACCTTGCCACTCGTGTCGCGAAACACGACGAAGGTTTCTCCGAGAAGCTTGGTACGAAGGGGATCGCTGTCGGGATGCGGCAACTCGCTGGACATTGCGATCGGATGCCAGTATCGGCGCATCATCTTCCCCATGGGGGTGCCGTTGCCGACGCGCGTCAGGATTTCGTTCTGCTCTTGATTCAACATTTATTTTCCTTGTTCAACGGGGAAAGTAGGGAGTGGTCTGTCAGAGGTCCAACACCAGGCGGGAAGACTTCGCGCCAGAGCAGCAGATCAGCATCGTGGTGTTGGAAGCCTTCTGCTTTGCACTCAGGACGCTGTCGTGGTGATCGGGAATTCCTTCAAGGACCTTGACCTCGCAGGATCCGCAGATTCCCTCCATGCATGAATAGGGGATGTCGATGCCCGCCTCCAGGACCGCGTCCAGGACCGTTTTGCCGGTGGCCACGCGAACTGTCTTCTTTGATCTTGCGAGCACCAGATCAACTCCTTCGGCGGTGACCGGTGCATCGTTGGCCTTGAAGTATTCGATGTGCACTTGCTCGGGCACGACATCGGCACAGGCGGCTTCGAAGGCATGGAGCATCGGAACAGGCCCGCAGCAGTACAGGTGCGTGCCGAGATCCGCGTTCTCGCGAACGATCTTGCCGATGTCCAACACGCCGCTCTCGTCGTCGAAGTGCAAGTGAACGCGGCCCGCAAGATCCTCAGCAAGGGATTCGAACTCGCGCAGGAAGGCCGCGTTCTTGCGTGAGCGTGCGGCGTAAAAAACCTTGAAGTCCCGGCCGAGGTAGAGCAGCCTCTGCGCCATGCACCAGATGGGTGTCACGCCGACGCCGCCGGCAACCAGCACCGTGTCCGCCGACGCTTCATCCAGCACAAAGTGGTTGGCGGGCGCGCTGACCTGGAGCTCCTGGCCGACACGCAGGCTGTCATGCATGTACGTCGAGCCGCCGCGGCTGTTCACGTCGCGCGCCACCGTCACCACGTAGCGGTGGGTCTCAGCGCTGTTGTTGCTGAGCGAGTAGCTGCGCACCAGGCTGTTGGGCAGGTGGACGTCGACGTGGGCACCGGGGCCGAAAGCGGGAAGCGCTTCATGCCGCGGGTGTCGGAATTCGAACGATGCGATGCCTTCGGCCTCGTAACGGATAGCGGAAAGTCGCAATGTCAAGAGTTCGGAGGACATGGTCAGGCCGTGCGCCGGTGGATCAGCACGGGGGCTCCGCCGGTTTGTTTGTGGAACAGGAGCTTTGTCAGGTGGCGGTCGAGCGCGTCCGCGTGCTCCGGCAGCCACGCAAGAAATTGATGCGCGAAGCGGACCGCCACATCCGTTCTTCCCGCTTCGATGGCCGCGCGCACCTCGTCGAACGATTTGCGCAAGGCGATGTGCTCATCGATGTGGCATTCCTTGGAGGAGAACTCGCTGGTCGCCATCAAGTCATCCTCCATGGCGAAGTGCGCGAGCGCGTGCGTGTGCAATGCGTCGAAGGCAGCCTGAATCTGTTGCGGGCCGGCTGCGCGCAGATCGAATGCGAGCTCGTGCATCTTGTCGTGGTCGTCATCCAAGCGCACGTGGCCAAGGTGGGGGACGCCGGGATAGGAATCTGTATCTGCCATAAAACTGTGTTGATTCACGCGGCCCCCCGCTCTCTTGGGTGTTGTCTCGAAGTAATTGTCAGCCGGTCCCCGCACGCGGCAAAGCGACGAATTCCGGGGACACCATCAAAAATGCTTGGGTATGGAAGTGCCGGGCGAAGCGGTCGGTGCGAGCCGGTCCAGAAACGCGTCGATCAGGGGAAGGAAGCGCCCGGGCGTCTCGAATGCGCCGAAGTGGGTGGCGCCTGGCACTTCGACAAGGCCGCCATGCAAGGCCTCGGCGAGTTGCCTGGATACCGGAGGCGGAATACTTGCATCGTCCTGGCCAGCAATCACCAGTGCGGGAACGTTCACGCGCGCAAGCGCTTCGAGGTTGTCCAGCTCCGAAATGGCTTCCCAGTTCGCACTCCAGCTGTACCAGTCGTCCGACGCCAATCGCTTGCGGCATCGTTCGACGATGGCCAGGTCACTGCCGCTGGAGAACCAGCGCGCCAACGTTGGCTCAATCACCTCCAACATGCTGCCGTCCCTGGAGGTGTCGCCACGCGTGCGGATGGGCGCGCGCGCGGCCTGTGGGAAGCTGCCGGCCGTCGCGCACAGAACCAAGCCACGCACCCGGTGCGGGTTGGCGATGGCGACGCCTTGGGCCACCATCCCGCCCATGGACACGCCCAAGACCACCGCCGGACCATCGCCTTCCGATTCCACGATGTCCAGGACGCAGGCTGCGTGTTCCGCAAGTGAGACAGGGCGCCGGAGCTTCGCCGACTCGCCGTGCCCCGGCAGGTCGATGGCGATCACGCGATGGCGCACACTGAGGTGGCTGACGTAGGGCGCCCACCAGGTGCGGTCGACGCCGATCGGGTGCAGCAGCACGACCGCCGGCCCCTCGCCGTCGACGTCGTACGCAATAGTGCCCAGCGGGCTTTCCCTGCGCCGCGCCGCCATCAGGCGCCGGCCTGGGCGTGCGCCTGCACCACCGCCTTGGCGCGCCGCATGCCTTCCGCGGCGCAGGGGATGCCGGCATACACGCCGGCCTGCAGCACGATCTCGACAATCTGCGCCTCGGTGACACCGTTGTTCAGCGCACCGCGCACATGTACCTCGAACTCATGCCAATGCCCCAGGGCCGTCAGCATGGCGACGTTAAGCATACTTCGCGTCGGGCGATCCAGCCCGGGCCGTGTCCAGACATTGCCCCAGCAGAAATCCTCGGTGAACTCCACAAAGCTCGTGTCGAAAATGGTCGGGTTCACAACCTCCTTGACGTGCTTTGCCCCTAACACCCCGCGCCGTACTTTCGCACCCGCCGCGCGGCGCTGTGCAATGCTGCTTTCATTCATGATCGTCTCCTGTTCGTTGAATCAGTGCTGCCGCATTCAAGACACTGCGGCGGATGCGTTCTTGTTGCTGGAAGCCCTCGGCACGAGCTGCGAGCCAGGCAGGAGTTCTCGCCAATCCTGGCCGGGCTGCAGCTCGGCGCTGAAGCCACGCGACTGCAACCAGTCGACGGGAGCGACCTGCTGCGCGTCAACCGCACCGAGCAGGGCGCGGTACAAGCGCGTGATTGCGATGTCCGCCGTAGAAAGTGTTTCCCGCGCGCGGTTGCGGATGGCCCCCGGCGAGACGCAGACCATGGTGTCTTCCATCGTCAGGCTGGAGACGCCGCTCCAGCTGCGCCCCTCCCGCATCGCTGCGCGGTCTTGGTGAAAGTAGTTGCTTCGTTGCGGATAGTCGCCGCGTCCCAGTGTCGCCGGCGAAAGATGGAACCGCCGCAAGGTTTCGTCGTCCATGCCGACAATGCGCAATTGCTGGCCGCGCAGCGGCTCCTCGTTCAGCGGCCTCGACTGGCTGTAGTACACGTGGAAGAAGATGGAGCGCGTGTCGCTCTGCGGCACGACGATCTGATGGAGGTCCCCGTTTGCGTTCAGGATGGTGAACGGCGCCACGAAACCCGCAACTCGCGCTTGTCGCCGCAGCTTGCCGTCGGCGCCGGCGACTTCCCGTAGCGCCGCGTAGTAGAAGCCGAACGGTGTGTCTTCCGCTTCGATCTTCGGGGCCAAGTCATCCTGCATGGAGTTGACCTTGCTCGCGTACTCGAGGTCGCTGCCGCCTGTTTTTCGCAACGTGTCGATGTGCAAGAAGCCCAGGTGCGAGGAATCGACCAGGCCTTCAATGATCTGCACGAAATTGCACTCCTGCACGTGGATCGCCACCACCCGCTGCGACTCGGGTAAATCCATCCACGGCCAATGCGGGACATCGGGCTGCTGTCCCGGCTCGCCCAGGTAGGCCCAGATGATCCCGCCGGCTTCGTGGATCGGGAAAGTCCGGCCGCGCAGCCGGCTTTTGTACGCGGGATCGGCGACGTTCGGCGTATCCAGCACCGCCCCGTCGGCCGCGAATTTCCAGCCGTGGTAGATGCACCGCAGGCCATCGCCTTCGGAGCGAGCGAGCAGCAGCGACGCGCCGCGATGAAGGCATGCGTCTTCGAAGAGTGCAGGGCGACCGCTCGCGTCGCGCCACGCGACGAAGCTCTCGCCCACGAGCAGGATGTCCTGCGGGTCGCCGCCGGCCTTCAGGTCCGCCGCGACCATGACCGGCAGCCAATGCCGCCGCAGCAGCTGACCCATCGGCTCGTCGGCGCCGACACGGCACATTCTCTGGTTGTCAGTTTGATTCAGCATGAAGTGCTCCGCTCAGAATCAGTCGGCTAGCGCCTGTTCGCGCGTCAGGGCGACGTGGCCAGGGGCCAGCGCGCGCCATGAGCTGCCGACCGGCAGGTTCTCGTCCACGCACCGCACGCCCGTCATGTCTTCGGTCAACGCATCGGGCGGATCGCCGCCGGCCATGCAGATCTCGACGGCCTGCAGCAGCCGTTGCCGCAGCCGCACGACGGCGGAGTCGGAGGAAACGAGGTGCTCGGTGGTGCGGTCGTAGATGGCGCCCTGCGAGATGGTGACGGTCGCGTCTTCCTGGGTCAGCCCCTCCAGCCCCGTCCAACTGCGCTTCTCGCGCATCGCCTGGCGATCCTGGCCATAGTTGCGGTCCTTGTCGACCACGAAGTTGTAGTTGCGGTAGTTGTGCGGGCCAAAGCCGGAACGCTGTAGCCGCGCCTCGACGCTGAGGGGCTCCTTTTCGCTCAAGTCGACCAGGTAGGTGGATGTGTTGAAATCGTCCACCGGCACTTCGAGAATTGTCGACTCGAAGCCCGGCAGCGGAATCATCCGTCCGTAAGGCAGAAACAGCGGCACGATGCGGATATTCGCCGTGCCCGGCGTGCCGGTTTTGCGGATGCCGGCGTAGTGAAAACCGAAAGTCGTGTCTTCGAGTTCGAGCTTGGGTGACATGTCGTCCCACGCGGAACTCACGAAATCGTGCAGGTGAGCGTCCTGCGACTTGCTCTCCGCCAGCCAGCCGGGGCGCGTGACGTTGCTGTGAAGAATGCTGACGTGGGACGTGTCGGTGCCGCCCTCCCAGTTCTGAAGATAGTTGGAAGGAATGTTGACGCGCACTACCGTATGGTGGCTCGCCGGGACTTCGTCATAGGCGAAGCGGCGGAACGGCGGCTGCTTGTCCTTGGGCCCGATGTACACCCAGATCAACCCGGACTGTTCGCGCACCGGGTAGGCGTTGCCGCGCAGCCGGTCTTTGATGCGCTCGTCGGGAATGTTGGGCATCTCGAGGATCTTGCCTTCCACGTCGAATTTCCATCCGTGATAGATGCAGCGGATGCCGCCGTCCTCGACCCGGCCGAGCGCCATAGACGCGCCCCGGTGCAGGCAGCCTTCGTCCATCACGCCGACGCGCCCCTGGGTGTCGCGAAAGAGGACGAAGGTATCGCCAAGAAGTTTGCGCACGATGGGGTCGCCATCGTTCTCGGCCAGTTCGGCACTGATGGCGATGGGGTGCCAGTAGCGCCTCATCATCGTGCCCATGGGTGTTCCGCGGCCAACGCGCGTCAGCAATTGATTCTGCTCGTGGGAAAGCATGTTGTCTCCAGGAAGGATCGTTGGAAGGCTCAAAGAGTCCCTGCGGCAGGCAGGTTAGGGCAGGTTCTGCGGTCACTCGTCGAGGTGTGACGCCAAAGTCTAGGAGGCAAAAAGCGACGCGGGAACCAACAATTGTCGATGGGGCCATCGACTAATATTGAAGTGGGTGGAGGCATCGACGGCGTCGATGCCCCCATCGAAAAACCTTGGTGCTGCGAATGATCCGTTTGCGGCACGATCTCTCCCTGACCCCGACTGGCATGTGGTCGCAGGTTCGCGTTTTCCACGAACATCACGGAGACAAACTTGGATTCTTCCCGCCCCACGCAGCTCGCACGCAGATCTCTCCTCGCCGGCCTCCTCGGCGTCGCGGGTTCACTCGCTTTCGGCCAGCCCTCGAGTGACTACCCTTCCGGCCCAGTCCGGCTTCTCGTCATATTTCCCCCCGGCGGTGGTACCGACGCCGCGGCGCGCCTGGTGGCGCCCAAGCTCTCGGAACGGCTTGGCAAGCCAGTGATCGTCGACAACAAGCCCGGCATGGGTGGCGGCATCGCGATGGACCTCGTTGCGAAGTCTCCGCCCGACGGCCTGACCCTCGTGCTCACCTCATCAGGCGCGCTAACGGCGCTCACCTCGCTGTACAAGAAGCTTCCGTTCGATCCCGAAAAAGACCTGGCGCCTGTGACCACCTTCGGCGTCAGCCCGCTCGTCATCGCCGTGCGCAACGACTTCCCGGCCAATGACGTGAAAGGGTTGATCCGGATCGCAAAGGAAAAGCCGGGCTTCCTGGCCTATGGTTCGGGTGGCAACGGTACCGGTCCGCACCTGGCCGGCGAGCTGTTCAAGTCCATGAGCGGCACGGACATGTTGCATGTGCCGTTCAAGGGGAGCGGCCCTGCCGTGGTCGCCCTGATCGGCGGTGAAGTGCAGGTCGTCGTTGCCGACATGGGGACCGTGCTACCGCATCTCGGCAACCGGCTCAAGGCGATCGGTGTGCTCGGCAAGACCCGCACTTCAACGGCGCGCGAAATCCCGACCCTCGCGGAATCGGGCCTGCCGGGTTATGACGCCGAAGGCTGGTTCGCGGTAATGGCACCGGCGGCCACGCCGCCGCGGATCATCAACCAGCTCAACCGCGAACTAGTCGCGATCCTCACCTCGGCGGACATCAGGACGAAGTTCGCGCAGGCAGGTCTGGAACCGACCTCCAGCACGCCCGCCGAACTGGGCCAGCGCATCCGCGACGACACGGCCCGGTGGAGTCGTGTCATCAAGGCTGCGGGCATCACAGCCGACTAGATGCGGGAAGACGCCACGTGCTCGCGAAGCAGGTCGATGAACGACTGGGCGATCGCGGTCAGTTCGTGTCCCTTGCGCGTGTGCACATAGAGTGTTTGCTTAACTTCCGGATCGTGCAACTTCCTAGCGGTCAGCGACGGGAAGTGTGGATTGCCGGCAATGAAGTAATCGGGCAGCACGATGACGCCGAGCCGCTGCTCGCACATTGCCAGCGCGGTCTGGATGTAGCCGATCTCGAAGGTCGGCACGAACGGCCTGCCATCGATCGGGAATATCTCGGAGATCAGCTGCTGGATCGGCTCTCCACGAAACAGGTTGATCACTCGCTGATCAAGCAAGTCGCTCCAGCTCACCTTTTCCTTTTGCGCAAGTTCGGAATCGCGATGGCAGATGACACTGACAAAACTTTCGGCCAGCGCGGAATGAGACACCAGTTCCGGGTCATGCTCGAAGGTACTGATGCTGAACTCCGCCTTCTCCGCGAGCAGCCGCTCCAAAAGCGCCGCATCAATCTCGTCATAAATCACGACGCGCGCGTCCGGCTCCTTCTTTTCGAACTCGGCGATGACCGTGGGAACAATGCCGGAAGTCAGCGCCGGCACGCAGCTAAAGGCCAGTGTCGTTTGCGCGACCTTCATCCGGTCCGCCATGTCACGCTGCAGCGCGATCGCGCGCGAAAGGATATCCGCACCCTGTGCGAATGCTTCGTCCGCGGCCTTGGTCGGCCGCAGCATTCGCGGCGTGCGTTCAAAGAGCTTGACGCCGAGCGATTCTTCCAGCTGCTGGATGAGTGCGCTCATCGCCGACTGCGTCATGTGGAGCGATTCGGCCGCGTGAGTCAGATTCCGCAGCTTGTAAGCCACCGAGAACGCGCGCAGTTGGCGCAGGGTAATTCGAAGCGACTGGGTCATAAAACATCTAACGTCGGCACGCGAACAGCGGCCAATGCCTAGATGACTCACATTTCGAGGCCCAGGCCAACGACGATGGTACAGCATGCTGAATTGCGCCACCGTGCATGCCCAGCATGCCGACGAAGCGCAGGTCCAATGCCGGGAAGCACCGAGCCGCATAAGCGTAAGGGTGCGGGCGGCAAGAAGCCTGCACCAGTCCGCAGCAAGAAGTCTCCCAGATAGGTGCACCGCCCTGATCGTCTGCCGACGCTCAGCCCCCGACTCAGACTCGATGAATGCGCGAGCGCGCCCTGGCATTCGCTGCGCCCTGCCCTTCGCGCCAGTGCGCTGGCGTGGTGCCTGCCCAGGCCCGGAAGGCACGGTAGAACGAGTTCGAGTCCTGGTAGCCCAGGAGGAATGCCGCTTCGGCTATGCCGATCTCTGGATCCGCGAGATATTGGCGAACGAGTTCCTGGCGCGCTTCGTCGACGATGCGGCGGAACGTCGTGCCTTCGGACGTGATGCGACGTTGCAGCGTGCGCACGCTCGTTCCCAGATCATTGGCCACCGATCCGACGTCGAACCGACTGCCCGAGAGCCGCTGCTTGACGATCAACTTGACGCGGTGCGATGTCCTTGCATCAGTTCCGCGCTGCGCCAATTGGCGATGGAGTTGAGGCATCAAGATCTCGGCGAGCTCCGCGTTGCGCGACACGAAGGGCAAATCGAGATCCGAGGATCCGAGCGTCAGTGCATTTCGCGCAGCGCCATGCTGAACGGCGGCGCCGAAATAGACGCTCTGGGAATGCGTTGCCGCCTTGCTGCACAGGAGCGCTATCCGCTTGGCGCGGAGGTGTACACCGGTCCCGTGGCGTCCCAACGCCATGATCGACGCGAAAGTGGCATCCACCAGCGCAAGGGGTGCCGGGCCTCGGGCGAAGGGCCATCGGGGCTCGATGGTCACTTCGCCCGCGGATTCGTTCACGCACAGCTCTTCGCCCGAACACAGCTTCTTGAAGCGCGCCATGCAGGCCAGTGCGTCGCGAAACGTGCGTGCCTGCATGGCTGCCAAGAGGACCGGGTGCGCTTGGCCGATGTCCATCTTGCACACGAGGCGTATGCCCACGTCCAACTCCGAGTGCAACGAAGCGATCGCCTCCCAGACGTCGAAAAGCTGATCGGTCGATACCATGACGCGAGAATCCTCCATGGCGCTCGAAGGCAAGCGGCTCTGGGCCACCACCTGCGCCCGCGTGAGTCCCACGGCCTGCACGCCAGACCAGAACGCAGAAGGCAGATTGATGCGATCGAAGGTTCGAGAATCGCTTGCCCTTCCGGGCGTCTGGTCGAGCGTCATGGACTCGCTGCGACGATGCCACGAGGGACACGAAATACGAGCGATAGCATGCGGTCAAAGAGACGATCCGACAGGACCGCGCGCAGGAACAGCGAGGACTTCGCTGCGGTCCCGGCCGAATAGCGAGTCTTGGGCTTTCGGGCGCTGACGGCCTTGATCAGCAAGTCGGAGATGACGGAAGGTGGGGCCCCCTTCAACGGCGCAGCCGTCTGCCAACCGGCAACCAGCGCCGCGTAGGCGGTCTGGCCGGAGTGTCGATGGGCCGAGTTCATCGCGATGCCATTCCACTCCGACTCGATGCCGCCCGGCTCGATGACCACCACCTGGATCCCGAAGGCCCGGGTTTCGTAGCGCAAGCAATCGGACAGCCCTTCGATCGCGTGCTTGGTCGCGTGATACCACCCCCCCAAGGGCGAATAGAGCTTTCCGCCGACCGAAGAGATGTTGACGATCCGTCCCGCTCGCTGAGCGCGCATGGTCGGGAGCACCAATTGAGTCAGGCGGGCCAGACCGATCAGGTTGACTTCGACCTGGCGGCGGGCCTCGTGAATTGGCACATCCTCGATCGAGCCGTAGGTGCCATAGCCAGCGTTGTTGACGAGCACATCGATTCGGCCCTGCTCTCGCAGGATCTGCTCGACGCCAGCGACCATCGATGCGTCGTCACACAGGTCCATTCCGAGAACAAAGCCTCCGGCAGCAGCAATATCGGCCATGGCGTGAATGCGCCGGGCCGCTCCGTAGACGATGTAGCCCTCCTTAAGCAGTCGGAGGCAGAAGTCCTTGCCCATGCCAGCCGAGGCGCCGGTGACAAGAGCGACCTTGGGCGTGAAATTGGTCTTGTTCATAGAGTTCGTCGATTGACGCGGGACAGCCGCGGAGTACCAACAAATTCTATGGATGGTCTTGACCCCGTGACTGGCAAATTGCGCCACGACCTTGGGAACGGCGCCATTGTTCAGCGGGGACGCCGGGCAAAGGAGGCTCGAAACGCAGCGGGCGACATGCCTACCCGCCGACGAAAAGCCGTCGTCAGATGGCTTTGACTGCAGAAGCCGCACTGCAATGCAAGATCCGCGAGCGAGAGATCCGAGCGCTTAAGCATTTCGCTGGCGCGATCCACGCGCGCCTGCATGATGAATTGATGCGGTGGAACGCCGAAAGCCTGCTTGAACCAGCGAGTCAGGCTGAAGACGTCCATCTGCAGCAGCCGAGCCAGATCGACCAGGCTGACCTGCGTCTCGAGTTGGTCGAGCAGGTAGGACCGAACCCACTCCTGCCGGTGGGCCCCTGACGAGACCCTGGAGTCCTTCGACGGCGCGCCTGCGGCGTAGTGGCGAACCAGGTGCGCCGCCAGCGCGGCGCTCAGGGCCTCTCCGTACATAGTGCCGAGCGCATAGCCGGACTCGATATCTCGTACCAGGGCGCTGACGACCTCGCGCACGAACGGGTCGTCCTGACCCAAGCGCGGCAGCAGTTCCGTGGAGGCTCGGGAATTCGAACGGGCAATGACATCGAGATAGTCGGTGGCAATCGCGACCATGCAACCACGCCAGTATCCGTTCGACGTGCTGCTGTACGGGGTTCTCGCAGGGAGGATCGTGACGCTGCCAGGCTCGAGCGCGGCCGTTTGGCGGCGGTGTCCGCTCCATCTGGTTTCTACCGTCGAGATCCTATCCATGCTCAGGGCGAGCCCATGGAAGGAAAGGATGCTTTCGGGCTGAGGCTCCGCCTCGCCTTCCCACCGCTCGATTCGGACCCCGGGCCAATGGCCGGCGTCCTGAAGCGTGACGGCTTTCGGCGAGAACTTGACGCGCGACCTCGACGCGATGTCGATTCGATCTGCAAAGGTTTCCAAGCGGGGGGCTCCGTGCTGTCTGTGCCTGCGGCGGGACAAACAGAAGCGTAGGGCAACGACGGGCTCACGTTCATCGGGATTCCACCGAGCCCGCGCGATCATTCCGCAATTTCATGCAACGGTGCAAATTCTTGGAAGCGTCGCGTGGTCCGGTTCCCTAGCATCCATTGCCCATACATCAATGTATGCCAGTGCGCAGGGTACGCAGATTCAAATCTACACGGAGACAACACCGATGAAACAGGCAAATCGCCTCTATCGACACTTCCTGAGCGCTTTGCTGCTGGGCGGCCTCGCCGCCTGTGGCGGCGGGAGCGGCAACAACTCGTTCATTCCCCCGCCGGCCGCCGCCCAGCCCCCGGCGGCTGCTTCCCAAGCGGTCGACAGCGCGACCGTCGAGGCCGTTTCGAGCAGACCCGATGTGGTCTCCGGAGGAGATTCATTGTTGCGTCTCAAGTTGTCGCCGGCCACCGCGACCGCCGCGGATGTGGTAGTGACCGCCGGCAGCTCGGACATCACATCGTCCTTGAAGCCGGCCAGCGACGGCAGCTTTCTGGTCTTGGCCAACGGACTCCCCGAAGGGAGTTCGACCGTGGTGGTCAAACGCAAGGCCACGGGTGACATGCTGACGCAGTTGACGCTGGTCAACCACAGCATCAACGGCCCGAACTTCGCCGGCCCCCATCCCGAGATCTTCGGCTGCGAAACCACAGCGTGGGACCTGGGCCAGGCCACCGGAGCAGATTGCACTGCGGCGAAGAAAATCAGCTACCAGTACAAGGCAAAGGACGGGAGTTTCAAGCCGTACCCGAGCACCGGTCCGGCGCCGGCAGACGTGGCGACCGCGATGCTCGCCAGCGGCAAGGCGGTCGACTATGTGGTTCGCCTGGAGACGGGAGTGATCGATCGGGCGGTCTACCAAATTGCCTTCCTCAACAAGCCTGGCGAGGATCTGCCGACCCCGATGACGGCCTCGGCCTACGCCGGTTGGAATCAACGTCTCGTTTACACCTTCGGCGGCGGCTGTGGCGGCGGACACCACCAGGGGGCCTCCAACGGCGGGGTCGTCACCGACCTCTTCCTGTCGCAGGGCTATGCGGTCGCCTCTTCGTCGCAAAACGTGCTGGCGGTGCAGTGCAACGACGTTCGATCGGCTGAAGCCGCCTCGATGGTGAAGGAGTACTTCATCGAGAGTTTCGGCCTGCCCGCCTTCACCATCGGATACGGAGGATCGGGCGGTGCGATGCAGCAGCACCTGATCGCGACCAACTATCCCGGCATTCTCGACGGCATCCTTCCCTCGGCCGGGAGCTATCGCGACACGATCACCGTGGTGAATGCAACACTCGATTGCTCTCTCATGAAGAGCTACTTCACGCGTGGCGCCACGCAAGGGTGGACCGATGCGCAGAAGCAATCGGTCGCGGGCTGGGCCACTTGGTCGGCTTGCGACATCGGCGGCGGCGACATCGACAGCGGCGCAAATGGATTGGGACGGATCATGGTCAATCCAAAGGGATGTGACGCCATCGGTAGCGGCTCCGTAGGAGCAGTGCCTTCCGTCTACGACCCGGTGACCAATCCGACCGGTGCACGTTGCACCTATCAGGATGTGTTGGTCAATGTCTTCGGTAGGGATTCCAAAGGCTTCGCGCGGCGACCTTTCGACAACGTAGGCGTGCAGTATGGACTTTCTGCGCTTAAGGGTGGATCGATTTCCTTTGACCAGTTCATTGAGTTGAATCAAAAGGTCGGCGGCTATGACATTGATGGGAACATCATCACATCCCGCATGGTCGGCGATTCGGACGCGGTTTCCATCGCGTACAAGAGCGGCAGAGTGACCGATGGAGTCCAGTTGGGCAGTGTCCCTATCATCGACTATCACGCCTATTCGGACCTATCGCCTGGCTTTGGCGGTATGCACGATCTACTTCAAGCCTACATGCTGCGCGCCCGTTTGATTCGGGCGAACGGTGACGCCCAGAACCAAGTCATCTTGGTTCCGGGTGGAAGCAGTGCCAACACGGCAGCCGCGTTCTCGCTGGCGCAAATGGACAAGTGGTTGACCGCTATCAAGGCGGATAGCAGCACCGCCACTGCTGCCGCCAAAGCGCGTGCAAACCGGCCTGCCGATCTGAAGGACGCATGCTGGGATGCCTCAGGCAAAATGATCGATCAAACCTCTGCGGATGGGACCACGGGTGCGTGCTCGACCATGTATCCATTGCACTCAGACCCTCGGATCGTGTCCGGCGCGCCGATTACCAATGATGTGCTGAAGTGCACTCTTAAGGCTGTCGACGCAAATGACTATGGGGCACCGCTGACAGGTGCACAGATTGGTGCTCTCCAATCCACATTCCCAGCCGGCGTGTGCGACTATGGCAAGCTTGGTCAGGGTCAGGCCAAGATCGCGACGACGTGGGCGAAGTATTGACCCGCAATCAGAATGGAGAGCTTGGGCGGGCCGCTGTGCGGCCGGCCCAGTTTGCGTCTCGTTGTGCTCCCCGAAGTGACTGAAACTTGGGGCAGTTCGTAGTCGTGAGGTATTTGCATCGATTTGCAACACGCCGAAGGAGCGGATAAGCAAGTGGCCAGAGCGGACTGTGACTCGTCGCCCATAATCTCGGGCAAACGAGATGCGTCCATGACCGAACCCAATTTCCAGCCCATAGGCAACGAGAAACCAGGCGCAGTCGCGCGACGTAGTTCGCGCGCGTCGTTGACCCCCGAGACCTGGATCGAAGCCGCAACCGAGCTTCTCGTGGTCAATGGCATCGATGCGGTTCGAGTAGATGTAATCTCCAAGATCCTAAATGTCACGCGGGGCAGCTTCTACTGGCACTTCAAAGATCGGGACGATTTGTTGCATCACGTGCTTGAAAGTTGGCGCAAGACGACCACCGAACAGATTATCGAACGCTTCGACAAACATCAGGACACGCCGAAGCTCCTCTTCAAGGAATTGATCTCGTTGCCGTTCCGCGGGCGCGCTGCCGCCCGAGCGGCGAACATCGAACTTGCGATTCGAGCTTGGGCCCGACGAGATCAGATGGCGAGATACGCGGTCGACCAAGTGGATTCGCGCAGGCTCGCCTACATCGCTCAGTGCTTCTCCGCGCTGGGCTTTCCGATGGCCGAAGCTCGGGAGAGAGCGTTCATGCTGTATGCCTACGAGGTCGCCGAATCGATCCTTTCGCATCAAGGCAACGCAGCGCAAAAGCGGGCGCGCTCTGAACTGGTTGAGCGACTATTGCTCAAAAGGCTCGACTGACCTGCAGTCACCAACTCACCAGGCCCGGCCCCACTAGTATCATCTTCTATCGTCCGGCAAACATCGCCCGACGCTTTTCCATGAAGGCCAACAGACCCTCCTTGGCGTCTTCGCTCGCAAACACGTATCTTTTCGTTCGGTCTTCGAGTCGATAGCCGACACCCAGGGGAAGGCCGCTGGCTTCGACCACCGTCTGCTTCACGGCCTGCTCGCCGGACGGTTGAGCGTGACCGTCGCGATGTGGTCGGTCTTGTCGAAGAGGACCTCGTCGCTCATGCCTCACCCCCTCTGCCCGACGTGAGTCTTCAGCGCATCCGGAACGACTTGATAGGTCAGCGCGAAGCCGCCCATCATTTCCTTCACCGCAGCCAATATCTGCTGGTCGGTTCCGCCATGCAGTCGGATCACCTGCCCTTTCGTCTCGACTTCCACGGTCACTCGAACCGTGCCCGACAGCCCGGTTCGCTCAATCCGGTCTTCGAGCACCCACCGGGTGGCCAGCGCCCGCAGACTTGGCTTGAAGAGCTTGCCGATCGCGGTGACTGGAAGGGTGTCAAGCACGAAGATGGCCTTCGGATAGGCGGGACGCTCGGGGATGTGGGCCTGCGCGTAGGCGGAGAGCGCCGCAGCGTCGAGCGAGCTTCCCGGCCGCAGTGAGACGTAGGCGACCGGCACCTCGCCTGCGTACTCATCGGGGGCGCCGACTGCCGCAGCCATGAGGACTTCAGGATGGCTCAGCAAAGCATCCTCGATGACCAGCGGATCGATGTTGTGGCCGCTTCGGATGATGAGATCCTTGGAACGACCCGTCACGCACAGGCGGCCTGCTGTATCGATGTGGCCGATGTCCCCGGTGACGAGCCAGCCGCCGGCGAGGAATACACCTGCGTTGTTCTTCAGATCCGTATAGCCCGATCCGACGTTGGGGCCGCAGATTCGCAAGACGCCATCCTCGTTGCCCGCCACTGGCTTTCCCGACTCGTCGAAGACTTGGACCTCGGTGAATGGAAGCGGCAGGCCAACCGAGCCTGCCACGCGTGGCGCGCCCACCGGCTCAATGGCTATCACGCCACCGCATTCGGTCATTCCGAGGATGTTGCGCACGCCAATGCCAAGGCGGTGTTCGAAGGAATCCGCGAGGTCGGTAGGCAATGGAGAGCCTCCCGTCAACAGGCAGCGGACGCTCGACAGGTCCTCGTCCTTGCGTGCGACGCCGAGCAGCGTGGAAATTACCGTCGGTACTGTGGCCAGCAGGGTGACTCGATGCCGTTCCACGAAGACCCAGTAGGCCTGGACGAAGGCAGCGTTCCGCAAGCCCAGGAGTGTCGGCAGCACGACCTCACCGCCAGCGAGCAGGATTGAAAGCCCATAGACAAAAGCACCGGCGACGTGGAACAGCGGAAATCCATTGAGCACGATGTCGCGGTCGGAGGCGCCGTACATGCGCGCCGCACCCCACGCGGCGTGGAGCTGATTGGCCTGCGTGTGTTGCGCCAGCTTCGGACGCCCGGTGGTGCCACCGGTATGAAACAGCGCGGCCACGTCGTCGGGCGATGTCTTCGCGAGATCGCCCAGCGCGTCTGCGGAATGCACGGCGAGCAGGCTCTCGAAGTCGACGCCATCCGGCGCCCCGCCGACTGCAATCACATGGGCGAGAGACGGGCAGCGTTCGCGCACCACCGGCACGCGCGACCAGATGTCCGAGTCAGGATGAGGTCCCAGCGCGACAAGAATATTGACTCCGGCTGCATCGATCAGTTCAGCGATGTGTTCGGAGCCCAGCAAATAATTGATCGGACACGCAACGCCCACTGCCTCGGCGCCGAACAGCGTGAAGTAGGCCTCAGGGATTGCGGGCAGCAAAAAGGCCACACGCGGCTCGTCGTCGCCAGCGAGCGCCGCGAAGGCCCTGGCTGCCTGGCGGATCCTTCCGACCAGTTCCGCGTGAGTCCACGTCAGGGGAGCCAGTGCGGGATCTGCGGACTGGATGAAGCTCAGCGCTCTTTTGTCTGCAAATTCGGCCGATGCACCCTCCAGCCCTTGCAGCACCGTGCGATGAGGCATGAAGTCTTCGTAGGGCTGCCCCTCGATCTCGACGATGTCGTCGGCGCATTGAATGCCGCTTGCTCTCACTCGACTTCCTTCCAACTCGAAATTTCGGCCCCGACGTGGTGTCGGGAACCTCGGGTTGGAGCGTAGAAGCAATGGGCTGCGGCGTCAGTCGCCTGCGTTGGTGACCGAGTTTGCCCGAATGTAGTCATACGCAGCGCCGCCTGCGTCGCTTGGTCGAGCGCCAGCGCGAAGAGTTCGTTCCGGTGATGAATGCCAAGCCGATCGAATGCCCGATCCCTGTATGTCTTGACCGTCGCGGGGGAGATCGTCAGGTCGGTGGCGATTCCTTCGTACGTCCAACCCCGCAACAGACGCTCGCAGACTTCCCGCTCTCGTCGCGGAAGGGCGCCAAGAAGGTCTGCGTCCAGGCAAAGCTCCGTCGAAGGCTCGAGTGCCAAGACGCACGACCGTTCCCTCTGCGCTGCCTTCATGTGGAGGTCGACGCACGCCAGCAGAGGCGCTCCCATCACGGTGAGCAGGTCGAACTCTGCATCGGTGAATGACAATTGCCGCTCATGCCGGTAGAGATTGATCGCCAGCAAACCGCCGTCGCCTCGTTGTCGTACCAGGGACACCCGCTCCTTCAGCGCGTTGCGCGTGTAGATGGCCCCTCTGTGCTTGGCCGGGATCTCATCAGCTCGCCAGTGCGTCAATGCTGCGGCGCCATGACAGACTTCCTCCCGCGCGGCGGAAAAGGTCTGGTCCGCCAGATAGAGGCCCTGCCGATAGAACCTGAATGCTTCCGCAGTGCGGTCAGGCGCTTCGAAACTACCTGAAGCATGCATCTCCGGAGGTCTGTGCTCATGGAGGCTGTAGATCGACCACCAACACAACGGCAGTGCCGTGTTGAGCATTCGAAGGCCTCCCGTCCCGAAATCTTCTCCGCCCACCAGCCCGATCACACCCGCGACGGCCAGCGAGGCCCTCAAGGAATCGTCGAGAGCCCAAGGGCCCGCCGATTGAGGTAGATGAACGAGTTCCATGGCTGCTCCGACATATCGCCCCTCAGGGCAGGCTCGAGGCGATGCCGCCTCGGCGGCTAGGGTTTGCCCGGTCACCAGATCGGCGGACAGACATCACTGTATGTTACGACTAACCTCGAGTCTCCCTCGGCGAAATGAGGGCTATCCCCTGTCGCCGAGCTCATTTGCAAATGGAGATATCAATGCCTTTCAAGAAACGTCGAATCCTAGGCCTCAGCATACTGTCCGCGTCTTTCCTGCTGGCCTTTTCGGCAACGGCGCAGATCAAGGTTGGCGTGGATCTGTCGACGACCGGGCCGGCCGCATCGCTGGGTATTCCGGAAAAGAACACGGCGACGCTTTTTCCGAAGGAAATCGGCGGCCAGAAGGTCGAGTACCTCGTGCTGGACGATGCATCGGACACGACCGCGGCAAACAAGAACGCCCGGCGCTTCACCGACGAGGACAAGGTCGACGTCATCATCGGATCGACCATCTCCCCGAACTCCCTGGCCATGATCGACGTCGCGGCGGAAAAGGCCACGCCAATGATCAGCATCGCCGGCGCGTCGCGGATCGTGGAGCCCATGGACGCCAAGCGGCGCTGGGTTTTCAAGACGCCCCAGCATGACTCGCTGATGGCCGAGGGCATCATCGACCACGTCGCGAAATCCGGCGGAAAGTCGATCGCCATCATTGCGCAGTCCGACGCCTACGGTGATGGCTGGCTGGCGGAGTTGCAGAAGTACGCGGCCGCCAAGGGCGTGAAGATTTCGGCCGTCGAGCGCTACAACCGCGCCGACACCAGCGTCACCGCGCAAAGCCTGAAGATGATCGCGAGCCAGCCCGATGCGGCCGTGATCGTCGGTGCAGGGACGCCAGCTGTCCTACCGCAAAAGGCGCTGCGCGAGCGAGGCTTCGCCGGGAAGATCTACCAGACGCACGGCGTGGCGAACACCGACTTCCTCCGGGTGGGCGGCAAGGACGTCGAAGGCACAATCCTTCCGGCCGGCCCGGTCCTTGTGGCGAACCAGTTGCCCGATTCTGCGGTCCGGAAGACCGGGACGGACTACGTTCAGCGCTATGAGACCGCGTTCGGCAAGGACACCGTGACGACCTTCGGCGCGCACGCCTGGGATGCGATGCTCATGCTTCAGCAAGCGATCCCCGCTGCGCTTTCCAAAGGCAAGCTCGGAACGCCTGAATTCCGTGCGGCGTTGCGCGATGAGCTCGAGCGCATCAAGGATCTCAACGTGACGCATGGCGTCATGACGATCACGCCGGACAATCACAATGGCCTGGACGCGCGTGCACGCGTGATGGTGACGATCGAGAACGGGCGCTGGAAACTGCTGCCCTGATCGAGGTCAAGGCACTCTGCCCGCCTAGGGCGGCAGAGTCATCGAGGCGCCAAGATAGGTCTCGATCACGCGCTGGTCGACCGCGAGTTCCCGGGCAGGGGCGCGTAGCGCGAACTCCCCCGTTTCGAGCACATAGCCCTCATCCGCCACCTCGAGGGCCGCTCGCGCGTTCTGCTCGACCAGCAGGATCGTGACGCCCATCGTGCGCAGCTTGCGAACGATCGAGAAGATCTCCCGGACGACGAGCGGCGCCAGCCCGAGACTGGGTTCGTCGAGCATAAGCAGCTTGGGCCGCCCCATCATCGCCCGGCCGACCGCAAGCATCTGGCGCTCGCCGCCCGACAACGTACCAGCCGCCTGCTCCCGGCGCTCCTTGAGCCGAGGGAAGAGCGCATACACCTCCTCCATAGCGTTGCGCCAATCGGCCACTCCGAGGCGCTTGGGGCGCCAGCCTCCGAGCACGAGGTTGTCCTCGACCGACATGGCGCCAAAAAGCTCGCGTTTCTCGGGCACCAGGGCGATGCCGCGGATGACCCGCTCTTCCAGGCTCAGCTGCGTGATGTCCTCGCCTTCGAAGCGCACCCGCCCCCTGGCGGGCAGCACACCCATGAGGGCGTTCAGAAATGTGGACTTGCCCGCACCGTTGGGCCCGATCACCGTGACCACGCCACCCGGCGCAGCCGAGAGGCTCAATCCATGCAGCACCTCCGCGCGGCCGTAGCCCGCGTGGAAATCCTCGACATCCAAAATGGGGGTCATTTCAATGCTCCGTGCCGAGGTAGGCCGCACGCACCGCGGGACTTGCCTGCACTTCCGCCGGCGTGCCTTCGATCAACTTGGTTCCGAACTCCATCACCACGATGCGATCGGTGAGGTTCATGACGAAATCCATGTCGTGCTCGACGAGCAACAAGCTCAGGCCCTCGCCCTTGAGTTGTCGCAGCGCGTTCGCCAATGCTTCCTTTTCCTTGTGCCGCAGCCCCGCAGCCGGCTCGTCGAGCAGGAGCAGCGACGGATCGCTCGCCAGGGCCCGTGCGATCTCGACGAGCCGCTGCGGGCCCAGCGCCAGGTTGCCCGCAAGCTCGTGCATGTGAGCATCGAGCCCGATGCGACGCAGTTGCCGCTCAGCTTCGCGCATGGCTTGGCGCTCCTGTCGCCGATCCAGGCGAAGAATGGCCGCGGCGGCACCCGTACTCGAACGCACATAGCAGCCGAGCGCCACATTCTCGAGGACTGTCATATTAGGGACCAGCTTCACGTGCTGGAATGTGCGAGACATGCCCAGGAGTGCAACGCTTCGCGACGGCATGCCGTCGACCCGCACACCCTTGAAATGCACCTGGCCGCTGGTCACCGACAACACACCACTCACTAGATTGAAGGTCGTCGATTTGCCGGCGCCGTTCGGCCCGATGAGTCCGACGATTTCGCCCGCACGAATCGAGAACGAGACGTCGTTGACCGCCACCAGGCCGCCGAACTGCTTGCGCATGGTCTGCACATCGAGAAGCAATTCGCCGGACCGGGGCTTGTCGCGCTCGGGGAGCGCCGATGCGTCGGCCCAGTCGCTGGCGCGCGCGGCCTTCGGCCACCAGCGCGACAACAGAGGCCAGAGGCCGCCCGGCGATACCTTGAGCACCACGACCAGCACCACGCCGAAGACGATCATCTCGTAGTTGCCCGCGGTGCCGAAGAGCGCCGGGAGCAGCACCTGCAGCTGATCCTCCACGATCTTGACAATGCCAGCGCCCAGGAAGGCGCCCCAGATGCTCCCAACGCCGCCAACGACGGCCATGAACAGGTACTCGATGCCGAGCTTGATGCCGAAAGGCGAGGGATTGACGCTGCGCTGCAGGTGCGCAAAGAGCCAGCCCGAGACCGATGCGAGCAACGCGGCGATCAGGAACATCACGACCTTGTAGCGGAAGGTCGACGCGCCCATCGCTTCCGGCATCGTCACGCCGCCACCATTGCTCGAGTTGAGCGCGCGCATGATGCGGCCGGGCCGCGAGTCCAGCAGGAACAACAACGCCGCCGACCCGAGGAAGGCTGCGCCCCAGATGAGGTAGTAGATCCGCCGCCCCTCGCGGAAGCTGTAGCCGGCGACGTCGATGGGCGGAATGCCCATCAGGCCGTCGTACTTGCCCAGCATGTCCAGGTTGCCCATGAGGTAGTAGAGCGCCAGGCACCAGGCGATGGTCGCCAGGGGCAGGTAGTGACCCGACATGCGCAGGGTGAGCACACCCAGCAGCAGCGCGGCGCATGCTGTCAGGATCAGCCCGAGGGACAGGCCGAGCCAGGGCGACCATCCCAGCTTCGCGGTGACGTAGGCCGTCGTGTAGGCACCGATGCCCACGAACGCGGCCTGGCCGAACGAGGTCAAGCCACCGACGCCGGTGAGCAGGACCAAGCCCAGCGTCACCAACGCATAGAGGCCGATATAGTTGAGCTGCGTGATCCAGAACTCGGGCACCGGGAGCAGCGGCACCACCGCGACGAGCAGGACGAACAGCGTGGCCCCCACCCGCGAGGCGGTGAAGGTCTTGGGGCGTTCGGAGGCGTTGACGGAGCGATCCGCCAGACCGGCGCCGCGAGCGATTGGGGAGCTCATCAGTGTTCCTCCACGTGGCGATCGACGAGTGACCGCCAGAAGAGCACCGGCAGGATCGCCGTGAAAACGATGACCTCCTTGAAAGCGCTCGCCCAGAACGATCCGAAGGACTCCAGCACACCGATCAGCAGCGCGCCGAACAGCGCAGATGGGAAGCTCGCCAGCCCCCCGAAGACGGCGGCGACGAAGCCCTTCAGCCCGATCAGGAAGCCGGAGTCATAGAAGATGGTGGTAGTCGGGCCGATCAGCAGCCCGGACAAGGCGCCGATGAAGGCGGCCATCGTGAAGCTCAAGCGTCCTGCCCCGTCGGTCGAAATTCCCATCAATCGCGCACCCATTCGATTCACCGCGGTGGCCCGAAGCGCTTTGCCCGACAACGTCCGCTCGAAATAGAGGAAGAGAAGCACGATCAAAGCGATGGTGGCCAGGAAGATCACAAGCGTCTGGCCTGTGATGTTGACCATTCCCGCACTGAACCGATCGTCCCAAATGCCGGGCGTGCGGAAGCCTTCGGCGCCGAAGAACAGCAGGCCGAGGCCGGTGAGCGCAAAGTGCACGCCCACCGAGACGATCAACAGCACGAGCACGCTGGCATCGGCCAACGAGCGGTAGGCCAGGCGGTAGACCAGCGGGCCCATCGGCGTCACGAGTGCCAACGTCAATCCCAGCTGGACCAGCAGCGGAGGTCGCTGCGGCACGAGCCAGATCGTCAACAGCGAGACAGCCACCGGAAAGGCGAGCGAGAGGCCGACCTCGCGCGCCAGCCGGGCACGCGGTCTTCCCGCGCGCACGCCGTTCCAGACGTCGAGCGCAGCGCCACAGAGGGCCATGCCGAGCAGCAGCCAGACGGTGCCGGGCACCTGCCCGAGCTGCATGAACCCGACGGTGAGCGCCGCGAACGCGACGTACTCGCCCTGGGGGATGAAGATGACGCGCGTGACCGAGAACACGAGCACGATGGCGATCGCCAGCAACGCGTAGATCGCGCCATTGGTCACGCCGTCCAGCAAGAGGATGCTGACAATCGAGGAATCCATCATGTACCCGCGTGGCTTCCCGTTACTGCTCGAGCTTCCAGTCGCCGTTGGAGACCTTCATAATGATCCCCGCATCCGGCAGGAAGCCCCAGTGGTCCGTCGGCGTGAAATCCAGCACCCCATTAGTCACGGGCAGCGCTTTGGCGGACTCGAAGGCGTCCTTCAGGGCTGCGCGGAACTCGGGCGTACCCGGCTTCCCGGCCTTCAGCGCGACCGGCACGGTCTGCTCCAGCACCAGGTAGATGTCGTAAGCATGGCCCGCCAGGGTGGTGCGGCTGCCGGGGCCGAACTGCTTCTCGTAGGCCTCCACGAACTTCTGCGCCACCGCCTTCGATGCATTGGACGCCGGCAGCTGCTCGGCGACGACCAGCGGACCCGCGGAGACCAGGGCTCCTTCGACGCCCTTGCCGCCGACACGGATCAGGTCGCGGGTCGCGGCCGCATGCGTCTGGTACACCTTGCCCTTGAAGCCACGGTCCACCAAGGCGAGCTGAGGCATGGCGGCGCCGCTGCCGGAGGCGACGACGAGCACGGCATCAGGGTTGGCGGAGACGATCTTCAGGGCCTGCGAAGTCACGCTGCTGTCGCTGCGTGCAAAACGTTCGTTGGCGACCAGCTTGATGCCGGCCTTGTCCAGCCGCGGCTTCATCTCCTCCAGCCACGACTCACCATAGGCATCGGTGTAGCCGATGATGCCGACGGTCTTCACGCCGGCCTTCTGCATGTGGCCCACCACCGCGTTGGCCATGACGCCGTTGGAAGGCGGCATGCGCAAGGTCCAGCCGTCCTTGCCGGGCGGAAGTGGAGCCGGCGACATCGCGAGCTGCATTGTCTTGGCTTCGGCCGCGACCTCGGCCATCGGAATCGCGACTGGCGTCGCTCCCGATCCAGCGATCAGGTCCACCTTTTCGTCCACGAAGCGACGGGCGTTCTGCACGCCCTTCGTCGGGTCAGTTGCATCGTCGAGGATGATCAGGTTGATCTTCTGGCCGGCGACCGTTGGCGGCCACATCTTGAAGCCGTTCTGCATGGGAATGCCCAGACCGGACGCGGGGCCGGTCAGCGGCAGGCTGACGCCGACGGTGATGTCCGCCAGCGCGCCCGTGCACAGGGCGATGGCGGCCAGGGCCAGCGCGCTTTTCATGGTCTTCTTCACTTCTTGTCTCCTAGGGTTGGAACATGGAACAGAGGGGCTTGCGGGGCGCCGCCGACGGCGATCCGCCGCAGTCGCCGTCAGTGGGCTTTGGCGACCTTGGCCGCCCGCTTCTCGAGGAAGTCGCGCACCCGTTGCTTGGCGGCTTCGTCGCCCTGCGCGATGGCCGACATCAAGGACTCGACGAACAGGCCGTCGGACTGGCTCATGTCGGCGATCCGCGGCAGCGCCTGCATGACCGCGAAGTTGGACAACGGCGCGTTGGACGCGATGCGCGTCGCGAGCTCGACCGCCTTGTTGAAGGCGTGGCCGGGCGCCACCAGATAGTTCGTCAGGCGAGCCTGCTGCGCCTCGCCGGCATCGAGGACACGGCCGGTCAGCATCATGTCGGCCATCATCGAAACGCCGACGAGGCGCGGCACCCTTGCCGATCCACCACCCCCCACGAAGATGCCGCGCTGCCCTTCGGGAAGGCCATAGAAGGCGGTGCTGTCGGCCACGCGCAGATGCGCGCTCGCCGCCAGTTCGAGTCCGCCGCCGATAACGGCGCCGTGGAGCACGGCGATCACAGGCACCCGACCGAACTGGATCTGGTCGAAGGCCGCATGCCACTGCCTCGAATGGAGAATTCCCTCCGCCACGCTGCGCTCCATCACTTCGGACAGATCGAGGCCGGCGCAAAAGTGATCGCCCTCGCCGCTGACGATGACCGCCCTGCAGCTGGGCGGCAGATTGACAAGAGCGGTATGGATCTCGGCGATCAGCCTGTCGTTGATCGCGTTGCGCTTGTCGGCGCGATTCAGGCGCAGGTGAACGATGTCTTGCGATTGCTCCGCGCGAAGCATCGTCAACTGGCCCAACAGGCCACTCACAGGCAGGAAGCTAGATGTCATTGGAGATGATCAAACGGAGGTCACGACGAGCGGATGACGCGCGGGTGTGACGGCACGGCATGGAGCAATTCGACTTCCGCCGCGCGTCGCGTGAGTACGGCACGCTGGTTGATATAGCCCTTGTCCGTGATTTCGCCGGCGTCCGCGCTCGGCGACTCGAACAAGACCAAGGCACGCACCGGGACCTGTGAAGAACCGCCGCCTTTTGCGCGAAACTCTCGGAGCATTTCGCTGATCGTCACCCGCATGGCCTCAGGCTCCTCCTTGGCGAACGCAGCGCTCGGAAAAATCATGACGCCGATCTCGTCTCGATCGTGCCCCGTCACCACCACGTCTGTGGCGAAGGGGCTGAGCGCCGAAACGGCCTTCAGGCGCAGGGTTCCAACGGAGACCCATGTCCCGGTCGTCAGCTTGAAATCCTCCGCCACGCGGCCATCGAATACGACACCACGCTCGGGGTGTGCGGGATCCGCGAGGTAGCCGGCGTCGCCCATCGTGTAGAAGCCGTCGGCATCGAAGGCAGCGCGGGTGAGCGCCGGTTCGTCGCGATACCCCGGAAAGACGGAGACACCTCGAACCCGTAGTTCCTGTTTCGCGCCATTGGGGACCAGCTTCAGCTCAAGGCCGGGCAACGGCAGGCCGATGCAGCCCGCACCTTCGAGCTTGAAGTGCGCGCTGGTGACGGCCGGCGATGTTTCGGTGGAACCCCACGCCGTCGTGAGCCATATCGGCTCGGCGCGCACCTTCTCGGCCAACGCCTCGAGCCGCTTCCAGGTTGCCGACGGCAACGCCGCAGCCGCATAGAAGATCAGGGTCAGCCGAGAGAACGCGTCCCGTGCCAGATCCAGATCAGCTTCGAGAAACGGCAACATCATGTCCAGGCCCCGCGGCACATTGAACAGCAGATTGGGACGCACCTCTCGCAGATTGCGAACCGTCTTCTCGATGAGGCCCGGCGCGGGTCGCCCTTCATCGATGTAGAGCGTTCCGCCATTTCGCAACACCATGTTCAGGTTGTGATTGCCACCGAAGGTATGGCTCCAGGGAAGCCAATCCAGAAGGATCGGCTTCTCCGTCTCGAGGAATCTCCACGTCTGCGCGAGCATCTGCTGGTTGGCACAGAGCATCCGATGGGTGTTGATCACGACTTTCGGATGTCCCGTGGACCCGGAGGTCAACAAATACTTGGCGTGAGTGTCTCCATCCACCGCGTCGAAGTGCTCCATGACCACCGGCGTCTCGATGCGCGCAGTCAGCGCGCTGAAGGCCAGTGCGCCCGGCAATTCCTCTTCGCCACAACTCAGGATGACGTGCGCGTCGATGTCGCAGGCCTTGATGGCCGCTCCATAGACCGACGCGTCTGAGGCATAAATGAGCGCAGGCTTCAATGTGTCGAGGATTCCCCTGATCTTCGAGAAGTCTTTCGTCAGCCTGCAATAGGCGCTCGAGACGGAGCACACGGGAATGCCTACATGCATGGCCCCGAGCATCAGCAGTGCGTGGTCAATCGAATTGTCGGAAAGGATGGCAATCGGACGCGAGCGCGAAAGGCCCAGATCGAGCAGCGCTTGGGCGATGGATCCGACGGCCTGCCTCGTTTCCTTCCAGGTCAGGCGACGCCATAAATGCTTGGCGTCACGCTCCGCAAAAGCGAGGGCATCGGGTGTAGCTTGTGCCCACATGTCCACCCACTCCCCGATGCAACGCGCGAATGACCGAAGCAGGTCGGGTGATCTAAGCAAGATGCTGCCATCGGACTGCTTGGTGCTGATCGTGACGGCGGGCGCGAGGCGTTCGGGGTTGTTGAAGAGGACAGGCATCTCGCTGTTGATCTTGATTTCCATACACATCTGTATGTGTATTTTATCGATCGTATTTTGAAAGTGGGCCACGGCTTATCGGGGTTTTCTCCTATCCCCATACATGATCGTATGGCGATAACGTGGAGTTCGAATTCGAAGGATTCCAGGCCAGATGGGCTGTGGTGCAACCCTCCCCCCAAAAGCCCAAGAGAGCCCCTTGGGGAGCCGGCCGAAACCCGACAGCCACTCGCGCTGGAACCAATGGCGTTGCTCCCGCGCGACTTCGCGCAGCATGGGCAGGTCCGTGCTGACGCGCAGCACCATCGAGCGCCATTGAAGAGCGTCTCGGCGTGTCGGGACAGCGTCTCGACCTCTATCTCGACGAAGGTGGCGTGCGCGGCCACCCCACGGCGGCGCTGTCGTCAACCGTTGCGGCGACGTGGTTTGCCTTGATCAGGATCGTGTCGTAGAGGCCGCGATGGTTCGTGCCTCCGCCGGGGCCCGCGGCGTACTGGTGGTAGTTGAGCGCGGTGGGTTGGGACATAAAAAGGTCCCCGGCATCGCCTGAGATCTCCCGCATGCTGAATCGTGGATCCCGAACCAAGCGAGCGGGCCGTCAGTTGGGTGCGCGACCAGGGCTGGGTCAAACGCCTGTGCCGCCTCGTATCGCAAATACCCGACGCACCATTGCCCTTCCATCCACCGGGCGTGCACCGCTTCGAGCACAGGCCGCACCTGGTCGGGCATGCGTGCCTCGAGAATCTCGACGGGCGGCCCGAACACGCGTCGCAGCCGAGGTGCCGTGGCGTCGCGAGGCGACGAAAAATCTTTTCGCGCCGAAATGATCACTACGATGCGCGCTGGGATGAGCTAGTGGGTGCCGCGGCGATTGGAGACGATGGGCAGGCCGTGTGCCGCGATGCGAAGGTGCGAATGCCGAATCGTAAGGGAGATTTCATCGCCGGGTGTTTCGAGCGAGTTCGAGAGTGGGGTGGGCCAGAGGCGGCCAAGACTGCTCTGCTTGCCCTGCCCGGCCGTGAGAATAAGATTCGGCTGAAGGCGATGCCGGGAATAGGCGACAAGTACGCTCGAAACATCATGATGGATGTGTACCACGAGGATTTCCGAGACGCGACATCTCGGAGAACCGCATCCGGCGCGACAGCTTCACGAGCGTGTCTGAACTCGAATTGGCGATCGATCTCTGCTGGAGCGTCGAGGACAGCCTGCTGCTCGAGCTTTGCGACATGCTGCACGCCGAGTGCACGATCCACGACGCGCTCAGTGCGTCGCTGAAGTCCGCATTCAGCGACGAGGCGATGCTCGAGTTGCTCCTGCTGGCCGGCTTCTATCGCACCGTCAGCTATCTGACCAACGCCTTGCGCCTGTCGGCCGAACCGGGCTCGGCGCGCTTTCCCGCTCCGGGCGGTCAGTAGAGGACCTGGCCTTCGAACAGCCGACGCGCGGTCCTGTACCGCGTGGCGGAGTCGGCGTGCACGCGCCCACCGAGCAGGCCCGGCGTCGCATCCATCGTGATCACGCCCGAAGGCGGCCGGTCCGAACTCAGATGCGCTCCAGGATGGTGGCAATGCCCTGTCCACCTCCGATGCATTGCGTGGCGAGTGCGTAGCGGCCGTTCTCGCGAACCAGCAAGGCGGCCGCCTTCCCGGTGATGCGGGCGCCGGTCGCGCCGAGCGGATGGCCGATGGCCAGGCCGCCGCCGTCAAGATTCACCTTGTTCAGATCCAGACCCAAGTCGCGGATGCAGGCCAATGCCTGCGAAGAGAAGGCCTCGTTGATTTCGACCACATCGAGGTCCGCGACGGTCAGCCCCGCGCGCGCAAGCGCCTTTCGCGTCGCCGGAATCGGACCGATGCCCATCACAGCCGGGTCGACACCGACGGTCGCGAAGGATTTGATACGCGCCAGCGGCTTCAAGCCGTGCTCCTGCGCGAAGGCGTCGCTTGTGACCAGGACGGCCGCAGCGCCGTCCGTCAGCGGCGAGGACGTGCCGGCGGTCACCACGCCGTCTGGCCGGAATGCCGGCTTGAGCCCAGCCAAGGCTTCGGCCGTGGTGGTCGGCCGAATGCAGCCGTCGGCCGTGACCCATTCGCCCGTGACGCCGCGAACGGGCACGATCTCGTCGACCAGCCGTCCCTGCTCTCGTGCGGCAGCGGCCTTCTGGTGTGACTGGACGGCGAGTGCCTCCTGATCGCTCCGGCTCACGTTCCATCGCTGCGCGACGTTCTCGGCTGTCTCGCCCATCGAGATGTATGCATCGCTATGGCTTCGCAACTCGGGATTGGGTGAAAAGTTGAAGCCGCCCTGTGGCACCATGGTCATCGACTCGACGCCCACGCAGAGAAACGCATCGCCCATGCCCGCTTCGATCTGAGCGGCTGCGATGTGCACGGCTTGCATCGACGAGCCGCAGAAGCGGTTGACCGTCATGCCGCCCACATGGTGCGGCAGACCTGCCAGCAAGCCGACGATGCGCGCCAGGTTGTTGCCCTGCGCAGCCTCGGGATATGCGCAGCCCAGCACGATGTCTTCGAGCAGGTTCGGGTCGAGCCCGGTGCGCTCCAGCAGCCCGCTGACCACCGTGGCGGCCAGAGTGTCGGGGCGGACCTGCGCGAGCGCGCCTTTCTTGGCAAAGTGAAGCGGAGAACGGGCGTAGGCGGAAATGACGGCTTTCATCAAGAGACTCCAGTTGGGGCTACCAACCAATCGGTAGCCTGTGAGAATAAAAAGAAGGCACGCCGCAGCGCGCCGGATCGTGCATTCGGTTTCACTCCTGCAGGGATGATTTCAGCTGCGCCACTGCTTCGTCGAAGTCTTCGACGCGACCGGTCATCCGCGAAGACAGCAGGGCACCCTGGCAGACGGCGAAGACGTATGCCGCGCGGCGCTGGGCGATGGCCGAATTCCTCTTGCGCCCCGCGGACGGCAGCCCGCCGAGCGCCGCCGCCAGCCACAGCACGTGCGCATCGCGCAATTCGCGCACGGACTGGCGCAACTCGTCGTTGATGACACCCCATCCGGGGGCCAGTGCCCCCGTGGGACAGACCCCATCGCCCGCATGCAAGCTGTCGCGCAGCATGCGGCAGTAGGCGTCGACGGACTCGGAGGGCGACCGCACTTTCGACCGGGTCCAGTCCAGAAAGCGTTGCGTCGTTTCGTGCAGCACCTCGATGCCCAGCGCTTCCTTGGACGGGAAATGGTGGTACAGGCTGGCCTTGCGGATCCCGACCCGGTCCGCGATGTCCTGAAAACTGAAGCCGAGGTAGGACCGTGTCTGGATCAGGTCGCGCGCCACCTCGACGATCTCGTCGCGAGTGGTGGCCGCAAGGACAACATTGGTGGGTGCGCTCATCTACCTACTATAAGGTAGTTTCTCAGCGTTCGCACGGCATGCGCATTCAGCCCCGGCGTGCGACCGGAGATTTGTATTCCTGTGTATCTCATCGAGCCGAACTACAAGGCATACACCGAAGCGCTTCTTTTCGCGCATGTCGACTTCCAATCGAAACCGTGGCCGCTGTGCCGTTGAAAGGGAAGACCGCCGATCTTCCGGCCGATCCACTCGTTGATGGCGTCGATGACCCATCGATTCTTCATGACTCCTGCCCGCGAATCGGAAAGTCGCCCTGCAATGTGGCGACGCGCGAATGAAATTGAACGCAATGAAATCGACGGAACTTCGGGACATTGAGCAAGCCCTTCAAGTCATCGAACATGTACTCGCCAAGGGTGGCCTGTTGACGGTCGCGCACCGGCTCATGGACGAGCCGGAAGATCTTTCCAGCAGGGAGTTCTCGCTTCGGATGAAGGCCACGATCGAGAAACTCAAACTGGCCGCGCGAAGTGCATACGAAGCCGGTCATCTTCTTATCGGAGTTCGAACGCCCCCTCATTCGTGAGAACGAACGACGCGGATCCACTCGGACCGCCATACAGATTCTGATCTGCATCTCACGCTGCCAGCGGGCTCGGCACGCCCGGATCTCGCAGTCGCGCCGCCTCCCGTCACCTCGGCGCCTTCGGCAACTGCACTGCGTCGCCGGCCAATTCCGCTAGATGCGCTCGAACTTCGCCGCGGCAAGCCAGTTTGGCCCTTGCGCGATTCAGGAATTGCGCTTGCGGATCGATGTGAGCAGTGATATCTTTCGTCCAAGTTAGCATCGTTAACACCGTATCGGCCACCTAACTGGAGACAGCACATGCACCCTATGTCCGTTCGCAAAGCCCTCATCGTCGGTTGCTTCGCCATGAGCACGGCGCTGCTCGGCGCATCGGCAATCGCGCAAGCACCGGCCTACCCGGGAAAACCCATCGTGATCAAGGTCGCGTTCCCGGCCGGTGGCCCCGCGGACGCTTCGATCCGAGCCGCGAGCGTCGTGCTGCAACGCAGCTTGGGCCAGCCCTTGCTTGCCGACAACTTGCCTGGAGCGAATGGCTCCATCAGTGCGATGAACGTGCTCAAGGCCGTGCCAGACGGCTACACCCTGCTGGGCACGACCGGGACGGATTTCCTGATCGCTCCACAAACCATCGCTTCAGCCAAGTACAAGCCGGACAGCTTCTCGCTGCTCGGCCTGACGGGCCAATCCGACTTCGTGCTGGTCTCCAGCCCGGCGTACGCCTTCAAGAGCGTGGACGAACTGATTGACTACGCGAAGAAGCCTGGCAATCCGCAACTCTCCGTCGCTCACTGGGGCACGGGTTCCGCGCCGCACATCGTGGCCGCGGACTTCCAGGCCCGGACCGGGACGAAGTTCCTGGAAGTACCTTACAAGGGCGCCGCACCCACGATCGCGGACGTGGCCGGCGGACAGGTGGACCTGACCTTCGTGCCTCTGGCTGGGCCGACGCTCGGAATGATTCAGAACGGAAGGCTCAAAGCCATCGGGATCACCAGCCTGAAGCGCAACCCCGCGCTGCCGGACTTGCCTGCACTCGCCGAAAGTCCGCGGCTTCCGGGCTTCGAGTACAGCCAATGGGCGGCGCTGCTCGCCCCGCCGAAAACGCCTGAAGCTGTCGTCGCGCGCCTGACCAGTGCAATGAACGATTGGCTCCAAAGCCCCGAAAACCAGGCCCGTGTTGCGACCAATGTCCAACGCAAGCTGGAACCCATGAGCGTGACCCAGGCTGCCGCCTTCCTCAAGGCCGAGCATGAAAAGTTCGAGCGGGTCACGCGCTCGCTCAAGCTCGATCCCCAGTAACCATTCAGAAAGGTCTCCATGTCCATCGTCCACTACGAAAAGGACGGCGCCGTCGGCGTTGTCACCCTGGCCAAGCCACCTCACAACCTGATCGATGAACCCTTGTTGGACGGTCTGCTCGGCGCCTATCGCACGGCGGTCGCCGAGGGTTGCCGGTCCATCCTGCTGCGAAGCGGAATGCGCCACTTCTGCGCCGGCGCCGACGTGGCGGGCTTCACCGGCGGGGCGCGCCGCCGCGACCAGGCTGCGCTCGAGAAGCTTCTGGACGCGCTGGAGAACGTCGCCCTGCCCAGCGTCGCCGCGGTCCACGGCGCCGCACTGGGCGGCGGCCTCGAGCTGGCGGTGACCTGCGACATGATCGTCGCGGCGGACACGGCCTCCTTCGGCATGGCCGAGTCATCACTGGGACTGCTGCCCTTGCTCGGCGGCGTGCAGCGCGTGGTGCAGAGGGTCGGCCCGGCGCGGGCGAAGGAGATGGCGATGTTCGGGCGGCGCCACGATCCCGCCGCGCTCGAACGCTGGGGACTTGTCAACCTGGTCGTGGCAGAGGCCGAGTTGCAGAACGCGTCGATGTCCTGGGCACGCCAGCTCGCAGCGGGTCCCACGGTCGCGTTGCTCGGCATCAAGACCCTGGCCAACCTGTCGGCCCGCCATGGCATCGCCGGCGCCGATGCGCAACAGACCGAGGTCAGCAACCGCATGTGGGCCAGCAGCGACCAGAAGCGCGGCCTGACCGCCTTTGCCACCACCGGCCCGGGCTCGGCCGTGTTCGAGGGGAACTGAAATGAACGCGCCACTTCAGGGCCTGCGCGTGATCGACTTCACACGCGTGTTGGCCGGACCCCATTGCACGAAGACGCTGCGCGATCTCGGTGCCGACGTCACGAAGATCGAGCCACCGGCCGGAGACGCAGGCCGCGCCGGCGTGCCGCATCTCAACCAGATGTCCGTCTATTACACGCAGCAGAATGCGGGCAAGCGCAACCTGAGCCTGGACCTGAATTGGCCCGAGGCGCGCGAGATCGTGAAGGATCTCTGTCGCGATGCCGACGTGATCGTCGAGAACTTCCGGCCCGGCACCCTGGCGCGGTTCGGCCTCGGCTATGAGCAGGTGCACGAATTCAATCCGACCGCGGTCTACGTATCGATGAGCGGCTATGGGCAGACCGGGCCGTGGCGCAACCGACCCGCCTTCGCGCCTACCGTGCAGGCCGAGACGGGACTCACCGATATCCTCGAGCAACACTACGGCGAAGCGCTGACGGAGTCGCGCAACGACGCCTGCAGCCATGCCGACGTGTACACCGGCCTTCAGGGCGTGATCGCGGTCTTGGCCGCCCTGCAGCATCGCAGCCGCACGGGCGAGGGCCAGCACGTGGACGTGTCGATGGCCGCCACGATGCTCTCGGTCAACGAGCGCGCAGGCGCCCAGCTCTCGGGTATCGACACGATGGGCGAGCCACCAGCCCTCAGCGCGCCCGAATCGCACATCTACGAGCTGCCCGACGGCCGCCGCATCACCATCGCGGCCAGTCCGATCTACTCGCCCATGTTCGTTCGCTATTGCGCCATGATGCGGCGCACCGATCTCCTCGGCGACCGGCGCTTCGCCACTGCCGTGCTGCGCCGGCAGAATGTGAAGGCGCTGTTGGCCGAGGTGCGCGCATGGGTCCTCACCTTCACGGATCTGGAGGAGTTGCAGGCGCAAGTGAGCGAAGCCGGCCTTGCCATCGGCGTGATCCGCACGACCCGCGACCTGGCTGAATCCGAGTGGGCGAAGGACTGGGGCGCAGTGGTCGAGGTGGACGATCGCGGCGGCAGCACAGTGCGCATGCCCGGACCGCCCTGGCGCTTCAGCGAATCGACGTTGCCGTCGCCCGGCATCCCTGCCTTCCAGGGCGAGCACAACGTCGAATTGCTGATGGAACGCAAGGTCGATGCGGCCCTCATCGAGGACCTGCGCGAGCGCCGGGTGCTTCTGAGCCGACGCAGCCCTCGCGGCGCCTATGACTGAGCTCGATCACACCCACGACGCCGGCGCCCGCAGTTGGGTTGCGTCGGCCAACGTAGCCGGCGATTTCCCGTTGCAGAACCTTCCGCTCGCGAGCTTTCGACGCGGCGGCAGCGGCGAGGCCTTTCGCGGCGGTGTTGCGATCGGCCATCAGATCGTCGACCTCGCATTGCTGTCACGATCGGGCGTCCTGCAGGGCATCTCGGCGCAGGCCGCACAGGCCTGCGCACAACCGCAATTGAATGCCTTGCTCGGGATGGGCCTGCCGGCCTGGCGCGCGCTGCGACATGGCCTCTTCGCCGCCCTCCATGACGCTGCGCCACAGACCGTCCGCGAGCAAGTGCAGGCCTGCCTGCTGCCCCAGGCGCAGGCCGAGTACGCGCTGCCCGTGCACATCGGCGACTACACGGACTTCTACACGTCGATCGACCACGCGCTCAACATCGGTCGGCTCTTCCGGCCCGACGACCCGCTTTCGCCCAACTTCCGCTGGATGCCCATCGCCTACCATGGCCGCGCATCGAGCATTGGGGTTTCGGGTCAGCAAGTGCACCGACCCGGCGGACAGGCGCTTCCCGCCGATTCAAGCGTGCCGGTCCTCGGTCCAAGCGCGCGACTGGACTATGAACTCGAACTTGGCATCTTCATCGGCACAGGGAACGATCAGGGCACATCCATCCCGGTGGACGAAGCGGAAGACCATGTCTTCGGAATCTGCCTCCTGAACGACTGGTCCTCGCGCGACATCCAGAGATGGGAATCGACTCCGCTGGGTCCGTTTCTCGCCAAGAACTTTGGCACCACCGTGTCACCCTGGATCGTGACGATGGCCGCGCTGGCCCCGTATCGACTGCCCTGGCAGCGCGGCGAGCACGAGCCGCAACCGCTGCCTCACCTGGATCATCCGCAGATCCGGTCAAAGGGCGCTTTGGACATCCGCCTCGAAGTCCGATTGGAAACCGCGCGACATCGAGCCCAGGCTGCGGCGCCGCAGCGCCTGTCGAGCACCAGCTTCAGGCACCAGTACTGGACCATCGCGCAGATGGTTGCGCATCACACCAGCAATGGCTGCAACCTCCAACCGGGCGATCTTCTGGGTAGTGGAACAGTTTCCGGTCCCGCGCCCGGGGAGGCCGGCGCACTGATCGAGCTCAGCGAAGGTGGTCGCAAGCCGTTGATGCTGGACAACGGGGAGCGTCGGACCTTTCTGGAGGATGGCGACACCGTGCTCTTCGAAGGCTGGTGTGAGAAACCCGGATTTGCACGGATCGGGTTCGGCTCGTGCCGAGGGACGGTCCAACCTCCGCGCCGCTTCGCTTGAAGTCATTACAGCGCTCCTGTCGAGCCGCCTATGATCTGCGGCAGAGAAACGCCCGTTTGAAAAGTGCGCACGAAGACATCTGCCCCCCTCTCCGCCGACTCCGCTCGCAAGCCGGCCGGGGCTCGCTCCACGCGCAAGCGCCCTGCCCTCGCCACTCCAACTGGTTACCACCACGGCGACTTGCGCAACGCCTTGATCGCGGAGGGTCGCCGCATGCTCGAGGAAACGGGCGCGCGGGAACTGAGCCTTCGGAACGTGGTGCGTTCGATCGGCGTCTCCATCGCGGCACCGTCGCGTCACTTCGATGGCAAGGACGGACTGCTGGCCGCAATTGCTGCGGACGGCTTCAGGGAACTTGCAGCCGAACGCAGCCAGATTGCCCTTGCCATCAAGGATCCGTTGCTCAAGGTGTACCGAATGATGGACGGCTATGTCCGCTTCGCCCAGCGGGAGAAGGGGCTTTTCGATCTGATGGTCGGGCCGCGCATCCTGCCCAGGCATCCGGACGAGGAACTTGCAGTTGCGGCTTCCTCATCGTTCGAATGGTTCGCGGCCGCCGTGCGCGACTATGCGCGCGCGCGAGGTTGGCAAGAGAAGAATCTCGAGTTGGTCGTGCACGCGGCATGGTCCGTCGAGCACGGGCTTGCGACGCTGATTCTGGCCGACCGTGTCCCCCGCTTCGATCGTCAGATCGACGTCCAGCAGATGATTCACTTCTCCCTCTCCCTGCTGTTGAGCGGGATAGCGGCCGGGCCAGCGGACTTTTCGCGCATCGCACGATTGACCGCGCCGAAGGCATGAACTGGGGCCGCCCTGGAGCCACTCAAGACAAGGCGTCCACGATGGCTTGGTACAGGGGGCTCATGCCCGGCTGGAGTGCGTCAAGGTGAAACTCTCGACACCAGGAAACGGCGAACCTCTTCGGCGCTCGGCCGGTGCCCCTGGCGAAATCGAAACGATCCCGTCATGGTCGCATGGGCGGGCAGGCGTTGCTCGATCCGGGGCACGATGGCCGTGCAGACCACGAACAAGTCCGTCAGCCCGATGGCCGGCACGTAGAACCCCGCGCCCAGAAACCCGATGCCCGTGAGGACGGCGCCAATGACCTTCGTTGGATCGGCCGCAATGGCGTTCTGCACACTTCCCCAATACCAGATCGAGGGATAGCCAGCCAGCAAGGTGACGGCACAGGAGGTGGTGCAGACCAGGCAGTAGACCTGGCTGCCGGCTGCACGTCCGTTGAAATAGCGCTCGTAGCCGACGAACCAGCCGAGCACCAGCGCCGCGGACATGTTTAACACCATCCACAGGCCCGCACCGTGCCAGCTGTTGATCAAGCCAAGTTGCGACACGTCCGCTCCTTGTCGGTACGAAGACGGTGCGCCGGAATTCCTGTGTTCATTGCGGATGCGTCGCGTGGTCGGACCAGGCAACTCTAGGAAAACCGCTGCCGACCGACAAGGCGATGCAGCGCAATACGCTGTTCAAGCTTCGTCAATAACGCGCAGGCGTAGAAGCGAGGCGATTCTGTTTCGTCGGCTACGGAAACGTGCCGGCGCTACGGCCTCGGCACCCGCTGATCAGCCCTCGTAGCCTTCGACGGTGCCCGCGTCCCGAACCTTGGCGTCGGCCGGATCACCCCCGAACTCGCGCTTGGCGCGCCGCTGCCGCAGCAGGTCCCAGCATTGGTCGAGTTGCTCTTCCACGTGCCTGAGGCGTGCCGCGTTCGATTCAGAGGCCACGGGCTCCGATCGCAGTTGATGCTCCTCGGCGACCAGCGTCGTGATGTGCTCGAGGATGGACTTGTCGCTCATGCTGGATACCTCCGGCGATTCGATGCGGGCAGCCTGCGCCCCTAGGCCGACTGCGACGAGCCCGCGCGAACGGACAATTTCCAGTCGGGCCGGATGAAGTGGCAGGTGTAGCCGTTCGGGATGCGCTCCAGGTAGTCCTGGTGCTCCGGCTCGGCTTCCCAGAACGGACCCGCCGGGGCGAGCTCGGTCACCGCCTTGCCGGGCCACAGGCCCGAGGCATTCACGTCGGCGATGGTGTCTTCGGCGACGCGCTTCTGCGCCTCGCTCGTGTAGAAGATCGCAGAGCGATAGCTCAGTCCCCGATCGTTCCCCTGACGGTTGAGCGTCGTCGGGTCATGGATCTGGAAGAAGAACTCGAGCAGCTTCCGATAGCTGGTCTTCGCGGGGTCGTACACGATCTCGATGGCTTCGGCATGCGTGCCGTGATTCCGGTAGGTCGCGTTCGCAACGTCACCGCCCGAATAACCCACGCGCGTCGAGACCACGCCGTCCTGTCGACGGATCAGGTCCTGCATGCCCCAGAAGCAACCGCCAGCAAGGATGGCTTTTTCGTGACTCATCAGATGTTCTCCACTTGGTCTAGATAGGCGCCAGAGCCCTGCGCTTCCATGTCATCGCGATGAATGAAGCGCAGCGAGGCCGAATTGATGCAATAGCGCAGGCCGCCGCGATCCGCGGGGCCATCGGGAAAGACGTGGCCGAGGTGGCTGTCGCCGTGCGCCGATCGCACCTCGGTGCGAACCATCCCGAGCGTGGCATCGCGCAGCTCGTTGATGTGCGCAGGCTCGATCGGCTTGGTGAAACTCGGCCAGCCGCAGCCCGACTCGTACTTGTCGGACGAAGCGAACAAGGGCTCGCCGGAAACGATGTCGACGTAGATGCCGGGCTCCTTGTTGTCGAGGTATTCGCCGGTGCCAGGGCGTTCGGTCGCGCTCTGCTGCGTCACGCGGAACTGTTCCGGCGACAGGGCGGCGAGCGCCTCGGGTGTCTTACGGTAGTCAGCCATACGATGTCCTTGGGAATGACCGCCAGTGTAGGCGTGCGCTTCCAACTTGGGGACCGGGGAACAGCTTGCAAGGCCCTTCGCCTGATGACCCTGATCGGGCTCGCCGGACGCTGAGAACATTGCCATCACTTTTCAAGATCGAGTTACATGTTTGGCACGGAACTCAACCCTTGAGTTTTCGTTTCGTTTCTCAGTTCCCTGTGATGTTCAGGTCATGGCTTGAACGGCCTGCTCAGGAATCGTGAGCCCTGGTGTGGACAGCATGCGACAAACCAGCGAACAGGCTGCCTTCGTGTGAAATTGCTCGGGGCATGGCGGCCGGCACGGCTCACAATTTCTGCATGTCCACCCCTCGACTTCCGCTCTGGTATCGCCATGCTTGGTGGCTGCCAGGTGCCTGCTCCGCCTTCGCCATCGCGCTGGTCGCTGCGACCCTTCGCCCGTCGGAACAGAGCGTCCTGCTGACAGTGGCCATTCTCTGCGCCCTGCCCTGGGCGCTCGTCCTGCTGCTTCTGGATTTCGGACAAGGCTTCGCGGATCGCGCGGCGGTCGTCGTCTGCGTCGGCCTCGTTGCAAACGCGGCGGTGCTGTGGTGGTCGACGGCCGTGTTGCGGGCTCGATTTCGTCAGCGTCACAACACAGGCGCCCTCGAAGCCTGAATCAACGCACGACCTGGGCATACGGCTTGCATGGTTCATTGCAAGCCGGCAGAAAGGGCTCCAAAGCATCCCTTTCTGGTGCGTCGTTTGTCTCCTCCACCCAATCTTGGTGGATTTCCCCCGGGGCGGTGCAATACCCCCCGGGGACTTTCTTGGAAGACATCGCGCCGCGCGGATTCGGAATTTCAATCCGACGTCCAACCCGCCTCGCGAATCATCAGCGGCAGCAAGGCTTCAGGCTACTTCGCGATCGAAACGGAGATGTGGGTCCAGGCTGCGCGCCGAGCTCTCCTGAACGAATGGCATCGCGTATTCGCGGCCGATCATGTCTCGCGCCAACAGGTAGTTGTTGCGGGCCTTCTCACCCATCGCGTCGAGATCGACTTCACCGCGGCTGTCGCACGGAAATGCCAACGCGCGGCCCTCATGAAACAGTGACCGGAAGCGAATCTCGAACGCAGCGGCAGTACGCATCGAAGGACCTTTCAGCATGATGTTCTCCTGAACCTGTCTTGCATCAATCGTGCCCGAGCTCCTTCGGTTGACGCATCCCGCGCGTTGTTGAGTGATCCGCGCAGGGAGGACGTCGGACCGTGAAGAAGTGCACAACGCGAGGCCTTGGAGCAGCGCAGGGACGGCTCTGTCGATTGGCAACGCTGCGGCCCAATGCTGACAGCCGGGCCCGTCGCCGTCGCGCGTTTCAAATAGCGTGCGAGATGGTCCGGAGCGCGACTGCTTGCGTTGACAAGCCACAGATGCGGCCGCTCGGCTCAGCCGCTGTGCAACTCGAAGACCGAAGGTTCAGATCAGCCACCAACGCCGTCTGACTGATCACCCATGCGAGCACCCCGAGCGCGAGGCAGATGGCAGCCCATCGGAGGACCGGCGCCTTCCACACCGCGAGCACAAGGAGGATGCCAGCGCTCAGGATGGCGCCAACGATGACGGGATCCTTCATCGATCGGGACGTCCGAGTCGCGCCAACAGTTGCATGGCAGGTGCCGCTCATTCACAGGCGATTGGCCATCAGCACGATGGCTTCGCCCACGACCTTGCCGTCCGCATCGATGCGCCGGTTGGGGGTCAGGAAGCCATCGCTGTCGACCTGGTAGCCCGTCGCATAGACGCTGTTCCTGATGTTGCCTCCGATGGCCAGGACGAGGTCTGGGCCGACGGCCACGACGATGTCCGAATGACAGGGCGTCTCCGGGTTCTCGGTCGCTGTCAGGAAGTTGTCGAAGCTGAAGGGCGTGTTGCGCCAACTCCCGATGATGTCGCCGACCTGCGGCCTCGCCTTGGAAAGCATCACACCCCAGAAGGGCGCAGCCATGTCGCCGCTCGCGGCCTTCCTGATCGATTCCCACATGTAGCGTGAGTGGCCGATCGACTCGGGAAATGACCTGTAGCCCGCCACCGTCCTCGCGGCATTGCGCACCATGAGCGAGATGGCCACCGCGGACCAGGGCACGTCTTGGTTCTTGCCGGTCAGGTTCTTGCCGAAAGCCTTCCACATCTTGCCGATCATGGTGCTGAACGGCTCGACGTTCTCCTTGCCCTCGCCCTTCTTGAACAGGAGCCACTGCTCAACTGCGGCGGCCACCAGCGCCTCACGCGCCGGAGAGGCCGGGTCCCGCAATGTCGGTTGCTTCTTGTCGGTCCATCGGATCCTCGCGTCGACCAGCCCGTCCACGCAGAAGCCATCGACCTCCTTGGTGCCGACGCGCGCGCGAATGTGATTCCACCCCGGCGGACCGTCACCGATCTCGACGACCGAATCGCCCAGCGAGAGTGCCGTCAGCGGATCGTTGGCTTCGGTGCTCGGGACGCCGCGAAAGTTGACGGTCTGGACATTGACGAACTTCTGCATCAATTACTCCTGGACTTGAGGGCGAGAGAACGAACGCCCATCGGTGCCGCCGATGGCGGCATCCCTCGGGGCAGTGTCAGCGCGCGTCAAGCCAGTGTCAAACTTTCTTCTACGCCAAGCGCGCGTCGCGAACTCTCGCGAAGTTGCGTGGTGGCGCGAGCCCGCCAGGCGCGGCACTGAGTTGCCTTCAGCCCTTCAGGTACAGGGCTGTCGTCGCTACCGATGCGTGCCCGACGTTCCGCTGAACAACCTCGATCGACAACGGTGACTGCCCCGCCCTGCCCTGCAGTGAATGCACCACGTGCGAGTGCCGCAGCCAGTGCGTGCTGGCTTCCCTGAGTCGCTGCGATGCAGCGTCATCGAGTTCCCGCGCGGCCTTGTCAACCGCGGCCTTGATCGCCTGGTAGAGACCCGAGGCCGACCAGCACGGCGGCTCGCCACTGCGTGGCGAACCGAATCGCGCAAGTAGCGCGACGCTTCGATTGCCGACGGCGTCGGCGGCGCCCTCGTGGCCCTGCATCGCGAGTTCGGCTTCGAGCTCTTCGACCAGACGAGACGGCACAGGGACGTCGCGACTGCGTCCTCCGCGGCCGACCACCTTCAACTGCCAGACGCTGTCCGACGCCGATTCTGGTTCCACGGGCTCTACCTTCCGGAGGTCGCCGCAGGTGGCCCGCTTGATCTCGTCCAGACGCAGTCCCGTCTCGTACAGCCAGCGCACGGCCCGTGCCAGCCGCCGTCCTACGACGTCGTCCGCGCGGCGCGCCAGGCAGGCGTCGAGATGGGTCCATTGCGCGGCGGTTAGCGTGCGGCCTGCACCCAGGGCGCTGCGTGGGCTCGAAGGCGCCTGCACCTCGGCGAACGGGTTGGTTCGCACGTAGTTTGCTGAAGCAAGAAAGGCGAAGAGGCCGCTCACGATCGTCAGCGCTTGCTTGCGTGCGCTCGACGACAACGGCCCTTCCATCGGGCGCCATAGCGGCGACCAACGCTGGTGATGGCGCGGTCCGCACCAACTCTTCGGCGGATCCGACAGGAACTCGAAGTAGGCGCTGGCGTCATCCACGGACAACGATGACAGCGCCTTTCCGCGCTCGAGAATGGCCCACAAGAGCAGTCGCTCGGCCTCCTTGCGATACGAGCGCTGAGTCGGCGACAGTGCGTGGCCCGCCCCATCCGCCTGCTTTGCCAGGAGCCACGCGTCGATGGCCTCCCTGTCGTCGACGGCGACCAGTCGACAGGTTTCGGACGGCGCACGGTTGTGTCCGGCCCGTCCATCGAGCTGCGCTGGCAACACGAACTTCTCGTAGGGAACCAGCGAGGTCGCCGGCGACACGACGGCCGCGAGCACGTCCGGGCTCAACTGCGCCCGTGGCTGCGCCGCATGCCGGCCGACCCTCAGCCCCCCCAGGACGTCCTCATTCGCGTGCAGCCAATCGAGAATCCGGGCCGCCTTGCGCTCGCCGATCCCCGGCACTTGCACCCACCAGCGTGCGCCCACGCCGTTGATGCATTCGACCAAGGAGAACAGCGTGCCGAGCCCCGCGCGTTCGAGGCGGGCGGCCACGGCCGGATTGAGCCAGGCCGACACGCCATCCAGCGGCCTCGGGTCCTGCGCAATCAGCCCCTCTAGCCAGCGCAGCGCCTCGAGTTGCCGCTCGATCACGCGCGCGCGCCGCGAAGGCTGTCCTCCTCTGCCCGCGCGGCCGGACTGTCCATCGCCCGCGCGGGCATGCGCCGCCTCGTAGGCCTCGATCTGCTCGGCCTCCGAGAAGTCCTCCAGTCCGTTGGCGTGCGCAAACTCGGCCAAGCTTGGCAACTGTGGCGCCTTGTCCGAGTACCCGGACGGGTCGAGCAGGATCAAGCGCGCGGTGCCCGGCTTCCGTTCGCGTCGCGCGGCGGCCGCAAAGGCGTCGCGGATCCAGGCGATGGTGCGCCGGACAGTGCGGAGGTCGGCGTGCTCGCCCTCGAGGCGCAGGTAACGATCCCAACTCGCGCGCTCGTCCAGCCCTTGGGCCAAGGCCCGCATGAAGGCGAAATGGCCCCGGTGGAGCTTGCGTGGCGGTCGATTCGTCACCGGGCCGAGGCGTTCACGGGTGGGCAGGCGCAGTTACGGCCGTACGCAGGACTCGAACGGGGATCCCCAGCCTGCTTCTTCGTTGACGTTCGTGCATATGTCAAACATCGGGCGACCCGATCGATTGGTCGAAAAACCAAGCATATCAAAGACTTAGAAGTATCAGCTCAGAATAGCCTAATCTCGACATGTAAATTCATCATTGATGATTATTTGAGACGCGCCCCTGGGTGCGACAGCGCTCTGCGTCCATTCACTCCGCCGCCGAAATCCCAACCGCTCTCACATTAGATGGTGGTTCGCCGTTTGCTCGGCGCACCACTCTCTCGCTCAGGTCTGCTGACGGAGCTTGCGCAATGCGGCCACGACCGCCGATTCGACCGCCTCCGCATTCGAATCCACCGCGGCTTGGGCCGCGATCGTGATCGTGATCTCGCCCGATTTGGCGCGCACGAGCGCGCCGAGTTTGTTCCCTGCCACTTCAATGTCGACGCGTTCAGTGCGCTCGAAGCCGGGCTTCGCGTCAAGCAGCCGCGCGACCACGATCGGCGCCGACAGCCCCTGGCCTCGAAGTTTCTCCGCGCGCTTCAGGACCGCGCGGCGGTCCTGCTCCATCGCCGCAGTCATCTGCTCGGCGTGGCGAAAACTGATGTCGAGTGGACTGCGAAAACACTCGACCACGGCCTCGGGCAACTGAGCCACCAGCAGCGCCTTGCGCACCCAGGTGTGGCTCACGCCGATGGCCTCGGCAAGCTGTCGCTGTGTTGGGAACAACTGCTCCTCGAGCGCGCGCTGGTACATGACGCCCTGCTCATAGGCCGACAAGTCCGCGCGCTCCCGGTTCTCGCGGTCCATGATCTCGAACAAGGCGCGGTCACCGAGTTCGTCGTTCCACACCGAGGCCAGCACTTCGATGCCCAGTTCGAGGCAGGCCTGGTGCCGTCGATGGCCGAACACGAGTTCGAACTGGCCCGGCTCATCCTTCAACGGCCGCACGAGGATCGCCTGGACGTTGCCGCCGGCGTGCTCGATGTCGGCCTTCAATCCGGCAAATTCGCTGGTACTGAAGGAAGACTGGTGACGGTTCGCGTAGCGGCTGGGCCGGATCGTCTTTGGGTCCATCTTGCGCGTTGGCAGCGCGCCTTCGTACTGGCGCAGTTTGTCGCGCAGCGCGGCCATCTCCCCCTCGACTTGCTGGATCTGACCGCGGAACGCCATCATCTGACCCGGGCCGGTCCGTGGCGGCAGGCCGGCGCCCGAAGCCGGTGGAAACCTGGTTTCCACGCCGGCCGGCGCTGGCGCAGGACCGTCGGGCGGCTCGGGCGTCACTGCAGGGGCCGCGGGCCTGGGCAGCTCGGTGGGCAGCGACAGACCGGCAGTCAGCGCTTCAAGACGTTTGCGTGTGCTTGCCATGTCAGGCCTCCTCTTCGCGCTGCGGCGTAGGTGTCGATTCGGCCGGCACGACGACCTTCGGCCGGCCTCGGGCCTCAGAAACGAGACGGCTGCACAACAACTTGCATCGGCCGGTGGAAACCAGGTTTCCACGCGCGAGCGATTTCCTTGTCGTGTTCATCGTTGTGCCCTGCCCTGTGCCTGCCAGGCGCCGACGACCGATTGCTCGACCAGTTCAACGAACGAGTCATAGGCGTCCACCGCCCGCTTGTAGGTCTTGGCAGCACCCTCGTACTTCTGAACGTCGTAGACGGTCGCGAACTCCGCGGCCTTGTTGCTCGTGACACTGGTCTTAGGGATCTCAACCGGCAAGGTGTACTCGCCGTAGGTCGCCTGGATCCATTGCCGCACCGCAGGCATCGCGGGATCGGCTGCGTCGACGCGGCTCAACAGCACATGCAGGAAGTCGAAGGCCTTGCCCTCGCGGTCCTTGCTCTGGCCGTCGAGATTGCCGCCGAGGTCCGCGAGCAGCGACCAGAACTGGGCCGACGAAGCGAAGTCGAGACCCGAGGGCGGCACCGGCACCACGATCCCGTTGGCAGCCCACAGCGCATTGATCGTCACATAGGAAAGGGAAGGTGGCGTGTCGATCACGATGACGTCGTAGAGATCGCGGACGCTGTCGAGGCCCACATTCAGCACGTCCCAAAACTTGGCGCCCGGCTCCTGCATCTGGCGCGCCGGCAGCGCGAACTCGGCCGAGAAGAGGAAGGGTGCGGCCGCGACCAAGTCGATGCCATCCCAGTAGGTCGAGCGGATCGCATACCGGATGTCGTTCTCGGTGCCGTCGCACAGCGGCCCGATCGTCATGTCCTCGGTTACCTCGGCTTCGGGCAGTAAACCATGCAGGGTCGTCAACGAGCCCTGAGGATCGGTATCGATTGCCAGCACCCGGTGGCCGCGCAGGCTCAGGCCTTGGGCCAGGATCATCGCGGTGGTCGTCTTGGCGACGCCGCCCTTGAAGTTGCCGACCGCGATCGTCACCGCCTTGCGCCCGGCTGGACGCATCTTTTCGCCGCGGTATGTGCGAGTCCAGCGGCGCAACTCGTCGAGCCCGAAAATCCGCTTGCCGCCCGAGGGGGTCAGTTGCCCGCCCGGCAGGTCATCCTTGGTGATCCGGTACGCGACATGCGCCTTGTCGACGCCGCACAGGGCGGCAAGCTGGGCGGTGGAGTAGGTGGGGGCGATCTTGCGGGTCTCAGGGGCCAGCAGCATGCCGCGGATCTGCTCGACCATCGAGCCGGCCCGCGTCGCCAGGGCAGCAATGCGCTCCATATTGATCGTCTGGCGAGGCTGGGCAGGGGCGTCAGTGGAAACCAGGTTTCCACCGACCGGCGGGACAGTGACAGACATAGGGGACAACCTTATTCGACAGAATCCAGCGATTCTATGAGAATCCGTCGAATGAACAAGTTTCGCGTAGAGCGCGCCAATTCTCTCGCCGCGTATTGTGAGGTCCTTTGGGAATCCACCGCCAGCCGGCCGCCGGCACCGGCGCCGATAAGGGCAGAAAACTGCGGCCCCAGGGCGGAAGCGTGCATCCAGCCGGCTTCACCGCCCCCGCGACGGCTGGAAGCGCCGCGGGGGAGGGCGGTTGCCCCTATCCACTCACACCCAAGCCCATTGCTTCTCACGCTTCGCTGAGTCGGAGCCCAATTTCTCTCACATCAAATCCCAACGCCGCTCACGTTCAACCCCAATGAAACTCACAGTTCGCATCGTAAGCCTTTGTCCGCGTTGAAGAAATCAGATCCTCAACTCTTCAATCTCCCAAGTGTTCCTTTCAAACAATTCAAGGGCACTGACAGAATTTCTTGTGAATTGACCGAATCACAATACGACGGCATGATGTGCAACCCCATCAACACCACCCCGCTCCATGGCCGAGGATGACTTATCACGCAGCGTGCCTCGCCAGCCCCCGACGGCAGAGGAGCAAAGCGTCGCGAAAGCCAACGAGGCTATCGCGATCCGCCCGAAGCGCGGGCGCCTGACCCTGTTGTCCCGGCGGATCTACAACGCGCTGCTGTACCACTCCCAGCGCCAGGGCGTCGATGAACCCGTGTATCGGCTCGCGCTCAGCGAGCTGATCGGCGACGCCCGCTTCAACTCGAACAACACCGAGCTGCTCAAGTCGCACCTGCGCGACATGCAGGCCACAACGATCGAGTGGTCGACCAGCAGCAGCTCGCTCAAGCGCTGGGTCTCGTCGCAGCTGCTGGGCACCGTGACGATCGAGGAGCAGGGCAGGGGCCGTCCGTGCATGGTGACCTGGCGCTACCCCGACGAGATCAAGGAGCGGCTGGTCAAGCCCCACCAGTACACGCGCGTGCTGCTCGAGATGAGCAGCCAGATGCGCAGCTACTCGGCCGCGGTGCTCTACGAGATCGGTGCGCGCTACCTGACCTCGCCGGGCCGGCTCTCGATGCGCGAGGACGTCGTATGGTGGGCGGCCGTTCTGACCGGGCGCAGCGACATCAAGGAAGTGGACTACCGCTTTCTCAAGCGCGACGTCATCACCAAGGCGATCGCCGAGATCGACGCGCTGTGCGAGGAATTCGGCCTCGAACTGATCGAGCACAAGCGCGGGCGCAAGATCGAGGAGATCCAGTTCCGGGTGGTGCCAAGGGTCCAGCAACGCCTCGGCGACATCAATGCGCCCAATCGCAACGTGTTCGACCTCGAACTGGTCGCGCGCCTCGTCGCACTCGGCATCAAGCAGGACGAGGCGCAGGACCTGTATGCGACGACCGATGAAGGGCAGATCCGGGCGACGCTCGACCATGTCGAAGCGCGGCAGCGCAATGCGTCGATGCCCGTGCTCAAGTCGCCCGCCGCGTATTTCAAGGACGCATTGAAGAAGGGCTATGGCGGTGTCGTCGCCGGCGCGCCGGCGTCAGCGGTCGCCGGCACGGCACCGGCACTCCCCGCACCGGCCCTCCCCGCACCGGCCCCGGCGCTGTCCGAGGCCGATCGACAGCGCCGGATCCGCGAACTATGGGAGAACGACCGCATGGGCAAGGCACGCGCTCTGTTCGCGGAGATGCTCGAACCGATGCAGGCGGACCTGCGCTCGCGCTTCGAGGCCGATCGGCTCGACCAGATGGCCGCGCCGATCGCGCGCGCCTGGCGGCGCGACGGGCCCGACAGTCGCATTGCCGCGACGACCTTCTTCAAATGGCTGGCGCAGGAAACCTGGCCCGAAGAACCCAGCGATCGCGTGTTGCTCGACTTCGCACTGCAGCGCGGCGTTCCAGGGCTGTAGCGCTCTTTTCAGAAAGTCAGCGCATGCTTCAGAGCATGCTTCAGAAATGATGAAGCACGCGTGGCTTGAGTGGCAATCGAATCCGCGCGGCCGCGCCGGCCAGTCAACCGTTCGTCCGGCCCGGAGGGCGGCTCGGATGACTTCCTGCAGCTGGCGCGGGGAGGGCAGCTTCCCCCTCGCTCCCTGTCGTTGAGCAGGTTCAGATAGAAGTCCATCTTGCCCGCGTACTCGGGTTCGAACTTGCCGATCTTCAACTCGATCGCCACTAGCGACTTCAGGAATCGGCGATAGAACGGCAGGTCGATGAAGTACTCGTTGCGGCCCAAGGTGAGGCGGTGCTGGCGTCCGATGAAGCAGAAGCCGTAGCCGAGCTCCAGGATGAAGTCGCGCAACTTGTCGATCAGCTGGTTCTCGAGATCGCGCTCCCTGACGGCCTGGCGCCGCGTACGTCGATGAAATGGGCGTAGTCGCTCGCGGGAACGGGGTTGCGGGTCATGGGACGGGACTTTAGACCACCGTCTTGCCACGACCGACGGGACCGGGCCGGTTGGAGCAGAGGCGAAGAAAGGGCAGGGGAGGCTTGCCCGTGCTCAGTCAGTGGCCAGCTAGATGACATCCTCGGGCCCGGCGACGACACGCCGGTACCTCGCCATGGTGTCGGGTTCGACCCCGAGCCAGCGCGCGACCTGTTCGCTGTCGGCACCGCGCCGGAGTTGACGCAGCGCGAACGTGTGCCGAAGGCGAAACGATCCGCCATCCGCGGCGACGAGGCCCGCCGCGTCGAGCACCTGCTTGGCGGCCTTGTAGTGAGACTCCTTGCTCCAGGCCTTGCCGCTGCGCGTGGAGGGAAACAGAAAAGGCCCCTCGACGCGCGCCTCGGTGCGCACCTGCAGCCAATGCTGCAGCAGTTCTCCGGCCCACGGTGCGATCGGCGTCTCGCGTGCGGGCGAATTGCCGTTGCCCGGGACCGCCACCTTCCACGGCCTTTCGCGCACGTGTCCGCCCTGCGCGGTCGGTCCGTCAAGAGTCAGCACGCGCACGTCGCCGGGTGTCAGCCCGGCGCCCAACTGCAAGCTGACCGCGACGCGGTTCCGCACCTCCTGCCAGCTGAACGCCGTCTGCGCGGCTCGGCGTTCGGCGGAGAGGTGCGGGCGTGGTCGAGCTTGCGTCAGAAAGGTGATCAGCTGCTTGGTCTCGGCCACCGAGAGGAATTCCGGCAACGGATCGGACGCCGTGGCTTCCGCGTAGCGGATCTCGGGATTCGTGGCAATCCAGTCGGCGGCCGCGGTGTTCACGGGCGCGTCCGTGGCCGCCGCGTGGTGCCGCAGCACCCGATCGATCAGGCGCAGAAGACGCAAGGCATGGCGCGGGGAGAGCGACAGGTCGGCGCTTTTCATGCCGTAACGCGCCGCCTGGAAGGCTTGCAGATCGCGCGAGTCCAGCGACTCCAGCGTGACCGCGGGCGATTGATCCAGGCACCAGGCCGTGAAGGCCCTCCACATGTTCCGGTACACATCGACCGATGAGGCCCGGCGCAGCGATCCTTGCGCCTGCTGGTCGTGAAGCCAATGCTCAAAGGCCCCACGATGGATTTCGCGAGGAGCTTCTTCGAAGAGGGAAAGGGATGCCATAAATACGCTAACGGCAGGGGTGTGGTGTTATGTAGGAACGGGGTTGTGCGTTGAGGTGGAGGAAGCGGGGTGCCGTTAGTGTAAATACCTCATCGGTATCTCGCGTCAATGCAACCATGCCTTGGAGCGCATCCAGGGGCGCAGCAAACACACTCGTTCCCAGCCCAGTGTTGCGGTAAATGTACAAACGAGAACCTTCGAGGTACTTGTAGTTACGTTTGTATACGTTTGGGTTACCATCGCTCACCGAACGAGGTCAAAAGTATGAACACCTATCCGACATCCAGCCAAGCGACCGGCGTTGCACGCACCCTCAGCAAGAGCGCGCAGAGCACCATTGTTGTTTACAAGACGGCCGAGAACAGGTTCGTGACGGCCAGCCTGCGAGACTCGGTACGTGGCCTGGTGCTCGGGGCCTATCGCAATGGCTATGGGGTTCCTGTCGGCGAAGTCGTGAGGTAACTGGCCCCGCGTGATACGCCTAAGGCACGTTGGCCGTGCTGATCGCGAACGGCCGGCCCGGTATCGACATGCCGCCGCCAAATTCGAAGGGCGCATCGCCACCCGTTCCCATGCCGCAACCACGCGGCGGCTGGCAGGCCCAGGAAGGGCCTCGATCGGCAAACACGACCTTCCCGTACCGATAGTTCAGCACCGCTTTCGCGCCATGGTCCGCAATGCTCAGCACGTGACCGGCGGTCGCGAAATTGTCGGCATCCTCGACGGCGATCGGATCCACGATGCGTGAATCCTGGAGGGTGCGCACGACGCGGCCGCTGTTTCCGTCAGCCGCAAAGCGCACCCACTGGATCTTGCGCTCGCCACGCGACGCAACCAGCACCTGGCGATTGAGCGGGTCTACGCTCTCGTCGTCTGGCGCGCTCTTCGAGATCGCGAGCGAGGTCGGATTGCGGCCGACAGGCACGACGCCGAGTTGCACGATCCCGTTCGCGGACGCGACCGCGGCACTCCCGGCTGCGGTCGCATACCCACCGAGCCCGAAGATCCGCAGCGTGCCGTCCTCCGTCGCAATCCAGGCGCGCTGCACCTCGCCGAACTGCGTGGTGCGTACGGCGGTTGGCCGGGCGCCGAGGGAAACGGTCTTCACGAGTTCGGGAGCATGGTGCGGCCAGTATGCGAAGGCATAGGGCCACTGATCGTCGCGCAGCCCGAAGCGGCCCACCGTCGACTCGAACTCGCCCTGGGTGCCTTCGAAGTAGGTGCGGCGCATCGACCCGAACAGAGGCCGCAGGTCGACGAAGGCCGCCTTGCGCTCCGACTTGGAAACCACGACTGCGATCCCGCCTTTCGCAACCTTCCCATCGTTGTCGCCGCGGGCACGGAAGCTTGCGCGGTTGAACGGGTCCGATAGCGGCGTCTCGAGTCCCATGAAGTTGCCGTTGCCGAGCATGGTGCGAAACGGGTCGAGGCCGGTTGTCACCGCGATGTCGGTCGGCGCGGCCAGCCCCGGCAGGTCGATGTAGCCGAGCACCTTCATGAAGGCAATGTTGCCCATGTTGGGCAGCCCCGGATACACGCCCAGCCACTCGTGCCACCAGTCGTACCAGGCGCGCGGCTTCACGCGGTCGTAGGGGTTGCAGCCGTCGCACAGGCCGGCCAGCGCGATGACAGCCACCTGCCCTTGATGCGTCTTCACGTCCCACACCGTGACGAAGGCGAACTCGCTGTTGCCGCTCATCGCGATCGCGGTCGGCACCTTGTTCGCGGCGAGCTTGACGGTCGCACGATTCGTCGCCGTGTTGGTCCCCGCGGTGGCAATCAACCCGTTCTGGTAGGCGACGAGACTGCTCGCGCAGAAGCCCGCGCGACCGCCGCAGCGCCCGATCGCGACGGGACCGCCGGCGATCAATCCTTGCGCCCTGTAGTCCATCGCGGTGACGGAGTCCATGCCGCCGCCGGCCACGCCGGTGCGCGTCCAGCTCAATTGGGGCCGCTGGGCGAATGTGTTGAATTCGTAGCCCGAGACCTGGATGTCTGCGACCCCGATGCGCGCAGCAGGATCCTCCGGCACGAACAGCACATTGGCCTGGTTGGTCGAATAGCTGCCGGCTGCCACCTGGTCGTTGGTCTGGTCCCCGGAATTGCGCGGCCCCCCGACCTGCCAGCGCGAATCGCCGCCGCGCGCGACCACGTCGGGGCGTTGGTACCACGTCGGCGCGCCTTTGGCGATCGGACCGGCAGGTGCGCCGAAGCGATACGCGATGCCGGCCTCGCTGCCCATCTGGCCCGCGATCGCCACGTAGGCGGCGGGCACGATGGCGCCAGTGGCGTCGACGATGTCTCCCGGCAGAGCGGGCAAGACAGCCCGAGCACACAGTGGAGACAGGGTCAAGGCTGCCGCCGCGAGGATGGATGGGAGCATCGGCATACGCCATTGTGGCGGCGTGTTCTGCGTCGGACCAAATCGGAGCAGCCCTTGGGGGCTGCATCGCGAGACTTCGCTCGATCCGGCGGACGGACCGAACTGAAGCGAGGCGCCGCCACAGCTCCGGCGACGGCAGCTCACGCCGCGCCGAGCGCGTCGAGGTTGGCCCGGTAGACGCGTACGCTTTCGATGTCGCCGACAGCCTCTGCGCCGGCAATGGCACGCGTCGTGCACTCCCGCGCCCTAGCGGCGTTTCCGAGCCGGTGTTCGTCAAACCCCATCAGACCCAGGACCTTGGGCGATAGCGCCGCCAGCAGCGCATCGCCAGGGTGGCCCTCGATCACCGACAGCGCCTCGACAAGGCGGTGCCTGCTGATCTCATACCGACCCGCATCGGCTGCCTCCTGCGCACGCACGACCAGCCGCCGGACCTGTAGCGCACGCTGGCCCGAGTCGGGCGCAATTGCCAGCGCGTCGATCACGCGCAGCGACATCAGGTTTTCGTAGTAGGCAACGCGCCCGGCCTCGTCGCCGCTCGCACCGCACGCGTCATAGGCGCGCTGCGTGAAGTCGAGCGCGGCGGCGTACTCGCCGCGGTGGAGCGCATTGGTGCCGAGCGTGCCGAGGATCTTCGGGCGCAGGTCGTCCACCACGTTGCCGGTCGCCCCCTCCATCTCGTCCAGCACGGCACGGAGTTCCGTGTCGGACGCGCTGTGCTCCCCACCTTCGGACAAGGCCTGCGCATTGGACAGCCTTCGCTTCCATCGCACGATCGGGTTGTCCTTGTCCTCGCCCACCATGCGCTGCAGCAGCGAAGCTTCGCCCACGTGGTCGAACAGTTGCGCAATGCGGAAGAGCGAGTCGACGTACAGTTTCACTGCTGCCTGGTCGCCACGGATCGCAGGCGGCACATTCAGCCAGGAGCCGAACTGTTCGACGACCTCCTGCCCGTGCGCCTGAAGCAGGCGATTCAACGCCGTCGCGTCGTTGGCTTCGATCGCCGCGTGAAATTCGGCGTGCAGAGCGCTAGCGCATGGAAGGCTCATGGAACCTCCTCCAGAACCTGCCACTGGAACAGCCCCCCGGCATGCACCCTGGCGGGACGCTTCGCCAGGTTCACGGGCTTGATCATCTCACCGACCTCCACATCCTTTGGGGGATCCTCCGGCTCGTAGATGCGGACGTTGTCCCTGGCTTCATCGACGGCCACCGTGACATGGGTGATCCCGGTCCAGCGCAGGGGTTCGATGACCTGCCCCGCCACCGGGCAATGCGACAAGCGCATCGACGTCGCGACGACGACCCACGCGTTCGCGACGACCGCAACGCCTTCGAGCGTCCCGACAACCAGATGCCCGATCGGCGCGATGTCGGCGGCGACCCACGAGATGCTCGTGATGGAGACTGGCAACACGGCCTCAAGCTCGGAGAGGTGTTGGTGAACCCAGTTGGCCAACAGAATCGCCTCGCCCTCGCACGCCCCGACGACCGCGACGTGGCACGGGGCTACGTCGACCGTCGCGGCGACTTCAAGCCGGCGGAACGGTGGAACAGCCGCAGCGTCATCGCGCGCAGCGTTCCATGCTGTCGGCAGGGCGAGAGCGCCGGTCCAGTCCAGCGACGCCGTCGGCACGGGCTTCGCGTCCGCCCGGACCGCCCGTCCGGTGCGGCGTGGACGCACGACGACCGCCCCATCCTCGAAGGCCGGCATCGGCAGCACACCTGTCACCACCGCTGAATCGTCGATGTGAATCTTGACCGGGCCCCGGAGCCCCTTCAATCGGTCATAGATGAATGCCAGGTCGTCGGGATCCGTCACCGCGAGTCCGAGCCGCTCGACGCACCGGCCGGGCGACTGGATGTCGAACAATTCGGTATCGAGCACCGCCCGCCACAGCACATGCGGCAGGTCGACCAGAAGGCTTTCGAAATAGTGCTCGACCTCGCCGGCTGCTGTCGTCGGGCGCCGCGAACCGACGACAAGGTCGGCCCCGTTCCCGTACGTGTCGGCGACGAGCGCCTCCAGCGCACACCAGGCGCGCGAGAGGTAGTCCTGGGCGTCGTCGAGCATGATGACCGTGCGTCCCATGATCTGTGCCGCCGAGAGTTCCTTGAGGCCCTGCACGAACAGCGGGATGTCCTCCCCCTCTCGCGGCGGCTGGGGCAGGCAGGCGTAGTCGTACCAGAGGTGAATTCGCTCCGTCAACCGGCGCAGCAGCGGACGGTCGGCCATGAGGCTGCGCAGTCCGGCGAGTCCGTTGTCGGTCTCAGCGCGCGCGACCCCATGATCCTCGAGTTCCTCTTCGAGGGAGGCGACCTCAACGGCTGCCTGCCGCAGCGACTCCTCGTCGAGCGCGAACCGGAGGACGTTGACGATCAGGGCCTCGGCGAGCGTGGTCCCCCTGGGCCCCACGGCTTGCCCCAGCTGTGCGCTGAACCGCCGCGGTTGATGCAGCCCGCGCTGGTCGGCAACCCGTATGGCTTGAACGAGGTGAGCCACGAGCTGCCAGGCCGCGAAGCGCGCCTGCGCGCCTTCGGCATCCGGATGCGTCGTGCCGAGCCAGCGATGCGAGAGGAAGCAATAGAAGATCCCTCGCTGTGTCTCGCGATGAAGCTGCGACCGGACCTCCTGGAGACGGCGAAAGTGCCCGTCTTCGAGCAGCGTCTTCAGGGGAAGCCAGTGCGTTGCCTGCAGGCGCACGGTCAGGGTCTGTGCCGCGACCAGCGCCTCATCCGCATCGTACGCGCCGAGCAGGAGCGCGTCGGGGAGGTCCGTCAGGGAAAAGGTCCAGCGGTCCACGATCTCGCGCCCGGCATCGTCGACGCGGTCCGTGTACATGTGGATCGCCTCCCGATCGATGCCGTAGCGGAACGAGCCGTCGGAAATGGGCAGGCGAATCGCGCGAGGACGCAGCACCGCTTGCTGCGTGAGGATCTCGTCCACGACCGTGTCGGCCTTGCTGCGATCGGCAAGCTCGCGTTGCATGGCCGTCCACGCTGCCGTTTGCAGCGGCGACGGTCCACGTCGTGGCGACGCGGCAAACATGCGGAAGCCGATCGCGTCGTACGGAGCCTCCTGATGCCCACGCCTGGCGTAGAGGATTGCGCGTCCGGCGGCTGACGTCTCCGCGCTGAGCGTGGCGGGGTCGAGGATCAACGCGCGTGGAGAGCGACCCTCAAGGTCCGACGCATCGATTCCGCCGAACACGGCAGGGAGTCCTGAAAGCTCGACCTCATCAGCCATGGCGCCTCCGCTTCACGTCGGCCAGGATCCACTCCGTCAGGTCGGCACTGTCGTGTCGGCCACCAGCCCGGGCAATTCGCCGCTCGCAATGAGCTTCTGCAGGTCGTCGGCTCCGCCGATCAGGGTGCCGCGCACGAAGATCATCGGCAGCGTCGGCCAGCCGGTCCACATCTTGAGCGCATTGCGCTCGCGCCATCTCGAGAAATAGCTGCCGTAGCCGAGGTAATGGTAGGGCACCCCGGCTTCGTCAAGCAGGCGTCTGGCCTTCTTCGGAAAAGGGTTGATGCCCATGCCGACCACCACGACCGGATGCGTCGCCACGGCGTCCTGCACTTCGCGGACGATGGCGGACTGGTGCCGGGCGATCTTGTCGCGGACGGCGGGATGAATGTGGGTTTCGGCAAGGATTGCGCGGGGCATGGGTGCTTTCTCCGGGATGGCGACACAGCTTACATGGCAGCTGCCGTGCCTACGCGCTGATGTCCTCTTCCTCGGGCGCGGCCAGCGTCAGGGTGGCGAGGCCGACGTTCCTGTGGGTCATGACCTGCCGCTCCAGCCGGCGCAGGATGGCGCCGAGTTCGGCCTGGGAATGCTCGCCGGCAATCTCGATGCGCGCAGCCAGGAGAATGCGATCCGGCCCGATGAACTCGGTGAACAGATGAGTGACGCGCTTGACGTCGGGCGACTGCTTCAGCAGCACGATGGCGCTCGCCCGACGATCCGCTGGCAGCGGCATCCCGGCCAGATAGCGGCGGTTCAGGTTGACCAGGAACACCCCGGCGATCCCCATCAGCACGCCCACGACGATGGAGCCCCCGGCGTCGTACACCACGTTGCCGGTGATGTCGTGCAACAGCATGCCCAGCCCCGCGACGGCCAGCCCGACCAGCGCGAGAAGGTCCTGCGTCACCACCGTCCTCAGCTGCGAGTCGGAGGTCTCGAACACGTGCTTGACCGCGCCGAGCTGTCGCTCCGAGGCACGTCGCCGCAGGAACCGAAGCGCCTGAAAGGTCGAGATGCTCTGGAGCACCAGCGATCCGAGGATGACGGCGTAGCCGAGCCGGTAGTCGGTCGTCGCGTCGGGCATGCCCAGCTGGCGAATGCCGCGCCAGATCCCGACTTGCGCACCCAGGGCCAGCATGGCGATCGAGCCGAACATCGACCACACGTACGACTCCCGTCCATAGCCGAGCCGATGGAGCGCGTCGGCGGGACGCCTGGCCGCGAGGTAGGCGGCGACCAGGAAACTGTCGGTCAACGTGTCGACCCACGAGTGCACGGCCTCGGCGGTCATGGATGCGGAGCCCGTGAGGACCGCGGCCACCGTCTTCACGAGCGCCATCGACGTTCCCGCCGCGAAGGCCAGCCACACGGCCGACTTGCCGCCGGGCTTGTCGGCATCGACGCCGAGGTGGCGATGAAAGCGGTGAAACGCCCTCATGGCTGGGCACCTCGTCGCCCTTCGCGAGTCTTGGGGGAAGTCATGTTGGGGGATGATGCCACCTGCCCCGCCGTGCTCCACCGCACGGCTGCCGATATCAGAGAGCGTCGGCCAGGACGCTAACGCAGCTCATCCACCACACGGTTGCGCAGCACGCCTACGCCCTGCACCTCGGCCTCCACCACGTCGCCCGGCTTCAGCAGCTTGTCGGGCTGCTGCTTGCGAAAGCCCGCCACACCCGAGGTCGTACCGGTCGTGATCACGTCACCCGGTTCCAGCGTCACGCGCGACCAGTACGCGACGATCATGCCGAAGTCGTACAGCATGTTGCGCGTGTTGTCGCGCTGGCGCACCTCGCCGTTCACCCGCAACTCCATGTCCAGGTTGCCGGTGTCGCCGAGCTCGTCCAGGGTGGTGATGCAGGGGCCGAGCGGGCAGCAGGTGTCGAGGTTCTTGCCCTGGAAGTGAATGCCGTGCGTCTGTTCGGCGAGGATGATGTCGCGCATGCTCACGTCGTTGACCACCGTGAGCCCGGCCACGACCGAGCGCCAGTCCTGTGCGGGCACGTCCTTGCAGCGCGTGCCGATGACGAGGGCGATCTCGATCTCGTAGTCGAGTTCCTCGGTGAGGCGCGAGCGCACGATGTGCTGGTCCGGCCCGATCACCGCCGAGGGCATCTTCAGGAACGCGAGCGGGTAGTCGGGCGCATCCAGCTTCACCTTCTGCTGGTGCACCTCGTCGACGTGCGAACGGTAGGTTCCGCCTGCGGAGATGATCTTGCGTGGACGGGGCACCGGCGCCAGCACGCGCACCGTGTCCGCCACCTGCGCCACGCGGGCCGCAAGCAGCGAATCCAGGCTGGCGGATCGCGCGTGCTCGTCGGCCGCGCGCGCGGCCTGCATCGACAGCACCCCGCCCTCGAGGAAGCGGATCATGTCGCCGGGAACCCGCACCGCCGCGATCTGCGCCGCGAACGGATCACCCGCCAGCGTCGCCGCATACGCGCGCTGCAGGTCGACGATCAATTCGCCCTGCAAGCTGCCCACGCGCGGCGCGGCATCGCCCGGCTCGATATAGGTCACCAGCTTCATGCCTCATCCTCGCAACGTCGAACCGCCCGCAGGATCGCCTGCAGGTCCGCGCAATCGGCAGATGCTTCGAGCGCGGCCTGCGCATGCTCGGAGACGCGGCCACCGGCGAGTTCCACCGCGGTCACGCCCTCGAGCGCTCGCAGGGCAGGCCCCACCACCCGCGCCGCGGTCACCGGCCTGAGTTCGCAGCCGACACACATCCCGGTGAAGCGCACGCGCACCACACCGCGTTCATCAACCGACTGCAGCTCCAGTCCGCCCGCATGCGACCGCAGCATGCTGTCGAGCGCCTGCACCCGGCCCTGGACGGCTTCTCTCATGCGGCCTCCGTCACGAGGCCCAGCTTGCGCCTGGCCGCATCGAGGTCGATGCCCATGATCCGCGCGAAGTTCTCGCCGAGGATCTTGCGACGGTCCTCGCGCGTGATCTGCGGGTAACCGTAGCCGGCGCGCAGGTCGTCTGGAATCTTCAGTTCCATAAAGGCTTCCAGATAGGGCTGCGGATTGCCAGCAAGCGCCGCTTCGGAACCCCACAGGATCTTGTCCGGTCCGGCGGTCTGCAGCAGGCGGCCGATGTGCTCCTGCACGCGCCGCGGTGCGACGCGATAGAAAGCCATGAAGCCGGCCAGCGAAAGGTAGACGTTCGGAAAGCGCGTCGCGATCGACACCATCTCCTCGAAGTAGGGCAGGGCGAGGTGGTGCACGATGAAGTCGGCCTGCGGGAAGTCGCGCGCCGGCGCCTGCAGGTCCACAGGGCTCAACCATTCCATGTTCTGCAAGCCGTAAGGATTGCCCTTGTGGAACTGCAACACCCGCACGCCATTGGCCAGGGCCCGTTCGTACATCGGGTAGGCAAGCTTCTCGTCGTCGCAGCGCCAGCAGTCCTTGAGTTGCGCGTGCCCGTTGTAGAACTTGAACGAGCGCGCACCGAGCTCGCGAGCCTGGTGGTCGATCTGCTCCAGCGCGTCCGTGAGTCCCCGGTAGCCCGGATCGACGCCGCCGCAGAACAGCACGCGGTCCGGATACGCGGCGGCCATCGCATGCTGCGTGCGGACCGGCGAATACCAGTCCTTGAACCAGTCGAACATCGGGACGGTCTGGGCCATTGCCATGTCGGTCGCGGAGCCCTTGAACACCAGCTCGTGCATTTCCTCGACGCTCCAGCGGGTGTCCCAGCGGAAGTCGCGCCGACCGCCCGGCGCGGACCTCGGGTCGCGTACCTGCGCGCGGATGTAGTCGAGGATGCGGTCCCGCGCGGGCAGCGCATCGTCGCGATCCGTGCGCACGTTGCCGGCCGAGAGGTCGTAGAGGTGGATGACGTTGTCGAAGACGAACAGGTTGTCGATCATGCTCACTCCAGACGGATGTTGGCGGAGCGGATCACTTCGCCCCAGTGGTCGTACTCGGCACGGATGAAGCGCCGCGATTCGTCCGGTCCCATGTCATAGGGCACGAAGCCGAGCGGCGCGAAGGCATCGCGCAGCTCCTTCTGCTGCAGCACCTTGTGGACTTCGACGGCCAGCCGGTCGACGATGGGACGCGGCGTCGCCGCCGGCACGAACAGGCCACCCCATCCGATCACCTCGAAGCCGGGGACGGTCTCGTTCGTGAGCCGCGCCTTGGGAAACTCCGGCAGCGGGGTCGGGCTGGCGATGGCGATCAACTTCACCCTGCCATCCCGGATGAACGGCGTGGCGCTGGCGCTCGGCTCCACCAGGAGTTGCACGCGGCCGCTGGCCAGGTCGGTCAGCGCCGGCGTCGTGTTGTAGGGCACGTGGACGATATCGAGGCCCGCACGCGCCTTGAACACTTCCATCGCCAGATGCGCATTCGAGCCCACGCCCGGCGACGCATAGGAGACCTTGCCGGGGTTGGCCTTGATCCAGGCGATGAGCGAGGGCAGATCGTCGGCCGGGACCGTCGGACTGGCGATGAGCAGCAGATGCGCACGCGCCAGCATGGCCACCGGCGTCACGTCCTTGTTGGGGTCGTACCCGAGCTTCATCAGGTGCGGCGTCGTGACGAAGGTGCTCGATGCACCGCACACCATCGTGTAGCCGTCAGGGGCCGCCTTGGCCGTGGCCTCCACGCCCACGTGGCCGCTGGCCTGCATTCGGAGGTGATCCTCGACCTTCAGGAGGGCGACGGCGGTGCTGCCCTGTGCGCGTACCACGGAGAGGCCGTGGCGGCCTCGTCACCGCAAGTGATCGACCTTGTCGCGGGCGGCGTCTTCCAGGTCATGCGGCACCTGTGCGGTCCGCAGTGGCGAGCGCGGGCCGTGTGCCTTGCCCACCCGGCGCCTGCGGATGCACGGCCCTACCGGCGCTACTTCGGGTGCCCCGTGGCGTTCGACGCCGACGGCAACGCGCTGTTCATCGCACTGGAGGACCTCGACCTGCCGATCGCGGAGGCCGATCCGATCTTCCGCAGTGAGTCCGAGCGACAGGTGGAAGCCTGGGCCGGCCTCCGGGCACGGCCGATGGACGCGCGGGTCCGCGAACTGATCCGCGTGATGTTGCCGAGCGGCCGTTGCACGATGGCGAACGTCGCGCTGCGCCTGGGCTTGCAGGAGCGCACGTTGCGCAGGCACCTTGCGGCCGCGGGCGTGACCTTCGCGGGCGAACTCGAAGCGGCGCGGCGCGAACAGGCGCGCGACTACGTCGAGCGCTCGGACAGGGCGATCGGGGCGATCGCGGGACTGCTCGGGTTTTCGGAGACGAGCGCGTTCTCGCGGTGGTTCAGGCAGGAGTTCGGGTGCGGCCCGAAGGAATGGCGAGACAGGGCTGTTTGAACCGGACGGCCTTCGGAGGAAACGTCACCCTGCCACGCACTCGAGCGAGAACAGGGGCAGCTCGCTCTGCCGGCTCAGCCACACGCCGCCACCCACCTCCTGGAAGTGCCGCGACAGCCCATGCCGGTACACCTCGGCGCGATGGCGAAAGATGTGCGGATCGGTCACGTCCTCATCCACGATGTCGCGCGCGTAGTCCTCGCGCGTCACGGCCTCCACATACAGGGCGCCCCGGCTCAGCAGGCTCAGGTTGTTCAGGGCGCGCTTGAGATCCGATGGGCTGAGATAAGGCAGCACACCCTGGCAGATGACGAAGTCGAAGGGCTTCCTGGCCTGGTAGTCCACCACCGAACCGCGCTCCCAACCGTACCGCCCGCACAGGTAGTCGCTGAACTCCACGCCGTGGTAGCTGGCCGTCGGGAATTGCTTCGCCACGATGTCGCGCCAGAGCCCGATGCCGCAACCCACGTCCAGCACCCGCTTGACCGGCACGCGCAGGTACCGCAGGTAGGCGCAGACGAACGCGCCCAGTCGCTCGGAATGCTGCGGGTCCACTACCTTGGTCTTCTTGTCGAAGTAGTAGCGCTGGTAATAGGCTTCGTCGAAGGTGGCAGCATCGGCTGATTGCATATTCCCGCTCCATGTCATGTTGCGGGGATTCTCGGGGATCAGCCGCAACAAGTGCCGAAGCGGCCGTCTCGATAGAAAGGGGCCAGGTCCTGCTCAAGTGCCTGCACGGTCGCGCGCCAGCCGCCGTGCGCCGCGTCGGCGGCCAGGGCGGCGCGCGCGCGTGCCAGCAATTCGGAGCGCAGCGCAGCCTCGTCGATGCCTGTCACCCGGCCAGCCTCGACGACGGTGCGCCCGGCGACGATCACGTCCGCGATGTGCGTGCCGTTGCCGCGCGCCAGCAGCAGGTCGAGCGGGTCCGCGTCGGCGAACAGGGTATCGTCATCGAGCGCGTCCCAATTCAGCAGCACGATGTCGGCCCGCGCCCCGGGCTCGATGCGGCCGCTCGATGGTGCAGCGGCTCCCGACACGCTGCGTGGGCCGTTGAGCGAGGCGAAGCCCCAGAGCTGCCCCGGCGTCATCGTCGTGTCGAAGCCCCAGCCACGGTGCAGCGCGTAGGCGAGGCGTGCCTCGCGCAGCGCGTCGTCGTCCTCGTCGAAGGCCATGCCGTCGATCCCCATGGCCACGCGGCAACCCTGCTTCAGCATCTCGGCCAGCGGAGCGATGCCGGACTTCAGGCCCAGGTTCGAACTCGTGTTGACCGCGATGCTCGCGCCGCGCTCGGCGATCAGCGCAAGCTCGTCGGGCCGTGCCCAGGTGCAGTGGGCCAATGTGAGTCGCGGGCTGAGCAGTCCGATGTCATCGAGGAACTTCACGATGCCGCCGGGATGTTCCCGGTCCGCCCACTGGCGTTGGTAGGGGGTCTCCAGCAGGTGCATGTGCACGGGCCGGCCGGTGTCGGCCGATGCCTGAGCGATGGCTTCGAGCAGCGGCGTGCTGCACCACTGGACGGCCGTCGGGCCGTACTGCACGGTGACGTGGTCGCCCCACCCATCCGCTTCCACCATCGCGGCGACCTCGTCGACCAACGCGAGCTGCCGTGCGGGCGCGACCGGCTGCACGGCAAGCCGCTGCGCGACCGCGTCGCGGATGCCGGGGCGCAATGCGGACAGCACCGTCGCGTCATCGCAGTAGGCGATGCCATGGCGGTCGCGCATCGCCACCGCGAAGCCGATGCGCACGCCGACGTCCCGTGCGGCCCGAGCCACGGCGCGCGCCTCGTCCACGTAGGGCATGCCGCCCTGCACGCGGGTGTAGTGCACCATGAGGTGTGCGACACCGTTGCGCACCGAGCGCGCGAACGAAGTTGCCGCACAGAGGTACGGGTCCATGCCCGGCACCACGCCGAGGTACGGCAGCCAGCTTTCCAGCGGCTGGTTGAACGCCCCCAACGTGGCGCTGCGAAAGGTGCGTGCGTGGTCGTGGGCGTTAGCGAGCGCCGGAAGCGCGAGCCTGCGATGGCCGCTCGCCGCGCCCGGCCGCGCCTCGATGGAAGCCACGCGTCCCCCCGCCACGCCGATGCGCACATCGCGCCGCGCCGGCTCCGCGCCCGGGTCGGCCAGCAGCCAGGCGCAGTCGAAGAAGGCGGCGTCGCTCATCAGCCCAGCGTGCCCGAGACGCCCTCGACCAGGTAGTCCATCTTCTCGAGGATCGGGTCGTAGTTGCCGTAGCCCTTGTCCAGCACGACCTTGCCGGTGTTGCTCTTCACGGCGCCGGTCCAGATCGGCTTGCCGGCCTTCAGGTCGGCGATGGCGGCGGTGGCCGCATTGCGGGCCTGCTCGCTTGCGCCAGCGCCGAAGGGCGTGCTCAGCACCATGTCCTTGTCGTAGCCGCCGAAGAACTGGTTGGGCAGCTTCCTGCCCGCACCCACATCGGCGGCGAAGGCCTTGTAGACCGTCTCCCACTTGTTCTCTGCACCGGTGATGAAACCCTTGGGCGCCAGTTGCGCCTGCGAGGCGTTGTGGCCCAGCGTCTTCACGCCGGCCTTCTCGGCCGTCTCGATCACCACTTTGGGGCTGTCCACATGGCTGGCGATCACGTCGTTGCCGGCAGCGATCAGGGCATTGGTGGCCTCGGCCTCGCGCACGGGCATCGACCATTCGCCGGTGAACACCAACTGCACCACCGCATTCGGGTTGACCTTGCGCACCCCCATGGCGAAGCTGTTGATGTTGCGCAGCACGATGGCAATCGGCTTGGCGGCGACGTAGCCGATCTTGTTGGTCTTGGTCGACAGGCCCGCCGCGATGCCGTTCACGTAGTGCGCCTGGTCGAGATAGCAGAAGTACCCGCCCAGGTTCATCGGGTGCTTCTCGGGCGACCACAGCGAGGTGGGGTGGCGGAACTCGACCTTCGGATACTTCCTGGACATGTCGACCATGAAGGGGTCGAAATAGCCGAAGGAGGTGGCGAAGATCAGCGAGGCGCCGTCGCTCTGGATCATCCCTTCCATGGTCTTGCGCACAGCCACCGTCTCGGGCACGTTCTCTTCCTCGACAACCTTGATGCCGGGCACGGCCTTCAGCGCCTTCGCCGCCACCGCGTGCGCCTGGTTCCAGCCGTAGTCCCCGCGCGGGCCGACATAGATCAGGCCGACGGTGACGTTCCCGGCCTGCGCCTGGGCCGCGCCCGCGCCGAACAGGGCCGGCGCAATGGCGCTGCCGGCGAGTGTGCTGCCGACGGCCGAGCCGAGGGTGGTGCCGAGAAAGCGGCGGCGGTTCCAGGAAGTGTTCGACATGGTGGATTCCTTCTTGAGGTGGTGAGGCGATGGAGACGTACAGGGAATCGGGTGCATGGACCTCAGGCCCTCCTGGGCCGCTTCGCCGCTGCCGGGCGGGCCGCCGCATAGCGGCCGAGGATGCTGCCGAGGTCTTCCTCCACCGGCTTCTTCTCGGGCGTCAGGGCGCGCTCCTGCACGCTGGAAAGGTGCGAATTCATGAGGCGCACGGCGGTCTTCTCGTCGCCGCGACGGAAGGCATCGATCAGGGTCTTGTGCTCGTCGATGCCGCATTGCGAGGAATGCGGATTGCCGTAGATGGCGAGGATCAGCGAGCAGCGAGATACCAGTTCCGACACGTAGCGCTCGATCACCGCGTTGCCCGCCATCTGCGCCAGCTTGATGTGGAATTCGCCGGCCAGCCGCGCACAGACGGCCGGCGCCTGGGTGCGCGCGGCTTCTTCCTCGCTGCGCACATGCCCTTCCAGCGCCGCGCCCATGGCGGGGGCCCAGCGTGCGACGACCAGGCGCACCACTTCGCGTTCCAGGCAGGCGCGCGCCTCGAACACGCTTTGCGCCTCGGCGCGCGAGGGCTGGGCGACCGTGGCCGTGCGCTTGCGGCCCGCCTCGACCAGGCCTTCCGCAGTCAGCCGGGCCAGCGCTTCGCGCACGAGGGTGCGGCTGACATGCAGGTGGGTGGCCAGCACGTCCTCGGGCAGTTTGGTGCCGGGGGGCAGCGCCTGCTCGATCACGGCGTGCTTGATGGCCAGGTAGGCGGCTTCGGATTTGCCAGGTTCGTTCTGGAGGCTCATGGTGTACAGCGCGGGTATTCCTGATGAATGCCTTGCTGTATGCGAAAAGCGGGCCAGCTGCGTCGGCCGGGCTGCACTGCCGTTTGCACCTCCATTGCTCGCGAACGCGCTTCGAATCCCCTGGAGGATGCACCGGAAGGGCGCCGGACCGTGTGCTACGCACCGATCTGGCACGGGCGATTCGTGCGACGCTTGGCAGATATCTTGCATACCTGCAGGCATCCATCAGGTACACAACAAGGAATTGATCATGAGCGCCGAGACCCTGCGTCTTTCCCTGAACCAGCAACAACTGGAACTCCTGGAGCGTTGCATTGCCGCCGGCGACGCCGGTGACCTCCAGGCCCTGGTGCAGCGCGCGCTGCGCGAATGGAAGGAGGGCGTGCCCTCGGCCAGGCCGGCACCCGCCGCGAAGCCCGACCTGGCCAGGTTGTCGGACCGGCGCGCGCACCTCGCCAGCCACGTGATCGAGCCGGGCACCGGCAAGGCGCTGGAAGTGCTGAAGGAGCAGGTCGTTCGCATCTCCCAGGTCGAAGGAGGGCAGTGCGCCGATTTCAACTGCTTCAACCTGCACGACTACAAGGAGTTCATGCACGTGGGCCGCACGCGCACGCTGCATGGCTTCAACCCCGGCCCCGGCGACTTCCTCTGGTCGGCGCCGCCGCGCGAGCGCGCCATGATGTACATCCTGGCCGACACGGTGCGCGCCAACGACGTGATGTTCCCGCGCTGCAGCGCCAACCTGTACGAGTCGGTCTACGGCTTTCGCCGACACACCAACTGCCACGACATCCAGGCCGAGGCGCAGCGCGAATACGGCCTCACGCCGGACGACGTGCATGACTCCTTCAACCTCTTCATGGTGACGGAGATCGCCGGCGAGCGCGGCCGCATCGAGCGGCAGACGTCGAAGCCCGGCGACCACGTGGAGTTCCTCGCGCTCATGGACGTGCTGGCAGTGCCGAATGTGTGCGGCGCCGACATCATGCGCACCAGCAACTTCTCGTTGAAGCCCCTGAAGGTCGAGGTCTTCGGCGCGTCGGAGCGCGACCTCGCGAGCGTGCCGCCACTCGGCGACTACGACTCCAACCGCACGCCGGCACAATTCGCACAGCCCCGCATCAAGGCCGACCGCGCGCTGCAGCGCAACGCAGCCTACGTGCCGCAATTCACCAACGTGCCGATCGTGCAGCGCGAGCACGAAGTGCGGCTGAGCGCCGCCGAGTACGAGATCCTCGGCTCGCTCGGACTTCGGCAGTTCTACGGCGAGGACCTGGCGGCGCAGCTGCGCGACGTGCTGTTCAGTTGGTGGGAGAAGCGCTACCTCGCTTGATGCCCAGCTCGTGGAAGCCCGAAGGGGGCGGAGCGCGTTCGATCTGCCACTCCAGCACGATGCGCACGCCGCCGCCCGCCGGCTGCTCGATCCGGAAGTCGGCACCGATGGCGATGGCCCGCGCGCGCATGTTGTCGAGGCCGCGGCCGTGCGCCTGCGCTTCGTGCGCACGCGCGTCCGCGGGAAAGCCGACGCCGTTGTCGGTGATGCGCAGCATCACGCGCGGCGACGCTTCATCGCGCCAGCGGACCTGCACCTCTACCTGCGAGGCACGCGCATGTTTCATCACGTTGGTGAAGGCCTCCAGCAGGATCCGCTGCACGTGCAGCACGACGGGCGGCGACAACTCGCGGAGCTCCGGCAACTCGGCGACGTCCCAGATGACCTCGATGCCCGCGGCCTGCAGGCGCGACTGCAGGCGGTAGCGCAAGGTCGCCAGCAGGGTGGCGAGGTCATCGTGCGCCGGTTGCAGCGAGTCGACGGCCATGCGCATCTCGTCGAGCGCCAGTTGCACCTGCTCCTTGAGCGCCGCGGGGTCGGCGCCCTTGCGCGTCACCATGTTCAGTAGGCCGACAAGCTGCGAGCCGACGCCGTCGTGGATCTCCCGCATGATCCGCTGCCGTTCGATCGCGACCGACTGGTGATGCTCTTGTTCCCGCAGCGAGTCGAAGGCCCGATGCAGCTGGCGCTCGCGCTCCTCGACGCGGTGCGAGAGTTCGGCATTGAGCGCCTGGAAATTCGCGACCGAGCGGCTGTACCGCTCGGCGACGAACCACGTCATGACGAGCACGAACGCGAACATCCCGTGCTGGATGTAGGTGTTGTAGAGGCCGCTCGCGCCAGCAACGCGGATGATGAGCACATCGTGCGTGCCGGTCGCCAGAGCGGCTGTGATCGCGGCGGCCAGCACCCACGCCTTCGCGCTCCCCGTCCGGATCGCCTCGCGCGCGACCATCGCGAGCGTTGCCAGTCCGAGGACCGGAATGAGCACGAACCCCAGCGTCATGAGCAGCGGCAGGCCCAGCGCGAACGCGAGGGCGTCGAGCACAGCGACCCCCACGAGCACGGCGTCGATCGCGCGACTCATGCGACGCGTGATCGTCCCCGCCGCAATCAGGGCGAACCGGCACATCAACGCGATGTGCGCCGTGTAGCAGATCGCCGCGATGGCGCCCCATAAGGGCCAGGGCACGGGCACGTCGGGCCATGACCGGTCGATGACGCGCACGACGCCGAGCAGCGCAGCCAGGCTGAACCACCCGTAGAAGGGGTCGCGCTGGCGCCACCACAGCACGGCCGTGAGCGCGCCCATGCCGACCAGTCCGGCCGCGAAGACCAGCATGGCGATGTCGCGAGAAAGCACCTGGTCGTTGTAGAGGTCCTCGATCAGCGAGACGGGGCCATAGCGCACCACCGAGAGGCCCCCGAGGCGCTGGGCCTGGATGGTGACGTCCACGCGCAATTCGTTCGGGCGATCCGCATGCAGGAGGGCCGCCGACAGCGTCACCATCCGCACGGTCTTGGTGGCGTCGAACAACGGTTCGCCGAGTTCGCCCCAGCGCTGGATCGTGCTGCCGTTGAGCAGCACATGCACCTGGTTGCCGACACGCGAGAAGAGCAGCGCCATCGGCTCCATGTCGGCGCGCGGCGGCAGCGTGATGCGGTAGCTTGCACGACCGCCCTGCCCGGGGAATTCGCGATCCCAGCGGCGGGCGAGGTCGACCTCGCCCTCGCGCACCGGGCCGCCCTGGGGCTCCAGCCGGGCGTAGGCCCGGTCGATCACGAGGATGCCGGGCTCGCCGGCGGCGAAGGCCGGCGCGGCACAGAACAGTGCCGCAATTGCCGACAGCACGGCAATGATCCACCGCGCGCCCGCCGCCCGGCGCACCGCCTCGCCGATGACCCCGACCGATCGCACTAGCGGAGCAACCCGAGCTGCCGTGCCTCGAACACGGCTTCGGTCTTGTTGTGCACGTCCAGCTTGCCGTAGATGTTGCGCACGTGGCTTTGAACGGTCGAGAGCAGGATGCCCATGCGCTGGGCTGTCTCGGCATAGGTGAAGCCGCGGGCGACCAGTCCCAGCACCTCGGTTTCGCGCGGGGACAAGGCCTCACGGCCGGGCGGGACCTCCGCCGCCGGCAACTCGGGACGCGCCTGCCATTGCACGAGCAACTGTCGCGCGATGATCGGCGACATGGGCGATCCGCCCGCATGCAGGCTCAGCACGTGCGCGGCCAGGTCGGCTTCGGTGCCGTCCTTCAGCAGGTATCCGCCGGCGCCGGCCTCGAAGGCATGCAGCATGTTCATCTCGTCGCCGAAGATGGTCAGGACCATCATGGCGCAGGCGGGCTGCAGGTCCCGGCAGCGCCGTATCACTTCCAGGCCCGAGCAATCCGGCAGGCCCAGGTCGACAAGCAGCACGTCGACGGGGTTGTGGGCAAACCACTCGAGCAATTCGGCCGCCGTCGAGGCACCGAAAGCCAGCCGCAGGCTCGGTTCGGCCGCGATCACCCGTTCGAAGCGCTCGCGCATGCCCGGGTTGTCCTCTACGAGGGCAACGCTGACAGGGGCTTGAGGGTCCGGATTCGGCAAGCAGCAACTCCGCGGGTGGAGTCCGGATGTTCTCACGATCGACCGTGACTTATGCACGGGCGACACCCCATGAACTGCGGATGTCCCTGCGCCGGCCGGCCGGTAGCGTCCAGGGGCCGTCCAGAGTGCCCGCCAACGAAGGGCCTGGACCGAGCGAAATCTTTCGACAACTGGAGCAGGATCTGATGAGAAAAACGGCAACGCAGTGGAAATTCAAGTACGCGGCCCTCGCGCTCGCGGCATCGTTGGCCGCGTGCGGCGGCGGTGGCAGCGGCGGCGGCTTCGTGGGAACCGGAGTCGGAGCAGGTACCGGGACCGGGACCGGCACGGAAACGGGGACAGGCGCAGGCACAGGGACCGGCACAGGATCCGACACGGGCGGCTCCGGCGGCGGCGTGGCGGCATCGGGCGCGCAGATCTCCGGCGTGGCGGCCGTGGGCGCTCCCCTGGTCGGCACCGTCACGGTCAAGGACGCGCTTGGCGCCACCCGGACCAAGGACATCGGCACCAATGGCTCCTACCAGGTCGACGTCAGCGGCATGACGGCACCTTTCGTCTTCCGCGCGGAAGGCCGGGTCAATGGCATGACGGTCACGGTGCATTCGCTGGCCACCCAGGCCGACATCGACGGCAAGATCAACATCACCCAACTGACCAACCTGGTCGTCGCGAACATCGCGGGACAGATCGCCGCGAACTACTTCGACAAGTTCGAGCAGGGCAGCAACCCCAGCCTGGCCACCAAGGCCCTGGTCGATGCCGAGGTCGGCAAGCTGAAGGAAAAGCTCCTGCCCGTCCTCACCGCGCTGGGCGTGGACGCCGCCATCGACCTGCTGCACGGCACCTTCACGCCGCTGGCGGACCCGATCGACAGGGCGCTGGACGTGATCCGCGTTCAGTACGACACGGCCGCCAACACCGCGACCATCTCCAACATCCTGAACACGTCCACCGTCGTCGACGACCTGGCGAAGCAGGCCGCCGCCGAGCCTGCGGTCACCAGTCCGCTGAGCAGCGACAACGTCGTCACCGGCCTGTCGGACCAGGCACTCGTGAAGAAGGTGCTGACGGACTTCGCCGGCAAGTTCGCGAACGGTCTCCCCGCCTCGGGCGACCTGACGCCGCTGATGACCAGCGGCTTCATGTGGAACGACAGGAACCGCGCCACGTGGGTGGCCGAGCTCACCCAGGCGTCGGACTTCGTCGGCATCTCTCTCACCGACATCGAGATCAACCAGATCAACTACAACAACGTCAACGGCGTCACCGCGCGCGTGTCGTTCACGCCCAAGACGCCGCAGGGCGTCGAACTGGGCCGGGTCGAGGACTGGCTGATCCGCAAGAGCCTGACGGACGGCATCTGGCGCCTGCATGGCGACCAGCGCAGCCTCGACCTCGACTGGTTCGCGACGACCTCGCTGCACAACGGCCTGCCGGGCTCCGGTGCCTGCGTGAGGACCGGCATCGAGTTCAACATCGTCGACCACAACACCACCAACAACGGCGGCGCCATCAATTCCATCGTGGTGACCGGGCCGGGCCTGCCCGCCGACGGGCTGCACTACGAAGCAGCGCCGGTCGACGAGCGCTGGAAGATCGCCGGCGCCGGGCAGGAAACGTATGTCATGGCCTCCAACTGCACGGGTGCGCAATCGCCACTCAGCGACGCGGCCATCGCGGCGATTCCGGACGATGCGGTCTACACGCTGACGCCCTATGACATCAACGGCGCCAAGGTCCTGTCGCCCTCGGGGTCGAGCGACGGCACCTTCCGCATGAAGGTCCAGCGCCGCCCGCTGACCCTGGCCGAAGCCGCCGGCAACGGTGTGTTCCCGGTCATCGCACCGGACACGATCACCGCATTCAACGGCTTCGTGTCCGGATCACTGGCCTTCTCGGCAAGCAATCTCTATCCGCTGAGCCAGGCCTACGTGCAGATGCGGCGCCAGAGCGCCGCGTTCCAGACGCTCGACCAGACGGAGCTCTCCGTGCTTCCGAGCGCATCGGGAACGATCAGCACCAGCATGGACTTCGATGTCCAACCGTTGGCCGTGTCGAGCGCGATGTGGGTGGAATCGCCTGATCGCTATCGACGCAACATCCAGACCTACTACTACAAGTAGTCGACGCCGGGGCAGCCAGCGCAAGCTGGCTGCCCGCCAGCCGACGAAAGGACGGCGCCGCAGTGCACATCTCCTTCGACCTGGTCTTCGGCTCCCTGACGCTGGCCGTGACAGGCGTCACACTCGCCCTGGCCCCGCCCGAGAAGCGGCTCGAGTTCCTGTTTCACATCACCCTCGTGACGGTGCTCACTGTCTTCGTGATCGAAACGGCATAGGCCCTGCCATTCGATCATCCGGCTTCGGAACACGCCGAATCTCCCGCCGCGATGCGCGCCGGGGGCTGCCACCACACCCATCGAAAGTTGCTTGCAGCGAAGGCGCGCGCCTTCGTGGACTTTGTCATGGAGGCCTTTCGCAGACTTGCGGACCGTCTTGCCGGGAACGTCGCGAACGCGGCAGCCTGTCGTTGTCTGTAATAGAGGGAAATATGACATTTGGGAAATCGGCCTCGACGCCTATCTTCGGAGCGTGAAGGCCAGGCGACTCGAGGGATGCAAGCCATCGCGCGCGTTCCCTCGAAGCCCGCCGTGAATCGTCACGAGGGCCTTCCTGTCTCCAAATCAACCCAAAGGAATGATCATGATCACCGAGATCGACAAGGTTCTCTACACCGCGAAGACCCACACCACGGGCGGACGTGATGGCGCCGGCAAGTCCAGCGACGGCGCGCTCGACGTGAAGCTGAGCAGCCCCGGCAGCCACAGGCCGGGCACGAACCCGGAGCAGCTCTTTGCCGTGGGCTGGTCGGCCTGCTTCATGGGCGCCATGGGCCTGGCCGCAAAGGCGAGGAACATCACCTTGCCCGCCGATGTGGCCGTCGACGCCGAAGTGGACCTCGGCCTCACGGACAGCACCTTCTCGCTGCGGGCGCGCCTCAACGTCCACGTGCCGGGGCTGGATCGCGCGCTCGTGGAAGCACTGGTCCGCGACGCACACCAGACCTGCCCGTACTCGAGAGCGACGCGCGACAACATCGACGTCGCCTTCAATGTCATCTGAGCCGATCGATGACTCACTCAATGACCGATCGGAGGAACCTCATGACCACGACCGCGACCCAACCTGCGCTGCGAACCCTCCAGAACGCCTTCCTCGCGCTTCTGGTCGTGGACACCATTCCGGGGCCCGTCGTGATGGTGGGCCACTCGTATGGTGGCGCGGTGATCTCACTCGGCGAGCTGGGCGCCAGGTTCCCGGGCAGCACCTTGGGCTCGGTGCTGGTGCCGGTGGCACTGCCCGGCGGTGGCAAGGACCTCTACGTCCAGCAAGCCAAGTACCGCGAGCAGATTGCGGCCGACGTCCCCGAGCGCGTCGCAGCCCTCCTCGCGGCCACGCAGCGACCCGTCGCTGAACTTGCGTTCAGCGAGAAGGCAGATTCTCCCGCGTGGAAGGAAGTGTCCTCCAGGTTCATCTACGGCACGGCCGACAAGGCGATCGCGCCGCCGCTGCTCGCATTCATGGCGCAACGCGCGGGATCGAAGCACACCGTGGCCGTTCCGGGCGCTTCGCACGCCGTCCTGGCATCGCATGCCGACGAGGTCGCAGCGCTGATCGAAGAGGCTGCCGCCAATTGACAGGGGCGGGCGACAGGGACGGCCCTGCGGTTCACGACGCAGGGCCGGTTCTGCCCATTCCCATCTCTATTCATCTTCAGTTCCCAGAGGCATTCCCATGAGCTCCCGCATCTTCCACTCCACAGAGGCCCTGCACGGGGGCCTCGAGGCATCGCAGTCCTCGCCGCTGTCGCGGCGCCTTTTCCTTGCCGGTTCGGCCACGGCGCTTCTCGCCAGCCCCACGGCGTTCGCACTCCCTGCTGCGCACACCGATGATCTCGCCGCGGCACCCGCCGCGAAGCCGGCCGTCGACGATGGCCGCATCCGCCCCTTCACCGTCCGCATCCCCCAGGCCGAGCTCACGGACCTGCGCCGACGCATCGCCGCGACGAAATGGCCTTCGCGCGAACTGGTGTCCGACGCATCCCAGGGCGTGCAACTCGCAACGATGCGCGAACTCGCACGCACCTGGCAGACCGACTACGACTGGCGCAAGTTCGAGGCGAAGCTGAACGCACTGCCCCAGTTCACGACGACGATCGACGGCGTGGACATCCACTTCATCCACGTCCGATCGAAGCATCCCAATGCCCTGCCGGTTATCGTCACGCACGGGTGGCCCGGCTCGATCGTCGAGCAGATGAAGATCATCGATCCGCTGACCAACCCGACGGCCCACGGCGGGGCCGCATCGGATGCCTTCGACGTGGTGATTCCATCGCTGCCGGGCCACGGCTTCTCAGGCAAGCCCACGACGCTCGGCTGGGACCCGATCCGCATCGCGCGTGCCTGGGTCGTGCTGATGAAGCGCCTGGGCTACACGCGCTTCGTGGCGCAGGGCGGCGATTGGGGCAATGCGGTCACCGAGCAGATGGCCCTCTTGGCACCTCCCGAACTCGTTGGCATCCATACCAACATGCCAGCCACTATTCCTGACGACATTGCAAAGGCGCTGCAGGCAGGGGGTGCGCCGCCGGCAGGTCTCTCGGCCGAAGAGAAGTACGCGTACGACCAGCTCGACTTCTTCTACAAGAACGGCCTGTCCTACGCGCTGGAGATGAGCAAGCGTCCCCAGACGCTGTACGGCATCGACGATTCGCCCATCGGACTCGCGGCCTGGATGCTGGACCACGACGCACCCAGCTACGCGCTGATCTCGCGTGTCTTCGCCGGCAAGCCCGAAGGTCTGACGCGAACCGACATCCTGGACAACATCACGCTCTACTGGCTGACGAACACGGGCGTGTCTTCAGCGCGTCTCTACTGGGAGAGCAAGCTGGCCTTCTTCGCGCCCAAGGGCGTCGCCATCCCCGTCGCCGTGAGCGCCTTCCCTGACGAGATCTATACGGCACCGCGCGGCTGGACGGAGCGGGCGTACCCCAAGCTCGTGCACTACGGCCGCCTGGAAAAGGGCGGTCACTTCGCGGCGTGGGAGCAGCCGGAGGTCTTCGCTGCGGAGCTGCGCGCGGGGTTCAAGTCGTTGCGTGGCTGAAGGGCGTCGCACAATCCGAGGCAAAGCCGCGTCTCCAGCAGAGATCCCGTGACTACCGGGTAGTCGCGGGTTCGCATGCGTCCATCCCGGTTCATCGACTCGGACTCGTGGAAGGACCTCACTTCATTTCATCCGCAACAAGGTTCCTCCGTCGCGCAATGCGCTCGAAACGTGCACGAATGAAGCTCAAGGCTCACTGAATCGAGGAGCTGGGATTTCGCAATCGACGCAGTGGACGACTTTCATCCGCACGCGGCCGTTCCGATGGACGCGCAATCCACCCCAGGGTGGCCCATGAGAACCCGGCGAATCTCGCCGAACAGGAGATTGACATGAAGTACCTCAAAGCCTGCGTGGCCCTCGCTGCCGCAACCAACCTCTTTGCCCTGACAGTTCCGGCGCACGCCGAGCCCATCAGGAACATCGTGCTGGTCCACGGCGCCTGGGTCGACGCGTCCGGGTGGAAGCCGGTAGAGCAGATCCTGGCCCGGGACGGCTTCAACGTGACCATGGTGCAGGAGCCTGAAACATCGTTCACGGACGACGTCGCGGCAACCAAGCGAGTCCTCGACATGCAGACCGGCCCGACGCTCCTCGTCGGTCACAGCTACGGAGGATCGATCATCAGCGAGGCCGGCGTGCATCCGAAAGTGGTGGGCCTGGTGTACGTCGCCGCGCATGCACCCGATGTCGGCGAAGACGAATCCGCACTGGGAAAGAGGACGCCCAGCGTGCTGGCCAGGACCGAGGGCGCGATCAAGGTGACGCCCGATGGCTTCACCTATCTCGAACCGGCGGTGTTTCCCCGGCTCTTCGCGCCTGACCTGCCACGCGAAGTTGCCGACTTCACCGCACGCTCCCAGGTCCTCGCCGCAGCCAAGGTCTTCAGTACGCCCCTGACGGCGGCGGCATGGAAGACCAAGCCCAGCTGGGCCATCGTGGCCGGGAACGACCAGATCATCAATCCTGATCTTGAGCGCTGGTACTACGCGCGTGCAAAGAGCCGGACGATCGAGATCAAGGGCGCGAGCCACTCCGTGTACGAATCTCATCCGACAGAGGTTGCACGCGTGATCGAGGAGGCCGCCCGCAAAGCACAGGACTAGCGGCCGCGCCAGGAAAAGCGAGAAGGCTACTGCTCGACCGCCGCGGCACGCAGGCGCTCAATGCCGTAGCGCGGTGCCGGGACGGCGTTCGACAGCCTGCCCGACATGGCACGGCGGGCGGCTTCGTACGCATCCCATTCCGCCTGGTCTGGCAGCGCCGGGATCGTGACGCGTTCGCCCTGGTCGAGGCCTGCCAGTGCGGCGTCGACCATGTCATCGGCGCTCATGACGATCTGCTTCGGCAGATGCTCGACCGGCAGACCGGCGATGTCCCAGAACTCGGTCGCCGTGGCCCCGGGGAGGACGGCCTGGACGCGCACGCCCTTCTCGGACAGTTCGTGCTCCAGCGACTGGCTGAACGCAAGGACATAGGCCTTGCTGCCGCCGTAGACGCCGTTGAGCGTCTCGGGAGAGATCGCGACGATGGAGGCGATGTTGATGATCGTGCCGGCGCCACGACGCGCAAAGCCAGGCGCAGCCGCATAGGCAACACGTGTCAGTGCGACGACGTTCAGGTTGATCATGTCCTCCATCTTCTTGATGTCGGAAGACAGCAGCGGGGCGGTCGCACCGACGCCGGCGTTGTTCACCAGCATCGTGATGTCGTCGCGGGTGCGAAGCGTCGCCTCGACGCGTTCAAGGTCCTGCGGGGCGGAGAGGTCGGCCGCGAGCGTCTCGACGCGGCGTCCGGTCGATTGGGCGAGGCGGCTGGCAAGGGCGCGCAATCGTTCGGCGTTGCGGGCCACCAGGACCAGGTCGAAGCCGCGCCGGGCAAGTCGGTCGGCGTAGACGGCGCCGATGCCTGACGACGCGCCGGTGATGAGGGCGGTGCCTCGGTTGTGCTTGAGAGTCATGACATTTCCTTTCGCTACGGGCGTTGTGTGAGAGGAAAGTGTCCGTCGGATCGCAGATGGCGTAAATGTCGATTAACCCACCTTTTATGCCATCAAGATCGAGGCCGGAAAGCCCGGTCTCAGGCCTGGGCAGCAGCGCCTTGCCTGGCCATCCTGCGCATGCTTTGCGGCGGGTGGCCGAGCGAACGAAGGAAGGCGCGCCGCATCCGTTCGGGATCGCCGAAGCCCGCCTCCTCGGCAATGACGCCGAGCGTCAGGTTGCCGGCATCGATCATCACGCGGGCCGCCTCCACGCGCAGGTTCTCGATGGCATGCGCGGGCGACTGCCCCGTCTCGGACTTGAAGGCCCGGCTGAACTGGCGCGGACTCAGATGGGCGACCTCGGCGAGTTCCTCGACCGACAGCGGCGCGCGCAGGTTCGCACGTGCATGCGCCAGCGTCTGCTGGATGCGATCGGACTTCGGTTCCAGTTCGAGCAGGGCCGAGAACTGCGATTGCCCGCCGGCGCGCCGGTGATACACGACCAGCTTCCTCGCCACCGAGCGGGCCATCTCGACCCCCAGGTCGTCCTCGATGAGCGCGAGCATCAGGTCGATGCCCGCCGTCATACCGGCCGAGGTCCACACGAGCCCATCGTGAATGAAGATGCGGTCGGGCTGGAGCTTGACCAGCGGATGGCGCTTCTGAAGCTCGCTGGCAAATGCCCAATGCGTGGTGGCCATCCGCCCGTCGAGCAGGCCGGCGTCGGCCAGCCCGAAAGCGCCAGTGCAGATGCTCGCGATGCGGCGTGTGCTGCGCTTGCGGGACCGAAGGAAGCGACACAGCCTTTCCGGCGTGGGGCCGAGCGTCAGCGAGCCGGTCATCACGAGCGTGTCGAACTTCGTCGTGCTGAGCCGCTTGGACGAGACATGCACGCCCGAAGAGCTCTCGATCAGGCCGCCCCGTTCCGACAGCAGCTCGACCTTGTAGAACGGCTTCGCCAGGTTGGCGTTGGCAAGCTCGAAAGCCGCGATGGCAGCCAGGTCGAGGATCTGGAAGCTGGGAAAGACGAGGATGCCGATCTGTTTCATGATGTCTCGAAAGGAGGGAAATCGCGTTACAGACCAAGGCTACGCCGCATCCCGCTTTCCGTCAAACGCCGGTTCGCTTGACTTCGACATTACACCGTTAAGATAAAGTCGATGGCGCGGCAACCGGCGCCGGGGCGAACGAGACGGCCCCTTCCTGCGCCATGGCATCGAGCTCGTCGGGCGCATAGCCGAGACGGCTGAGAACCTCGCGGGTGTGCTCGCCGAGTCGCGGCGCCGGCGCGAGCGGCGGCGACGGGGTGTCGTTCCAGTAGGTCGGCGAGCCGAGCGTACGCAGCCGGCCTTCGGTCGGATGCTGTTCTTCCCCGATCAGGCCACTGGCCCGAAGCTGCGGGTCGTCGATGAGCGCGTCGAGCGTCGCGGGCACCTGGTTCGGGATGTCGATGCCGTCGAGCAGGCTGCGCCACGCCGCCGTGGTGCGCGTCGGCATCACGCTCGCCACGAAGCCGTAGACCTCGTGGATGTGGCGCGAGCGGTTGCGCTGGGTCGAGAAGCGCTCGTCCTGCTCGAAGCGCTCCGGCTGCCCGATCGCCGAGAAGAAGGCGCGCCAGTGCTTGTCGTTGTAGATCAGCACGCACAGATGACCGTCGGCCGTCCGGTACGGGCGCCGGTGCGTGGACAGCAGGCGGTCGTAGCCCGCCGGCCCGAGCGCGGGCTCGAAGCTCGCGCCTGCCATGTGGTCGGCGAGCACGAAGTGCGCAGCGCTCTCGAACATCGGGACCTCGATCGTCTGGCCCTCGCCGTCACGCTCGCGCGCGTACAGCGCCGCGGTCACGGCGTAGACCACGTGCAGGCCTGCGACCCGGTCGACCAGCGACAGCGGCACGTAGGCCGGCTCGCCGCCCGTGTACTGCTGCATCAGCGAAGGAATCGCGACCGCACCCTGAATCAGATCGTCATAGGCGGGCTTGTCCGCGTGCGGGCCGCGCGATCCATAGCCGCACGCCGTCACCTGGATCAGGCGCGGGTTCGACTGCCGCAGCACCTCCGGCCCCAGGCCCAGGCGTTGCATCGCGGCCGGCCGGACATTGCAGAGAAAGACGTCGGCCTGCGCGACCAGTCGCAACAGCGCCTCGCGCGCGGCGGGCTTCTTCAGGTTCAGCACCACGCTCTGCTTGCCACGGTTGCCGTGCAGGAAGACGTGGCCCATGTCGTCGTGCAGCGCGCTGCCCGCAAGGCGAACATTGTCGCCCTCGGAAGCCTCGACCTTGATGACCTCGGCACCCATGCCGGCCAGGGTCAGCGTGGCGAGCGGCCCCAGCACGATGGAGGTCAGGTCGATGATGCGCACGCCCGCGAGCGGCTGGCTGGATCTTGCGGTCATCACAGTTCCTCCACGGCGAGAAGGATGCGGAGGTCGGGCAGGGGAGCTTCGTACGGGGACATGCGGATCTTTCCTGTCTGCAGGATGCTGGTGCGATCTATATTAACATTGTTAAGACAGAAATCGAAAAACTCGATTGAACTTCATTCTTTGACTGTTAAGATTTCCCGATGGAAAAAGAAGTCACACGCACCCGGTCGGCACCGCGAGCAGCTACCGGCGGCTCGGAGTCAACCGCGATCAGGAAGCCCAAGCCCGCAGCGAAAACCGCCCGTGCGAAGGCGAAGCCTGCGATCCGTGCCGGCAAGTCCGTCAAGGAGAAGGCCGGCACGGGAGCGTCGCCGCGCCCCTACCATCACGGCAACCTGCGCGAGGATCTCGTGCGCTGCGGCAAGGAGCAGCTCCGCGAGGTGGGGCTGGCCGAGCTGAGCCTGCGACGCATCGCTGCCGAAGTCGGCGTTTCGCAGGTGGCACCCAAGCACCATTTCGGCAACAAGGAGGGGCTTCTCGCGGCGATCGCGGCCAGCGGCTTTCGCGACCTGACCGAGTTCCGCTTCTCGAAGCTGCGCCCGAACATGTCGCCCGAGCAGCGCCTGCGAACGCTCCTGTCCGCCTACGTGGCGTTCGCGACGCTCAATCCCACGCTGTTCCACCTGATGTTCGCGCCGCAGTTCCGCGCGCCGGAGACCCACGCCGAACTCAACGAGGCGGCGAGCCAGTCCTATCACATGGTGGCGCGCGCGGCGGCCGACTACCTGGCCGCGGAAGGCAAGGCCGACGAGGTCGACCCGCATGAAGTGGCGCGCATCGCCTGGATGTGCATGCACGGCGTGGCGACGCTGATCATCGAGAACCGGATCAATCCCTTCGGCGCCACCAAGGTGTCGCGCGAGCAACTGACCAACCAGAGCCTCGACCTGCTCTTCGCCGGCATCCGGGGCCTGCACGGCTAGCCGGCGGCGCGTGCCTGCCGGTGCGAGAACCACAAGGTCGACAACGCCACCGCGGCGAGGACGGCGCCCGCAGGGCCCAGGGCGTGATAGCCGTGGTCTCGCAGGGCGAGTGCGGCCATGGACGCACCGAGCGAGGAGCCCACGTAGATCGCGGCCGAATGGAGTGCGAGCAGGACGGGCGCGCGCTCCGGATCGAGCTGGGCCAGCCGCGTCTGCTGCGGCACGTGCACGGCCCAGCCCGAGGTGCTCCATGCGAGCACGGCGACAAGACGCATCGCGAGCGGCATCTCGAGCAGCGTGATGGTCGGCAGCAACACGATCAGCAGGCAGCACAGGACCCCGAGAGTCGGGACGGCGCCGAAGCGATCGGTCAGCCTCCCGCCCATGAAGTTGCCGAGCACCGCGGCGCATCCATAGCCCATCAGCACGGCCGCGACGGCCGCGGGGCCCAGCTCGTGGCGCTGGGTCATGAAGGCGACAAGATAGGTCAGCAGGGAGAAGTTCGCGCCGACGAAGAACACGATGAAGCTGATGGCCACCAGCAGTCGCGGCACGCGCAGCACCGCGCCGAGCGTCGCCAGGCTCGTGGCGGGAACCCTGACACCGCCCGGCACGCCCGCACGCACCAGGAAGAGTGCCGCAAGCGCTGCGGCTGTCGTCAACGCGAAAGCGGCGCGCCAGCCCATGGCACCCGCCAGCCAGGCACCCATCGGCACGCCGACGGCCTGGGCCAGCGTCAGTCCCGCAAAGATGGTCCCGAGCGTGCGCCCGCGCTGGTCCGCCGGTGCGATGGCGGTGCCGATCGCGGCAGCCACGGGCGTGATGATGCCGCCGCCGATTGCCATCACCACGCGGGCGACCAGCAAGAGTTCCAGATTGGGTGCCAGCATCGCGGCGCCGGCGCCGGCGGCCAGCACGATGAGCCCGGCATGGATGACGCGGGTGCGGTCGATCGAACCGAGCAGCGAGACCAGGATCGGCGACGAGACGGCGTAGGCCGCCGCGTAGACGGAAATCAGCAGCGCCGCCTGCCACATCGGCGCCTCGAAGGCCTGCGCCACCATCGGGACGATGCCGAGGACCGCGAACGCGCCGAGTCCCTGCGCGAAATTGGCGTACGACAGGGCCAGGCCGATCCGGCGGACCGGGGGCACGAGGGTCGATGACGCGATGGCGACCGCCCCGGACTCACCGTTCATGACAGGTAGGCCTGCGCATTGCGGCGCACGAACTCCTCGATCGACATCGGGGGCGTTCCGGTCAGGCGCTCCACCTGGTCGGTGAGCCGGTCATAGCGGTTCTGGCGATGCAGGAGCGCCATGGCGCTCAGGTGTGCTGCGAGGTGGGGCGAGGCGGCGTTGGCCCTCAGATCGGCCTCCCACGGCTCCGGCGGCACGTCCACATAGCGAATGTCACGGCCCAGCGCGCGCGAATAGTGCGCGGCCACACCGTGCATGTCTTCGCTGCTCGGCCCCGTGAGTTCGTACACCTGCCCGATGTGCGCGCCCGGGTCGGCCAGCAGCACGGCCACCACGCGCGCGACGTCGTGGGCGGCAATGGGCGATGTCTTCCCGTCGGCAAAGGGCAGTCGCAGTTCCGCCCCGTCGCGCACGCCACGCACGGCAAAGCGATGGAAGAAGACATCCATGAAGGCGGTGGCGCGAACATGGACGACGGGCAGCCCGCTCCAGTCCAGTACCTGCTCGGCCAGCCAGTGCTGCTTGTGCTGCGGGCTCGGAGAACTGAGGACGATGCTCATCTGCGACACCGTCATCTGCGACATGTTGACGAACGCCTCCACGCCGTGGTGACGGGCCACTGCGGCCGCATTGGTGGTCGCTTCGAGGTAGTTCGCCGCCACCGACATCGCGAAATAGATGCGCCGGCATCCCGCCACGGCGCGGTGCATGTCGTCCAGGCTGGTGAGATCCCCGACGATCACCTCGGCGCCCAGCGAGCGCAGCGCCTCGGCGCGCTCGTCTTCCCGGCGCACCATGGCGCGCACCTTGAAGCCGCGCTGAAGCAGCAGACCGGTGACCGTCGGGCCGATGGAGCCGACCCTGCCGGCGGCGCCGGTGACGAGGATGGGAGCAGTGTGTTGCATGTCAGTTCCGTTTGAAGCGAGTGATGCCAGGCCCATATCCTAACAATGTCAAGATCAACTGGCGAAAGAGGGCTGTGCCGAGACGATCCGGTCAGGGCGCCGAATGAACGTCGAGACACGCCACGGAGGCGGCCGGCGCCTTGGCGTAGAGCGCTTCGACCAGCGCCGAGCGGCGTTGCAGGACGGCGCGCTGGTTGATATAGCCCTTGTCGGTGATCTCGAAGGCCTCCGCGACCGGATCCTCCGACTGCAGCATGGCGCGGATCACGCGCATGCTCGAGCCGCCCCGCATGTGTTCGAGCTGCGCCGCCAGTCTCTGCACGAGGGGCGGATACCGGACCAGGTCCTCGCGCGCGAGGCCGGTGGCGTCGGGGAATTCCCTTCGCACGGCGCGCTCGTTCATGAAGAGGAGGGCGCCCACATAGGCACGGTCATGGCCTGTCAGCACCGCATCGCTTACGTACGGCGCCAGCGCCTCGATGACGCGCTGGCGCAGCGAGCCGACATTGACCCAGGTGCCCGAGAGCAGCTTGAACTCCTCGGCCACGCGGCCCGCGAACGCGAGGCCCTTGAGGGGATCGCGCGGATCGATCCAGGCGACCGCATCGCCCGTGCGGACGAAGCCTTCGTCGTCCATCTCGGTGGCCGCTCCGCCGAGGTAGCGCGGCGCCAGGCCGGCGCCCGCCAGATGCAAATCGAAGCGATCGCCCAACGGCTTCAGCTTCGCGACGATGCCCGGCGCGGGCAGGCCCAAGGCACCGCCGCTTTCCATGTCCCAGGTCGTGCTCAGGCCCGGACCCGAGGTCTCGGTGGCGCCGTAGCCGGAAGTGATCGGCAGCGCGTAGCCGACGTGGCGGATCGCCAGCGTGTGCAGTCGGTTCACGAGTTCGACGGACATCGAAGCGCCGCCGAAGGAAAGGTACTCGAGCCGGCTGAAGAAGCGCGCGGCCAGGACTTCGTCCTTTTCGAGCTCCGCTGCAAGCATCGCGTAGCCCAGCGGGACATTGAAGTAGAACGTCGGGCTGACGCGACGCAGGTTGCGCAGCGTTTCCTCGAACTTCCCCGGAGCGGGCCGGCCCCCATCGATGTGGAGCGTGCCGCCAAAGCGCAGGAGCCTGCCGAGCATCACGTTGCCGCCCATCACGTGGTGCCAGGGCAGCCAGTCCAGGTAGGCCTGTGGGCTCGCGGGACGCAAGGCGAGGTTGGCCGCGGACGTCGCCTGCGCGGCCGCGAGCATCGCGTGCGTCATCACGACGCCCTTCGGGATGCCGGTCGATCCGGAGGTGAACATGATCTTTGCGACATGGTCACCGCGTACGGTCGCGTGGGCTTGCGCGAGCGCCGCCGGATCCTGCGCGGTCGAAGCGTCAATCCAATCCGCAAGGCGATGCCGGTCGAGGCGTGCGGACGGCGCGACGCCGAGGTGATCGAGTGCGGCCCTCGCGTCGTCCAGCGTCTCGCTGTAGACGAGGTCCGGGTGCAGGAGGCCGTACATCTGAGCCAGCCGTTCCGAACGAGAACCCGCGGCGGCATAGGCAGGCGTGATCGGGGCGACCGTCCAGCCCACGTAGAGGGCGGCGAAGGTCAGCAACGCCTGGTGCACCGAATTGCCGGACAGCAACGCCAGCACGGGGCTGCGGTCGCCGTTGTGCAGGCCGAGCGCCAGCAATCCGTGGCCGATCGCCTGGACGGCCGACCACGCGCGTCGATAGTCGACCTCGGTCAGGACGCCGTCGTTGCCCGTTTCAGTCAGCATGATCGTGTCGGGCCGTGCCCTGGCCCAGACGGGCAGCCAGTCGACCACGTTCGCCACCACGCACTCGGTGGCGGCATCGGGCGCCGCCCGCCCGGGGTGCAGAGCGGCGACGTCCTGCGGCCATTGCACCAGCAGGCTGCCATCCGCGCGCTGCGCGACCTCGACGGCACTGCGGCGCAGACCTGCGTGGCGCACGCCGGCCGGAGGCGCCGCGCCATCGAAGCGAGCCATGGACATCATCGTGACGGACGGAACGGGTTCAGAAGGAGGGCGTTCCATGGTCTCTCCTATCGGGTAACGCGGGCTTGACCTGCGACCGCAGCATCAAGACGATGCTGATATCCTAACATCGTTAATATAGATTTCGCAAGAGGAGTTTGCGCCGACCTCCAGGCGATGCACGGCCTCACGATCGGCTTGCATCGACAGTCAAACTTTTATCTTGACAGTGTTAGGATGCAATCGCAATAATGACCCGACCCCCTTGCTGGAGAGACTTTGTGAAGACTGAAAACCGGTACCTCGAGGACCTCGAAAAGGGCGAACGCTGGGTCAGCGAGCCCGTCACGCTCAGCGCGGAGGAGATCGTCCAGTTCGGGCAGAACTACGACCCGCAGCCGATCCACACCGATGCCGAAGGCGCCGCCCGCGGCCCGTTCGGCGGCCTGATTGCCAGCGGTTGGCATCTGACGGCGATCGCCATGCGCCTGAGCGTGCGGGCCCGCAGCTTCGGCGGCACGCCCATCATCGGTGCCGGCGTGGATGAATTGCGCTGGCTGCAGCCGGTCAGGCCGGGCGACACGCTGACGCTCGAGCGCGTGTTCGAGAGCATCGAGCCGCCTGCACGTCCGGGCGGACGCGGCACCGTACGTTCGCGCATGACGGTACGCAACCAGCGCGACGAGAAGGTCATGACCATGGTGGCCATCGGGAAGATTCCCGTGCGTCCCGCCTGACGATTCCATCGACTGGATACCCCAAGGAGACAAGACATGCGACAACTCGTACGAACCTGTTTGATGGCCCTGATCACGACATGCGCAGCGGCAAGCGGCTGGGCGCAGAGCTTTCCGGAGCGTCCCATCACGATCTACTGCGCCTTTCCCGCCGGCGCCAGCGCGGACGCCGCGTTGCGTGTGCTGGCGCAGGCGGCGTCACGCTCGCTCGGACGGCCCGTAATCGTGGACAACCGCCCAGGCGTGGGCGGCACGCTCGGCGCCACCGCCCTGATGTCGGCCAAGCCCGATGGCTACACGCTCGCCCAGGTGACCAACACGCTCATGCGGCAGCCCTTCATCGGCAAGACCAACTACGACCCTCACAAGGATTTCAGCTACGTGATCTCCCCGACGGGCTTCGAGATGGGCCTGGTCGTCCGGGCCGAATCGCCGTGGAAGACGCTGCCGGACTTCGTGAACTACGCTCGCCAGAATCCGGGCAAGGCGATGTTTGCGACCAGCGGTGTCGGCACGATCCAGCACCAGGTGATGGAGCAGATCGCGCAAAAGGACGGGGTGACCTGGACCCACGCGCCCTACAAGGGGACGGCACCCGCGCTCAACGACCTGCAGGGCGGCCACATCGACGCGGTATCCGACCCATCGGCCTGGGCGCCTTTCGTGGACAGCGGCAAGTTCCGACTGCTGGCGGTCTACGGACCGACACGGCTGAAGCGCTGGCCCACGGTACCTACGCTCAAGGAACTCGGCTACGACGTCAACGAGATCGTTCCGTGGGGCATCGTAGCGCCCACCGGGACCGACCCGGCGATCGTGAAGAAGCTGCACGACGCGTTCCGCGGCGCGATGACCGATCCCGCCTTCATCGACACGCTGGCGCTGCTCGGGCAGGAGCCGCGCTACATGGGATCGGCCGATTACCAGCAGTACATGCGGGGCCGGATCGATCTCGAGCGCAAGGTGGTCGACAAGTACAACCTGCGCCTGCAATAACCCACGCCGCACGCGCGGTCATCAATCACTCACTTTGGAAACCAGCATATGTTCAAGAACGAACTCCTGAAGGGCAAGCGCATCCTGGTCACGGGCGGCGGCACCGGCCTCGGCCGCGAGATGGCGAGCAAGTACGCGGAACTTGGAGCCGACCTGTACCTGTGCGGACGCCGCGCCGACGTGGTCGAGGCCACGGCCCGCGAACTCTCGGAGCGCTACGGCGTGAAGGTCAGGGCTGCGAGCCTGGACATTCGGAACGCTGAAGCCGTGGAGCGCTACATCGAGTCGATCTGGCAGGATGGCGGGCCGCTCGATGGCTTGCTCAACAATGCGGCCGGCAATTTCATCAGCCGCACCGAGGACCTTTCTCACCGCGGCTTCGACGCAGTGGCCAATATCGTCATGCACGGCACCTTCTACATGACGCACAGCGTGGGCCGGCGATGGGTGGCGGAGGCGCGCGAGGCGCAGGCGCGTGGCGATGCGGTGCCCACCCGCAGCGTGATCTCGATCCTCGTGACCTGGGTCTTCAACGGCGGCCCCTACGTCGTGCCTTCGGCCATGGCCAAGTCGGCGATCGCGAACATGACCAAGTCCCTGGCTTCGGAATGGGGACGCTATGGCGTGCGGCTCAACGCGATCGCGCCGGGCGAGTTCCCGACTGACGGCATGAACGCGCGGCTCTCGCCGGGGCAGAAGACGATCGGCCGCGAAGGGCTCAACCCGATGCTGCGCGTGGGCCGCATGCCTGAGCTTCAGAACCTCGCGACCTTCCTGATGGCGGAGGGCGTCGACTGGATGACGGGCCAGGTGATCACGATCGACGGCGGCAACGCGCTGGCGACCGGTGGCAACTTCTACGCGTACCGCTCGTACGAGGATGCCGACTGGGAACGCATCCGCGACACCATTCGCGCCCAGGACCGGAAGGACAAGCAGGTCAGCGTAGCCTGAGGCGAAAGGCTAGTGGTAATCGTCTTCGCGCTGATGGCGCACCGCCGCAACAACGACCGTGCGCCCATCGACGATTTCGAACAGAGCGACATAGCCCGTATGGCCAAACGAGATGACCAGCTCACGCAGGAACGGGCTGGCGCCCACCTTCCTGCAGGTAAACGGAGTCCACTTCAGCGTTTCGATGCTCCGTCGAATCGCGTCCAGAGCTTGCTGCGCGACGTCAAGGTCTCCATCGCGCGCCAACTCCCGCTCGATGATGAAGTCGAACAGACGCTCCAGATCCGCTGTGGCCTCTTGCGTGAACCGGACGCGAAACGTCACGAATTCGCGACCGACTTGCGTGCCTTCGCGACCGCGAGCTTTCCATCGAGTTTTCTTAACACCCGGTCCGCTTCGACGTAGCCGCCGATCTGCCGGGCGCGCTTCAGGGAGCGAAGGCCGCGGGCAACGAACTCAGACTGGTTTTGCCGCTGGCGCACGGCGCTACGCACAGCCGCTTCCACGAATTCCGACAACGACTCGCCTTCGCCGAGCAGCTGCTCGACTTCGTCGCGCAGTTCCGGTTCAACCCGAACCGAGGGGATGGTAGCGGTTTTCATGTCTCATTGTATTTCATTTGCGCTACACGGACCAACTTGGCGTTTCATGGCGATGTCTCGTCGCTCCGTTGATCCGCGCGCGCCCGGATGACATCCGGTGGCACGGGAACGAGATACAGCGCATCGACGGCTCCCGAGCGGCGCAGCGTCACGGCGCGTTGATTCACGCTCCCCTTGTCCGTGAGCTCATAGGCATTCAGCGAGGGCGCCTCCGTCTGCAGCAGGATCCGCTCGACCCGCCGGGACGATGCCGTCGACGCCGCGTTGAACTCCCGCAATGCTCCTGCAAGGCGCGCGCGAATCGCCGGATCCGCGACGAGGTCCGCATCGCCGACCTGCGCCGGTGCGTGCACGAAAGCCCTGCATGCCGAGGCGTCCAGCCATGCGAGCGCCGCCACGTCCGCGCGTCCTTCGCCCACGATGACCGCCTCGCGCAAGAGAGGCGCGCAGGCTTCGAGCAGCAGCTGGCGCAGCGCGCCAGTGCGCACCCACGTGCCGTTGCCGAGCTTGAAGTCCTCGGCGAAGCGGCCGCCGAAAAGCAGCCCGGCCTCCGGCTGGTCAGGATCGACGAACCGGACGGCGTCACCGAGCCGATAGAAGCCGTCCTGGTCGTGCGTGTCCTGGCGCTGGACCGCGTGGCCGAGGTATCGGCCAGAGACGTGGGGTGCCCTGGCGCGCAACTCGTAGCGGCCAGGCTGCGTCGGGTCGGGCACGAGCTTGAGCTCGCAGCCGGGCAGGGGGACGCCGATGCAGGCGGTGTCGGTCGCTTCCCAGGTGCGCATCAGCACGGCGGACGTGGTCTCGGTCGCCGCATAGGCGGTGCCGATCACGATCCTGCGGCCCAGCGTGCGTTCGGCCACGCGCTGGAAGCGTTCGTGCGTATCCCTCGGCAGCATCGCGCCCGCGAAGTAGGCGAACTCCAGGCGCCCCAGCATGTGGGCGGCGAAGGCCGAATCGCGCTCCATCTCGTCGACCAGCATCGCGTAGCCCGCGGGTACGTTGAAGTAGTAGGTCGGCGCGACCTCGCGCAGGTTCGCCAGCGTCTGCGCAAAGCGGCCCGGCAGGGGACGTCCGTCATCGATGTAGAGCGTGCCGCCGAAGCGCAGCAGGCGCCCCAGAACGACGTTGCCGCCCATCACGTGGTGCCACGGGAGCCAGTCGACCTGCACCATGGTCTGCTCCGGTCGATGGACCACGATCTGGGCGTTCACCTGCTGGGCCGCAGCGAGCATCCGGTGCGTCATCACGACGGCCTTGGGCACGCCGGTCGAACCGGAGGTGAACATGTACTTGGCCACTGCGTCGGGCTCGCCGAGCGGCTCGCCCATGGCCTCGTCGGAAGCGCAGGTGTCGACGAAGTCCGTGAAGGCCAAGGCGCCGGAGCCAGCGCCGGACGCCACGATCGTCCGATCGGCAGGAAGACCCGCGGCCTGCAGCGCGCGGGCATAGGTTGTTCCGTCCTGCGCGAACACCACCCACGGGTCGACGATGCCGAGCACGGCACGCAAGCGCTCCAGCGCGCCCGGCGCCAGCGAGTAGGCCGGCGAGATCGGAGCGACCGGCACGTTGGCCCAATGGGCCGCCCAGGCGATCAGGGCGTGCTCGATGGCGTTCTCCGACAGGATCGCCAGCGGACGTTGCGGTCCCGCCCCGGCCTTGACGAGGGCACCCGCGAGCCGGCGCACCGTGCCCAGCGCCTCGGCATAGCTGACGCGCCGCCATGCACCGCCCTCGGTTCGCTGCGCAAGGAGGGTCTGATCGGGGTGGATGGCGGCCCAATGCACCAGCCAGTGAAGGATGAATGCCGGGTGCGGTTCCAGCACACGCGGCGAGCGCAACAGCACGGTGCCCGCGTCGTCCCGCTCGACGAGGACGGCAGGCTCATCAAAGACGGCGAATGACGCGTGACCCGCCCGGTCGCGAATGCCTGCATCTGTCATGTCTATCTCCAAAACTTAACGGCGTTATGTTGTGATCATGATCTTGATCCACCGGTGCCATTTGACCAGTCCGTACAAACCCTAGCGTAGTTTCGGCATATTTCCGAATCGAACTTGACAGTGTTAGGTTTGAACACCTATGCTGACTTCCTTTGGCATCGGCACCCCACCAACAGGAGACAGAAATGCACTTGACTGGTACCCATCTTTTCCCCGCCATGGACCGCGTGGTCTTCGGCAGGCCCATGGCGCAAGTGGTGGCCGACGAGGCTGCGCGGCTCGGCAAGAAACGCGTCTTCCTCATCGTCAGTCGCACGCTGAACACGCAGACCGACGCGATCAGCACCTTGCGCAATGCGCTGGGCGAGCGCTTCGCGGGCCTCTTCGACGGCGTGCCGCAGCACACTTCGCGCGAGGTCGTGGCCACGGCGACACGCGCGGCCCTCGATGCCGAAGCGGACCTGCTGGTGGCGGTAGGCGGCGGGTCGGTAGTGGACGCAGCCAAGATGATCTCGGTGTGCATGGAGCACCGCCTGGTCGACCCGCGCCTGGAAGGGCTCGATGCGTTCGAGACCAAGCCCGGGCCCGATGGTCGGCCGATCCGTGCCGAGTTTCGAGGACCGTCGGTGCGCATGATCGCGGTGCCGAGCACCCTCTCGGGCGGCGAGTACAACGCGGGCTGCCTCGTGACGGACACCGAGCGCAAGCTCAAGCAGACCTTCTTCCATCCGCTCATGATGCCGATGGCGATCGTGCTCGATCCCCAACTCGCGCTGCATGCGCCCGAGACTCTCTGGATTGGCTCGGGCACGCGTGCGATGGACCATGCGATCGAGGCGCTGTGCAGCCGCGTGGGCACGCCGCTCGTGGACGCCGTCGTGCTCGAAGGCATCCGGCGCATGGTCGACGCCCTGCCGCGCAGCAAGGCCGACCCGGACGACGTCGACGCGCGCCGCGACTGCCAGATCGCCTCCTGGCTGTGCTCCTACGGCCTGCAGGCCCGCGTGCCCATGGGCGCAAGCCATGCCATCGGCCACGTGCTCGGGGGCAGTTGCGATGTGCCGCATTTCCTGTGCACGCCCGCGATGATGCCCGGCATCCTCGAGTTCAACGAACCTGCCTCGCAGGAGGCGCAGCGCCTGCTGGCCGCTGCGCTGGGTCACCCGGAACTGAGCGCGTCCAAAGCCTTCCGGAAATTCGCCGCGTCTCTGGGCCTGCCGACCAGCCTCGCAGGCGTCGGAGTCGGGCGCGACCAGTTCGACCTGATCGCCAAAAACACCATGACCGAGTTCTTCATCTTCAGCAATCCGCGCAAGGTGCGCACGCCGGAAGAGGTGCTCGACATCCTGGCGCTGGCCGCGGAATGACGGAGGAAGCCACCATGCCCACGCACTCCGACCTCGGCGGCGTCAGCCGTCGCACCGCTCTTGCATCGCTGGCGCTGTTCGCACTTTCCGCGCGCGCGCAGGACTTTCCGCGCCGGCCGATTACCGTGATCTGTCCCTTCAGCGCGGGCGGCACGGCCGACGTCCAGTTGCGTGCCCTCGTCGTCGCAGCGGCGCGCGACATCGGGCAGCCCATGATCGTCGAGAACAAGCCCGGCGCCGCGGGCACGCTCGGCCCGTCGACCCTGGTCGGCAGCCATCCAGACGGCTACACGCTGTCGCTCGGGACCACGATCGCCCTGTTGCGCCAGCCCTTCATACAGCCCACGCGCTACAACCCCGCCAAGGACTTCACCTACATCACCGGCGTGACCCGTTTCGAATGCGGGCTCGTGGTGAGCGCGGACGCTCCCTGGAAGACGCTCGACGACTTCCTGCGCGAGGCCAAGCGCAATCCGGGCAAGGTCTCCTACGGTACGGTCGGCGTCGGCACAGCCCAGCACACGGCGATGCTGCGGCTGGCGGAGAAGGCCGATGTCGACTGGACCAACGTGCCCTACAAGGGCTCCGGCGAAGTCTTCAACGCGCTGCTGGGCGGCCACGTACAGGCGATCTCCGAAACCTCGGGTTGGGCGCCGTTCGTCGATTCCGGCAAGTTCAGGGTGCTCGCGCTGTATGGCGACAAGCGGCTCAAGCGCTGGCCCGACGTGCCGACGCTCAAGGAACTGGGCTACGACATCAGCGAATCGATCCCGTGGGGAATCATCGGCCCGGCCGGCATGGACCCGGCGGTCGTGAAGAAGCTCCAGGACGCGTTCCAGCACGCCTTGCGCGATCCCGCCTTCGAGGCCAACCTGGCCTCGGTGGGGCAGGAGGCATGGGGGGCGGATTCCCGCGCCTTCTCCGACTACGTGAAGTCGCGCATCCCGGTCGAGGAAGACGTCGTGCGTCGCTACCGCCTCAAGTTGCAGTAAAGGATTCGAACATGTCAGCTAGCCAACCCATTCTCGTCACCGGCGCCGCGGGCGACGTCGGCGGCATCGGCCGCAACGTCACCGCGCTGCTGCTCGGCAAGGGCCACCGCGTGCGCGCGCTCGTGCGCAGGGAGGACGAGCGCGCGCAAGCCCTGCGCGACCTCGGCGCCGAGGTGGTCCAGGGCGACCTGACCGATCTCGACGCCATGCACCGGGCGATCGAAGGCTGCGCGCGCGTCTACTTCGGCATGTCGGTCTCGCCCGCCTATCTCGAGGCGACCGTGAACACCGCTGCCGTCGCGCGGCATCACGGGGTGCAGGCCTTCGTCAACATGTCGCAGATGACCGTGACGCAGATGAGCATCACGGAAAGCACGCCGAGCCCGCAGCACAAGCTGCACTGGCTGGCCGAGCAGGCGCTGCAGTGGTCGGGCCTGCCCGTCGTGACGGTTCGCCCCACCGTGTTCATGGAGGGCTTCTTCCTGCGCTTCGCAGCCGCCGGCGTGCGCCGGTCCGACGAACTGGCGCTGCCGATGGGGCAGGGCAAGACCTCGCCGATCTCCGCGGTCGACGTAGCTCGCACGGTGGCCGCCATCCTGAACGATCCGGCGCCGCACATCGGGAAGATCTACAACCTGACCGGTCCCGAATCGGTGGACCTCGATCACTATGCCCGCGAGTTCTCGGAGGCGCTGGGGCGCACGATCTGCTATCGCGAAATCCCGCTGGCCGGATGGCGCCAGAAGCTGCTCGAAGCGGGACTGCCGCCGCATCTGGTCGACCATGTCGCAGCCATGGCTGCGCTCAATGCGCAGTCGCGCTACGACCGCATGACCGACGACGTGCTGACGCTCACGGGCGAGGCGCCCATGCGGGTGCGCGACTTCGTGCGGCTGCACGAGGAGAAATTCATCCTCCGCGCGACCTCGACGGCATCCTGAGGCGGCCCCGCATCCTTCATCCCGTAGACCACCATGACACTGCCCTCCGTGCTCACCCGTCGCCTGCGACTTCCCGTCGTGGCCTCGCCGCTCTTCATCATCTCGAACCCCGACCTCGTGATCGCCCAATGCAAGGCCGGCATCGTCGGATCCTTCCCGGCGCTCAACGCGCGGCCCAAGGAGGATCTCGACGTGTGGCTGAACCGCATTGAGCGCGAGCTGGCGGAGCACGACCGGCTGCACCCCGATCGTCCCGCCGCCCCGTTCGCGGTCAACCAGATCGTGCATCGCTCGAACGACCGGCTGGATCACGACATGGAGGTCTGCGTGCGTCACCGCGTGCCGATCGTCATCACCTCGCTGGGCGCACGCCCGGAGATCAACGACGCGATCCACAGCTACGGTGGCATCGTGCTGCATGACGTGATCAACAACCGGTTTGCGCGCAAGGCCATCGAGAAGGGTGCGGACGGCCTCATCGCCGTGGCGGCCGGCGCCGGTGGCCACGCGGGAACGCAATCGCCCTTCGCGCTGGTCCAGGAAATACGGACATGATTGCCGCATCGGGAGCCGAGGACATCGTGTACACGAACCTCATCACCGGCGTTCACGGCAACTACCTTCGCCCGTCGATCGTGGCTGCGGGCATGGATCCGGACGATCTGCCGGTGAGCGATCCGACGAAGATGAATTTCGGATCCGACCGCCAGAAGCCGAAGGCGTGGAAGGACATCTGGGGCTGCGGGCAGGGCATCGGGGTCCTGCGGAATGTGCCGACGGCCGGCCAGCTCGTCGAACGCCTGGCCTCTGAATACGACAAGGCGCGCAACGAACTCCTCTGGCCCACGGAAGACCCCGTCACGTCGCGATCGACGCCCGACACCCGCGCGATGGCGACGACATGATCCGTTCCTGAGGGGCGCGGCCCCCGGCGTATCCGTACACTGGCATCAGTCCTGTCCGACAGACCGAGGTCCTGCGACGAGGACGATGGGACTTTGTCTGCACCGTGGCGGACGCCGGGGTGCCCAACACTTCAGGAGATGCGGAATGGCCAGCAAGAACACGATCTGTCTTTGGTACGACGACGACGCGGTGGGTGCCGCCAACTTCTACGCCAAGACCTTCCCGGACAGCGCCGTCGGCAAGATCTTTCGCGCGCCGGGCGACTATCCGGATGGCAAACAGGGCAACGTCCTCACGGTCGAATTCACCGTCGCGGGCATCCCCTGCATCGGGCTCAACGGCGGCCCGCATTTCAAGCCCACCGAGGCGTTCTCCTTTCAGATCGCGACCGACGACCAGGCCGAGACCGACCGTCTGTGGAACGCGATCGTCGGCAACGGCGGCCAGGAAAGCGATTGCGGCTGGTGCAAGGACCGGTGGGGACTGTCGTGGCAGATCACGCCGCGCGTCCTCATCGAGGCGATCGCCGACCCCGATCCAGCGGCGGCGAAGCGCGCCTTCGACGCGATGATGACCATGAGGAAGATCGACATCGCGACGATCGAGGCGGCGCGGCGGGGCTGAAGCCCAGGGTTGATTGATGGTGCGCCCCCGGGTCAACGGGGTGTTGCGCTCTCCTCCCACCCGCCCCCGAGGGCGAGGAACACATTGACCTGGTCGGAGGCCAGCTTGCTGTCGGCCGCGGCGACGGACTGCTCGACGACGGTCAGCGTGCGTGTCGCATCCAGCACGGGCAGGTAGCCTTGCCTGCCGAGGGCGAACAGCTGCTGTGTTTCATCCGCCGCTCGGCTGGCCTTCTGGCGGGCCGCCTCCAGCAATGCGCGCCGTTCCAGGTCGCGGGAGTAGGTCTCCAGCGCGCTCTCGACCTCCTTCAGCGCGTTCAACACAGTGCCATCGAAGCGGGCGAAGGCGATCTGCTGGTCGGCATCGGCCGAGCGAATGCGGGCCTGGATGCGGGACCGGTCGGGGAACTGCCAGCTGATCAGCGGCCCGAGCGAGAACTTCAGGGTGTCCGAATCGAGGAAGTTCCTGTTGAGGCCGACCGAGCCGATCGATGCGCCCAGCGTGATCTTCGGGTAGAGGTCGGCCGTGGCGACGCCGATGCGGGCGGTGGCCGAATGCAGTTCGAACTCGCTGCGCCGGATGTCGGGCCGGCGACGCAGGAGGCTCGCGCCGTCACCGACGGGAATCGGGTGCGCGAGCTGCGGCTCCTGTTCGCAGGACTGGACGTTGCGCGGGAAGTCCTCGGGTGCATGGCCGGTCAGCACGGCGAGGCGGTAGAGCGCCACCCGCTTCTGCGCGTTCAGCACCGGCAGGATCGCGCGCACCTGGTCCGTCTGGGCCGACGCGCGGGTGACGTCCAGCGTACTGCCGCGACCGCCCCGGAACAGCGTCTGGGTCAGCTCGGTGCTCTTCTCCTGCAACGCGACCGAGCGCTCTGCCACCGCGATCTCGCGCCCGGAGGAACAGACATCGAGGAATGCATGGGTGGTCTCGGCCACGACCGTCACACGGGTCGCGTCATAGGCGGCGCGCGCGGCACCCGTGTCGGCCTGCGCCGATTCGATGGTTCGCGCGATCTGGCCGAACAGGTCGACCTGGTAGGACACGCTGGCGCCCAGGCCATAGACCGCATTGTTCGAGAGCGCCTTGCCGGGGCGGAGTTCTTCCTCCGCCGAGCGGCGCCCGTAGGTGGTCGTGGCCAGCAGGTTGGTGGTGGGGTTGCGCGCGGCGTCGGCGTAGTCCAGGCCGGCGAGGGCGCGTTCGATGTTTCCGGCCGCAGCCCGCAGATCGGTGTTGGCGGCCAGGGCTTGCTGCACCAGCCCATCCAGCGTGGGACTTTCGTAGAGGCGCCACCAGTCCTGAGGGACCGGCTCGGGATCGAAGAGGGGATTGCTAGCGCCAAGGAATGGCCCGTTCGCGACCGGGCTGCTGGCGGTGGAGTCGGCCGGGCGTTGATAGTTGGGCCCCACGGCGGCACAGGCCGTCAGGAGCGCAATGACCAGGAGCATGAGGAGCCGCTTCATCATCTTTCTCCCTGCGCAAGGGCCATGGAAGGGTCGCCGTGCGGCCCCTCGATCACTTCGACCGTGGCCGTTCGCCCCATGATCAGCCGCGTGTCCGTCGGCACGTGGTCCAGCTGCACCCGCACCGGAATGCGCTGGGCGAGCCGGACCCAGTTGAAGGTCGGATTCACGTTGGCCAGCAGGTTGGTGCTGCCGTTTCGCTCTCGGTCCTCGATGCCGGCCGCGATGCTGTCGACATGGCCTTCGAGCCACTGCGTTTCGCCGATCATGCGCACGCGCACCGGCGCCCCGACATGGATGCGTCCGAGCTTGGTCTCCTCGAAGTAGCCCTGCACGTGCAGCGAGTTGCGGTCCACCAGTGCGAGGACCGGACGCCCCGCCGTCGCGTAGGCGCCCGGGCGCAAGTCGAGGTTGGTCACCCAGCCGTCGACCGGTGCCTTGACCTCGGTGCGCGCCAGGTTCAGGCGTGCCGTGTCCAGCATCGACGAGGCCTGCAGCAGGCTGGCCTTGAGCTGGTCCACCTTGGTGGCGCTTTGCTCCCGCCCCTCGGCGGGCACCAGGTCGCCGAGCGTGGCATTGCGACGGTTCTCGCGCCGGGCCTGCTCGATCTGCACGCGCAGTCCCTGGACGGTGGCTTCGGCCTGCTCGACCGCGAGCCGGTAGCGCGCGCGATCTATGACGAACAGGACGTCCCCCCGGCTCACCGGCTGGTTGTCGTGCGCGACGACCTCTTCGACCAGCCCCGACACGTCGGGCGCGATCTGGATCACATCGGCGCGCACGCGGCCGTCGCGTGTCCAGGGCGACTCGCGGTAGTGGTCCCAGCCGAGATGGCCGACGAAGATGGCGGCGGCGACGATGGCCAGCGTCAGCACGACGCGGCCGAGGGTCTGGAGTGAAGATTTCATGATGGCCTCATCCCAGGAGAGCGAGGAGGCGAACGTCCAGCGCGCTGGCGGCAAAGGCCACCCCGCCCCACAAGAGCGTGAACAGGGCGAGGTCGACGAGCGCCGGATGCCACACCAGGCGGTAGGCGCCGATGAAGGTCAGGACCTTGCGCAGCGGCAGCAGCACGACCCCGGCCACCATGGCCGAGACCAGTCCCACATTGACGAGGACTCCAAACAGGCTGATTTCGGCTAGCACGTCACACGCTCCTTGTCTTCGAAGGCCGGCGCGTCGGGAAACAGGCCTCGACGAAGGCCTGTCGCCGCAGCCAGGCCGTCGAGGCGCAGCCGTCCGCCACCGAGGGCGAGAAGCTGCCGGATGGTGTCGTCCAGCGCGCCGAGCAACTCGCCCACCGGCGCGGCGAGATCCTTGCGCGACCGCGCATGAAAGTGGGTGGCCAGTTGCCGCATCAGCGCACCGATGACCGGTGCGAGCGGGCTGCCATCGGCATCGCGTGCCACTTCGCGCAGCGCGGCCGTGTTGATGCCGAGTCGCAGGTCATTGAGCGCATCCGCGTTCTGGAATGCCGAGGCCCCGGTCAGGCGTGCGAGGCGCGGGATCAGCAGGCCGGCGCGATCGAGCATGCGGCTGGCCCACGCATCCCTGCCCGGCAGCCACTGCCCGCTGGCCAGGTCCGCTAGCTCTCGCCACCCTGCGCGCAGGATGCGGGATGCACTCGTCTCGGGACTCACGACACGGATGAGCGAAGTCACCAACAGCGCAATGATGCCGCCAGCCACCGCCCCGACGGCGACGGTCGTGAAGGCGTCGAAGTCGGCACGCAGCGAAGGTTGCAGCGCGAGCAGGGTCTGCGAGATGAGCGCGAAGCCGAGCGCGCGCAGCGAGTGCTGCGGCGTGGCGAGATACAGCGCGGTGCCGAAGAACAATGGGGACAGGGCCAGCGCGAATGCGCCGAAGCCGTCGACCGCCGGAAGGATCGCGAACACGTAGAGCGCGGCGACGGGCACGGCGATGAGCGACCAGAGGACCAGCAGTTTTTGCATCGGGCGGGGATCGTCGAGGAAGGCGAACACCGAAGAGCCGGCGGCCGCGATGCCGATCATTGCCGTGCCCTGCGCCCATCCCGTGGTCACGGCCAGTGTCCCGGCGAGGGCCACGGCCACGCCGGCCGCAAGGCCCGCGTAGGCGGCCAGGCCATGGTCCACGTGCAAGCGACGCCGACCCTTTGCTTCGGCGAGTTGCCGCACCTTCGCATCCGGCGCGCGATGCGGGTTGCGAACGAAGGTCGTGAGATGCAGGCAGTCGTTCCATGCCTCCACAAGATCGATCAGGCGCTGGATCAGGTTCGCGGCCAGCATTTCCGTCCACACAGGCGAGGTGCCTGGTGCCGGCAGCGCCACCCGTCCCGCCGCGACCAACTGGTCCGCGCGATCCTGATCGCCCTGGGTGGCTTCCTCGACCCATTGCCGGACCTCCGCCACATACCCCGCGAGGGCCGGCGGCATGGCCTCGGCCATGGCACCGAGCCGGTCCTCGACGGCGGTCGTCAAAGGCAGCAACGCGACCAGGCGCGCTTCGAGCGCCGAGACGATGCGAGGGTCCGCCGCATCCGCACCGGCGTCGAAGCGCTGGCCGTTGGCAAGCTGGTGCAGTTCCGTGAGGTCGGCCGCCATCCGCCGGCGTGCGCCCTGTTCTTCAGCCGTCGACCCCTGGCGCGAAAGCGCCGTGCTCATCCAGGCACGCGCATCCTTCATGCTCGCGACGAGCTTGGCCTCCATCTGGGACTTGAGCCCACGGGGAAACAGGATGCTGTGCATCAGCATCGCACTGACGGCCCCGATGACGATCTCCTCGATGCGTGCGACGCCCGTGTCGAAGAGCTGCGAGACATCGCCGATCTGCGGAAGCCCGACCAGCGCGACGGTGTAGCCGGCCAGCAGAAACGCATAGCTGCGCGGGCTGCGGTCGAGCAGGGAGATGTAGATGCACACCGCCACCCAGGCCGAGAGGGCCGCGATCATCAGCTCGGGCATCTGCACCAGCGCCGGCAGGATCAGCATCGAGGCGATGATCCCGATCACCGTGCCCGCGGAGCGGTACAGCGCACGCGAGACGACGGAGCCGGAGGCCGCTCCCAGCGGCTGGCTCACGATGAACACGGTCAGCGACGCCCACCCGGGGTTGGGCAGGCCGGCGCTGAAGGCGACATACAGGGCCAGCAGCGCCGCGAGGGTGCAGTTGGTCGCGTAGATCAGGCCGCGTGTGTTGAAGGCGCTCATGGCGATGATGGGTTGTGAATGCCGGGCCGGCGGCACCGGGCTGGTCGTAGCGTAGGTGGACCAGGCACATTCGGTAACCCTGTGCAATGAAGAACGCTATTGCGATGGCTGCAATAGCGGCGACGGGCGGCGCCGTCGGATCGGAACGCGCGGAGGTTCCGTGAGGGACGTCGGCTGATCCGGTCAGCCGCGCCGCAGGCGGCTGCGGCGCTGGAAGGAGGTGTCTACCGACCGGACAGACCCGGATCCCGGGAGGCCTCGGCCTTCACCAGCTCGGGCGAAGAGTAGGGGCTGCCGTCCTGGCGCACCATCTCGCGCGCGCGAAAGATGTCCTCGGCCTGGATCTGCTCGACGATGATCCTCGTCGGTTGCTGAACGCTTCGCTCGGTGGCGGGATCACCGCAAGGTCGATCCGTGAGGGTCGTGCGGCCGTCGGGGCCTTTGCAGTGATTCACTGGATCAGCCATGGCGGACTGGGTGGCGCCGACCACTGCCAGGGTGACGAGTAAGCGGAGAGCGTTCATTCGATGATCATAGGACGGCGCATCGCATCTCGTCCAGCGGGCGTGCTATGCACGTTGCCATACCGTCGCAATCAGGAATCCGTCGCTGACCGTGACGGATTGCGCGATCCACCGGGCTGTGGGGAGTCAGTACACCTTCTTACATATCGCTTCAGACGTCTTCGCAAATTCGCCCACTGTCCTAAAGTTGCCTCCATGGAGAGATAGAGATCAAGTCCTTTTCATGCAGGAGGTGTTTATGGAAGCGATCACCGATGACGCCGGCCAACTCAGGGCCGCGGCAACCAAGGCAGAGGTTTCGGCCCGGCGCGCCCACAAGGCGGCGACCGAGGCCTTCCAGCAGTTCCTGAGGAACCCCGGCGCTGAACCACCCGATCAGGCCTTCGACGCGGCAAAAGCCAGCGCCAGGGCAGCGCAAGAGGCGTGGCGCAAGTATGTTCACTACTTCGCCCTGCACGGCGGGCATCTGCATCGCTGCTGAAGCGCAACTCGCCGGCGGTACCGGGGCGGCCGGGTTTATCTGGAAGCCCTGCGCGTCGGCGCTGTGGCGGCGCGCTTGATGACCGGTTTCGCCGCGGCCCCGGGCGTCGAAGACCGTGGTGCGCGCTTGGCGGGCTTCCTCGGCGCACCGCTCAACGCCTCGAGAAGGTGTCGTCGGGCGACCTCGTACGAAACCGTTTTTTCACGCATGGCGACCTCGACTGGTAGGTACTCGCGCAGGCCGGCAGGGCTTGTGTCAACGGCCCGGGTGCCTGGTTTCCGAGGTCGATGCTATGAGGCGACGGCCCCGAAAGCCAGCCTCCGTCCGCAAAGCACGCGAGCCCCTTGTGGGGATTCGCGATGCCCTATCGCTTCCAGAACGCCCACCACGCAGCCCGTCTCCGGGCCGGAGAGCGCAGTTCCGCGCCCAAGGTCGACAACGCGCCCTGCCGGCGGCGGAGCTCGCGCTCCAGCACATGCGCACGGTCGTTGGCGTCCTGCTCGCCCTGCAAGGCACGGCGGCGCCACGCGGCGGCCTGCTGGGCCAGCTCGTCATCGCTCAGACTCTCGGGGTTCAATGACATCGCGGCCATTGTGATGCGTTCCCGCGCCCCGGATGCTCCGGAATTACTCGGAGCGCCACCGCATGCCGGGCTGTACTCTGTTCGGGGGATGCCGGGAAGGAGGCAGGGAAGCACAATCGTGTCAGTCTTCCAGCAGCGGGGTATTCGCCATGCCATCTGCCTCTTTCGCGGACTCACTGCCTTTCATCCTTCGATGGGAGGGCGGCTACGTCAATCATCCGGCCGATCCCGGCGGCGCGACCAACCGCGGCGTGACCCAGAAGGTCTACGACGCCTGGCGCGCGAAGCAAGGGCAGCCGGCGCAGGACGTGCGCCAGCTGTCCGACGACGAGATGCGCAGCATCTACGAGTCGAACTACTGGCGACCTGCACGCTGCGACACCCTGGAGCGCAAGCTCGATGTCGCGCACTTCGACACGGCCGTCAACATGGGCGTCGGACGCGCCGTCCGCTTCCTGCAGGCGGCGATGGGGTGCGAAGTCGATGGCGGCTTCGGCGACGGCACCTTGCGGGCCGTGCAGCAATGCAAGGACCTCGCCAAGGCGCTGGTGGACTACTGCAACGAACGCGAGGCCTTCTACGCCCGGTTGATCGCGGCCAACCCGAAGCTGGCCGTCTTCCAGAAGGGCTGGAACAATCGCCTGAATGCGCTGCGCAAGGAAGTCGGCCTGCCCGGCTTCGAGGCCGATGTGCCGACGGACTACGGCGACACCGACTACATCGAGCGCATTCCGGACATCGGCGAAGACCCGGACTACGACCTCTGACATCGATCATCGTGGAACCTGCGACGTTGCAACAACGGGCAGAGAGCGCGCTGACGCTGCTGCGCGGCATGTGCGACGACGCGGACGTGGCAGCCGCCAAACCCCTGGTCGAGGAATTGCGCAACGCACGGGACTACCCCCGCATGCTGCAGCTTGCCGAGGCGGTGCACCGCCTCGACCCAGGCGATCCGAAGAATCGACGTCTTCTGGCGCAGGCCCTGATCGAAAGCGGCCTGGCGACCGTGGCGATCGACGTGCTGCAAGCCTTGACGGCCAGCCTGCCCCTGGCGCACCCCGAGCGCGGCGAGGCGCAGGGATTGCTCGGCCGGGCCTGGAAGCAGATCTTCTTCGATACCGCCGACAAGTCCGCGCCAGCCGCGCAGACGGCCCTGGCAGCGGCGATCGATGCGTACCGCGAGCCCTATCAACTGGACGAGCAGAAGACCTGGCACGGCGTCAATCTGCTGGCACTGCTCTATCGCGCGCGCCGCATGGGACTTGCCGTTGCGCCCGACCTGCAACTGAAGCCCCTGGCCCGGAAGCTGGTTGCGACCCTCGAAGCCACGCCCGAGGCGCAGCGTGACGAGTGGTTCCTGCCGACATTGGCCGAGGCGTCCCTGGGCCTGGGCGACTGGGACGCCGTGGAGCGTCGGGTCCACGAGTACGTCGCGTCACCGGATGCCAAGGCCTTCCTGGTCGCGAGCACCTTGCGGCAGTTTTCCGAAGTCTGGGATCTCGAGCGCGGGGACGATCCGCGCGGACGCAGTCTCGTCGCGGTCCTTCGCAGCCGCCTGCTCGCATTGCCCGCGGCGCAGATCGAGCTGAGCCCGGGCAGGGTCCGGGAACTCCAGGCCGTCGAGGCGCCCAGTGGTGCGCAACTGGAGGCAGTGCTCGGAAAGGAAGGACCGCAAACCTACGAGTGGTGGCTCACGGGCCTGAAGCGCGCGCGTTCGGTGGCCGCCGTGAAGCGTCGGCTCGGTCGTCGCGTCGGTACCGGCTTCCTGGTTCGCGCCGGCGATTTCGGAATGGAGCCGCCGGACGAACTGATGGTGCTGACCAACTACCACGTGGTGAACCAGGCCGGCCAGAGTCCGGGCATCCCACCGGGCGAAGCGCAGGTCGTGTTCGAGGCGGCCGATGGAAGTCCTGTCTTCGACGTCAAGGAAATCGTCTGGTTCGCCCCGCCGGACCGGCAGGACGCGAGCCTGATGCGTCTGCAATCGCCGGTCACCGGCATCGAGCCCATGCCGATCTCGCCCAGGCTGCCCGACTGGCCGCCGCCACCCGAGAACGCCGGGCGAGCCCCACGCGTCTATGTGATCGGCCACCCCGGGGGGCGAGATCTCTCGTTTTCCTTCCAGGACAACGAGCTGCTCGGTCACGAAGGTCCCCCGTCGGGGAAACCGCCGGTGGAAGGCGTCTGCCGCGTCCACTACCGTGCGCCCACGGAAGGCGGCAGCTCCGGCAGCCCGGTCTTCAACGACAGCGCCTGGGCCGTGATCGCCCTGCATCACATGGGCGGCGAGCTCGGCATGCCGCATCTCAACGGCGAAGCGGGCGCCTACGCCGCCAACGAGGGGATCTCGATGCAGTGCATCGCCGAGGCGATCCGCAAGAGTCGGGCGGGCAACGGCGCCTAGAGCTTGCACTCCGGACTGACCGGCGCCGTCACCTTGGCAACGGGCTCGATGGCGCGCAGCTCCATCTGGGCCTTTCCTTCCCCGGCCTTCACCGCTTGCACGATCAGCAGGGGGCGCAAGAGTTGGTGATCTGCGGCTCGCATCTCCACATCGCCCACCACGGTCGCCAACTTGATCCCGGCCAGGGCCGGGCGCACCGCATCGACATCGGTGGAGTTCGCCTTGAGGATTGCAGCGTGCAGCAGTTCGAAAGCGAGGTAGGCATCCACGCTCAGGTACGTGGGCTTGCGCTTGTACCGGGCCTCGTACGCCTTCACGAATGTCGCATTGCGTTCGCCGGGCATCGACCAGAAGTAGCTCTGAGTACCGTAGACACCGACGGTGCTGTCACCTTGTCCGCCCAGCAGGACCTCATTGACGGTGCTGGCCGAGACCACGGTCTTGTACTTCGAGAACAGGCCGAAGGCTTGCTGCTGCTTGGCGAACGCAATGCCTGCGGATCCCGGGTACAGCATGGCGAGCCCCTCCGCGGGCTTGGCATTCAACTGGGAGATGTAGGAGCCGAGGTCGGTCGCGGTCATCGAGGCGAAGATCGTCTTCTCGATCGTTCCCCCGTTGTCCTGGACCAGGGCGCCGAACTTCCTGGCGTAGTCGTGGCCGACCGCGTAGTCGGCCATGAGAAGGTCCCAGGACTTGATGCCGCTCTCCTGCAACTGCGTGCGCAAGCCGTTCATGACCATGCTGTCGCTGGTGTCGATGCGAAAGTAGTTCTTGTTGCAGTTCTTGCCGGTGAGGTCGTCGCTGGTGGCCGTGGCGTCCAGGAACAGGGCATTCATCCCCGCCACCTTGGCGGTGATGGCCAGCGCCGTGCTCGACGCGTTCAGGCCCGTGAAGAACGAGACGCCGCCTTGCGACACCAGCTTGTCTGCGGCCGCCATGGCTGTCGCGGGCGATCCGGTGTGGTTCTGGACGACCAGTTCGTACTTGCGTCCCAACGCGCCGCCCTGGGCATTCAACTGTTCGACGGCGAAGGCCGCGCCCTCGGCGATGTAGGACCCATTGGCGGCAAACGGGCCCGAGTCGATGTTCACGACGCCCAGCTTGATCGGCCCCGGGTTCTGGGCCACGGCGAAGGACGATAGCGAACCCACGGTGCCGGCAGCGGCGAGGGCCAGAGTCAGACGACGGCGATTGCAACTGATCATGATGACTTGTCTCCATTGAGTGCATGTTGGTCTTGCGAGCTGGCTGCGGTCGCCAGCAGGACATCCACATCCGGCAGGCGATCCGAATTCGATTCCCAGGCCTGCGGCGCAAACCAGGAGCGCTGGAACTCGATCAGCGGACGGCTGCAGGCGACGACGATGGCTTCCACTTCCTTGCGCAAGACCGGGTTGCCGTCGGGCAGGGTGCGAACGATGCGACTGAGCTCGGTCCGCAAGGCCGCCGAGACAGCCTCCAGCTGCACCTGCCTGGCTTCGACCGATGACAGCAGCGTCGTGGCTTGCGCGCAGAGCCTCGTCAGCTCCGGTGCGCCATTTCCGAATCGCTTCATGGCTTCGGCGGCGCCCTTGCCCATCGCCAGGTACAGCCTGAGCTCGAAGCGGACGCGATCACCGATCAGGTTCACACGCTTCGATACGAAGCTCAGGTACCTCGTCATCAGCGCGACCTGCTCGCGTGCGAGCGAGTCGCTCGCCTCTTCCACGCAGGGGCCGACTGTCATGTCGAGCGAACTCATGCAGCCCCGAAGCCCATTCACGGTTCGATCGGCCATCAGCAGTTCTCCAGGGATTTCAGCAACTCGTCCGCGAGCGAGCTGACCGCTCCTTCGACGAAGGCCAGGAGCACGTCCTGGTGCGATTTGCCCAGGCGCACCACGCGATAGGACGACGCCATGCTCGACACCATGAGCTGGTAGGTGTTGAAGACGCGGTAATAGTGAAGTCGACGGGCATCGACCCTCAGCCCCGACAAGCGTTCGTAGTCTTCGTAGAACTGCTCCAACGGGATCAGTCCGCTCACCAGGAATGTCTTGCCATCCTCGGCGACGTTGCCGAACAGGTGCGTCGCGGTATAGGCGAGATCCCTGTGGCGATCGCCGAGATAGCCGCGCTCCCAATCCAGCCATCCGTTGATGCGTCCGGCCTTCTCGTCGAACAGGAAATTGCCGCTTCGATAGTCGCCATGGAGCACGCTGACGCGGTCCAGTTTCGGCAGGTTGTCCTCCAGCCAGTTGGCGGCGTACTCGATCAGCGGGAAATCCTCGCCGCGATCCTCCTCCCACACCCGGCGCGCGCGGTTGAGCTGCCACAGCGCGGACTGCGTGGAGCCGACTTCCGGGACATCGAAGGCGTCGAGCCGGGCGCCCGACCAGTCGAAGGTGTGGATCGCAGCAAGGTGCTGCATGAATTGCGGTGCCAGACGCGAGCGCAGCTCGGGGCCGAAATGCGTGCCTGTACCGCTGACCCTGTGCCTGTCGTCCGACGGCTTGGCGCTTCCTTCGATGAACGCGTAGACGATGGCGGGCTCGGGAAACCATTGGCCGTCGGCATCCACCCAGTGCGTTCGCGGCACGGGAACGGCCGAGGCGATGGCCGTGATGATCTGATGTTCGCGCCTGCGGCTGGTGGCGTTCAGTGACTCCGCCGGTTCCATGCGCACGACCAGGCGCGTCGAGGTCCGGCCGACCTCCGGATCGTTCCATTGCAGCGTGAAGCCGAACTGGAGTTTCGAAGCGCCTCCTGTCAGCCATCGCTCTTCGGAAAGAGTGAACGCACCTTCGACATGGTCCGCCAGAAAGCTGCGCGCATGGCCGGACATCTCCTCCAGCGTCGGTATCCGGTAGGGGCCGCTGGCGCGGCGGCGCATCTTGCGCGTCAGCATGAGGTCGTATTCGGCCTCGGTCGGGTAGGCAGCCCGCACCGCCGCGCTGAACGCCTCCGCCGGCGCATCCCGCATCCGGTCGGCCGCGTCGTCGCCTGCCGGCTCGAACATTCGGCCGGACTGCAAGCCGGGCCGCGGCGGCGATTCGAGAACTTGCATCGTTGCTCCTTCCATGTGCCTGGACCGTTGCCTGTCCAGTTCAGGCTGTCAGGGCAGGGATGGGATCCGTCCAGCGGCGACCTCTCATCCCGCTTTCGACGGGCAGCGAGTGGTTCTCCTGCAGGGATCCGTGACCAATCTTCCCTGCGTGCTCCCAGCGGATCAGGCCGATCCAGCAGATGCAGGTCGAATACGCCCGCCAGGGCGCGCCCGCCAGCGGCGTGCCGCGCAGTTGGTACTTGTTGCCACGCTGGTCGGTGGCAATGACGTCGATGGAGAAGGGAACGATGCCGACGCGCGTGGTGGTCATCTCCAACTCGACGAGCGCATGAACCTTGCCCTTGTCCAGCAGGTAGCCGTGGGCGAACTTCTGATCCTGCCCTGCGGGCTTGCTCGGATCGAGGTGCATGTGGAAGCGGAAGCCGAGCTCCTCGCCGAACTGGGCCCAGACCGAATTCATCGGCGGAATGTCCATCTCGGGACGCGGACCCCAGCTGTGGTTCATGCGGTCGACGATGTCAACCTTGTATTCCTTCCCGCGCACCTTCAGGGTCCCCTTGACCCGCGCATGCATGTCGTAGTGGCCCTTGTAGCCGCTGCCCATCGAGGTGCTCGCGAGTTGTTCCGCCTCGGTCTTGCCGGCGAGCGGATTCTCGTCACGGTCATGGATGTCGAAGGGCTGCATGATCCCGACGTAGTCGACATGGATCTCGGTGCCGTCGCTGCCGACGTAGTCGACGCGGTAGTCGCGCGGTGCATTCACCGCCTTCACGCTCAGGCCGTTGGGGGCATGAATGTGCGAGAAGCGCTCGGGGAGCGGCAGGTGATAGCGGGTGTCGACGGAGAGCAGTTCGAACTCCGTGTTGCTGACCGCTCCCATGACCCGGATGTCGTTGGACATGGTGCCCAGCACGGGGCGGGTGACGACGTAGACGTGCGCGAACAGGCGCTCCTCGGGGACCGAAATGGGGATGTAGTAGGTCTCGGCCCAGGTGTAGTCGTCGGTCGGGCCGTGGTGGTATTCCAGGTCTTGGGCAGTGATCATGTTCAGTACCAGGTTGATGCTTCGGATAAGACGAACCAGCGTGCAGCAGGCTCTTCATGAATTCGCGCCTCGTTCAAGGTGCGCTTTCATGTTATCCCGCCCGCAAGTACAAATGCAATAATTCCAATATACGGGATTAGTATCGTTTTCCCGGTGGAAGGATAATGCAGCATCTCCGATCACACTCGTCGAATGGCAAACCAGACAAACAAGACGCCGCCAGAGGCCGAATCCACCCCGTCGGAAGCGACGCAAAGCAGTTCGGAGCGCGTGTTGCGGGTGATGGATCTCTTCACCGAGACAGCGCCGAGCTGGACAGTCGAAGGCATGGCGAAAGCGCTGGGCCTGGCGCGCACGACGGCCTACCGCTACGCGAAGACGCTGACCGACACCGGCTTCCTGGCTTCGCTCAACGCGGGTGTCTACGTGCTGGGCCCGCGGATCATCCAGCTCGACAGGCAGATACGGCTCAGTGACCCGCTCCTGCAGGCCGCTCCACCGTTGATGGATGCGATCCGCAAGCAGGCAGCGGGCATCCAGCTGCTGTGCAGCTACTACGGCGACCACGTGCTGTGCATCCACGACGTGCGGGTGGACAAGGAAGTCCCCTCCGGCTACGACCGTGGGCGGCCGTTTCCATTGTTCCGCGGCGGGCCGTCGCGCATCATCCTTGCCTGCCTGCCCCAGCGTCAGCTGAAGGACCTCATGCTCCACCATGCCGCCGACATCGCTCGCGCGGGGCTGGGACAGGACTGGCAGGAGTTCCACCGCAAGATGAAGGCCATCCAGCAGGCGGGCTACTTCGCGGCCAAAGGAGAGATCAACCCCGACACCTACGGTATCTCGGCGCCGATCCTCCATACGAAGGGCATTGCCGGCAGCCTCACCATCGGTCGAAGGCTTGCCAACCTGAAGGAACGGGAGATACCGTCGCTGATCGAGTTGACGGTCCAGACGGCGGCCAAGATCAGCAAGGCGATTCAGGCAATCCAGGCCGATGCAAACACCGACACGGACTAGTGAGCGCGATGTCGCCTCGTCAAACGATCACTGCCCGGCGCAGGCCGCTCCAGTGAAGCAACCCACGGGCCACCTCTCGTCCCTCAACGGCAATCGCCTGTCGGCCCTGCTGCTTTTCGTCACCGCGCTCTGGGGCTTGAACATGACGGCGCTGAAGACCATCGCCTCCTATTTCGACCCCGCCGTGATGGCGACCGAGCGGGCGGCCATCGCCGCGGCGTTCCTGGGGCTCATGCTCTGGCGGCAGCGCCACAAGCTGCGGCGGACGAGAATGACCGCGCGTCAGTTCGCCACCGTGCTGGCCTGCGCGGCGCTCATGGTCTATTTGAACCAGATCCTTCTCGCGGTCGGCCTGGTACGGACTACGGCCACGAACGCCTCGGTGGCCATTGCGCTGAGCCCCCTTGTGTCATCCCTCATGGCCGCATTGATCCTGCGCGAGCGCATCGGCTTGCTGCGCATCGTGGGTGTGGCGCTGGGCTTCGCTGGCGTCCTGATCGTGGTGCTGCATTCCTCCGGTGCCCGGCTCGCGGATGCGGGCCTGGGCGACGGCCTGGTCGTGGCATCGGTCGTGACCTTCTCGATCGGCGGCGTCCTGATCCAGCGGCTCGCTCGGGAGACCGATGCGCTCTATGCGAGCGCCATGATCTATGCGTGCGGCACCTTGATGCTGGCGCTGCACACCCTCGCTGTCGGTGCTGCACCGAATGTCGGCGCCTGGCTGCCCGGCTTCTGGCCGTTGATGCTGGTGCTGTTCTCGGCGTTGATCGCGACGGCCTTCGGCAACCTGGCCTGGAACCACGCCATCGTGAAGATCGGCGTCGCGCGCGTCTCGCTGTGGTTCTACTGGGTGCCCGTGTTCGGCGTGGGCTTCGCGGCGCTGCTGCTCGGCGAAACGCTGACCATCTGGCACGCTGTCGGCCTGCTGGTCGTAGTCGTCGGCACCGCGCTGGGTACGTACAGCCGCGCCTGAAGGGCCAGGCCGAGGCGATGCAGTTCAGTCCGCTGGCCTCTCCGCGACGGCCAGCATCTCGCGAAGGCGGCGCCGCAGCAGCTTGCCGGTCGGCGATCGCGGCAAGCTGTCGATGACGCGGAAGTCCGCAGGCTGCTTGATGCGGCCGAGGCGCGCTTCGCAGTGCGCACGCACAGCGGCGATCAGTCCGGACGGGCCGACTTCGGCCATGTCGCGCATCGGCACCAGGAACGCGACGGGCCTCTCGCCGAAACGTGTGTCCTCGATGCCGACGACGGCGCAGTCCCATACGCCGGGTGCATCTCGAATGGCCGACTCGATCTCCTGCGGGTACACGTTGACCCCGCCGGAGATGATCATGTCGTCCTGCCGATCGGTCAGGTAGAGATAGCCCTCCTCGTCGACATGGCCGATGTCGCCGAAGGTCTGCCAGCCTTGCGGCAAGGTGCGGGCGGCAGTCTTCTCCGGCGCCTTGTAGTACGCGAACGGCGTCACGCCCGAGAAGCAAACGAGGCCCGTCGTGCCGGCCGGCAATGCATGGCCGGCCTCGTCTGCAATGTGCAGCGTGCCCTTGCGCGGGCGGCCGACGGAACCGGGATGGGCGAGCGACTCCTGCGAGTCGATCAGCGTCAGGCCCACTCCTTCGCTGCCGGAGTAGTACTCCAGCAGGACCGGACCCCACCATTCGATGAGAGCCTTCTTGAGCGCGGGAGGGCAGGGCGCCGCGCCGTGGATCGCGCAGCGATGCGATGGCGCGGCAAAGGCTGCGCGGCGTTCGGCGGGAAGTTCGAGCAGTCGCTGGAACATCGCGGGGACCCATTGGCTGTGCGTGATGGCATGACGTTCGAGAAGATCGAGCGCTTCGCCCGCATCGAAGCGCTCCATCACATGCGCCGTGCCACCCGCGGCGGTCACGGCCAGCGCGAAGCGCAACGGCGCCGCATGGTAGAGCGGCGCGGTCGAGAGATAGCGGACGTCGGGGTCGCCGAGTCCGAACAGCGTGAGCAGATCGCCCGCGAACGGCGGCGTGCCGCGGTAGTTGGGCGGAAGCAGCGGCCGGAACACGCCCTTGGGCGAGCCGGTCGTGCCGGATGTGTAGACCATCAGCGCGCCGGGCGTCTCACGGCCGTCGGGGTCCTGCGAGGCTTGGTCCAGCAGCGGCTCCATGGCATCGAAGCCGGCAATCGCTCCCCGCAACGACAGCCAGGCGATGCCGGGCTTCGACGGTGCGGGAAGTTGCGCTGCGACGGCCGCGAGCGCCGCATCAGCGACCACGGCCTTCGCGTCGCAGTCATCGACGAGGTAGCGCACTTCAGTCGCGGTCAGGCCGGTCGGCATGGGCGTCAGGTAGACGCCGCAGCGCCAGGCCGCCCACGCAATCGCCACCGCCTCGGCGCGATTGCCGATCAACGAAGCGACATGGTCGCCGCGCGCCAGTCCCAGGCCGCGCAGCACGGCCGCCGTGCGGTTGCTCGTTGCCTCCAGCGCGGCGTAGGTCCAGGTCTCGCTGCCACTGACGATCGCCGGATGGTCCGGCGTCGCGCGAGCGTGCACCCGCAGGTCGCGCGTCGCGCTGTCGCTCCCAGCCATCACATCAGCCTGCGCTGCGTTGCGCTTTTTCCTGCTCTGCCTTTCCGCGCACGATCGACTTCGCTTCGGCCCAGTCCTCCGGGGTCAGCTTGCCGAGCGCCGCGAAGGTGCTCGGAGCCGCCAAGTGATGTCCGCCGTCGATCGCGATGTTCTGTCCGGTGAGGTACTCGCAGCCGTCGGCCTGCAGGAAGGTCAGCAGGTTGCACAGTTCCGGCATGCGGCCGAAGCGCTGCATGGGCACTTCGTCCGACGATGCGGCACCGACGTTGGCCTTCGGGATCGGTGCCAGCTTTTCCCACGCGCTTTCGGTCGGGAACGGGCCGGGTGCCACGGCATTGACGCGGATGTTCTTGGCGCCCCATTCGACCGCGAGCGACATCGTCATCGCATGCACCGCGGTCTTGGCCATCACGGAAGGCAGCACGTAGGCCGAGCCCGTCCAGACCCAGGTCACGAGCATGCTGACGACCGAGCCCGGCAAGCCTTGCTCGATCCAGCGGCGGCCGCAGGCGAGGGTCGAGAAGAGTGCGCCGTCCATCACCGTCGAGCGCACCGCGGCGAACCCGCGTGGACTGATATCGATCGACGGAGAGATGAAGTTCGCCGCCGCGTTGTTCACGAGCCCCGTCAACGGGCCGCCCGCCCAGATGCGCTCGACCATCGCTTCGATCTGGTCGGCATCGCGCACATCGCAGATGTGGTACTCGGCGCTGCCGCCGTGCCCAGCAGTCTCGTTCAGCTCGGCCACTGCGGCCTGCAGGACCGCCTCCCGGCGTCCGCAGATGTGCACCGCGGCACCCTGGGCGGCGAACTGCCTTGCCAGTTCCTTGCCGAGGCCGGTGCCGCCGCCGGTGATGAGGATGCGCTTGCCCGACAACACGTCGGGACGAAAGGTCGATGGGATCACTGCGAGTCTCCTAGACTGGATTGACGCCCGCGATGCCGTTGACGGCGGCGTCCTTGCCCGGGCGGAATTCGCTGAAAAGCTGGCGGCCGATGATGTGCTTCATCACCTCGATCGAACCACCGGCGATCTTGACGATGCGCGCATCCGCGTAGGCGCGCGCGATCGGATACTCCCACATGTAGCCCCAACCTCCGAAGAGCTGCAGGCATTCGTCGACAACCTTGCAGTGCATGTTGCTGAGCCACATCTTGGCCATCGCCGCGTCGACGGCGGTGAGTTCGCCCTTCATGAAGGTCTCGATGCATTTGTCGGTGAACTGCCGGCCGACGACAGCCTCTGTCTTCAATTCGGCCATCTTGAACTGCGTGTTCTGGAAATCGCCGATCGTCTTGCCGAAGGCCTTGCGGTTGCCGGTGTAGTCGATCGTCCAGTCGATCACCGTCTCGGCGACCGTCGCGGAGCGGATGGCCTGCGCGAGCCGCTCCTGCGCGAGTTTGGTCATCATCAGCTCGAAGCCACGCCCCTCTTCGCCGAGCATCGCGGTGGCCGGCACGCGCACTTCGTCGAAGAAGAGCTCCGATGTGTCCTGCGCCTTCATGCCGAGCTTGTGCAGGTTCTTGCCGCGACGGAAGCCCGGCAGGCTGGTGTCGACGAGAAACAGTGTCACGCCCTTGGCGCCGGCGGTCGAATCGGTCTTGGTCGCGAGCACGATCACGTCGCACAGTTGCCCGTTCGAGATGAAGACCTTCTGGCCGGAGATGACGAAATCGTCGCCGTCGCGCACGGCCTTGGTCCGGATCGCCTTGAGGTCCGATCCCGCATGGGGCTCGGTCATGCCGAGCGAGCCGATGGCCTCGCCGGTCACCATCAGCGGGAGCCATTTCTTCTTCTGCGCTTCGGAGCCGAAACTTGCGATGTAGGTGGCGACCAGATCGCAATGGATCATGAACCCGGGCCCCGAGAAGCCCGAGCGCGCCATCTCCTCGAACACCACCACGTCGAACAGGTAGTCGGCGCCGACGCCGCCGTACTGCTCCGGCACGGTGCAGCAGAGCATGCCGGCCGCGCCGGCCTTCAGCCACAGCTCCCGCGGCACGACGCCAGACTCCTCCCATTGCGCGTGGTAGGGCGCGATCTCGTTGTCGATGAATCGACGCACCATGCTGCGGAATGACTCGTGGTCTTCGTTGAAGAGATTTCGTTTGAACACCTTGGCTCCCTTGCGGTCAGTAGGACTTGGGAAGGTCGAGCACCTTCTCGGCGATGAACGACATGATCAGTTGCTCGGTCACGGGCGCGATTCGCGTCACCGTCACTTCGCGCAGCAGGCGTTCGACGTGGTATTCCTTCGCGTAGCCGAAGCCGCCGTGCGTCAGCACGGCCTGCATGCACGAATCGAAACCGGCGCGCGCGCCGAGGAACTTGGCGGTGTTGGCCTCCGCGCCGCAGGGCTGGTGCTGGTCATAGAGCCAGGCGCCCTTCATCACCATGGCCCATGCGGCCTCCAGCGCCATCCAGCGCTCGGCCAGCGGATGCTGGATGCCCTGGTTCTGGCCAATGGGGCGGTCGAAGACGACGCGCTCCCGGGCGTATTTGGCGGCCCGGCGCAGCGCGTCCTGACCGATCGCCACGGCTTCGGCCGCCACCAGCAGACGCTCGGGGTTGAGGCTGTGCAGGATGTACGAGAAGCCCTTGCCTTCCTCGCCGACGCGGTCTTCCTCGGGGATGAACAGGCCATCGATGAAGATGGAGTTCGAGTCGACCGCCTTGCGGCCCATCTTCGGGATGCGATGCACGTCGATTTTGCTGCGGTCCAGGTCGGTGTAGAAGATCGTGATGCCGTCGGTCGGCTTCTTGCAGTCTTCCAGCTTGGTCGTGCGCGTCAGCAGCATGATCTTGTTGGCGACCTGCGCGGTCGAGGTCCAGACCTTCTGGCCGTGCACCAGGTAGCCGCCGGGAACCTTCTGCGCGAAGGTCTTGATCGCCGTCGTGTTGAGACCGGCATCGGGCTCGGTGAAGCCGAAGCAGCACTGGTCCTTGCCTTCGACCAGGCGCGGCAGCCAGCGCTGGCGTTGCTCGGGCGTGCCGAAGACCACGATCGGATGCGGCCCGAAGAGGTTGATGTGCACCGTCGATGCGGACGCCATGCCGCCGCCATGGCTCGCGACCTCGTGCATCATGATCACGGCTTCGGTCACGCCGAGGCCGGCGCCGCCGTATTCCGGAGGCATCGTGATGCCGAGCCAGCCTGCATCGGCCATCGCGCGGTGGAAGGCACGCGGAAACTCGCCGTCGTCGTCGCGTGCGAGCCAATATTCGTCGTCGAAGGATCGAACGACTGCGCTCACGCCGTCGCGAATCGCACGATGGTCTTCACTGATTGAGAAATCCATAAGGTCTCCGATGGGTCCTGGTGTTGGCGGCCGTCTAGGCGGCCATCCGCAAGGTCTCGAGCGCCTGCGTCAGGTGGGGCTTGTCGAGCATCACGCCGTCCAGGCTCAGGGTGCCGGCATCCGGCGCGGCGGCGAAGGCATCGACGATGCGACGGGCATGCGCGATCTCCGCCTCTGAGGGCGTATAGGCTTCGTTGATGATGGCGACCTGGTCCGGATGAATCGCGATGCGGCCGCGGAAGCCGCGACGACGCGATGCGCGACAGGCGGCCGCGAGGCCTTCCGGGTCGCGAAAGTCGGCGTGCAACGTGTCGATCGGAGGCACGCCGGCAGACGCGGCCGCACAGAGGCACAGCGAATTGGCCCAGACGTAGAGTGGCGAGAAGGTGCCGTCCTCGTCGCGGTTCGACACGGCGCCAATCGCCGTCGAGATGTCCTCGGCGCCCCAGGTGATGCCCGCGAGGCGCTCGATGGGGCCGGCCGCGAAGCCCTGCATGGTCAGCATGGCTTGCGGTGTCTCGGTGGCGACCGGCACGATCCGCACGGTGCCCGGCGTGATGCCGGCGCGTGCCTCCAGGGCATCGAGACAGTGCGCGAGGCGCATGATGTCGGCCACGCTGCGCGTCTTCGGCAGCATGATGCCGGCCAGTCCGGGCACGACGATCGCGGCGAGGTCGCCCATCGCCAGGGCGGTGTCGAGCGGATTGATGCGCACGAAGAGGCTGGCGCCGATGATCGATGCCTGGGCGGCGATGAATTCGGCTGCGGTGGCGCGCGCGCCGACCTTGCGCGAATCCGCCACCGAGTCTTCCAGGTCGAGGATCAGCACGTCGGCCGGATTGCCGACCGACTTTGCCAGCTTGCGTTCGCTGTCGGCCGGCACGAAGAGCATCGAACGGAGCTTGAGCGGCTTCATTGGGGCTTCCGCAACATCAGAGCCTGGCGCGTGCAGACGCACACCTCTTCGCCGCGCTGGTTCAGGCCTTGGTGCAGAAAGGTCACGATGCCGGCATTCGGACGCGACTTGCTCTCGCGCACTTCCTTGACGGTGGTGCGCGAACGGATCGTGTCGCCTGCGAACACCGGGCCCGGAAAACGCGTGTCGGTCATGCCGAGATTGGCCACCGTCGTGCCGAGCGTCGTCTCCTGTACTGACAGTCCGATCACCAGCCCGAGCGTGAAGATGCTGTTGACCAGCGGCCGGCCGAACTCCGTGCCCTTGCAGTACTCTGCGTCGATGTGGATCGCCGCGGGATTGCAGGTGGCGTTGCTGAACCACATGTTGTCGGCCTCGGTCACCGTGCGACGGATCTCGTGGTCGAAGGTCTGACCGACTTCGAATTCCTCAAACCAGCGGCCTGCCATCGGGATTACCTCATGAATAGAAAGTTGCTACAGCGTATGGATGTGCATGGTACGCATGTGTACTATAGCAACTCTCGCAGCTTTGCAACTCGGGTGGAACCTTGATGGAGACAATTCGATGAACCCACGCACCAATCGCCAGGTCCGCCTGAAAAGCCGCCCTGTCGGCATCCCGCAGAGGGAACATTTCGAGATCGTCGAGACACCGTTGGCGTCTCCTGGGCCGGGCCAGGTGCTGGTACGCAACATCTGGCTGTCGGTCGAGCCGGCGATGCGCGGCTGGGTCAGTGCCGCGGCCAACTATTCGGAGCCCGTGGCCATCGGCGCCGTCATGCGCAGCTTCGCCGCCGGGCGGATCGTCGAATCGAACGATCCGGCATGGCCTGTCGGCACCGCGGTGACGGGGCTCTTCGGTTGGCAGGACTACGCGGTGGTCGATGGTGCCGCCATCCAGCGACGCATCGTCGAAGACGATCTGCCGATGTCGACCGCGCTGGGCGTGATGGGGATCAATGGCGTCACCGCCCACTACGGGTTGCTCGAACTGGGCCAGCCGCGCGCCGGCGAGACGGTGGTCGTTTCGACCGCCGCGGGTGCTGTCGGGTCGTGCGTGGGGCAGATCGCGCGGTTCAAGGGATGCCGTGCCGTCGGCATCGCGGGCGGCGCCGCAAAGCGGGCGCTTTGCCTGGAGCGCTTCGGCTATGACGCGGCGGTCGACTACAAGGCAGCCGATTTCGGGCAGCGACTGGCCGAGGCCTGCGCCAGTGGCGTCGACGTCTACTACGACAACACGGCGGGCCCGATCAGCGACGCCGTGATGGCGCACCTCAACGTCGGTGCGCGCATCGTGATCTGCGGTACCGCGTCAGTCGCAAGTTGGGACCCGCCGCCACAGGGCCCTCGCGTGGAACGCCATCTGCTCACCAAGCGTGCGCGCATGCAGGGCTTTGTGATCTTCGACCACCCTGAATACGGCGACGGTGCGCGCGCCGATCTTGCCGCGTGGCTACGCAGCGGCAGCCTGCGCTATATCGAAGAGGTGCTGGACGGCATCGAGCACGCGCCGGACGCGATCGCCGGGCTCTACCGCGGCGACAACCTCGGCAAGCGGCTGATCCGCCTGTTTGACGACGCCGAAGCGCACTGAGCGCAGACTACCCGCGCTGCGGCATTCCGGGCAGCCGCAATGCCTGGTCATCGGCGGATTCAGGCAGCAGCGGGCCGCGCCGGAACACGCCGCTCGCGCGCATCACCACCTGTCCGTCCGATTCGATCAGGCCTTGCGAGAAGATCAGGTTTCGCGTCACCTGCAGGATTTCAGCCTGCCCCTGGACCCAACTCCCCAGCGGCGCGACGGCAAGGAAGTCGACCTGCAGGCTGATCGTCGGGAGGAACTGGCGCGGGATGTCGGTCTGGTACTGCGCCGCGGTCGAGATGAGGACGTCGGCGAAGGTGCATAGCATGCCGCCGTGGCAGTTCTGCCCGGGATTGACGTGTCCGGGACCGACGCGGAAGCCCAGTTGCAGGCGTTCACCGTACCAGCGCGCGAACAGCGGTCCGTTGACGGTCGCGAAAGTGCCGCCCAGTTCCACGGCTTCGAAGCCGGGCGGAGGTGGCGCAGGGTGCGGAGCCTGTGTCATGGTCGTCATGCGGCCTTGCGGATCGCGCGCCAGGCTTCCTGCAGGCTCGCGCGGTGCTCGGGCGCCGCGATGCCGATCAAGGCCTCGGCCCGCGCATCGAGCGACAAGTCCCGGAGTTCCGCGATGCCATGCTCGGTGACCACGGCGTCCGCAAGATAGCGCGGCAAGGTGCACAGGCCCTGGTCGCCCAGGACGGGCACGATGCGCGAGACGCTGCCTTTGCGCGCGGTCGCGCCCAGGCAGATCAGGAGCCGGCCGCCCGGCGATGCCAATGCGCCCTGCGCGAAGGCCGGCAACCCGCCCGCGCCCGCCTGGATCATTCCGCCCACGCGTTCGCCATTGACCTGGCCGAACAGGTCGACCTCGGCCGCGGCGTTGATGGCGACGAAGCGCGGGATCGCCGCGACGATGGCCGGGTCGTGCGTCCTCGTCACGTCGACCACGCGCAACGAAGCGAGGCGCCCGACGAAGTCATGAAAGGACGCATCGCCCAGCACCACACCGGTGGTGATCGGCGCGTCGCGGTCCATGGCACCGGCTTCCCACAGCGTCTGCAGGGCGCTCGACACCAGCCCCCCATGAAAGCGCAGCCCGCGATGCGCGCTCAGGGCACCGGCCAGCGCCAGCGGGACGGAGCCGATGCCGAACTGGAGGGTGTCGCCGTCCCGCACCAACGCGGCGACATGCCGGCCGATCCGCGCTTCCAACTCGCCGGAGGGCGAATCGATGAAGTCGTTGAGCGGCGCATCGGCTTCGACGGCCGCATCCAGTTCCGAGACATGGACGCGGAACGAGCCCTGCGTGCGCGGCATGCGCGGATTGAGGTGCGCAACGCGCTTCCTGGCGCGCGCCCAGACCAGCGGGATGAAATCGCTCGCGAGGCCAGGACTGCACCATCCCTCGGCATCGGGCGGTGTGAGATGGGCAATGGCCAGGTCCATCGGCGCGGCGTTGCGAAGGTGCCGCGCGATACCGAGGTAGTCGAGCGACAGCAGTTCGGCGCGCCCTTCGAGCAGGCCGGCGCGCACCGGGCGTGTCATGAAGAAGGCCGTCTGTCGCGCCTCAGGATGCATCGCCAGGTAGTCGGCACGATCGATGCCCGGAAACTGGACGCCGGTGAAGACCACGCCACGGGCACGTTCCGGATCGACGCGCAGTTCGTCGATCAGCAGCGACGACTCGGTGCTCAACGTTGGCACGAACACCCGCATGCCGGGGCGCAACGCGTCGATCAGCCGGCTCATCGTGTCGGTCCCATCGTCACCCGCGCCTTGCCGGATACCAGTTCGACGCCTTCAGTCGTGCGTGCGTCGAGGTCATAGAGTCCGAGTTCCCCCTCGGTGCCCGCCAGCGTCGCGCTCAGCACCACCGTATCGCCGAGCCGGGCGGCGCCGGTGAACCGCGTGTGGAGGTGCCGCACGCTGCCCGCGCCGAAGGTCTTCGTGAAGAGGCGCGCCGTGTACGCCATGGTCAACATGCCGTGCACCAGGGGGCGATCGAATCCGGCGGCGCGTGCCGCCTCGACGTCGAGGTGAAGCGGGTTGTGATCGCCCGAGGCGGCGGCGAACAGCGCGAGGTCGACTGCCGTGACGGGTCCGCAGCGCAGTTCGAGCTTCTCGGGAAGGGCGCTCATGTCGCCTCCAGCGCGTTGCGTACCAGGATCGTCTGTCGGCTGCTTGCCACGGGCTGCCCCGCGCGGCGGTAGTCCGTGTCGACGACGATGAAGGTGAAGGCTCCGTGTTTCTTGTCGAAGATGTCAGCCACCTTGCGGCTGACTTCGATGCGGTCGCCGACGTAGACCGGCACAAGATGATCGAAGCTCTGTTCCGCATGCAGCACGCCGCGCAGCGGCACCTGGAGCAGCGCCATCAGCTGCGCGCTGCTGAAGTGCTCCCCCTCGACCGCCTTCAGGAAGGTCGGTGGCACCGGGCACGTCGGATGGCCCGCGGCGCGTGCGGCTTCCGGATCCCGGTAGACCGGGTCGTCCTCGCCGATCGCCTGGCAGAAGAGCTTCACGCGCCAGCCGTCGATGTCCGCCGTGGTGGCCTCGGTTTCGAAGCCGATGCGTGTCCGGTCGATCATGCGAAGGTGCGGTGCAGGGCGGGCTGGAGCCGATTCCAGGCGTCTCGCGTTCCCGCGTCGAAGCCGGGCACGACCTTGGCGCGCTCGGCCCAGAGCCAGCTCAGCGGGCCGCCGCTCCAGGCCGGTGTCACGCCCGCCAGGCAGGCCGCGACATCGAGGAAGGCCACGTCACCCGCGCCCGGCGTTGCCGCGCATTGGACGGCCGTGCGGGCCTGCTCTTCGAACGATGCACCGCGCAGCCGCTGCAGCACGCTGGCCGGACCCGGGGTCCGCCATGGCAACGCGCCGAGACGCGGTGCCAGGGCGGCGATGGCGGTCGCCGCCGCATCGTCCGCGCTGATGATCTCGATCACGCGTCCATACGGCCCGACGGGCGCAAGCAGCGCCAGCGCTGAAGCGGACGAAGCGGTTGTGTCAAGGGTTGCGAGCGCCACACGATGGCGGCCGCCTTGCAGGTCGACGATATCGAGGGCCCCTTCCGGCAGCGACGCGTTGGCCGACTGCGCCACCTTCGCTCTGGCCAGCGCATCGGCCCATGCCTTGTGGGCGGTGCCCAATGCGCCCACTTCGATGCGCTCGACGCCCGTGCCCTTCGGCGGCGCCAGTTCGCGCTCCGCGCGCAGGCGTTCGAGAAACAGGGTGCGCACCATATGGCCGGCGACTGGATTGAACATGAGGCGAAGGAACTGCGTCATCTCCACGTCGGTCGCTTCGGCGAGCGGGAGCCTCGCGCCTTTGAGCACACTGTCGACGATGGCGCTGTATGCGAGGTAGCGGTCGAAATCGTCAGGGCTGACGCCCTGCTTGAGGGCGATAGCGCGCGCCCCTTCGGCGGTGTAGTCCGGCACATCGGTCTGCGCGAGGTGGGCGAACTTCGCCGTCACGTCAAACGGCTTGTCATGCAGCGCGCGTGCGACCGCGCGGGCCTCGTCCACGAGTTGCGACGCCGGCAGCGCGCGGGCAAAGATGCCGAGTCGCACCGCATCGGCCGGAGCGATCGAGCGGCCGCTCAGCAGCAGGTCGAGCGCTGCGTCGAAGCCCGCCAGGCGCGGCAGCCGCTGTGTGCCGCCGGCACCCGGCAACAGGCCCCATCGCACTTCGGGCACGCCGATCTGCGCGCGCGGCTCGTCGGTCACCAGCCGTACGCGGCACGCGAGGGCCAGTTCGAGCCCGCCGCCCAGTGCGATACCGTTCACTGCGGCCACCCACGGCTTGGCCGATTCTTCGAGCCGGACGAACTGCCGGCCTAGCCGGCCGCACATGGCGAACAGTTCCTCGTGCGTACCGGTCTTCGCGCGGTCGGTGTAACCGCGCACCATCACGAGATCGGCGCCTGCCAGGAAGGTCGGCTTGCCCGAGGTCAGCACCACGCTGCGCACCGCTGAGTCGCTATCGACCCGGTCCATCAGCGCATCGAGCGCATCCATCAGGTCCGCCGAGAACACGTTCATCGTGCGGCCCGGCATGTCGATGGTGGCGACGAGCACGCCATCCGATTCGAGGAGAGTGTGAATGAGCGTTTCCATACGTCGCGATCCATTCAAGGGATACCGCGGAACCGGCTTTGCCGGGCCGCCGGTGTCGCCCCCTGCAAGGGGGTGGAGAGTGACACGAAGTGCACGAGCCTGGGGGTCAGGCGTACTTCTTGAAGTCGGCCTTGCGACGCTCGTTGAAGGCGCGCACCCCTTCTTTCGATTCTTCGGTCTGGTAGTAGTGCTTGACCGTCTGGATACCGAGGAAGCCGATGCCGCGGATGTTCTCGCTGTCGGCGTTGAACGAACGCTTCGCGATCGCGAGTGCAGTCGGGCTCATCTCGTTGATTTCCTTGCACCACTGCGCCACTTCGGCGTCGAGCTGGTCGTGGGGCACGACCTTGTTGACGAGGCCCATCTTCTCGGCCTCCGCGGCGCTGTACTTGCGGCAGAGGAACCAGATCTCGCGGGCCTTCTTCTCGCCGACGATGCGCGCGAGGTAGGCGGTGCCCCAGCCCGGATCGACCGAGCCGACCTTCGGGCCGACCTGGCCGAAGGTGGCCTTCTCGCTCGCGATGGTCAGGTCGCACAGCGTGGCGAAAACGTTTCCACCGCCGATCGCGAAGCCCTGCACCTTGGCGATGGAAACCTTGCGCAGGTCGCGCAGAGCGGTCTGCATTTCCTCGATCGGCATGCCGACGGTGCCGCGCGGACCATAGAGCCCGTCCTCGCTCAAGTGCACCTTCTGGTCCCCGCCAGTGCAGAAGGCCTTGTCGCCGGCGCCCGAGAGCACCATCACGTTGGCACTCTTTTCCTCGTCGGCGCGGCGCAGGCCGTCGATCAGTTCTTCGAGCGTCTGGTTGCGGAATGCGTTGTAGACGTCGGGCCGATTGATCGTGATGCTCACGACGCCGTCGCGCACTTCGTAGAGGATGTCCTTGTAGTCCTTGCTCATCTTTCTGCTCCTGTTATCCATGCATGCTGAGGCCGCCCGAGACGCTGATCGTCTGGCCGGTGATGAAGGCGGCATCGTCGCTGGCCAGGAAGGCCACGATACCGGGGTAGTCGTCGGGCACGCCGATGCGGCCGAGCGGCACCCCGCGCACCATCGCGTCGCGGATCTTCTGGCCCTGCTCGCCGGTGCCGACGAAGGCGTCCATGGCCGGGGTGTCGGTCGGGCCGGGGCACACTGTATTGACGGTGACATTGCTGCGAGCGACCTCGCGCGCCAAGGCCTTCGCGAATGCGATCGTCGCGCCCTTGCAGCCGGAGTAGACGACCTCGCCGGTCGAGCCGACACGGCCGGCGTCCGAAGCGATGTTGACCACGCGGCCGCTCTTGCGCTCGGCCATGCCCTTGGCGACCGCGTGCGTCATGTGCAGCGGGCCGAACCAGTTGATTGCGGTGACTTTCTTCCAGAAGGCCTCCTCGGTCTTCAGGAAGGGCATGGGCGTGTCCCAGCCAGCGTTGTTGACGAGGATGTCGGTGCCCGCGCCGGCCTGGCTCTCGAAGCTCGCCACGGCCGAGGTCACGGCTGCGTAGTCCGTGATGTCGCAGGTCACCGCGATCGCCTTGCCGTCCGTGGCCTCGATCGCCTTGACGGTCTCGGCGGCGCCGGCCGGATTGATGTCGAACACGCCGACAATCGCGCCTTCGGCGCCGAGTCGCAGCGCGATGGCGCGGCCGATGCCGCTGCCTGCGCCGGTCACGATGGCCTTCTTGCCTTTCAGTCCTCGCATGGGAAGTCTCCAGTTGAAAAAGGGGAATGGGAATTCGATTCGGCCGTGCGCTCAGGCGCCCGCGCGGCCGATGATGGCGACAGCACTCACGTTCTGGTGGGGATGACCACCGAGGTTCTGCGTGAGGCCGCGGTCGACGTTCTTGAGTTGGCGCTCGCCCGCTCGGCCATGGATCTGCTGGTAGACCTCGTAGACCATGCGCAAGCCGGACGCGCCGATCGGATGGCCGAAGCACTTCAGCCCGCCATCGGGCACGACGGGCAAGGCGCCGTCAAGATCGAACACGCCGTCGAGCACGTCGTGGATCACGCGGCCAGATGCGCTGAAACCGAGGTCCTCCATCAGCACCGCCTCGGTGATCGAAAAGCAGTCGTGCACCTCGGCCATCTGGATCTGGCGGCGCGGCTCGCTGATGCCGGCCGCACGGTACGCGCGCTCGGCGGCCGTCTTTGCCGTGGCGATGTTCGCGCCGTCCCAGTTGTTGAAGCTGGCCTCCTCGCCGTTGCTGACCGAGATCTCGAGCGCTTTGACGGTCACGATCTCGGCGTTCGCCTTGAGGGCGCGCGCGATCTCGGGCGTCGTGAGGATGGCGCAGGCCGAGCCGTCGCTGACCCCGCTGCAGTCGTACAGCCCGAGCGGGGCGGCGATGGTCATCGCCTTGAGTACGTCCTCCTCGGTGATCTTGTTGCGCAGGTGCGCTTTGGGATTCAGCGCCGCATTGGCGTGGCTCTTGACCGAGATGTGGGCCATGGCGCGCCGGAGATCCGCCATCGCGACGCCGTGCTTGGCCGCGTAGGCCGAGGCCAGTTGCGCGAAGGCGCCGGGCGCGGTCGAGTTCGGCAGCCAGAGGTCGTTGGCGACGCCGCGCGTGCGCGCCGGCAGGCCGCCGTAGCCAGTGTCCTTGAGCTTCTCGACACCGAGCGCGAGCACGATGTCGTAGGCGCCCGCGGCCACCGCGTAAGCCGCGCCGCGCAGCGCCTCGGTGCCGGTGGCGCAGGCGTTCTCGACGCGCGTCGCGGCGATGCGCGGCAGCCGCAACGCCTGCGCGAGCGGACCGGCGGTCTTGCCGACGTTGTTCTCCTCGAGGCAGACGCCGAACCATGCGGCCTCGATCTGGCCCGCGTCGATGCCGGCGTCGGCGACGGCTTCGTTGAAGGCTTCGAGCATGAGGTCTTCGGGACCGCAATCCCAGCGCTCTCCGAAGCGCGTGCAGCCCATGCCGATGATGGCGACCTTGTCGCGGATTCCGCTGGCCATTTACTTGCTCTCCGGGGTGGATGGGGCGCCGCTCGCGCCGGCGCGCGTGGGCGTCGCCTTCCAGAAATAGCGCCGGAAGCCGCGGTTGTGATCGAACTCCTTCACGCGGTAGACCATGCGCAGCGGCACGCCGACGGCGAGTTCGCCGACATCGGTGTCAGTGAACTCCATCAGCACACGGCCACCACCCTCGAAGTCGATGTGGCCGAACTGGAACGGTGGGTCGGGCGTGTAGCCCAGGAAGTCGGTGGTGTGCGACATCACGCGGGCCGGCACATCGGCCAGGCTGGTGGGCTGTTGGGTGTCCTGAGCGCGGCAGGCCGGATTGACGCACACCCGCGAGCGCGGGAACTGCACGGTGCCGCAGCGCTTGCAGCGCCCGCCCTCGAAGCGCTCGGTGCGTGCATGATCGCGCCACGCGGCGGTCAGTGCGGTCTTGTTGTCCATCTCGGCGCGCATGCCCCAGGCAAGTTCGATCTGGCCGGTGAACGACAGGTACTTGAGGTAGCTGGTCTCGGACTTGCCCGCGTCGGGGGCGCTGCCCGGGCAGGGCGCGGCCGTGCGCTTGAGGAGCAGAACGTCGCAGCCGCTGCCGAAAGCCGCGACGAGGATCAGCGCACCCGGCTCCGCAGCGCGCACCGCGATGTCGAGCATGGCCAGCGGTTGCGCGCAGCCGAGATCGCCGACCGCATCAGAAGCCGTGGCGACGAGCGCCGACGGCGCGATGCCAACACGCTTGGCGACCGCTTCGTTGATGCGCGGCAGCGGCACCGGCAGCGCGAAGTGGCTCACGTCCGAGGCGCTCACGCCGGCGTCGTCCAGGCACTGCCGGATGGTGTCGGCGGCGAGCTTCATGTAGCCCTCGTCGCGAATCCAGCGCTCCTCCCAGCCGTAGTCATGTGCCTCGCCCGATTGGCGGAAATGGTCGACCAGATCGGCATGCAGGCTGCGCGCCGCGACGAAAGTGGCGATCGCAGCCCCGGTTCCAATGCACGCCGCCGCGGCGCCATCTCCGAAGATCAGTTCCTGCGCGCTGGCAGGTTTCGCAGTTCGGCGTTCGGCCGCGACAATGATGCGCGTTGCATCCGGCGCCGGATGGCGCAGGGTGGCGGCCAGTTCGGTCAGTGCCGCGCGCGCACTCGATGCGACATCGCGCACGACGGCTTCGGCGCCGAGTCCCACCGCAGCGGCGACGATCCCGGCATTGAGGCGGTCCGCGAAGGGAAGGGTGGTGGAGGCCAGGGTCAGTTCCGTCGCGTCGGACGCGGGCATCGACGCGAGCAGCGTGCGACCGGCTTCGACCGCCATCGTCACGACGTCCTCGTCCCAGTTGGCCATGGCGCGCTGCCCCTTCGCGAGCGACTTGAGCCCCGGCGCCATCCAGCGGTGCTGCGCGGCCACCTCGCTGCGTTCCAGGCGCAAGCGGGGCACATAGCGGGTGGTGGCCAGCAGGCCGAATGCGGTGTCGGAATCACTCATGGATGATGGCGTCTGGCGAACGCCTGCTGTACATGATCATGTGGTGCATGGTACGCTAGCGCACGATATTTCCGCAAGCCGGAAGTTCGAGGATGAACAGGGGTTTACCCTCGACGGCTGCACCCCAAGGAGACTTGAATTGAGCAAACTACTGGAAGGCAAAGTGGCGCTGGTCACGGGCGGCGGCCGGGGCCTCGGACGCGGCATCGCGCTGGCCATGGCGGCCGCGGGGGCCAAGGTGGTCGTCAACGACCTGGGCGCATCGCTCGACGGCCAGCCGGACCAGGAGCAACCCGCGAACGAGGTCGTCTCGGCCATCAAGGCCGTGGGCGGCGACGCCATCGCCGACGGTGGCTCGGTCGCGGACTGGGGCGCGGCTAACCGGATGGTCGAGGCCGCCCTCAACGCCTTTGGCCGCATCGACATCGTCGTCAACAACGCCGGCATTCTGCGCGACGTCATGTTCCATCGAATGAGCGAGCCTGAGTTCGACCAGGTGCTGGCCGTGCACCTGAAGGGCAGCTTCAATGTCAGCCGGGCCGCAGCGCCGCACTTCAAGCAGCAGGGCAGCGGCGTCTATGTGCACATGACGTCCACCTCCGGGCTGATCGGCAATTTCGGCCAGGCCAACTACAGCGCGGCCAAGCTCGGGATCGCGGGGCTGTCGAAGTCGATCGCACTGGACATGCAGAAGTTCGGCGTCCGCTCGAACGCCGTGGCACCCTTCGCCTGGACGCGCATGATCGACTCGATCCCGAGTGAAACGCCGGAGCAGAAGAAGCGGGCGGAAGGCCTCAAGAAACTGGTGCCCGAGAAGATCGCACCCTTCGTCGTGGGTCTCTGCGCCGATGGGGCCAGCGATGTCAGCGGGCAGATCTTCGGCGTGCGCAACAACGAGATCTACCTCTTCAGCCAGCCGCGGCCGATTCGCAGTGCACACTGCGGCGAAGGCTGGACGCCCGAAGGCGTGCTCGACACCGCGCTGCCGATGCTGCGCGCCAGCTTCTTCCCGCTCGATCGATCGGGCGATGTGTTCACCTGGGACCCCGTCTAGACCCCGAAAACCAAGGAGACTCGAATGTCCAGCCAACGCAAAGTCATCATCACCTGCGCCGTGACCGGCGCGATCCACACGCCCTCGATGTCGCAGTACTTGCCGATCACGGCCAAGGAGATCGCGGACGCCGCGGTCGGCGCCGTCGAGGCGGGCGCGGCCATCATCCACCTGCATGCGCGCGACCCCGTCACAGGCAAGCCGGACCAGCGGCCCGAGGCCTTCGTTCCTTTCCTGAAGGACATCAAGGCCCGCTCGGATGCGGTCATCAATCTGACGACCGGCGGCTCGCCCTACATGACCGTGCAGGAGCGCATGCAACCGGCCAAGGTGCTCAAGCCCGAGGTTGCGTCGATGAACATGGGCACGATGAATTTCGGCCTGTTCCCGATGCTGCAGCGCTTCAAGGAATTCAAGTTCGACTGGGAGCGCCCCTACCTCGAGGGCAGCAAGGACTTGATCTTCCGCAACACCTACGGCGACCTGGAGACGGTGCTCACCGAGCTGTCGGTCAACGACACCCGCTACGAGTTCGAGTGCTACGACACCTCGCACCTGTACAACCTCGCGCACTTCGTCGATCGCGGCCTGGTCAAGGCGCCGTTCTTCGTCCAGACGGTGTTCGGCATCCTCGGCGGGATCGGTAGCCACCCCGACGATGTCATGCACATGAAGCGCACGGCCGACCGGCTTTTCGGCAGCGACTACCGCTGGTCGGTGCTGGGGGCGGGGCGCAGCCAGATGCCGATCGCGGCGATGTCGGCCTCGATGGGTGGCAACGTCCGGGTCGGACTGGAAGACAGCCTGTGGATCGGCGCGGGCAAGCTGGCCGAATCGAACGCGCAACAGGTGCGCAAGGCGCGCGAGATCATCGAAGGCCTGGGGCTGGCAGTCGCGACGCCGGCCGAGGCGCGCGAGATCCTGCAGCTCAAGGGCAAGGACGCCGTTGCCTTCTAGCGCGCCGGTGCGGTCCTGCGGGCGCCTGTCGCATGCCGGACTGCACGCGCTTAAAGTCAGTTGCTAGAATGTACGCATCATTACAGTAATAGACTCGCCGCCCGCGGCGAGCGGCGCACCATGGCAACAGATCCGCATTCGACCGACTGGGAGCTCCGGCTCGGCTTCCTGATCCATGACGTCTCGCGCTTGCGACGCAGCGCCTTCGATCGGTGCCTGAAGCCGCTGAACGTGACCCGGTCGCAATGGTGGGTGCTGGCCTACCTGTCGCGCGAGGACGGCATGACGCAGTCGCAGCTGGCCGAAGAGCTCGACCTGGGCAAGGTGGCCGTCGGCGGGCTGATCGACCGCCTGGAAAAATCCGGACTCGTGCGGCGCGATGCCGATGCCACCGACCGGCGCGTGAACCGGGTCTTCCTCGAGCCCAAGAGCAAGCAGCTGATCACCAGGATGCGCAAGGTCAGCCACCAGCTCAACGAGCAGATCCTGGACGGACTGGCCGACACCAAGCTCGAGGCCGCGGCGACCACCCTGGACGCCATGAAGCGCAACCTGCTGACCTATCTCCAGGCCACCGAGACGGCCTGATCTGTTTCCGCGCCCGTCCGCGGGTCGTCCATGTGCTCGCTTTCCCGGGGTTGTCCGGGCTTGCGATGGATTGTGAATCCACGTATCGTACAGTAGTGAACTAAATAGCCCGGGCGCAGCCATGACGTCCGTGTGCCTTCGGCGAACTACTCTGGAGATACTGGCATGACGGTCAAAGGATTCGATCCCGCCGCCCACGGGCGAGCCATGCGCGAGGCGGGGTTCTGGCTGGACAGGACGATCGACGACTACCTTGTCGCCGCGATCCGCCGCTCACCCGACAAGCCCGCCCTGGTGGCCTACCGCGCGGACCGGGCCGACCCGGTGCGCATCTCCTACCGCGAACTCGGCGACAAGGTGGCGGTGGCCGCCGCCGCGCTGCGCGGTCTCGGTGTCGGCCACGGCGACGTCGTGGCCGTGCAAGTGCCCAACTGGTGGGAATTCGTCGTCGCTACCCTGGCCTGCGGCCGCATCGGCGCGGTCGTGAATCCGCTGATGCCGATCTTCCGGGAGCGCGAACTTGAATTCATGCTCGGCTTCGCGGAGGCCAAGGTCTTCGTAGTGCCGGCGATGTTCCGCGGCTTCGACCATGCGGCGATGGCCGACAGCCTGAAGGCCAAATTGCCCAAGCTGCAGCACGTCGTCGTCGTCGACGGGGAAGGCGCCAATGGCTTCGACCGTCTGTTGCTGCAGGGCAGCAAGCGGGTCGAGGCGGCCGAGGTCGCGGCCGATCGCGCGCTCGTTCCCGAGGAACTCGCGGTGATGATGTTCACCTCCGGCACCACCGGATCGCCCAAGGGCGTGATGCACTCGTGCAATACGCTGCTGGCCTGCAACAAGGCGCTGTCGGAGCGCTTTGGCCTGACCTCGGACGACGTACTGCTTGCCTGCTCGCCAGTCGGTCACATGACGGGCTATGCCGCCGTGATGGTCCTGGGTATCTACCTCGGCTCGACGGTCGTGCTCCAGGACATCTGGGAAGCCCGGCGCGGTGTCACCCTGATGGCCGAGGAAGGCGTCACGTACACGGCAGCCTCCACGCCCTTTCTCGCGGACATCTGCGGCGCCGTGGCCGATGGCGCGCCGCGGCCTGCTCGCCTGCGCTCGTTCCTGTGCGGCGGCGCACCCATCCCGCCGGTGCTGATCGAGCGCGCAGCCAGCGAACTGGACCTGAAGGTCTGCTCGCTGTGGGGAATGACCGAGTCGCTCTCGAGCACGCTGACCGAGCCTTCCCGCGCAGCCGACAAGTCATCGAAGACCGACGGCCGTGCGCTCGACGGTGTCGGCATCCGGATCGTCGACTTCGACGGCAAGCCCATGCCGGTCGGCGAGACCGGCCGACTGCTCGTGCGCGGCGCGCAGATGTCGCTCGGCTACTACAAGCGGCCCGACATCGCCACCTACGACGCGGAAGGCTGGTTCGACACGGGCGACCTGGCCTACATGGACGACGAGGGCTATATCCGCATCAACGGCCGGACCAAGGACGTGCTGATCCGCGGCGGGGAGAACGTCCCCGTGGTGGAGATCGAGGCGCTGCTCTACAAGCACCCGGCCGTCGCGATGGCGGCCATCGTCGGCTACCCGGACGAGCGTCTCGGAGAGCGCGCCTGCGCCTTCCTCGAACTGCGCCCCGGCGCGACCCTCGACCTCGCCGGCGTGCAGGCCTACATGGCCGAGTCCAAGGTCGCGAAGCAGTACTGGCCCGAGCGCGTCGAAGTGCTTGCCGCGGTGCCACGCACGCCTAGCGGAAAGATCCAGAAGTTCGTCCTGAAGGAACGCGCGAAGGCCTTCGCCGCCGTCACGCAATAGTCATTCGCGGCCCTGCGCGTACGTGCGCACGGGTAAGCACTGATATTGCATACGGTACAGTAGTGTATTATTTTTTCGTGTCCGGCCCGCGTGCCGGACGTTTCATGGGCGCCGCGAGGTCGGTGCTCCTTCAAGACCTCGGAACGGGCGCATGGACATCGCGGCTTCCACGATACAGCGGACATCCTCCCTGCAGACCGGTCGCGCGATGGCCGCTGCGCATTCGGCCGCCACTGCCGGCGCTTCGCTCGCGGTCGAGAGTGTCGATCTGCGCTTCGGCGGCATCCATGCTTTGCGCGGCGTCTCCTTCGCGGCAGCTCCGGGCCAGATCACGGCGGTGATCGGCCCCAACGGTGCCGGCAAGACGAGCGTGTTCAACACCATCTCGGGCTTCTACCGCCCATCGGCAGGCCGCGTGGTGCTCGACGGGCAGGACATCACGGTCGTGCCGGTGCATCAGCGTGCCGCGCGCGGACTCGCGCGCACGTTCCAGAACATCGCGCTCTTCCACGGACTCAGCGTCCTCGAGAACATCAAGCTCGGCGGGCACCACTTCATGCGCGCCGGCCTGCTGCAGAGCATGGCGCAGACCCGGTCGGCACGCAACGAGGAACTCGCGCTGCGCGACGAGGTCGAGCGGCGCGTGATCGACTTCCTGCAGATCGACCACCTGCGCCATCGCCCCGTCGAGGCCCTGTCGTACGGCCTGCAGAAGCGCGTGGAACTCGCGCGCGCCCTCGCGATGCGGCCGCGCGTGCTGATGCTCGACGAGCCGGTCGCCGGCATGAACCGCGAAGAGACCGAGGACATGGCGCGCTTCATCCTCGACGTGCAGGAAGAGTGGGGCGTGACGGTGTTGCTGGTGGAGCACGACATGGGCATGGTGATGGACATCTCCAGCCACGTCGTGGTGCTGAACTTCGGCGAGGTCATCGCCCGCGGAACGCCCGCGGAGGTGCGCAGTCACCCGGGCGTCATCCAGGCCTACCTGGGCGCCGACGAGGAGGCCGCGTGATGAACATGTCGGACTGGTACGAGTTCATCGAATACAGCACCATCGGCCTGCTGTCCGGCGGCGTGCTGGCGCTGGTCGCGCTGAGCTTCGTGCTGGTCTACAAGGGTACGGGCGTCGTCAATTTCGCGGTGGGCGAGGTGATGATGCTCGGCGCCTACCTCTACTACGCGGCGCACGTGACCTTCGGCCTGGCGCCGCTGCCGGCCTTCGGTGTCGCGCTCGGCGCGATCGCGGTGCTGGCGGTGCTGGTCGAGCGACTGGTGCTGCGACCGCTGTCGGGGCAGTCGCCCGTCTCGGTGTTGATGGCCACCATCGGCATGGCCAGCATCGTGCACGGCAGCGTCGAGGCCATCTGGGGCGGCGACACCTTCACGGTGCCGCCCTTGCTGCCTCGCATGCCCCTCAATTTCGGCGAGGTGCTGATCCCGGGCACCGCCATCGGCAACTTCGTGGTGGCGGGCGTGCTGATCGGCGCATTCATTGCCTTCTTCCGCTATTCGAAGACAGGCATCGCCCTGCGCGCGACCGCCAGCGACCCGGTAACTGCAGCGACCATGGGCATCGACATCCACCATGCGCAGCGCCTGACCTGGATTCTCTCGAGCCTGGTCGGCACGGTCGCCGGCGTGCTGATCGCGACCTCGGCCAATCTGTCCCCGCTGCTGGCCTCGACGGCGCTCGCCGCCTTCGCGGTCATCATCCTGGGCGGCCTGGACAGCATCGTCGGCGCCATCGTCGCGAGCCTGATCGTCGGCTGGCTCGATGCGGTGGCGGCCGGCTATCTTGGCGGCAAGGCGCGCGACCTGGTCCCGTACGTGGTGGTGCTCGCGATCCTCGTGATGCGTCCGCACGGCATCTTCGGCACGCGAACCATCGAGAGGCTCTGAACATGCGCACGGGTGTCTTCCACGAAACGCACCGCTCCGAAGAGCAGCTATGGGACTCGCCGGCTTCGCGCCGCTCGATGGCGCTCTTCGTCGTCGTGCTGATGGGGCTGCCGTTCTATGGCAGCGACTACGTGCTCGCGATGGCCTGCATCGTCGGCATCCACATCGTCGCGACGCTGGGCCTCAACATCACGACCGGCAGCACCGGCCAGATCTCCCTCGCGCATGCGGCCTTCCTCGGGGTGGGTTGCTACACGGTCGCCTGGCTCGGCAAGCACGGCATCCCGTTCTACGTTGCGTTGCCGATCGCGGGGCTTCTGGCCGCGATGATCGGCGTGGTGGTCGGGCTGCCGAGCCTGCGCGTGAAGGGCATCTACCTCGCGATCGCCACACTGGCCGCGCACTTCATCCTGACCTTCGTGTTCCGCGAATGGGACGCGGTGACGGGCGGCGTGCCCGGCACCTCGATTCCGCGCGCCAGCCTGTTCGGTTTCGAACTGATCGGCGACCGCCGCAATTTCTACCTCATCTACGGATGCGTGCTGCTGGCGGCACTGGCCACGCGCAATCTCCAGCGCAGCTACATCGGCCGGGCCTTCATCGCCGTGCGCGACCGCGACATCTCGGCCGAGATCCTCGGGGTGAGCCTGCTGCGCACCAAGCTGCTCGCCTTCGCGCTGGGCGCCTTCTACGCCGGCGTCGCGGGTGGACTGCTCGGCTACTTCTACGGGAACATCACGCCGGAGTACTTCACGGTCACGCTGTCGATCTACTACCTCGCCGCGATCATCGTCGGCGGCGCCACGGTGCTCGGCAGCATCCTCGGCGCCGTCTTCATGACCTTCGTGCCCGAGGTCCTGCGGCTGGTCGCGCACGCGGGCGCCGAGTGGCTGCCCGGCATCGCCGGCCTTCTGCTGCCCATGGGGCAGGTGGTGTTCGGCCTGCTGATCATCGTCTTCCTGATCTTCGAGCCGCACGGGCTGTCGGCCATGTGGGCACGCGTACGACGCATCTTTCACCTGTGGCCCTTCATCACCTGAACCGACAACGAGGAGACTGACCATGACGGACTTTCTGAGACGCAAACTGATCCAGGCCGCCGGCACCGCCGCCGCACTCGGGCCCTTCGCCATCCAGGGTGCATCGGCGCAGGCCCAGAAGGGCGAGATCGTGATCGCGGCTTCGCAGCCCATCACCGGCATCTTCGCGTTCGCGGGCACCGCGATGAACAACGGGTTGAACGACTTCGTGCAGTGGAAGAACGCCAACGGCGGCGTCGCCGGCCGCAAGCTGCGCTACGTGTCGGAGGACAGCGGCTTCAAGCTCGATCAGGGCGTGGCCATTTTCAAGAAGCTGATGGCATCCGACAAGCCGACCTTCTTCTACGGCGACAGCACCCAATGGGCGAAGGCCGTCGCGCAAGACGCCATCGCGTCGGGCACGATCATGACGTCTTCCACCTCGCTGGCGAGCTCGATGGCCGACCCGACCGGCATGCCCCAGCACTTCGTGCCGGGTCCGATCTACGGCTCGATGCACGAGATCCTGATGGAGTACATCGCCAAGACCTGGTCCAAGTCCGACAAGCCCAAGATCGCCTACGTGTATGCCGACACCGAGTTCGGCCGCGACGGCATCCCGGGCGGCAAGGCCCGCGCGGAGAAGCTGGGTCTGCCGATCGTCGCCGAGATCGTGACCAAGCAGGCCGGCATCGACGTCGCGCCCGAAGTCGCCAAGCTGCGCCGCGCGCGGCCCGACATCGTGATCTTCCAGGGCTACATCCTCGCGCCGATGCCCGAGTTCGTCCGGCAGATGCGCGAGGCCGGCCTCCAGAGCCAGGTCATGGGGACCGCCTGGGGCCTCGACAAGCCCGCCTACGACGCGCTGGGCGCCATGGGCGAGTCGCTCGGCGGCGTGAGCCCGTACCGCTACGGACACGAGACCGACTCGGCCATGATCAACGCGATGCGCGACTACGCCGCAAAGAATCGGCCGGACATGAAGAACATCTCGCCGTTCTACATCAGCTCCTGGCTCTCGGGCATGGTGTTCGCCGAGGTCGCCGAACGCTGCATCAAGGCCAACAAGCCGCTCACGCTGCTCAACATGAAGGCCGCACTCGAGTCGATGAAGGACTGGGACTCGGGCGGCATCTTCGGCACGCTGGTGGATCTCAGCAAGCACCAGGCACCGGTCGGTCGCATCTACCGCTACGACCCGAAGACCAAGCAGATGGAGCCGGCGAGTTCATGGATCAAGGTGTGAGCGCAGCGCCGCCCCCGGCGCTGTCGATCGCCAACATCGAGGTGGTCTACCACCACACGGTGCAGGCGCTGCGCGGTCTCTCGATCGAAGTGCCCGATGGCAAGGTGGTGGCGCTGCTGGGCTCCAACGGCGCGGGCAAGACGACCACGCTGAAGGCCGCCTCGGGCATCCTGCCGCTGGAGAACGGACGCGTGGCCAGTGGCCGCATCCAGTTCTTCGGCGAGGACATCGAACGCTGGGCGCCGCACGTGCTGCCGAGGCGTGGCCTGGCGCATGTGCGCGAAGGGCGCCATGTCTTTGCCGAACTGACGGTCGACGAGAACCTGGTGGCGGCCGGCAATGCACTGCAGGGCCGCGCGGGCAAGGCGCCCGACATCGAGGCGGTGTTCGAGTATTTCCCGCGTCTGAAGGAGCGGCGCAAGCAGCTGTCGGGCTATCTCTCGGGAGGTGAGCAGCAGATGCTCGCGATCGCGCGTGCGCTGGTCGGGCAGCCGCGGCTGATCCTGCTCGACGAGCCTTCGCTCGGGCTCGCCCCGCTCGTGGTGAAGGACATCTTCTCGATCATCGCGCGCATCAACCGGGAGCAGGGCGTGGCGATGCTGCTCGTGGAGCAGAACGCGCGTGTCGCGCTCGGCGTGGCCGACTACGGCTACATCATGGAGAACGGGCGCATCGTCATCAACGGTGCGAAGGAGGTGCTGCTGGGCGACGCGGATGTGCAGCGCTTCTACCTCGGCAGTGGTGAGGGCGGCGAGGGCATGAGCTTTCGCGACGTCAAGCACTACAAGCGCCGAAAGCGCTGGTTGTCATGAGCGCGGAAGAGTTGAGGAGTCTGACGACGCCGCAGCAGCTGCTGCACTGGGCACGCACGCGTCCTGACGCAGTGGCGCTGCGACAGAAGCAGTTCGGCGTCTGGCAGCCGGTGACCTGGCGCGACTACGCCGAGCGCGCGAGCTGCCTTGCGCTCGCACTGCTCGAGCTCGGCCTGCAGCCAGGCGAGAAGGTCGCGATCCTCGGAGAGAACCGCGGCGAATGGGTGATCGCGCAGTTCGGCGTCGGCCTGGCCGGCGGCATCGTCGCGGGCGTCTATCCGACTTCGCCGGGCATCGAGATCGAGTACCTGCTGCAGCTGGCAGGCTCGCCGATCATCGTCTGCGAGGACCAGGAGCAACTTGACAAGGTGCTTTCCGTGCGCGCCAACCTGCCCGAGCTGCGACAGATCGTGCTGATCGATCCGCGCGGGCTGCGCCACTACAGCCGCGCCGGCATCCATGAATACGAGGCGCTGATCGAGCAGGGCCGCCAGCTCGCCGCCGCGCAGCCCACGCGCATCGCGACGCTCGCGGCCACGCAGATGCTGGACGACATCGGGTTGATCGTGTTCACCTCGGGCTCGACCGGCAGGCCCAAGGCCGCGCAGATGAGCTGGCGTGGTCTGGGCAGTGCGGCGCGTGGCCTCAACACCGTGCTGGGCTGCACCGAAGGCGATTCGCTGGTTTCCTACCTGCCCTTGTGCCACGTGGCGGAGCAGATGTTCTCGATCCACGTGCCGCTCGCCACCGGCGCGGTGGTCAACTTTGCGGAGAGCCTTCGCACCGTGCAGGAAGACCTGCGCGAGCTGTCGCCGCAGGTGTTCTTCGGCGTGCCGCGCATCTGGGAGAAGTTCCACGCGTCCATCCAGACCAAGCTGCGCGAAGCCGGCGGGTGGCGACTCGCGCTCTACCAGCGCGCAATGGCTTCGGTGGGTCGCTTCGCCGCCTTGCCGCTGCGGCAGCGCAGCCTCGCGCAGCGCGCGGTGTGGGCCTTCTGGTACGTGCTGGTGCTGCGCGCACTGCTCAACTACGTCGGACTGCGGCGCTGCCGGGTGGCGATCTCGTCAGGGGCGCCGATCGCGCCGGACATCCTTCACTTCTTCCGCGTGCTCGGCGTGCCGATCCGCGAAGCCTATGGCCTCACCGAGGCTTCCGGCGCCACGACCATGCAGACGAGCGATGCATCGCCGGTCGGTACGGTCGGTGTGCCGTACCCGGGTGTGGAGGTCCAGTTGGCGGACGACGGCGAGATCCTCATTCGCGGCGACGTGGTGTTCAAGGGCTACTACCGCAATCCCGAGGCGACGGCCGAGGCCATCGACGCCGACGGCTGGCTGCGCACCGGTGACATCGCCCGCTGGGACGACGGCCCGGCGGGCCGCGAGTTGCGCATCATCGATCGCAAGAAGGACATCATGATCACCGCCGGCGGCAAGAACATCACGCCGTCCGAGATCGAGAACGCCCTGCGCATGTCGCCCTTCATCAAGGAAGCGATCGTCATCGCCGACCGCCGGCGATTCGTGTCGGCCCTGCTGCAGATCGACTTCGAAAGCGTCGCGAACTGGGCCGAATCCCAGGGGCTGGCCTACACCAACTTCAAGAGTCTCGTCGAGCAGGCAAGGGTGCGAGCGATGATCGAGACCGAGGTCGCCGCCGTCAACGCGCGCCTGGCGCAAGTGCAGCAGGTGCGCAAGTTCCATCTGCTGGCGAAGGAACTCGACCATGACGACGGTGAAGTCACCGCCACGATGAAGGTCCGCCGCAAGTCCATCGCGGAAAAGTATGCCGACGTGATCGAGGCGATTTATGCCTGAGCCCGCTTCATCCTTCGGCGCGTACCTGGAGCGCCCGGCCGATGGCGTCGCACTGCTGCGACTCAACCGGCCGCAGCGCCTGAACGCGCTCGATGACGACACGGTGCGCGAGATCGCTCACCTGCTCGACAGGATCGACGCCGACGATGCATGCCGCGTGTTGATCGTGACCGGCGCGGGGCGCGGCTTCTGCGCGGGCTTCGACCTATCGCTCGCTGGCGATGCGCCCGGCAGCGAGGCCGGCGAGACGCAGGCGTGGATGAAGCGGCAGGAACTCTTCGCCAGCCTGGTCACGCGGCTGCGGGGATTGCGGCAGCCGGTCATCGCCGCGGTCAACGGGCCGGCCAACGGTGCGGGGCTCGGCCTGGCGCTGGCGGCCGAGATCCGCATCGCGGCGCGCTCGGCTTCCTTCAATGCCGCCTTCGTCAAGGTCGGCATGTCGAGCTGCGACATCGGCGTGAGCTGGCTGCTGCCGCGTGCCGTGGGCACTTCACGATCGTTCGAGATGATGCTGACCGGGCGTATGGTCGACGCCGTCGAGGCCGAGCGCATCGGGCTGGTGTCCCAACTGGCGGACGACGACGCGCTGATCGCGCGTGCCGTCGAGTTGGCGCAGAGCATTGCGGCGAACAGCGCCTTCGGTGTCTGGATGACGAAGCGCGGCGGGTGGGCTAACCTCGAGAGCGCGAGCCTCGCGGGTGCGATCGAGCTCGAGAACCGAACGCAGATCCTGGCGCGGACGACCGGCGAGCTTCGGCGCGCGGCCGAGGCGATGCTGGGCCGCAAGAAGCCGTAGTGCAAAGGGCTGGCCCGCCGGCCGACCCGGTTCAGGCAAGACGGCCAGAGCCGACAAGCTTCGCCGCGCGCAGCTTCAGCAGCGCGTACACCGTGTCGATTGTCGGCGTCGCTGTCCCGCCGATCTCGCGCATCGCCTCGATCGAATCGACCAGCACATCGAGCTCCAGCGGACGGCCGCGCTCCAGGTCCTGCAGCATCGACATCTTGTGATCGCCGGCATTGCGTGCGGCTGCGATGCGTTCGTCGATCGTGATGGGTGTCTTCTCGACGCCGAGCGCGCGTGCCAGCGCGTCGGCCTCGCTCATCATCGCGCGAACGATGGCCACTACCTCGGGCCGCGCGTTCATCTCCGACAACGTGCCGAGCGTGAGCGTTGCCACCGGGTTCCAGCACAGGCTGCTGATCATCTTGGCCCAGATCCAGGCGCGGATGTCGGGCACCACCGGCGCGTCGAGGCCGGCGGCGTGCATCGCACCAGCCAGGCGGGTGACGCGCTCGCTGGTTGCTCCATCGGGTTCGCCGATCGGGAAGCGCGACAGCGCACCGTCGTGGTGGATGACGCCCGGCGCAACGACCTCGGAAGCCACCCAGTAGACGCAGCCGATCACGCGTTCCGGCGCCAGGGCCCGCCACTGGCGACCGCCCGGGTCGAGACGTTCCACCTGTCGGTTGTTGAAGGGGCCGGGCAGGCCGTGGAAGTACCAATAGGGGATGCCGGTGGTAGGCGGCACCACCGCAGTGTGCGGACCCAGAAGCGCCTGCACGCCGTCGAGCGCGACCGTGACCTGGTGCGACTTCAGCGCCAGGATGACCACGTCCTGCACGCCCAGCGACGCTGGGTCGTCGGTGGCCTGCACGCGTGCGCGCAGGGTGCCGCGCGGCGACTCGACGGCCAGGCCGTTGGCGCGGATGGCTGCAAGATGCGCGCCGCGCGCGACCACGCTCACCGTCACGCCCTCGACCTGTGCCAGGTGCGTTGCCAGGTAGCCGCCGATCGCGCCGGCGCCAAAGATGCAGATCTTCATTGCGCGGCCTCAGTTGGGTGTGAGCACCGCGCCGCCGCAGACCGAGATCACCTGCCCGGTGACGTACTGCGACAGGTCGGTCGTGAGGAACTCCAACACGCCCGCGCAGTCTTCGACCTGCCCGAGCCGGCGCATCGGCACCTTGGCCGCCTCGGCATCCGTGCCGATGCCACGCGCCGCCGCCTGGGCGGCCACGCGGGCGGTCAGCATCACGCCCGGCGCCAGGCAGTTGGCGCGGATGCCCTTGGGCCCGAGTTCCGCAGCCAGGTAGCGGGTGTAGTGCGTCACCGCGGCCTTGGAGGCCGCGTAGGCGGCGAGGAGGCCCTGGTTGTAGGTCGTGATGCCCGACTGCGACGAGATGTTGACGATGACGCCGCTGCCTTGCTGCTGCATCTGCGGAGCCGCCGCCTGGCAACAGTGCACCGTGCTCATGAAGTTGACGTCCATCAGGAGGCGGGTGTCTTCCTCCGGCGCGACGGAGGCCAGGCTTCGTTCGGCCGGCGTGATGGCGCCGCCGGCGTTGTTCACCAGAATGTCGATGCGGCCGAGCGCAGCGAGTGCCGACTCGATGGCGCGAAAAGCCTCGTCGCGCCGTGTCAGGTCTGCCTGGATGCCGATGCTGCGCCGGCCCAGCTGTTCGATCTCGGCGGGCACGCTGGCTGCGCCGAGCTGCTCGCCGAATTCGGCGGCGCCATCGAGGTTGAGGTCGATGATCGCGACATCGGCGCCCAGCGATGCAAGGCGCAGGGCATAGGCGCGGCCCAGGCCGCGCGCGCCGCCGGTGACGATGGCGCACTTTCCTTGGAGCTTCATGGTGTGACTTTCGAGAAAGAAGGAGGGGACACGGCGGCCGGCGCCATGGAGGCACCGGCGCCCAGGTAGGCCCTGCGGATCAGGTCGCTGCCCTGCAGGTCGCGCGCCGGGCCGTGGCCGATGACGCGGCCGTTCTGGAGCACGTAGGCGGTATCGGCGATCTGCAACGCGCGCTCGACCATCTGCTCGACCAGCAGGATGGTGGTGCCGTCGGCGCGCAGCTGGACCACCGCGTCGAGCAACTGGTCGATGACGGCCGGCGCGAGCCCGAGCGAGGGCTCGTCGAGCATGAGCAGCCGCGGCGCGTGCATCAGCGCCTGCGCCACGGCGAGCATCTGCTGCTGACCGCCCGACAGGATGCCGGCGCGCACCGATTGCCGCTCGTGCAGCACGGGGAAGAGGGTGTAGACCCGGTCGAAGCGCGCCGTCGCATCGGCCTTCGTCAGCTTCGCACCCCAGAGCCCGAGCTGCAGGTTGTCGCGTACCGACTGGGTGCGGAACAGGCGCCGGCCCTCGGCCACGTGCAGCAGCCCGCGTTCGACAATCCGGCCCGGTGTCGCGCCGACAAGGGATTCGCCGCCGAAGGCGATCTCGCCCGCGCTGCTGCGGATCAGGCCGGACAGGGCGCGCAGCAAGGTCGACTTCCCGGCGCCGTTGCTGCCGACCAGGGCCACCAGGCCGCGCTCCGGCACTTCGATCGAGACGCCTTCGAGCACGCTTACGCGGCCGTAGCCGGCGTGCAGGCCACGCACTTGCAACAGCGGGATGTCGCTGCTCATCGCGAACCCCCTGTACCTTCACGACCCATGTAGGCGCGGGCGACTTCAGGATGGCTGAAGACCTCGTCCGGCGTGCCGGCCGCCAGCACCGTGCCGCGGTCCAGGACCGTGACCGAGCGGCTGATGCGTGCGATCAGCTCCAGGTGGTGCTCGACGATCAGCACCGTGGTGCCCAGCGCCACGATGGCTTCGATCAGCGCGCCCAGGCGGTCGAGCTCGTCCATCGACAAACCGGCCGCCGGCTCGTCGAGCAGCAGCAGGGACGGGTGCCCGGCCATCGCGCGTGCGATCTCGACCAGCCGCTGCTGCCCGTGCGGCAGGTCGCCGGCGAGGTCGTCCGCACGATCGCCGAGGCCGACGAAGCGCAACAGCGCCATCGCGGCGGCCGAACCTTCGTGCCGATCGCGGCGCGCGCGCGGCAGGCCGAGCGCGATCTCCGCGGCCGTGGCGCGCTCGCTCGGGAAACCGCCGAGTCGCACGTTGTCGAGCACGGTCACGTCGGGCAGCAGCTTCGGCGTCTGGAAGGTGCGGCCGACGCCAAGGCGGGCGATCCGGTGCGGCGCACGGCCGCTGACGTCGGTATCGCCGATGCGCACGCTGCCGCCGTCGCTGCGAATGAAGCCGCTGATGACATTGAGCGTGGTCGTCTTGCCCGAGCCGTTGGGGCCGACCAGCGCATGCGTGCTGCCCGGCTCGGCCACCAGCGTGCAGCCCTTCAATGCGGCAACGCCGCCGAATTGCTTGTGCAGCGCGTACACCGACAGGCCCAGGCGCGCGACAGGCCGCGCACTCGCGGCATCCGCGCCCGCGTTGTCGCGAGCAGGGGCGCGCACGCGCCAGCGCCGCCAGAGCGGCATGCCCATCACGCCGTGCGGCGCGAACACCATCAGCACCAGCAAGAGCACGCCGTAGATCAGCAGCCGCCAGCTCTGCAGCGCGCCGAGCAGTTCGGGCAGCAGGAAGAAGATCAACGTGCCGACCACCGGACCCCAGCGCTTGCCCAGGCCGCCGACCACGATCGTGAGAAGAAAGAAGATCGAGAAGTCGGCGCTGAAATCCTCGGGCGTGATCACCGTCTTCTGCACCGCGAAGAAGGCGCCGGCCAGCCCGGCGAGCGCCGCGCTCACGGCGAAGGCGAACAGCTTGATGCGCAGCAGCGACACCCCCGAGGCGGTGGCCGCCAGCGGGTTGTCGCGGGCCGCGATCATGCCGCGGCCGTAGCGCGACAGCGTCAGGTTGCGGATCGCGAGGAAGGCGAGCACCACGCAGAGCGCCACCACGAGGTAGACCTGCACAGGGCTCAGCGGATGACCGCCGATGGCCGGCGCCGGAATGCCGACGATGCCCGAGAAGCCGCGCGTGAGTCCGCGCCATTCGACCAAGAGGTCGGTGACCACTTGCGCGAAGGTGAGGGTGACAAGCGCGAAGTACCAGGTCGACAGCCGCAGCGCAGGCAGCGCCATCACCAACCCGGCGACGGTGGCCACCGCGACGCCCACCAGCGCGGAAGACCAGAACGACCAGTGCGCATCGACCATGAGAAGCGCGGTCGCGTAGCTGCCGAGCGCGACCAGGGCGCCGTGGCCGAGCGAGACCTGGCCGGCATAGCCGGTAAGGAAGTTGAGCCCGATCGCGACCAGCATCATCACGCCGGCCTGGGTGGCGAGGAACAGGATGTAGTCGCCGCGGAACCAGAGCGGCAGCGAAAGCGCAGCGATCACCAGGATCGCGAAGGCGGCCCTGGGAATGCCGCGCGCCGGCCTGGGCTGCGCCGGGACGGTAGAGAGCGTCGAGGCGTTCATCGTGTCAGACGGTGCGCGCTTCGAGCGAACTGAAGATGCCGCCGGGCCGCACCAGCAGGATCGCGAGCACCAGCACCAGCATGACGGCGTTGTGATAGCCGGGCGACAGCAGCAACGCGCTGGCCGCTTCGGTCAGGCCGATGGCGTAGCCCGCCAACAACGCGCCGCGATTGCTGCCGAGGCCGCCGATGGCCGCAGCCGCGAAGCCCTTGAGCAGCAGCATGCCGCCCAGGGTGGTGGATGCGCTCGTCACGGGCGATGCCAGCGCCCCGGTCAGCGCCGCGAACGCACCGCCGAGGGCAAAGGACCAGCGGCTGATCGACACCGGGTCGATGCCGCGCAGGAGCGCCGCGTCGCGGTCCTCCGCCACCGCCATCGCCGCCTTGCCCCAGAGGCTGCCGTACAGCAGCTCGACCACGACGACCAGCGCGATGGTGAGCACGATCAGCGCGATCTGGTAGCTGGAGATGTTGAGGACACCGAGCGAGAGCATGTCGTTCGACAGCGGCGCCGGCGCATCGACGACCACGGGGTCCGCGCCCCATATCTTGCCCACCAGGTTCGTCACGATCATCGACACCGCGAGCGTAGTGATGATCCAGGCCGTTCCGTTGGTGCTGCGCTTGAGCACGGGCGCCACCGCGAAGCGCTCCACGAGCAGTGACAGCACGGCGACCAGCGCCATCGCCGCCGCCAGGGACGCCAGCCAGGGCCATTTCACCTGCGTCATCAGCAGGGCGCTGGCCATCGAGCCGATCATCACGAAGTCGCCCTGCGCGAAGTTGAAGACCTTGGTTGGCCGGTAGAGGATGTTGAAGCCGACCGCGACCAGGCCATAGAGGCTGCCCGACGTAAGGCCGGAGACGATGACATCGAACCACATGGGCTGGCTCAGGCCCGTTCCCTGAACACGCGCATCGCCTTCGGGTCCTTGCCCGACAACAGCGTCACCATCACGATCTGGCTGGCGTCGAGCGCGCAGTGATTCTCGGGCGTGAAGCTGATGCGCCCGATCATGCCGTCGTACTTCTTCGTCGCATCGAAGGCTTTCTTGATGCGCTCCGTGTCGAAGCGCTTCTCGCTCTCGACCATCACCTTCAGCAGTTGCAGGTAGTCGTAGAACGGACTGATGGCGGCGTTGATCTCCCAGGTCTTGGCCTCTGGGTAGGTGAGCACCTTCTGCGCATAGGCGACCTGCCGCGGAAGTGGCGGCTCGGTGGCGGTGTACGTCCATGTCTTGAGCAGGGTGGCATAGGCGTTCTTGATCACCTCGGGATCGGAGTTGTCGAGCACGGCGTTCGAATACATGCCATTGCCGCCCAGCAATGCCGGATACCACTTCGCCGCCTGTAGCGCGGCGGCGGTGAGCACCATGCCCTGGGCTGCGGCGTTCCACAGCACCAGCGCCTCCGTGCCTGCGCCGCGCAGCTTGTTGACATAGACCTTGAGGTCGGTGGCGTTCAGCGGATAGGTCTCGACGCCGACCGGCTCGATGCCGCGCTGCTTCAGCGCGCGCACCGTCGCAGCCGTTGCGGATTCGCCGAACCCGGTGTTCTCCAGCAGGATGCCGACCTTCTTGAGCTTGAGGTTGTCGACGATGTGGCGCGCCACGGCTTCGCCCTGCAGGCCGGTGTTGTAGGTGAACTGATATTGATAGGGGTACTTGGCGCCATCGGCCAGTTCTTCCGCCCAGCCGCCCGCGCCATGGAGCACCTTCGCCGCGGTTGTCGTGGGCACGGCTGCAAGGCTGTGCGAGCTGCCGACGGGGCCGAGGATTGCCTGGCAGCCGCTGTCGAGCAGCTTGCGCATCACCGCCGGCTCCTTGGCGGGTGAGCTTTCGTCGTCAACCTCGATGATCTCGACCTTGCGTCCGAGGATGCCGCCCGAGGCGTTGATCTCCTCGACGGCGATCTTCACGCCGACGTAGAGCGGCGCGAAGGAGCCGGCGACCACGCCGGTCATCGCGCGCGCCGAGCCGATCTTCAGCGTGTCGCCGGTCTGCGCGAACACGCTCTGCGCGGCCGCCAGCAGCGGTCCGCCCGCGACGATGGCGCCGGTGCCCAGCACCGAACGCCGCGAGATGCCGTTGGAGGGAGTTGTCATGGCTTGTCCTTTGTCTCGGAGTTGTCAGTAGGTGGCACGACCGCCGGAAAGGTCGAAGGTGAAGCCGGTGGTGAAGGAGCAGTCGTCCGAGGCCAGCCAGGCGGCCATCGCGGCAGCCTCTTCGGCGCGGCCCATCCGATGCATCGGGATCTTCTCGATGACGGCCTGCATGGCGGCCGGCGCGTTGGCCATGGTCGCCATGGCCAGGGGCGTTTCAAAGAGGGTGGGCGCGATCGCATTGACCGTCACGCCGCTGGTGGCGAGTTCCTTGCCCAGGCTCTTGGTGAAGGCGATGACGCCACCCTTGGCGGCCGAATAGGCGCTCTGGTTGGGATTGCCGTCCTTCCCCGCCATCGATGACACATTGATGACACGACCCCAGCCGCGCTGGATCATGGCGGGCACGAAGGCGCGGCAGGCGTAGAAGACGCCGTTCAAGTTGATCGCGATGTTCTGGTGCCAGGCGTCCAGCGACATGTCGATCATCGGGCAGACCTCCAGCGCGACGCCGGCGTTGTTGAAGAGGATGTCGACCTGCCCGAGTTCGCGCTGCGCCGCTTCGGCGGCGTGCTGCACCGCCGCATGGTCGGAGACGTCCACCGCGCGCCATGTGACTGCACCTTGATCGGCGAGCGAGGCGGCGGCTTCGCGCAGCTTGTCGCCATCGCGGCCCCACAGTTCCACGCGCGCACCGGATTCCAGGAAGCGGCGCGCGCTGGCGAGGCCGATGCCGCTGCCACCGCCTGTGATGACGCTGGTGCGGCCTGCCAGATCGATCTTGTTCATGCGCGGATCTCCGTGCTGACCCGGTGCCGGGTCGATTGACGTATCTAGTATGGCTGCGTATCGTACGCAAGTGCATTAGAAATACGAGCCTACATTCCTACGTGCTTTCCCTTGGTGTGTGGAACGCACGGTCAACCCCTGCCTGCCATGATCAATCGTCAATGGATCTACCTCGCCTGCCCCGACGGAACGCTGGGCACCGAGCACTTCGCCTGGCGCGAGGCGCCGCCGCCGGTCCCGCAGGCGGGCGAGGTGCTCGTGCGCGTGCGCATGATCTCGGTCGACCCGGCGCAGCGCATGTGGATGTCAGTGCACAGCTATCGCCCGCGGCTGAAGCCCGGCGAGGTGATGGCTGCGTATGCGGTCGGTGAAGTGGTCGATTCGCGTGCACCCGGCTTCGCACCCGGCGACGTGGTGAGCGGCGACCTGGGCTGGCAGGACTTCTGCGTGGCTGCGCCGCAGGCGCTGCGCAAGCGCGATGCTGGGCGGCCGCTCGAGCAACTGGCCGGCGTGCTCGACATCACCGGCCTCACGGCCTATTTCGGTCTGTTCGAGATCGCGTCGGTGCGCGCCGGCGAGACCTTGCTGGTGTCGGCGGCAGCCGGCGGCGTCGGCAACGTGGTGGTGCAACTGGCGCGGCGTGCCGGGCTGCGCGTGGTCGGCGTGGCGGGCGGCACCAGGAAGTGCCGCTGGCTGGTCGAGGAACTGGGCGCCGACGCCGCGATCGACTACAAGCGAGGCGACCTGCGTGCGCAGATCAAGGCCTCCAGCCCCGATGGGATCGACGCGATGTTCGACGGCACCGGTGGCGACATCCTGGAAGCGGCCTTGCTGCAGATGAATCCGTTTGGCCGTGTTGCGTGCTGCGGCGCGGTCGCGCAGTACGACCAGGCCTCGGCGGCCCCCGGGCCGCGCGGCGTGCCGGGGCTGCTGGTGGCGCGGCGAATCCGCATGCAGGGCTTCGTGGTGTTCGATCACTATGCGCGCCGCGACGAGGCGGAAGTGCGGCTCGCGCGCTGGCTGGACGACGGCAGCCTGAAGCTGTGCACGCAGGTGGCCGAGGGGCTGGAGGCCGCGCCCGCGACGCTGATCGGGCAACTCGCTGGCGCCAATGTCGGCAAGATGCTGGTAAAGGTCTGAGATGAACCACGACCATCCTCGCATCGGCGTCGTCGGACCCGGCCTGATGGGACTGGGCCTGTGCCATTCGGCCGCCGCGGCCGGCGTGCAGGCAGTGCTGCTGGGGCGTGACGAGCCAGCTGCGCGTCGCGGGATCGAGCGCCTGGGTGCCGACCTCGACAAGCGCGTCGCGCGTGGCCGCATGACGCTCGAAGTGCGCGCGGCCGTTCTCGACAACATCTCCGCGGCGGCCGCTCCGGTCGACCTCGCCAGGTGCGGCCTGGTTGTCGAGACGGTGGCCGAGGAGCGCGAAACCAAGCTGGCCGTCCTGCGCCGCATCGAGGCCGTGGTGGCGGACGATGCCCTCATCGCCACCAACACCTCGGGCCTCCCGGTCAGCGGGCTGGCCGCGGCCTTGTCCCGGCCGGAGAGATTCATCGGGCTGCACTTCTTCTCGCCGGTCGACCGAATGGCGCTGGTCGAAGTGGTGGTCGGCAAGGCGACTTCGAACGCGACAGTCGACGCGGCGCTCGACTGGGTACGGCGGCTGGGCAAACAGCCGATCGTCGTGCGCGACGGTCCGGGCTTCTTCACTTCGCGCGTCTTCGCCGCCTACCTCGACGAAGCGGCGGCCATGGTGGCCGAGGGCATCTGGCCGGAAACGATCGAGGCCGGCGCCGTCGCCGCAGGCTTGCCCATCGGGCCGCTTGCGATGCTCGACGAAACCGGGCTCTCGCTCAATTGGCAGCAGGCGCGGCAGGCGCGTGCCGACGCGCTGCCCGAGCGCTTCTGCCGCCCGCTCGCCTGGCCGGTGCTGGACCGCATGGTGTCGTCGTGCGGGCGGCGCGGCCGACGCGAGGGCGGCGGGTTCTATGATTACCCCGCGGACGGGCCCAAGCGACTCTGGCCCGGCTTGCCGGAACAGTTTCCGCCGCTCGAAATACAGCCGACCATGGAGGCGGTGCAGCGACGCCTGCTGAATGCCCAGGCGATGGAGGGGGTGCGCTGCCTGGAGGACGGCACGGTCGCCAGCGTCGAGGACGCCGACACGGCTTCCGTGCTCGGCCTGGGCTTTCCGCGAGCCGAAGGCGGCGTGCTGGCGCAGATTCAAAGACGCGGTCTTGTCACATTCATCGCCGAATGCGAGGCGCTGGCCGATGCGCACGGCGACCGGTTCAGGCCCTCGTCCTGGCTGCGAGAGCGCGCGGCGGGTGACCGAGGCCTTGGTCCCAGCGCCTGATCCGACCTGGCCAGGCACCCGTGCTAAGGGGAATCCCGAGGTACAACATCTAGTACGGTAGTGTACGGTACGTCCGTGTACTTGATGCCTTCGGCGTCGTGCGCATTGTCCATCGATCCTCAACGGCCAAGGACCCATCATGCAGGGAACCCAACTGCTCAAGCGGGCAGTTCAATGCAGCCCGCACCGCGTGGCAACCATCTCCGGCACGCGGCGGCGCACCTGGAAGGAAGTGGGTGCACGGGTGCCGCGCATGGCGGCGGCATTGCGTTCGCTGGGCGTACGCGACGGCGAGTTCGTCGCCATCCTGGCAATGAATTCCGACCGCTACCTCGAACTGTTCTTCTCCGTGCCGTGGGCGGGCGGCGTACTCGCACCGTTGAACATCCGCTGGTCCGTGGCCGAGAACATCTATGCGCTGACCGATTCGAAGGCGCAGATCCTGTTCATCGACGACAGCTTTCTCGACCAGGTCGAGCGCCTGCGTGCCGAAATGCCCGGCGTCCGGACTTTCGTCTACATGGGCGATGGCGCCACGCCGCCCGGGATGCTGTCGTACGAGGATCTCATCGTCCGGCACGAACCGATGCCGGACGCCAACCGGTCGGACGACGACCTTTACGTCATCTTCTACACGGGCGGAACCACGGCGCACCCGAAGGGCGTGGCGATGTCGCACAAGGGCGTGTACCTCGCGACCTGCTGCTACCTCGCGCTGCTGCCGAGCGTGGAGGACCTGACCTTCCTGTACGTGGCCGGCTACTTCCACTTCGCGGGCGCAAGCGCGCTCTGGTACATCACGCTCGCCGCCGGCACGCATGCGATCCTGCCGAAGTTCGAAGCCCTGCCGGTCATGAAGGCGATCGGCGAACACAAGGTGACCAATGCGGTGCTGGTGCCGACCATGGTCAACATGCTGCTGAGTCATCCCGATGTCGACCAGTACGACCTGACGAGCCTCAAGACCTGTATCTACGGCGGCTCGCCCATGCCCGAAGGCCTGATGCTCCGCGCCATGGAGAAGGTGCCGAGCTGGGGCTTCTATCAGATCTACGGCATGACCGAGACCGGGGGCTTCGCGACCATGCTGCGCTGGCGCGACCACATCGTCTCCGGCGAGAAGTCTTCTCGTCTGCGCTCGGCCGGGCAAGCCGGCTTCGGCAACGAGATCCGCGTGGTCCTGCCCGACGGCACCGACGCGCCCGTGGGCCAGATTGGAGAGATCATCATCCGCAGCGACTTCCTGATGGTCGGCTATCTCAACAACCCCGAGGCCACACGCGCCGCGTTGCGAGACGGCTGGATGCACACCGGCGATGCGGGCTACATGGACGAGGACGGCTTTCTGTATGTGGCCGACCGCGTCAAGGACATGATCGTCAGCGGCGGCGAGAACGTCTATTCGATCGAGACGGAGCGGGCGCTGTTCCTGCACCCCGCGGTGCGCGAGGCCGCCGTGATCGGCATCCCCAGCGAGCAATGGGGCGAGGCCGTGCACGCGGTGGTCGTCCTGAAGGACGGTGCGAGCACCACGGCCGAAGAGTTGATCGCGCACTGCCGCACCCTCATCGGCGGCTACAAGTGCCCGCGCAGCATCGAATTCCGTGCCGAGCCGCTGCCGGTGACGCCGGTAGGCAAGGTGCGCAAGAACGTGCTGCGCGATCCGTACTGGGTCGGCCACGAACGCAAGATCTGAATATCCACTTCACGAGACACATCTCATGGTTCTGACCGACGACCAGAAGGCGCTGCAGGAGTCTGCGCGCCGCTTCGCGCGCGAGCGCCTGTTGCCCGACTACCAGAAGCGCGAGAAGCTGGGCGTGCTGGACCGCGACCTGCTGGCGGAGATGGGGCGTCTCGGCTTCATCGGCGTCGATCTGCCCGAACGGCTGGGCGGCCTGGGCGCCGACGCGGTCACGACTGGCCTCATCGCGGAAGAACTGGCCTACGGCGACTTCAACATCAGCGCGGTACCGGTCGGCGTCTCGCTCAACGCGGCGATCCTGATCCGGCATGCGCAGCCCGAAGTCGTCGAGGAATGGGTGCCGCGCATGATCCGCGGCGAGGCGGTGGTGGCGATCTGCCTGACCGAGCCGCGCGGCGGCTCCGATGCGAGCAACCTTCAGATGCGTGCGCGCCGCGACGGCGACCACTACATCGTCAACGGCGAGAAGACCTCGATCACCTTCGCGGACCGCGCCGACGCCTACCTGATCTTCGCGCGCACCGGCCGGCCGGAAGACGGCGCGAAGGGGGTGTCGGCCTTCTTCATCCCGGCAGAGTCTCCGGGCATCCAGCGCACGCACTTCGACGACGTCGGCAGCGCCATCATCGGGCGTGGCTCGGTGTTCTTCGACGACGTGAAGGTCCCGGCCAGCCACCGCCTCGGTGACGAGGGCAAGGGCTTCACCCAGGTGATGCAGGGCTTCGACTACAGCCGCGCACTGATCGCGTTGCAATGCTGCGGCGCGGCGCAGGCTTCGCTCGACGAGGCCTGGAACTACGCCAAGGAGCGCGAGGCCTTCGGGCGGCCGATCGGGCAGTTCCAGGGCGTGAGCTTCCCGCTGGCCGAGGGCGAGTCGCACATCGCGGCGGTGCGCCAGCTGTCCTATCACGCGCTGGCCTTGCGCGACGCGGGTCTTCCCCACACGGCGGAGGCAGCCATGGTCAAGTGGATGGGGCCCAAGACGGCCTTCGATGTCATCCACCAGTGCCTGCTGACCTTCGGCCACTACGGCTGGTCGAAGGACCTGCCGCACCAGCAGCGCATGCGCGACGTGATGGGCCTGGAGATCGGCGACGGCACGGCCGGCATCATGAAGCTCGTGATCGCGCGCCAACGCATCGGCCGCGCCGCCGTGCAGTGACAACGGAAAGGAAGCCATGCCCTACCAATCAGTCTTTCGTCCCGGCATCTTCGAGGGCCAGACCGTCATCGTGACGGGCGGCGGCAGCGGCATCGGTCGTTGCACGGCCCATGAGTTGGCATCGCTCGGCGCACACGTCGCGCTGGTCGGCCGAACCGCCGAGAAGCTCGAGAAGGTCCGCGGCGAAATCGCCGAGGACGGCGGCAGCGCGAGCGCGCATCCCTGCGACATCCGCGACGAGATCGCCGTCGGCGAGACGGTCGACGCGGTGCTGAATGCACGCGGGCGGCTCGACGGCCTGGTCAACAACGCAGGCGGCCAGTACCGCACGCCGATGAAGACCATCTCGACCAAGGGTTTCGAGGCGGTCGTGCGCAACAACCTCACGGGCGGCTTCATCTTCATGCGCGAGGCCTACAACCGCTGGATGGAGATCCACGGCGGCGCCATCGTCAACATCATTGCGGACATCTGGCACGGCTGGCCCGACTTCGCCCATTCGGGCGCCGCGCGCGGCGGCATGCTCACGCTGAGCGAGACGGCGGCCTGCGAATGGGCCGCCTCGGGGGTGCGCGTGAATACCGTCGCACCGGGCGGCATCGCATCGAGCGGCTTCGACACCTACGCGCCGGAAGCCAAGGCCAAGATCCTCGAATTCCCGCCCACCGTGCCGATGCAGCGCTTCGGCACCGAGGCGGAGGTGTCGGCGGCCATCGTGTACCTGCTGTCGCCGGCGGCGGCCTACATCACCGGCAGCTGCGTCCGCGTCGATGGCGGGACGCCCAATGCGCGCGGGACCTGGAAGCAGGTGCCGCACCACAACAGCAAGCCGTTCGAGGGATTCCATCGCGCGACCCTGCCCGAACTGCTGAGGCGAGAGAGCTGACGCCATGAAGCTGGTGTTGGTCCGCCATGGGCGCCCCGACGAGGACGACGAGGATCGCCCGCACGACCCGCCGCTGCGCGCGGACGGCCGTGCCCAAGCCGAGGCGGTGGCCGACCGGCTGATGCAGGAAGGCATCACCCGCATCGTCAGCAGCCCGATGACCCGCGCCAGGCAGACCGCGCAACCGCTGGCCGGCCGGCTCGGCCTGCCGATCGAAGAGGTGGACGGATGGGCCGAGGCCGATCGCCACGTCGGCCGCTACCGGTCCACCGAAACGCTGCGTGCCCTCGGCAGCGACGAATGGTCGCGCTTTCTCGACGATCCGATCGCATTTTTCGGCGGCGACGCCACGCAGTTTCGTCGGAGCGTGCTCGATGCGCTTGCTGCGACGATCGGCCATGAACCTCGCAGCGATCACGTCGCCGTTTTCACGCATGGCCTGCCGATCAACGTCGTGCTGTCGCATGCACTCGGGCTTTCGCGCATCGTGCACTTCGCGCCGGGCTACGCCTCGATGACGCGGCTGCGCGCGCTTTCCGGCGGTGCGATCGGCGTCGCCAGCGTCAACGAGCGCGGCCATCTTCCCGTGCGGCCGACCGTCTCCCATCCACCTGAATCTCCATGACAACGCTCATCGACGACACAACGCTGGCACCGAAGATCGCCGACTACCTGGCCACGCAACTCGGTCATCCGGTGCAGGTCGGCGCGGTGCGGCGCTTTCCGGTGGGGTTCTCGTGGCTGACCTATGCGGTGCCGGTGACCGGCATCGACGGCGACGACGGCCCGCGCGAACTCATCCTGCGCCTGGGTCCGGACTACGGTCTCTTCGCGCCGTACAGCGCCCGGCCGCAGGTGCTGTCGATGCAGTCGCTCGAAGGTAGTGCGGTTCCCGTTCCGCGCGCCTACTGGAGCAGTGACGACCCGACGATCCTCGGCGCGCCTTTCATGTTCTGCGAGAAAGTTTCGGGCGACGCGGTCGTGCCCTGGGTATCCGCCAACGAGCCTGGGCTCGAGGAGGGCTATCGCAAGGGCCTGGCCGAGCAGTTCGTCGATGCGCTCGCGGCGCTGCATCGCATCCCCTGGCAGGAGAAGCCGGTGGCCCAGATGGCGCACGGCATCACCGCCGCGAATGCCGCACGCATCAACGTGGAGTACTGGGAGCAGCAGATTGCGCGCTGGGCGATGCGGCCGTATCCGATGGCCGAATGGGGCCTGCGCTGGCTCAAGGCCCATTGCCCGACCGCGCCGCGCGTGGCGATCGTCCATGGCGACTACCGCACCGGCAATTTCCTCGAACAGGGCGGCCGCATCACCGCCATCCTCGACTGGGAACTCGTGCATCTCGGCGACCCGCACGAAGACCTCGGCTGGGCGAGCCTGCCGATGTACATGGGCGGCAGCAAGCTGATCTGCCGGCTCGCCGAGCCCGAATGGTTCTACGCCCGCTACGGCGAAAAGGCCGGCTTCGAGGTCTCGATGCAATCGGTTCGCTACTACCAGGCGCTGTCGCTGCTGAAGCTCGCCGCGACGCACATGGCGGCAGCGCGCTGCTTCGAGGAAGGCCGCTTCAACGACATGCGCATGCCGGCGATGGGCAGCCAGATCGCCACATGCCTGCGCCAGATGGAAAAGACGATCGAGGCCGCCAAATGAACAACTCCTTCGCCCGCCTGATCGACGGCATGAACGCCACCCTTCGCAAGGAGGTGCTGACCCGGCTGGACGACGAGTTCGCGCGTGGCCAGGTGTTCGGCGTCATCAACCTGCTCAACACCTTCAAGGTGCGCGCCGACTGGTCCGCCGGGTTCCTGCTGGAGCAGATCGCGGCGCAGCGCGTAGCGATCGACGGCGTGGCCGCCCTGGTGCTCGACCGGCCCGAGGCGTCTTCGCTGCCGCCGCTGCCGGGCGGCCCGCCCCCCCAGGCCGAACCCATCGTCGCGTTGATCGCGCTGCGGGACGAGGGCAATCGCGCGGTCGGCGAACTGCTCGGCTGGCTCGACGCGCAGCGCGTGCACCTGCCGGCCGACGTGGCCGACCGGATCGAAGAGTTGCTGCGCACTGCCATGCGCGCCGAACTCGCCATCGAGCTGAAGAGTTCGCCCCGGCCGCTTTTCGCGGAAATGTCCAGCGGCTCCGAAGACTGAAATTCCCCAAGGAGACAAACCCATGACTTCGCTTTCCAGAAGATTCGTCGCGCTGTCGGCTGCGGCCGGCGCGCTGCTGCTCGCGCTGCCGCCGTCGGTGCAAGCCCAGGCGAAGGACCCGATCAAGATCGGCGTGCTGACGATCGACAGCGGCCCCTTCGCCACCTACGCCAGCCTCGTCGAAGACTCGGCGCGAACCGCCGTCGACATCCTCAACGCGCAAGGCGGTGCGCTGGGACGCAAGTTCGAGGTCGTGCTGCAAGCGCATGCCGGAACGCCGGCGAGCGCCATCGCCGCGGCGACCAAGCTGGTGCAGCAGGGCGGCGCGAGCTTCCTGACCGGGCAGACGCCCACCTCGCATTCGCTCGCGATCGCACCCAAGCTGGCCTCGCTCAACGCGCTGATGATCGACGTCTACTCGCAGGGCGACGACCTGATGACCAAGAGCTGCCAGCCCAACTTCTTCCGCGTCACGACGCCCGACGCCGTCTACACCGCGATGCTGCGCGATTTCGTCAAGAAGTCGGGCGCGAAGACATGGAACGTGATCTCGCCAGACTATGCGGTCGGCCATTCCTTCGCGGCCAAATTCACCGACATGGTCAAGGAGGAGGGCGGCACGGTGCAGCAGAGCCTGTTCGCGCCGCAGGGCACGACCGACTTCGGCAGCTACATCACGCAGCTTTCCAAGCCGGCGGACGCATTGATGGTCACGCTCTACATGTCCGACGGCAATTCGTTTGCCAAGCAGCAGAAGCAGTTCGGCCTGTTCGACAAGTACAAGACGGTGCTCGGCAACGGCTTCGCGACCGAGTTCCAGCTTTCGGCGCAGGGCGACGCCGTACTCGGCGTGCTCAACGGCCTGAGCTATCACAACACGATGCCCGGCGAGCGCAACGCCGCCTTCGTGAAGGCCTACGAGGAGCGCAACAAGCGCAAGCCGATCTACACCGATGCCGACATGATGGTCGCCCTCGAAATGCTGCGCGGGGCGATCCTCAAGGCCAAGAGCACCGACGTGCCCGCCGTGCGCGACGCCCTGGCCGGCCTGAAGGCGCCCACCGTGTATGGCGAAGTCGAGATGCGCGCCGCCGACCACACGCTGATCCGCCAGCACGGTGTGGCGCAGGTGGTGAAGACGGCCGACGGCAAGGCAACAACCTTCGCGATGCGGCAGATCGAGCCGGGCACGTCGCTGTTCCCGCCGCCGAGCCCCGATTGCAAGGTGCAGTGAGCGATACATCGGGCCCCATGGACTTCAAGACCCTGCGGCTTCTTCGCGGCGAGGAGGGTTTCGCAACCCTCGTGCTCGACCGGCCGGACAAGCTCAACACGCTCTCGAACGAACTCCGGCGCGAGTTCGTCGCCGCTGTCGAGGCGCTGGAGGCCGATCCGGCGGTGCGCGTGTTGATCCTGACCGGCGCGGGCCGCGCCTTTTCCGCCGGCATGGACCTCGACGAGTGGGGCGCCACCGGCGAGCTTGCCGCCGGCGCCTACGAGAACGATCCGGTGCGTGCGATCCGTGCGTTCTCCGGCCCAGTGATCGGCGCCATCAACGGGCTGGCGATGACCGGCGGCCTCGAAATTGCTCTCTCCTGCGACCTGCTGGTGGCATCGACCCAGGCGCGCTTCGCCGATACGCATGCCCACGTTGGACTGCTGCCGGGATGGGGCGGGTCGGTGCGCATGGTGCGCGCCATCGGCCTGAACCGCGCCAAGGAACTTGCGTTGACCGGCCGTTACCTCGGCGCGGAGGAGGCGCTGGCGTGGGGACTCGTGAACCATGTGGTCGCCCCCGAGGCGCTGATGGCCAAGTCCGAGGAAATCGCACGCCAAATGGCCGCAGCCGTGCCCGAGACCCTGTTCGCCTACAAGCGACTGCTCGACGACGGCGCCGCGCTGCCCATCAACGATGCGATAGCGCTCGAACGCCGCCTTTCCATAGAAAACAACGTCCAGGCCGACCGCGCCGCCATCGAGGCCCGGGTCGCAGCCATGGTCGCCCGCCGAAAAGGCAATCCCAGATAGCTGGCCGCAGGCCAGGCTCGATCCAGGGACGTCGTGGATCCGGCTCCGCCGGTCCACCGCCGTCGCCCCCGGAAGGGGGTGCAGAGCCACACGAAGTGGGCGAGGCTGGGGGAGATCTCAGATCGCAGGATGCGACTGCACGCCCTCGTACATCGCGTAGCCCTTGCCGACACCGTATTCGATGATCCCGTAGCCGACCTCATCGCCGTCGCGCACCTCGATCACCTGGTCGGCCAGCGTGCGGACGCGTCGGCGCGTGCCGGGGTCGTTCAGATCCCAGACGTCATGCTCGAAGTACAGCTTGCCCCGGTCGTCCCCGTGGAACCAGCCGTCGAGGCCTCCGTAGAGGCCGCCCTTCAGGAAGTACTTCGTCGGCAGCACCCGCACCGACACCGGACGTTCGCTGCCATCGGCGAACCTGAGCTGCAACTCCATCGACGCCATCGATTGGCCGTGCGGATCGTCGTGCCAGCTCGCCTCGTGGCGCACGTCGACGAGTTGGTTGCGGCCCGAGACCTTGGTCCCGGTCGTGAACACCTCTTCGCCCGAGAGGTAGATCTTCTCGCCTGGCGCGCGCTCCTTGAAGAAGATGTGCAATCCGCGGTTCGCGAATTGCGCGGTCGTCCAGCAGTAGAAGAAGGGCGGATAGAAGGTTAGCGGAGGCGTCGTCTCGTCGCTGCGCATCTCGGCGCGCACACCCCATGAATGGTCGCGCTGGCCCATCCAGCTGGCGCTGTCGATCTCGATGCGACGGCCGTCGAACTCGAGCCAGCCACTGTAGCGGCCGAGCTGCTGCGCGCGCGCCATGTTCTCGGTCACGCGGCCGTCGCGGCGGCGCAGGTGCGCTTTTTCCTCGTGCGCGTTCAGGTTCGCGATGAACTCGATGTCGAAGCGGATGCCCGATTCGTTGGCGTCCAGCGTCAGGCGATGCCGGCGCAACCCCTCGATGACCTTTATCGACAATGGCCCCACGCTCGTCGCGAGTGGGTCGGGACGCAGCCGGCGCGACGCGCGGAAGTTCCATTGCCGGCCCGGCACCGCGACACCGGCGAAGGCATCCATCACGTTGCGGTTCGGGTGGTAGCCCAGCCCGATGTCGAAGATGAGGTTGCCGTCGGGCGTGGGGTGCCCGGTGTACCAGAGCCGCTCCATCCAGGCCGGATCGCTGTTGTCGATCTGGTCGAAGGTTGTCGGCAGCTGGTGGCCGATGAGGTCGTCTTGGGCAGTCAGCATATTGCGTAATTTTAATACTGTAGCGTACGGTCTGCTATAGCACGACCCTGAAGAAGACTCAGGGTGCTAGCAGGCCACTGGCGCGTTGGCGGCGCGCGCCTGGCGCTCTGCCAGGAATTCGAGCCCGAAGATGTCCGCCATCTCGCTGTGCCCGATGCGGTTGCCGCAGCGCCATTGCATCAGCGACTGGAATGCCACGTGTGACGGGTTGTAGTTGTACCAGGGGTGCACCGCGATGGCCGTGCCGAAGACCTCGTGCCTCTGGCCGCGCACGTCGGTGGCGACGATGTGGCAGTTCATCGGACTGTGGTTGCTGTGGTTCCCCTCGACCGTGGCCGACACCAGGCCGTGCACCTCCCCGTCCTGCATCACGTAGCCGTTGCGCAAACTCTCGTAGATGGTCTTGCCGTTGCGCAGATCCAGCAAGATCGCCATGTGGAGGCCATAGTCCTCGCCGAACACCGCCGAGATCCAGCCCACCGCGCGCTTGCTGGTCTCGGTACGACGGCTCCAGCTGTGGTCCACGCAGTCGTAGCAGTCGACTTCATGGCGCACCCCGCGCAGGTTCAGGTGACCTGTGATGTGGCCGATGAGTTCGAAATGCCCGCTCGGGTCGTCAGGGTCGGTGGAAGGGTTGCCCCACTGCGTTCCGAGGCGCTCGTCCACCTGGTGACCGCCGGCGGTCTTCAGCAGCGGATTCTGCTGCGGGTCGTTGGCATCGAAGGGTGCATGCAGTCCACGAAACTTCAGATCGAAAGAGCATCCGTCGCCGAGCTTGTACTGGTACCGGAACCGGGTCTCCAGCGGCGGTTTCGTCACCTGCACGCGCAGGCCGCTCTCGAGTTCGTAGTCCGTGAAGTTGTCGGGGCATGGCAGGTGCATCTGCGCGTCGCTGAAGTCGACCTCGTGCGGATAGAAGCGAAAGCCTTGCACGATGCCGACCGACGACAGCGCTACGCCGAGGTTCGGACGCGCGGCGATATAGAGGTTGCCCAGGATCCCCGCCTGGGGCACGGAGAAGCTCAACGGCGTCGTTTCGGCCCAGCGCCAGTTGTCCTTGCGGACGGGGTGGAAGTCTGAGTCTTTGTCTGTGATCATGCGGAAGTCCTCGATGTGTGTGGTCAGGCGAGCGGTCCGGTGTATTTCTCCAGGGCGGTCCAGGCTTCCTCGCCCATCTTGCCTCGCCATTCCTTGTAGTAGCCTGCCTTGCGCAACTGCTCGCGCATCGGGGCGATGTCGATGTCGTTGAACTTGAGGCCCGCGGCCTCGAGCTTCATGCGCACGTCGGCGTACATCTTGCGCATGTCCTCGCGCTCCTGCAGCGCCGAGGCGTTGAGATTGCGCGTGATGATGTCCTGGACTTCCGCGGGAAGGGCCTTGAACTGGTCGAGGTTAGCCGCGACGAACATGCCTTCCCAGCAATGATTGGTCAAGGCGATGTATTTCTGCACCTCGTAGAGCTTTGCCGCGTAGACGTTGACCAGCGGGTTCTCCTGCCCCTCGACGAGCCTTGTCTGCAGCGAGGTGTAGAGCTCCGAGAAGTTCATGCTCACGGGCGCCGCGCCGAGTGCCTTGAACATGCCGAAGAACATCGGCAGAACCGGCACCCGGACCTTCATGCCTTGCATATCGGCCAGCGAGGTGACCGGTTTCGACCCGCTCGAAAGCGTGCGGAAACCCAGGTCCCAGAACTTTTCGAAGACGTGGATGTTGACGGAGGCGGCCGCCTTTCGCGCCACCCGGCCGACGTCGCCGTCGACCGCGTTCCAGATCTGGGCATAGTCCTTGAAGGCAAAGCCCAGCGCGCTCGCACCCACTGCCGGCGACAAAGTGGTCATGAAGGAGGCCGAGGTGGTGTACAGGTCGAGGGCGCCCGATCGGACCTGCGCGAGCATGTCGGTGTCGCCGCCCAGCTGGCTGGACGGAAAGTACTTGACGGCCACCCGACCCTTCGATTCCGCCGCGATCCGCTCCGCGGCCCGCATCGAGTTCGCGCTCAGCGGGTGATCCGGCGGCGCGAACGAGCCCCACTTGAGTTCGATTTCGGCGGCTCGGGCCGGCCGCGCGAGCATGGCGACGAGGGGCGCGCCGACTGATGCGGCGAGGAGGGAGCGGCGTTGAATGGTCATGTCTGTCTCCGGTCTGTGGTTGATGCAGTTGAAGCGCTCGGATCCGTCGAGTGGCCTCGCATGCGGTATGGGTTCAGAGGAAACCTGTCGAGATCCACGGAATCGCGGCCACCAGCAGCAGGCCCGCGAGCAGCGCGCCCAGGTAGGGCCACATGGGTCGCATGGCCGTCGCCGGCGAGACCTTGCCGATGGCGCATGCGATGAAGTAGCCGATGCCCAGCGGCGGCGCGAAAACGCCGATGCCCATGGACAGGATCACCACCATCGCGTACTGCACCTCGTGGATGCCCAGGCTGCGCGCGAGCGGAAAGACCAATGGGGCGAAGACGACCAGCGCAGGAATGCCTTCGAGGACGCTGCCGAGCACGACGAAGGCCAGGATCGAGATCAGGAGAAAGCCCCACCTGGCACCGGGTACGTCGGACATCATCGAGGTCAACTGCATCGAGAACCCCGATTGGGTCAACCCCCAGCCCATGGCCGTCGCCGTGCCGATGATGAAGAGGATCGCGCCCGACATCGAGGCAGTTTCGACCAGGATGCCGTAGACCCGCCGCCAATCGAACTGTCGATAGACGAATACGCCGAGCAGCACCGTATAGACGATTCCGATGGTGGAGACCTCGGTGGCTGTTGCGACGCCCTCGGTCACCACGAACCGGATCACGAACGGAAGGGAGAGCGCCGGCAGGGCGACCACAAGCGACTTCCAGACCACCGCCCGCGAAGCCTTCACGACCGACCGCATGTCGTCGCCGCGGGACCGAAACCAGACGACGACGCCGAGCGCGAGCGCGACCACGAATGCCGGGAGCAGGCCACCGGTGAACAAGGCCGAGATCGAGATGCTGGTGACGGAGCCGACCGTGATCAGCACTAGGCTCGGCGGAATCGTCTCCGCCATGGCGCCCGACGTGGCGAGCAAGGCCACCATGTCGCCCGGTTTCTGACCGCGCTGCTTCATCTCGGGGAAAAGCACCGGTGCCACCGCGGCCATGTCGGCGACCTTCGAGCCCGAAATGCCCGAAACCAGGTACATGCCGCCGAGCAGCACGTAGTTGAGGCCGCCGCGCACATGGCCCAGCAGCGAGGCCAGGAATGCCACCATTGCGCGCGCGAGGCCCGCCACCTCCATCAATGCCCCCAGCAGGACGAAGAGCGGCACTGCCAGCAGTATCAGGTGGGACGATCCTTCTTCCATGCGCCCGACGATCACCGCGATCGGCGCGCGCGTGGCGAGCAGCACGTAGGCCAGCGTGGCGACGCCGAATGAAAAGCCGATTGGCACACCCAGCAGTAGCGTCACGACGACAGTCATCGCAAAGAAGACCAGCAGGTTCCAGTTGCCGATGGACTTCAACGCAGGGCCGAGCAGGTAGTAGGCGAGCGCGGCACAGGCGACCGCCAGGACTGAGATGCCGATGTCCCGCAGTCTCGCGGTACGCAGGAGCCGTGCGAGCGCGATCAGGATCATCAGCGCGAAGGCGACCGGCAACGCAGCCACCCGCAGGCTGTTGGGAATGCCGAGCGCCGGCGTAGTAATGAGGTGTTCGTGTCGCGTGAAGTTCACGGCGGGTCCGATCAAGACCATGAGCAGTGAGGCCGCGACCACCAGTCCAAAGGCTTCGGCAAGGGCGCGCGCGCCGGGCGTCATGCGGTCGAGCAAGAACACCAGCCGCATGTGTTCTCCGCGCTGGAAGGCGATCGTGGCGCCCAGCATGCCGATCCACAGGAAAAGCACACCGGCGAGTTCGTCCGTCCAGCCGATCGGATTGTGGAAGACATAGCGCGAGATCACGCCCGACAGCAGGATCACGATCTCGGCGAGGATCAGCACCACGGCGGGAAATTCGATGACACGCGGCAGGAAGCGCGCCAGCACGGACTGGCGGCCCGCCACCGGGTGCGCCGTGTCTTCGGCGCCGAGGCGCGAGCGCGCGATCGCGTCGGACACGTCAGCCGCCTGTGCGCTGGTTCGGCGCGCGCGACGCCAGGACGCTCGACAGGTCCGGCAACTGTTCGGTACGCAGCTCGAAGCCGTGCGGAACGTACCAGGCACGCTGCATATCGACCCAGCGTCTGGATCCGGCCAGCACGGCATGCTCGATGCGGTGACGCAGATTGGCGTCGGCCCGTCCGGCGATGCGCGCGAGACCACTGATGGCCAGGGAAAGCGCCGCGGTGGCCTCCCGTGTTTCCACGAACGCGGGCGCACGCTCCTGCTTCAGGCTCCGTGCCTTTTCGATGGCCTCTTCCATGCGCTGCGCGACCTCGCGCGAGGCGAGGCGCGCCTCCGGCACGAGCTGCTCGGCGAGCGCGAGATAGTGATCCAGCTCGAACACCAGACGGGGATACAAGTCCGGCAGGCGCGTGCGCAGGAACTTGAGCATGCCCGTCACAAGCCGCAACTGCTCGCCGGCGAGCGGGTCCGCCGGATCCAGGGCGGGCTGCACCACGTGTTCGAGTGCCTTGATCGAAGACAGCAGTGCGTTGTCGGTGTAGTCGGTCATCAGACGTCCCTCTCGAGTTCGTGGCGAAGCTCTTCCATCGCGCCGTAAGCCGCGGCCTCGATCCACGCGATCAATACGTCCTGGTGCGTCTTGCCAAGGCGCACCACGCGGTAGGAAGAGGCCAGCGCGGTGACCACGATCTGGTAGCAGTTGAAGATGCGGTAGTAGCGCAGCCGGGCAGGGTCCACCGGAAGCCCCGACGCTTCTTCATAGCGTTCGAGAAACTCGTCGATCGGGGCGATACCCGAGGCGAGAAAGGTGCGACCGTCCTCGCTCCAATGGCCGTACTGCTCTGCCGTGGTCCAGGCGAGATCGCGGTGCCGGTCGCCCAGGTAGCCGCGCTCCCAGTCGAGTACTGCCGTGATGCGCGCCGTGTCCTCGTCGAACAGGAAGTTGCCGCTGCGGTAGTCGCCATGCACGACACTCACGCGGTCGAGCGTGGGCATGTGGCGCTCGAGCCAGTTCGCGGCGACCTCCATCAGCGGAAGCTCCTCGCCCCGGTCCTCCTCCCAGACGCGTCGGGCCCGGTTGAGCTGCCAGAGCGCGCTCTGCGTGGTGCCGACGGCGGGACGGTCGAACGCGGCGAACGCGCAGCGGTCGGGGTCGAAGGTGTGGATCTTCGCGAGGTACTCGATGAACTGCGGCACCAGGCGACCGCGCAGTTCCGGCCCGAAGTTGGTGCCGATGCCCGCCACTTTGCCCTGCCGTGCCCTGGGCTTGGTAGAGCCTTCGGCGAAGGCGTAGATCAACGCCGGCTCGGGAAACCAGTGCCCGTCGGGATCGACCCAGTAGGCGCGCGGTACCGGGACGACGCCCGCCAAGGCGGACACCAGCTCGAACTCGCGCTGGCGACTGGTGGCGTTGAGAGACTCCGCCGGCTCCATCCGTGCGACCAGACGTGTCGCCGTGCGACCGACGCCCGGCTCGTCCCAGTGCAATGTGAAGCCCATCTGTATCTTCGAGGCACCGCCCGAGAACCAACGCTGGTCGGAAAGACTGAAATCCCCTTCGACCTTGCTGCGCAGGAGTGCGGTGATGTAGCGGTTCATCGCCTCGAAGCTTGCACCGTTGAATGCCGGACCCGCGCGACGCTGCAACTTGCGCGTGAGCATCAGGTCGTTCTCGCGCTCCGTCGGGAAGGCTGCCCGCATTCGCTCGATGAAGGACGGCGAAGGAGCGTCACGGTCGGCGTTCGTGACCGCCCAGGGCAGATGAATCGCTGCTGCCTCCATCGATGTCGACTCGGTCATCTGTGTCCTTCATTTCGTACGCTAGCGTAATAGTAATAAGCGCACATTGCGCTGTAACTAGGGATTACCTGAGGCTGCGCTGGCGGTGCCGGTGGAGCGCCGCCTGGTGCGGGACACGTCGCTTCGGCAAAACGCCGGGCTGCGGAGAATCCGGTTGACGCATGTGGTACGCATGTATAAAGTCATAAATGCATACCGAAACGGAGCGCTGCCGACCGCGACCGGCATTGCGTCGTGAAGCGCTTTCCATCACTTCTCATCGTGCCTCGGCAGACTCTCTTCTCGTCCGGCACCGGCGCGCCTCATCTTGAACCCAGGAGACAGAAAGCCCATGAATTCAACCGATTCCATCCGCGTCGAATTGCAGGACGGACTGGCCGTTCTCTCGCTCGCCCAGCCCGCGCGGGGCAACCCCTTCGACGGAGGCTTTGCACGCGACTTCAGGCAGGTCGCCTCGGACATGCTGAACTGCATCGGCCTGCGCGCCGTGCTGCTGCGCGCGGACGGCGCGAACTTCAGCTTCGGCGGCGACCTCAAGGTCTTCTATCCGGCGCGGGACCGCCTGCCGCCGCTGGTGCGTGAGTGGACCAGCGACCTGCACATGGGGCTGCAGCGCTTCTGGCGGCTCCCGGTTCCGGTCGTCACGGCGGTGCAGGGCTTCGCGATGGGCGGCGGCGTGGCGCTGCTGGCGGGCTGCGACGTCGTGGTCGCCGGCACCTCGACCCGCATCGGCTCGGCCTTTGCGCAGCTCGGCTTCAGCTGCGATTCAGGATCCAGCGTGACCTTGAGCGCGCGCATGGGCGTGGCCCGCGCCCGCCGCTTCGTGCTGCTTGCCGAAGTGCTCGGCAGCGAGGAGGCCCAGCGGGCCGGGCTGGTCGACCAAATCGTGCCCGATGCGCAGTTGCAGGAGGATGCGCTCGCCCTCGCTCGCAAGCTCGCGGCAGGACCGACCTTTGCGTATGGCGAAACCAAGCGACTCTTCATGCAGGCCGGCGCGGCCCAACTCGAAGCGCAGCTCGAAGACGAGGCACTGACCCTGGCCCGTGTCTCGGCCACGCTCGATGCGCAGGAAGGCATCGCCGCCCAGGTGGAGAAGCGCAAGCCGGCCTTCCAGGGCCGCTGAGCGATGAGCGGCCCTCCCAGCCTCGCGCCGTGGAATCTGCATGACCTGGAAGCGCTGCTGCGACTGGAGCAGGTCGGGCCGTCGCGCTTTCGCAGCCGCCATGCCAGCGCCAACGCACGCGGCACCGTCTACGGCGGACAGCTCCTTGCGCATGCGCTGATGGCGGCATCGATGACAGTGCCGTCCGGGCGTGATGCCACGGCGTTGCAGTTCATGTTTCTGCAGAGTGCGTCCCCGGATCGCGCAATCGACTACGAGGTCACGCCGCTGCAGGACGGCAAGCGCTTTGTCTCTCGCCACGTGCGCGGGACGCAGGAAGGCGATGCGGGCGCGGGCGGCCGCATCGTGCTGGACGCCCAGGTGAGCTTCGCCACGCCGCTGCCCGGCCCGGATCACGCGACGCCGTCGCGCGCCGGCGAGGTCGATCCTCGATCGCTGCTCCGGCTGGAGGATATGTCGAAAGAGACGGCCGAAGCGATCTGGCAGACACTCGGCTACCCGCTGGAATCGCGGGCGCTCGACTTTCGCGTGGCGGACCCGTCCCAGGCGTTGGGCCTGTCGTCGTCCGCCGCGGCCCTGCGCTTCTGGCTGCGCGCGCGCAACCCGCTTCCCGACGAGCCCGCCTTGCAGGCCGCGGCGTTCGCCTACCTGTCGGACTGGTGGCTCAACTTCCCGAGCGTGGGCGTCCATGTGCCGCAACTGCAACGCGACGGCACGCGCCTGCATGTGGCGAGCCTCAACCACGCGATCTGGTTCCACCGTCCGCTGCGTGCCGACCGCTGGCTGCACTTCGACGTACAGAGCCCCAGTGCGGGACGCGGCCGTGGCCTGTCGATCGCGACCGTGCACGACCTCGACGGCGCCCTGGTGGCGAGCGCGACCCAGGAAAACCTCATGACCCCGATGGGCTGATCGGCCACAGCCCGGCGCCATCGTCCGATCGCAGGGACGATCCCGTTGACGATTGTCGTACGCATGTGTATGGTCATTGATGCATACATAGAGCCGAATGAACCACCGGCGACCGGATCGCCATCATCAGGAGCACATCCCCATGGACTATCAGTTTTCTCCCGAGATCGTCGCCAAGCTCGCCGAGCTCGACGCGTTCATCGACGCCGAGATCAAGCCGCTCGAACGCGAGAACATGCAGTTCTTCGACCATCGCCGGGAATACGCCCGCACCGACTGGGAAAACGACGGCTTCCCGCGCAAGGAATGGCATGACCTGATCGCAGAGATGGAGCGCCGCGCCGACAAGGCGGGACATCTGCGCTACGGGCTGCCCAAGGCCTGCGGCGGACAGGCGGCGTCGAACCTCGCGATCGCCGCCATCCGCGAGCACCTGGCGGCCAAGGGACTGGGGCTGCACAACGATCTGCAGGATGAATCCTCGATCGTCGGCAACTTCCCGATCGTGCCGGTACTCAACGCCTATGGCACGCCCGAGCAGAAGCGCTACATCGAGGGCATCATCCGGCGCGACCGCCACCTCTCGTTCGGCCTGACCGAACCCAACCACGGCAGCGACGCGACCTGGCTCGAAACGACCGCGGTGCGCGACGGCGACGGCTGGGTCATCAACGGTATGAAGCGCTTCAACAGCCAAGTGCAGCGAGCGCACGCGAACCTCGTATTCGCGCGCACCACCGGCAAGCCGGGCGATGCGCTCGGCATCACCGCTTTCATCGTGCCCACGGACACACCCGGCCATCGCATCGCCTTCAACCACTGGACTTTCAACATGCCCAGCGACCATGCCGAGGTCGAACTGAAGGACGTGCGCGTGCCCGAGAGCGCGATCCTGCATGAGGAAGGGCAGGGCCTCGTGCTTGCGCAACGCTTCATCCACGAAAACCGGATTCGCCAGGCGGCGGCGAGCGCCGGTGCGGCGCGCTACTGCATCGCCGAATCGGCGAAGTACGCGGTGTCGCGCATCGCCTTCGGCGAGCCGCTGTCGAAGAAGCAGGCGATCCAGTTCCCGCTCGTCGAGCTCTACGCCGAATGCGAGATGGTGCGCAACTTCATCTTCCAGGTCGCGAGCCGGATGGACCAGCAGGACCCGCTGGAGATCAGCGATCTCGTCTCGATCTGCAACTTCCGCGCAAACCGGCTCTGCTGCGAGGCCGCCGACCGCGCGATCCAGGTCCACGGCGGCATCGGGTACACGCGCGCGCTGCCGTTCGAGCACATCTATCGCCACCATCGCCGCTATCGCATCACCGAGGGTTCGGAGGAGATGCAGATGCGCCGCGTCGCGCAGTACCTCTTCGGCTTCGCGGGCAAGCGCGCGACATCATGAGCGCCACCCTCGAAGCGCCTGCCGGGCGCGGCATCGACTTCGAGCCGGCACGGCTGGATGCGTACCTTCGGCAGGCCCTGCCGGATCACACGGGCGAACTGATCGTCGAGCGCACGGTCGGTGGCATGTCGAACCCGACCTACTTCCTGCGCCGCGGCGACTGGCATGCCGTGCTGCGCAAGCAGCCCAACGCGGTGCTGATGGCCTCGGCCCACGCCATCGATCGCGAATACCGCGTGCTCGCCGCGTTGCGGGGCGGCACCGTACCGGTGCCCGCGCCGATCCTGTATTGCGACGACCGCGAAGTGCTGGGCACCCCGTTCTACCTGATGGAGCGCATCGAAGGCCGCGTGTTCGAGGGCTTCGCGATGCCCGGCGTCGAGCCGGACGAGCGCCGCGCCATGTACGACGCGATGGGCGCCACGATGGCCGCGTTGCACCGGCTGGACTTCGCCGCGGTCGGACTCGCCGACTTCGGCCGTCCCGGCAACTACTTCGCGCGCCAGCTCAGCCGCTGGTCGCAGCAATGGACGCAGTTCCGCCGCGGCGACGACGACAACCCCGACCTCGACCGCATCGTGGCCTGGCTCGGCGAGCGGGTGCCCGACAGCCAGACGCTCGCGCTGTGCCACGGCGACTTCCGCATCACGAACATGATGTTCCACCCCACCGAGCCGCGTGTCGTCGCGGTGCTCGACTGGGAGCTGTCGACGCTCGGGCATCCGCTGGTGGACGTGGCCTTCAACAGCCAGGCGTGGCGTATGGCAACCGATGAGAACGGTGGGCTGTTGGGTCTGCCGCTGGCCGAACTCGGCATTCCGACCGAGGAGGAATACCTCGAGCGCTACTACCGCCTTGCCGGATCGGGCGAACGCATGACGACCTTCCACCAGGTGTTCGCGATGTTCCGCGGTGCCGTGGGCAGCGCTGGCGTGGCGGCGCGAGGCGAAGCAGGCAACGGCTTCCTCCCGGACGCCGCGCGCGTGGGCCGCAAGCTGGCGCGAGCCTATGCGAAGCGGGGCGCCGCATTGATCGCGGGCCAATGAGCGGCTGGCAGAACTCACCCACGCAAAAACCATGATGACGGTCGACGAAGCGATCCTGCAGCGGCGCTCGGTGCGCGGCTTCCTGCGCGAAGAGGTGCCGCAGCACACGCTCGACGAGGTGTTCGCGATCGCCCAGCGAGCGCCGTCCAACTGCAACGTCCAGCCCTGGATTCCGCACGTTGTCTCCGGATCGGCGCTGCAGCGGCTTCGCACGGCGCTGGTCGAGGCCGGCCGCCAGGAAGCCCCGATCGAGCCCGACTGGCCAGCCGACGGCAAGTTCGACGGGGTCTACCGTGCTCGCCAGGTCGATGCCGCGGTGCAGCTCTACGGGGCCATGGGCGTCGAACGAGGCGATCTGGTCGGAAGGCGCGCCGCATACCTGCGCAATCTCGATTTCTTCGGCGCGCCGCATGCCGTCTTCATCTTCATGCCGCATCCCTTCGATACCCGCGAGGCGACCGACATCGGCATGTATGCGCAGACCTTGATGCTGGCCATGACCGCGAGGGGCATCGCGACCTGTGCGCAGGGTGCGCTCGGCCTGTATCCCGCCATCGTGCGGGCAACACTGGGCCTGCCCGACTCGCAGCGGCTGCTGTTCGGCGTCTCGTTCGGCTATGAGGATCACACCGACAAGGCCAACGCCGCGCGCGTGGGCCGCGCCGCGACGGGCGAAGCCGTGCGCTTCCACCGCTGATGCCGCGGTGCGGCCTTCGGCGACCCCGTACTAACCATAGGTAGTACGCATGCGTATGGTACGTTATGCTGATGGTTCGGATCGTTGATCCGAAGCACCCCATCTCGCCGGGACGGAGACAAGCCCCCAACATGAACCTGCAGAACGTCATCGAGCGCAGCTTCGAGACCACCGTCCAGCGCTACGACTGGCGCGACTCGGCGCTGTATGCGCTCGGCCTGGGCATCGGCTCCGATCCGCTCGACGAGGACGAGTTGCCTTACGTCTTCGAGGGGCGGGCGCAGCGCGCCGTGCCGAGCCAGTGCATGGTGCTCGGTTGGCCTGCGTTCTGGCATGCCGATCCCGAGGCGGGGATCGATTGGGTGAACATCCTTCACGGCGAGCAGCGCTTCGTGCTGCACCGGCCCCTGCCGCTGGAGGCAGACATCCGCGCCACGCACGGGGTGCGCGCCGTCGTCGACAAGGGCGTCGGGCGCGGCGCCCTGATCTACTTCGACACCGAGATCTCCGACGCCCGTTCCGGCGAGGCGCTCGCGAGCCTGAACTCCACGCAGTACCTGCGCGGGGATGGCGGATGCGGCAGCCATGGGGAGGCGCCGCCCGTCGTTTCCCCCTTGCGCGACGGTGCCGTGCCCAGCGCCAGCATCGAGTACCGCACGACGCCACAGGCGGCATTGCTCTACCGCCTGGTCAGCCGGGACTACATGCCGATCCACGCCGACCCCGAGATCGCGCGTCGTGCCGGCTTCGACCGGCCCATCTCGCACGGGCTCAACACGATGGGCCTGGCCTGCCGGGCGATCCTCAAGCGCTTCAGCCCCGGGCATCCGGAGCGTCTGCGCTCGATGTTCGTGCGCTTTGCGCAGCCTGCGTACCCCGGCGAAACGCTTCGCATCGACCTGTTCGACGAGGGCGACACGGTGCGCTTCCGGGCACTGGCGGTCGAACGCGACGTGATCGTGCTGGATCGTGGCGAGTGCCGGTTCGGCGAGCAATGAACGGAGCTGTCATGGACTTCTCGCACATCTTCAACATCGCGCAACTCGCCAATGCGCTGGCATTGGCCTCACTCCTGACCATCCTTGCCAGCGGCCTGGCGCTGATCTTCGGCCTGCGCGACGTGATGAACTTCGGCCACGGCGCGCTGTTCATGCTCGGCGCCTACCTGGGCTACACCTTCTCGGGACTCTTCAACTTCTGGGTCGCCCTGCTGATCGTGCCGCTGCTGTTGGCACTGCTGGGGGTGGCCTTCGAATACGCGGTCATCCGGCCCCTGCAGCATCGCTCCCACATGGACGTGGCGCTCGTCACTTTCGGCCTCGCGCTGGTGCTCAGCCAGATGGTGATCAAGATCTGGGGCACTTCGCCGCTGCAACTGGATGCGCCGTCGGTGCTGGCCGGATCGATCGACCTGTTCGGGCAACGCTATCCGGCCTACCGGATCTTCCTGATCGGGGTGGGATTCGGCACCTGCGTGGCGCTGGCCGTATGGCTGAAGTACACGCGATCGGGCATGCACGTGCGCGCCGTGAGCCAGCAGCCGATGGTGGCCCGGATGATGGGGGTCAACACGGACCGCCTGAGCCTGCTCGTCGTGTGCCTGGGCACGGGCTTCGCCGGATTGGCCGGCGTGCTGGCCGGGCCCTATCTGTCGGTCGATCCCGCGATGGGCGGCGGCATCCTGATCAGCTGTCTGATCGTCGTCGTCATTGGCGGACTGGGCAGCATTGGCGGCGCCATCGCGGCGGCCGTGATCTACGGCCTGATCCAGGTGATCGGCACGCTGGTGTCGCCGACGCTGGCCGTGATGGCACCGTATCTGCTGCTGTTCTTCGTTCTGTTGTGGCGGCCGCAGGGGCTGGGCCGAGGGAGGGTTGCCTGATGGCCATCGTGCAAGGATTCGGCGCCGTCGCTCCAGCGGCTCCTCCCATCGTCCGCGCCAAGGTGCCGGGCCTTCTCAAACCGGCATTGGTCGTGGCGGTGATTGTCGTGCTGGGCCTCTTCCTGCCGCAAGTCGTGAAGAGTTCTTTCTATCTGGGACTGCTGATCAATGCGATCGTGCTCGGCGTCGCGGCCGTCGCGATCGGGTTCCTGGCGCACCAGAGCGGACTCATGATGTTCGGCGCCGCGGCCTTCACGGGCGGCGCCACCTACCTCTTCGCCATCGCGGTCACCCAGCTGGGCTGGGGCGTGATGACGGCGGTCCTGTTCACGCTGCTGGCATCGACGGTCCTGTCGGCCCTGATCGGCGCGCTCGTCGTTCGCGCACGACCGCTGCCGTTCGCGATGCTGACCCTGGCCCTGGCGCAGATGCTTCGCTCGATGGTGATGATTACCGACTTCCGGCCGGTGACCGGCGGCGACGACGGGCTCGCACTGAACTTCTCCGGAAGCTTCTTCGGCCTGACCCAGGCGCAGCTTGCAAGGCCCGAGCTCTTCTGGCCGGTGGCCTGGCTGGCGCTGTGCAGCGTGATGCTGCTGGCCTGGGCGGTCGGGCGGTCGCGCACCGGGCGCGTATTGCGCGCCATCCGAGCCAACGAGGAGCGCATGCGTTTCTCGGGCTTCAACACCTACGCGCCTCGCGTGCTTGCCTTTACGGTGTCGGGATTCATCGCGGCAGTTTCCGGCCTGCTGACTGGCCTCAACACCGCGTTCGCATCGCCGGAACTGCTCGACTTCGTGACGGGTGGCCACGCACTGGTCTCGACGCTGATCGGCGGTGTCGGCACGGTGGCCGGGCCGGTGCTCGGCGCGCTGCTGTACGTCATCGGACAGGACCAGTTCGGCGCCACCGGACATCTGGAACTGCTCACAGGCCTGGCGGTCGTGCTGGTCATCGTGGCGTTCCCGGAGGGCATCATGGGCTTCATTCGCAACAATCTCTCGAAGCTCTTCAACAAGGGCGCCGCGGCGACTTCGGGAGGCCGCGATGCTGCGCGTTGAAGACCTGAGCGTGGCCTACGGCAGCGTCAAGGCGCTGGAAGGCATCAACCTCGAAGTCGCACAGCGCGGCGTGCTGCATGGCGTGATCGGGCCGAACGGTGCCGGCAAGTCGACCCTGATGGATGCCATCACCGGACGGCGCAAACCCACGCGCGGACGGGTCTTCGTCAACGGCGAGGACATTACGCACCGGTCGGTCGTGCAACGGCGAAGGCTCGGCATGTCGCGCTCGTTCCAGCGCACCAGCATCTTTCCCGGCATCCGCGTCGGCGAGCAACTGGAACTCGTGGCGTCACAACTCGGCGAGAAGGATCTTGCGGGCATCGTCGATACGCTCGAACTCGGCGCGGTGTACGACGAGATCGCCGACAGCATCGCGTACGGAGATCAACGGCGCGTCGATATTGCATTGGCCCTCGTGGGCCAACCTACCCTGATGCTGCTCGACGAGCCCGCGGCCGGCCTCTCCACGAGCGAGACCGTCACGCTGTTCGAGCACCTCGCCACGGTGGTCCGCAAACGCAACGTCTCAGCGCTCGTGGTCGAGCACGACGTCGATGCCGTCTTCCGCTTCTGCGATTCGATCACCGCGCTCGACCTGGGCCGACTGCTGGCGCACGGCTCGCCGGCGCAGGTGCGCAGCGACCCGAAAGTCATCGCCGCCTACCTGGGGACCGCCGCATGAGCTTCATCGATGTCAAGGGTTTGCGTGCCGGCTACGGCAAGTCGGTGGTACTGCGCGAGGTCGACCTGCAGGTCGAGGAGGGCGAGGCCGTGGCGGTGGTCGGGAAGAACGGCGCCGGCAAATCCACGTTGCTGATGTCCTTCTTCGGCGGTACGACCGTCAGCGGCGGTTCCATCGAGGTCGGTGGTGTCGCCTTGCAGAAGCTGCCCGCCTACCGGGCGGCCATGCAGGGGGTCACGTTGTCGCCCCAGGGCCGGATGATCCTGCCGCACCTGACGGTCGGCGAGAACCTGCAACTCGGCGCCGCCTGTAGGCGCAAGGGCCACTGGACCATGGAGTCGGTCTACCAACTCTTTCCGGTGCTTCGCGAGCGGCGCGACAAGATGGGCACGGAGCTCAGCGGCGGCCAGCAGCAGATGCTGGCGGTCGGCCGGGCCCTGCTCGGCAACCCGCGCGTGCTGCTGCTCGACGAGCCGTCCGAGGGCTTGTCGCCGGTGCTGGTCGACGAACTGGCCGACATCTTCAACAGGATCCGCGCCGCCGGCACCGGCGTGCTGATGGTCGAGCAGCACCTGAACCTCGTGCGTCGCGTCAGCCAGCGCTTCGTGGTGATGGCCAAGGGCGAAATCATCGACCGCGGACGTACCGCCGACATCGACACCGAGCAGCATCGGGCTGCGCTGGCTTTCTGAATTCACCACAACAGGACATCATCATGATCCGGAACTTGCTCGCCGTCTTGGTCACCGCGGCCGCCTTCCAGGGTGCGGCCTTTGCGCAGGAGACCATCAAGCTGGGTGTGGTCAACATCGACACCGGACCGTTCGCGGTCAGCGGCGCGTTCGTGAACGACGGCGCGGCCTTCGCGGTGGAGCGCCTCAACGCCCAGGGTGGCGCGCTCGGCCGCAAGTACGAACTCATCACGCAGAACCACGCAGGCACGCCGGCGACGGCAATTGCGGCCGCCAATCGCCTGGTGGAGCAGCAGGGCGTTTCGTTCTTCACCGGGCTGAATCCATCGGGCACGTCGCTCGCCATCGCGTCCAAGATGTCGGGCCTGAATGCGCTGTTCATCGACGCCACGGCCGCATCGGACGACCTCACAGGCAAGAACTGCGGGCAGAACTACTTCCGCATCGGCATCACCGATGGCATGCAGGTCAACAGCCTGCGCGAGCAGAGCAAGGCGAGCGGCGTCAAGACCTGGGACCTGCTGATGGCCGACATCGCGGTTGGGCACGACACCGCGAAGCGCTTCACGGCCGCGATGCAGGAAAGCGGCGGCAAGGTCAACAAGACGCTGTTCGCGCCGATCACCGCATCCGATCTCGGGAGCTACATCGCGCAACTTCTGGACAAGCCGGCCGAGGGGCTCCTGATGTACTACCCGTCGTCGGGCGGCATCGCGCTGATCAAGCAGCAGCAGCCATTCAAGCTGTTCGAGAAGTACAAGACCGTGGTCTCGGCCTCGATGGTGAACGAGATCCTGATCGGCGCGCACGGCGACGCGAGCGTCGGCCTGTGGTCCGCGCAGAGCTATTTCTGGACCATGCCCGGCGAGCGCAACGCGGCCTTCGTGAAGGCCTTCGAGGAGCGCTACAAGCGCAAGCCGACCTACATCGACGTGGATGCCTACCTGTCGTTCGAGCTCGTGCACCAGGCGATCCTGAAGGCGAAGTCGGCCGAGGTGCCGGCGGTGCGATCGGCGCTGGAGGGCCTCAAGGCGAACACCGTGGTCGGAGAAGTCGAGATGCGTGCGGCCGACCACCAGCTGCTGCGTCCGCTGGTCGTGGTTCAGGCGGTCAAGGCCGGCGACGGCAAGGGCGAGATCGTGATGCGCTCGATCGAGCCGACGGCACAGATCGCACCGCCGGTCAGCCCCGAATGCAAACTCAAGACATAGCCGCTCCGGACGGCCAGGAAGGAACATGCGCCTTTCCGAGTTCCTGGAACAGGACTTCGGCACGCTCCCGGCACTGATCCGGGCGCATGCCGAACATCGGCCCCGCGATCCCGCGCTGGTGCTCGACGACCGCGTGGTGGACTACGGCACGCTCGACGCGATGATGGACCAGGTCGCCGCGGCCCTGCAGCGTGATGGCGTGCAGCCGCGCGAGGTCGTCGCGATCTGCGCCTCCACATCCATTGAATACGCCACAGTCTTTCTCGGCAGCCTGCGAGTTGGCCTGGCCGTCGCGCCGCTGGCGCCCGACACCACGCCGGCCGGCCTGGCCGCGATGGTGGCTGATGCGGGCGCGTGCCTCTTCTTTCATGACGCGGCGGTAGCGAAGTCGCTCGAAGGCGTGCGGGGCATCGCCGCACGCCGGATCACCCTCGACGATTCGCCGGCCGGCGAGGCCCTGTCGGCCTGGCTGGCGCCGTCCGGCGCGGTGCCGCAGGCCGTGGATGTGCAGCCGGACTGGACCTTCAACATCATCTATTCGTCGGGCACCACGGGCACGCCCAAGGGCATCGCAGTGCCCTACTCGTACCGATGGGCGCACGTCAGGCTTTTCACGAGCCTGGGCTACGGCACGGATGCCTCGGTCCTCGTGTCGATCCCGCTGTACTCGAACATGACGCTGTCGAGCTTCCTGCCGGCCTTGTCGCTCGGCGCGAAGGTCGTGCTCATGAAGAAGTTCGACGCGGGCGCGTACCTGGCGCTGGCCGAGCGCCATCGGGTCACGCACAGCATGATGGTCCCGGTCCAGTTCCAGCGGATCATGGCCCATCCCCAGTTCGACCGGTTCGACCTGTCGTCGTTCCGGATGAAGTCCTGCGGGAGCGCGCCGTTCCCGCCGGGTCTCAAGGCCGACGTGCTGGCGCGATGGCCCGGCGGACTGACCGAGTACTACGGCATGACCGAGGGCGGCGGGGTGTGCTCGCTCGCGGCGCACGAGCGCCCCGACAAGCTGCACACCGTCGGCAAGCCCGCGCCAGGCCACGACATGCGCGTGATCGACGAGGACGCGCGCGAACTGCCGCGAGGCTCGATCGGCGAGATCGTGGGACGCTCGGGCACGATGATGGCCGGCTATCACAACCTGCCGGCCAAGACGGCCGAGGTCGAATGGTTCGATGCCGAAGGCCGGCGCTTCATCCGCAGTGGCGACGTCGGCCGCTTCGACGAAGACGGCTTCCTCGTCCTCCTCGACCGCAGGAAGGACATGATCATCTCGGGCGGATTCAACGTCTATCCAAGCGACGTCGAAGCGGTGATCCGCACGCATCCGGATATTGCGGACGTCGCCGTGTTCGGCGTGCCTTCCGAACGATGGGGCGAGACGCCCGTCGCCTGCGTCGTATTGCGCGAAGGCGTCACCGCATCACCGGAGCGGTTCCAGGCCTGGACCAACGAACGCCTGGGCAAGCCGCAGCGGCTGTCCGCGGTGCAGGTCGTCGACAGCTTGCCGCGCAGCGACATCGGCAAGGTGCTCAAGCGCCAATTGCGCGAGCGCTTCGGCGCGGACGCTCCGAACCCGTAACCGACAAGGACGAAGACAGCCATGGGACCACTCAAGGGAATCAAGGTCGTGGAAATGGCGGGCCTGGCCCCCGGGCCATTCGCGGCGATGATGCTGGCCGACATGGGCGCCGAGGTGTTGCGCATCGAGCGGCCCGGCCAGGCGCATCCGCCGGGCCATCCGCGCATTGAACTGCTCAACCGCAGCCGCTCGGCGATCGCCCTCGATCTCAAGACGCCGGCTGGCCTCGAAACGCTGCGGCGCCTGCTTGCCGATGCCGATGCGTTCATCGAGGGATTCCGGCCGGGCACGATGGAGCGTCTCGGGCTGGGCCCGGAGCCCGCTCTCGCGCTGAATCCGAAGCTCGTGTACGGCCGCATGACCGGCTGGGGCCAGGATGGCCCGCTCGCCAAGGCCGCCGGCCATGACATCAACTATGTCGCACTCACAGGCGCCCTGCATTCGATCGGCCGAAAGGACGGGCCGCCCGTCGTGCCGCTGAACCTCGTCGGCGACTTCGGCGGCGGCGGCATGTACCTGGCCTTCGGCATCGTCTGTGCGTTGCTGGAGGCACGGCAGTCCGGAAAGGGCCAGGTCGTCGACGCCGCGATGGTCGACGGCGCGGCGTCGCTGATGACCTACATCTACGCCATGCTTGCCGACGGCAAATGGAGCAACCGGCGCGGCGAGAACTCGCTGGACGGGGAGACCGCGCCGTGGTACGGCGTCTATGAGACGGCCGACGGCGCCTACATCAGCATCGCGTCGGCGGAACCGCAGTTCTACGCAGAGCTGCTGCGCCTCACCGGCCTGGCGGGGCAGGCGCTGCCGGATCAACTCGACCGGAACAGTTGGCCCGCATTTCGCGAGCGGCTCGCGACGGTGTTCCGCGCAAAGACACGCGCGGAGTGGTGCGCGATCATGGAAGGGAGCGACGTGTGTTTCGCGCCCGTCCTGACGCTGGCCGAAGCGGTCGCGCATCCGCACAATCGCGCGCGCGGAACCTTCGTCGAGATCGAGGGTGTGATGCAGCCAGCGCCCGCGCCCCGTTTCAGCCGCACCGTGCCCGATGCGCCGACGCTTCCGAGTGCCGCCAGCAAGGATCCCGGCGCGGTCCTGTCGTCCTGGGGCTTTGCCACCGGCGAGGTGGCGACGTTGGAGGCCCAGGGCGCCTTCGGGGCGCGCTAGGGCTTGCGCTCGCTCAGGGTGTGGATTCGTTGAGCGTGCGCACACGCACGTCCTCTAGCGAAGTGCCTACCGCGCGTGTCATCGAACAATGGTCGATCGAGAGGAGCTCCGTGGACGGCATGCGCAGCGCGTGCGCCACCAGCGTCTTGATCGGCATGCCATGCGAGAACACCGCGATCGTGGTGCCGCGCGGATCCGCAAGCAACTGCGCGAAGGCAGCGAGCGCGGTCTGTCTGAACTCGTCGGGGTCGACGCCCAGGAAGCGCGGCGGCGAGGCGAGGAACTCGGCCCAGCGATGCGGTTCCTCGCGTCGGATGGTTTCCGGCGATCGGTAGCGCGTCGTATGCAAGTCGCATTCGGCCAGCCCCTGCACCACCTCGATCTCGATGCCCAGGAGCCGCGACAGCGGGGCCGCGGTATCGAGCGCGCGCTGCTGCGGACTGCACACGATGCGGTCGACGGGTTCGAGACAGAGGCGCCTGACGGCTGTCGCGCGCGCCTGCGCGTGCCCGACCGCGTGCAGCGGCGGATCGCCGGGATTCAAGGCGTAGCCTTCGTCGGGACGGCCGTGGCGGATGAGCAGAAGTTGCTTGGTCGACATATTGCGCATAATAACCGTATGCACGTGTACGACATAACCGGATCGCCATCATGAGCCCGCGCGACGAACTCCCTCCGCCCACACTCCAATGGACAGCGCCCGACGGCGTGCAGCTGGCCGGCGACGCCTGGGGCGATCCCGCGGGTCCGCTCGTGGTCCTGCTGCACGGCGGTGGCCAGACCCGTCATGCGTGGAAGAACGCCGGCAAGTCGCTCGGCCGCCGGGGCTATCACGCGGTGGCCTTCGATGCCCGTGGTCACGGCGATTCGCAATGGTCGGCGGAAGGCGACTACTCGCAGGATGCGATGGTCTCCGACCTGCGCGTCGTGATCGACGCCCTTGGCGGTGGACATGCCGCGTTGGTAGGGGCATCGATGGGCGGTGGCACCAGCCTTGTCGCGGCCGGCGAAAGGCAGGTCGATGCGAGCGCATTGATCCTGGTCGACATGGCGCCTCGCCTCGAGGTGGAAGGCGTCGACAGGATCCGCGCCTTCATGACGCAGAAGCCCGAGGGCTTCGAGTCACTGGAGGAGGTTGCAGAGGCAATTTCGCGCTACCAGCCGCAGCGATCACGCCCCACGAGCCTCCATGGCCTTCGCAAGAACGTCAGGCTGACGTCCGAAGGCCGCTACCGCTGGCACTGGGATCCGAAGTTCATGTCCGGCAAGGCCGACCTGCAGCGGATGGAACAGCGGATGTCCGCCGCGGCGCGCAGCCTGTCGCTGCCGGCGCTGCTCATCCGAGGGGGCCTCTCCGACGTGCTGAGCGAGCAGGGTGCCGAGGACTTCCTGCGCCTGTACCCGTCCTGCGAGTACATCAACATCGACGGCGCGGCGCACATGATCGCCGGGGACCGCAACGATGCCTTCGCCCACAGCCTGATCGCGTTCCTCGAGAGGAACGTCCCGATCAGGCCGCCGCGCCCATCGTGATGACGATCTTCCCGAACTGTTCGCCGTGCGCGAGGCGATCGAATGCGGCGGGCAGCTCATCGAGTGTGTAGCGCCGGTCGATCACGGGCTTGATGCTGCCGGCCGCGAAGAGCGCGAGCAACTGGCGGCATTCCTCGATGCTGCCGCCGGTCGAGCCGTACACCTCGAGCTGTCGGATGAAGAGCCGCTGAAGGTCCGCCGAAGGGTTGGAGCCGGTCGTCGCGCCGCAAGTGACGAGACGGCCACCGCGTCGCAGCGATCTCAGGGAATCGTCCCAGCTCGCCTCGCCGACGCTGTCGATCACCATGTCGACACCTTCGCCACCGGTGAGCTCCAGGATGCGCCTGGCGACCTTCTCGCGCCGGTAGTTCGCTCCTGCCGCGGCGCCGAGCGCCAGGGCACGCTCGATCTTCTCATCGCTCGATGAAGTCACCAGCACCCGCGCGCCCGCCTGCAAGGCCAACTGCAAACATGCCACGGCGACACCCCCACCCACGCCGACGATCAGGACGGTCTCCCCAGGCCGGAGCGCGCGCTTGCCGAACAGCATGCGCCACGCAGTCAGGTAGGCGGCCAGGAGGGCGCCGGCCTCGACGAGGTCGACATGATCCGGCAGCGGCAGCACGCAGCGCGCCGGCATCGCGACGTACTCGGCAAAGCCGCCGTCCCGGTGCTCGCCCATGATGTTCGCGCGCAGGCACAAGGGCTGATCGCCGGCCAGGCAGTAGCGACAGGTTCCGCAGTAGGCGTTGGAAAACACGACGGCTTTCTGCCCCGCCTTCAGCCCGCTGTCGGCATCGGCCTCGACCACCACGCCGGCCGCCTCGACGCCCAGCGTCTGCGGCAGCTCATGGGTGATGCCGATGCCGTTGTCGCGCATGTAGAGGTCCACGCGATTCAGGCCCGCGGCGTGCACGCGCAGCAGGACCTCTCCTGCGCGACGAACCGGCATGGGCGCTTCGCGCACGAAGAGACCGTCACGGCCCCGCTGTTGCAGTACGGCGGCTTTCATCGATGCATCCTTTCAGAATTACCGTTAGTATGTGGATAGTGCGATAGCGTACGACATATGGAAAACACTGACCGGAGGGGTCGCCGGTCGCTCGATCTACAAGGAGACTTGCGATGCCGGGATCATCGGAAACGAACCTCGTTGTGCCGCGCCGCCTCGCCGGCACGGTCTGTATCGTCACCGGCGCGGCGCGCGGCATCGGGCTCGCGATCGCCGAGCGCTTCGGTTCCGAGGGCGGCCGGATCGCCTGCCTCGATGTCGGCGCCGGTCGCCTCGACGGCGCGGTTTCAGGCCTCGTGGCGCGCGGCATCGATGCGAGAGGGTACGTGGCCGACGTCGGCCGTCGTGAAGCCGTCGCTTCCGCGTTCGAAGCGATCGAGCGGGACTTCGGTGCACCGGTCGGCGTGCTCGTCAACAACGCCGTGTGGGCCCGCTTCCAGCCGCTCGAGGAGGTCGACGAGGACAGTGCCGCGCACACCTTCGACGTCGGTCTCAAGGCGCTGATCTGGACGATGCAGGCCGCCGTTCCGCAGATGAAGCGCCGCGGCTCGGGCGCGATCGTCAATCTCAGTTCCTCGTCCGCGGTGCAATCGCTGCCCCATTCCATTGCCTACGCGGCGATGAAGGCCGGCGTGCTCGGCCTGACCCGTGCGGCTGCCGTGGAGTTGAGTCCGCACCACATCCGCGTGAATGCGATCCTTCCCGGGATGGTCGCCACGCCGGCTTCGATCGGCAAGTTCGACGACGCCACGGTGAACGCGCGGCTCGCCGCGATGCCGCTCGGTCGTTTTGGCGAGCCCGAGGAGATCGCGTCCGTCGCGGCCTTCCTTGCGAGCGACGACGCGCGCTACGTCCAGGGCGCGCAACTGGCAGTCGACGGCGGCTGGACGATCGCGACGCGCTGATTTCCACCAAACCCGATTTCCAAGGAGACACAGCATGAACAGACTCACCGACAAGCGCTGCGTGGTCACCGGCGCGGGCAGCGGCATCGGGCGCGCGAGCGCGATCCGCCTGGCGCAGGAGGGAGCCTCGGTGCTGGCCGTAGGCCGCAGTGCCGACAACATCGAGGAGACTGCCGAGATCATCCGATCGGCCGGCGGCCGTGCCTTCGCGATGGTGGCCGACGCAACCCAGGAGGCCGATGTCGAGGCCGTCGTCGCGCGCTGCATCAGCGAGTTCGGTGGGCTCGACGTGTTCTTCGCGAACGCGGGAACACCGGGAACCAACACGCCCCTGCTGGAGCAGAGCGTCGAAGAGTGGAACGATGTGTGGCGGGTCAACACCATCAGCGCCTTCCTCGCGGTGAAGCATGCGGGCCGCTTCATGACGCAGAAGGGCAGCGGTTCGATCATCCTCACCTCGTCGGCGGCCTCGCTGCGTGCCAACGCAGGCTCGATCCAGTACAGCGCAAGCAAGGCCGCCGTGAACAGCCTGGCGCAATGCGCGGCCAATGCCTTCAGCGGCACGGGCGTGCGAGTCAACGCGATCCTTCCCGGCCTGGTGGAGACCAAGATGACGCGCAAGGTGTTCGAGCAGGCGCGCGAGCGCGGCGTCGAGACACGCATCGGCCACATGACGCCGATGAAGCGCGCCGGTCATCCTGAAGAGATCGCGGCGATGGCCGCCTTCCTCGCCAGCGACGACAGTTCATTCGTGACCGGACAGTGCTACGCGGTAGATGGCGGCGTGAGCAGTACTCATCCGCATGGACGCATCGCGCTCTGACGCGAAGACTGTGACCAGGATTCACAGATGATGTGCCGCGCGCGGCCTTGTTGCGGCGGTGACCCGACGCGATGCTGACCCTTTGCACAAGCAGCGACGCCGCACGGAACGGCGCGCGTCCCATGAGCAGGAGACAGACCGCATGAACCGCTCGCCCGAAGCCTTCGACTACATCGTGATCGGTGCAGGATCGTCAGGCTGCGTCATCGCGAACCGCCTGTCGGCGGACCCGGCCGTCCGCGTCGCGTTGATCGAGGCCGGGCCTTCGGACCGCCGCTTTCCTGTCAACCTCAAGACCGCGCTGCCCGTGGGCAACATCTTCCTGCTGCCGCATGCACGCTACAACTGGCAGCACAGCTTCGCCGGCGGCGAAGCCGTCAATAACCGCACCATCGGTTGCCCGCGCGGCAAGTTGTTTGGCGGCTGCAGTTCGGTGAATGGCTCGGTGTACATCCGCGGCCACCGCGATGACTACGACGAGTGGGAAGCCCTCGGCAATCCGGGGTGGGGCTACGATGACGTGCTGCCGGTGTTCCGCCAGCACGAGAAGCGCCACGCGGGCGGCTCGGCGTACCACGGCACGGGCGGCGAACTGGACGTGAGCCTGCCGAAGTCGCCCAACGTGCTCTCCCGCGCTTTCGTCGATGCGGCCGTCGAAGCCGGGCATCGCCGCAGCGACGATTTCAACGGGCCCGCGCAGGATGGGTACGGCATCTACGAACTCAACCAGCGCGACGGCGTTCGGCTGAGCAATTCGCGCGCGTTCCTCCATCCGGTGCTGGAGCGGCCGAACCTCACGGTGTTCGCAGACACGCTGGTGGAGAAGATCGAAGTGGAAGCCGGCCGTGCGGTGGGTGCGCGCATCGTGCAGGAGGGCCAGCGACGGCTGTTGAGTGCGTCCAACGAGATCGTGCTGTGCGGTGGCGCCGTGAACTCGCCGCAACTGCTGATGCTCTCGGGCATCGGCCCCGAAGCGCACCTGCGGCGCACGGGCATCCCCGTGAAGCTCGACTTGCCCGGCGTGGGGCACAACCTGCAGGACCATCCGACCGTCTATGTCTCGCACCGCAATCCGAGCGGCGAGTCCTACGCGCTGTCGCCGCAATCATGGGCGCGCATGGCGCTCAGCCCGTTGCGCTACCTGTTCAATCGCACGGGCATGCTGTCGTCGAACGCGGCCGAGGCCGGCGGCTTCATTCGCACGCTGCCCGGGCTCGATCGCCCCGATGTGCAGATGACCTTTCTGGTCGGCCTGAAGGGCAACGCGCGCGTCATTCCACGGGAGCACGGGTTCATGGTCCTCGTGCAGTTGCTGCGACCGGTCTCGCGGGGGCATCTGGAACTGGCCTCGGCCGATCCGGCAGCCAAGCCGGTGATGCACCCGAATTTCCTCGAAGACCCGGCAGACATGGCGACGCTGGTGCGCGGCGTGCGCGAGGCGCGCCGCATCTTCGGCGCGCTGGCCCTCGCGCCGTTCTCGGGCGGCGAGATCGAGCCCGGTCCCGGCGTTCAGGGCGATGCCGACCTCGAAGCCGCGCTGCGAGCGCAGGTCAACACCGCCTATCACCCCGTAGGCACTTGCAAGATGGGGCGGGCGAGCGATCCGATGGCCGTCGTGGATGCCCAATTGCGAGTCCACGGCGTCCAGGGCCTGCGCGTCGCAGACGCTTCGATCATGCCCAACATCGTGGGCGGCAATACCAGCGCGCCCGCAACCATGATCGGCGAGCGAGCGGCTTCCTTCCTGCGCGGCGAAGGGCTCGCCGCACTTCGCGAGGCACCCGCCAACGCCGGCCGATTCGATGTGCGGCAAGTCACTCCGGCCGAGGTGGACTGACACGCCTGGCGAACCATTCAACCCTTACGACGAGGCACACGACCATGCAGCAGCCAAGCCCCCTCCCCATGCCGGCCTTCCTCGACGGCAAGGTCAAGCGGATGTTCATCGACGGTAAGCATGCCGCAGCGATCTCGGGACGCACCTTCAAGACGCTCAACCCCAGCACGGGGGAGGTGTTGGCCGAAGTGGCCGAGGCCGACGAGCAGGACATCGCGCTCGCGGTCGCCGCCGCGCGACGCGCCTTCTCCGGCCCGTGGAGCAAGTTCAAGCCCTTCGACCGTCAGCAGGTGATGCTTCGGCTCGCCGACCTCGTCGACCAGCACTACGACGAGCTGGCGATGCTCGACACGCTCGACATGGGCGGCCCCATTTCGCGCACCACGCTGGGCCGGCGCCGCGCGGTCGGCCTGCTGCGCTACTACGCGGGACTGGCAACCTCGACGCACGGCGAGACGATCGAGAACTCCGCGCCGGGCGAGGTCTTCAGCTATACGCTCAAGGAGCCCGTGGGCGTCGTCGCCGCGATCAATCCGTGGAACGGGCCGATCGGCCTGGCGATCTGGAAACTTTGCCCGGTGCTGGCCTCGGGATGCACCATCGTGCTCAAGCCGGCCGAGCAGGCACCGCTGTCGCCCCTGCGCCTGGCGGAGTTGTGCGCCGAGGCGGGCCTGCCGCCGGGCGTGGTCAACGTCGTCACGGGGATGGGCGCGGCCGGCGCCGCGCTCGCTGCCCACCCTGGCGTGGACAAGATCGCATTCACGGGATCGACCGAAGTGGGCCAGAAGATCATTCGCGCCTCGGCCGGCAACATCAAGCGCGTCTCGCTGGAACTCGGCGGCAAGTCGCCCAACATCGTGTTCGCCGACGCGGATCTCGATGCGGCCGTGCCCGGCGCGGCGATGGCTGTGTTCGGCAACTCGGGCCAGATCTGCAGCGCCGGCACGCGGCTGTTCGTCGAGCGCAAGGTCCATGACGAGTTCGTGCACAAGGTGGCCGAGTTCGCGCGCACCCTGCGCGTGGGCAATCCGCTCGATGCCGACACGCAACTCGGCCCGCTCGTGTCGAAGGAGCAGCTCGACCGCGTCTGCGGCTATCTCGCCGCCGGAAAGGAGGAGGGCGCCCAGGCGCTCGCCGGCGGCAAGCGCATCGAACGTGACGGCCTGTCCAACGGCTACTTCGTGGAGCCCACCGTGTTCGCCGGGGTCAGGGACGAGATGAAGATCGCGCGCGAGGAGATCTTCGGACCCGTGATTTCCGCGCTCCCCTTCGACGACATCGACGACATGCTCCGGCGCGCCAACGACACCGACTACGGGCTCGCAAGCGGCGTCTGGACGCGCGACGTGAGCAAGGTCCACCGCATCGCGAAGGGCCTGCGGGCCGGCTCGGTCTGGGTCAATTGCTACCAGGTGATGGACCCCGCCGTGCCCTTCGGCGGCTACAAGATGAGCGGCTACGGCCGCGAATCCGGCGCGCAGCACATGGAGGAGTACCTCCAGACAAAGGCGGTGTGGATCAAGACGGATTGACGGGGGATACTGCCGGGCATGAACGATCGCATCCGGGAGCTGGACGTCTTCCTTCGGGTCACCGAGGAGACCAGCTTCTCCGCCGCGGCGCGCAGCCTCGACTGCAATCCGTCGACCGTCAGCAAGTTGATCCAGCGCATGGAGGACCGGCTCGGCGTGCGGCTGTTCCACCGGACGTCGCGCGTGCTCAAGCTCACCCGTGAGGGCGAGCGCTTTATCGAAGGCGCGCACCGCGTGATCGACGCGCTGGAGGAGGCGGAGAGCGGTCTCGGGCAGTCGCAGCTGGAGGCCTCGGGCGTGCTGCGCATCAACTGCCCGTTGCTGCTGGCGCAGTTCCAGATCTCACCGTTGATGCCGGAGTTTCTTGAGCGCCATCCGAAGATGCGTGTCGAGTTCATGTTGACGGCGGCGCCGATCGACATGTTCGAGAACCAGATCGACGTCTCGTTCCAGAGCGGCAGCATTCCCGACTCTTCGCTCGTGGCGCGGCGCATCGCCACCACGCGCTGGAGCGTGTGCGCAGCGCCGAAGTACCTGGCCCGGGCCGGCATTCCGCTGACCCTCGAGGACTTGTCGCAACACAATTGCCTGAACTTCCTGCCGGGGTCTTTTCGCAGCGGCTGGCCGCTGCGCAGCGGTGACGATCACATCACGCTCGACGTCAAGGGCAACATCGGCAGCAACTCGGCAGAGCTCCTGCGCACCTTCGCGGTCAACGGGCTCGGCATCGTGCGACTCTCCGACGTCCACATCGGGCCGGACGTCCAGTCCGGGCGCCTCGTGCGCGTGCTCGAGGGGCTGCAGGTGGATGCGGAGGAGCCGCTTTACGTGGTCTACGCGAGCAAGCGCAACCAGAGCCAGCGCGTACGCGCCTTCCTCGACTTCGTCAACGAGAAGTTTTGCGCCGGCCGGGTCGAGGCCTGAGGGATCGGCGCGCGGGCCTGACGGACGGCGACCCAATCGAAGCGATGGACGCCTGAGGCCGAACTTCCTAGGATGGCCGAGCAAACGGCACCGAGCCGTCCAAGGAGCGCAGATGCATCGACTCAGGACTTTGGCAGTGATCGGATCGATTTTCATCGGGCAGGCCGTCATGGCGCAGGTCTCTCAACCTTCCGCGTCGGCGCCGGCTATCCCGGACGACGCGTCGACCCTGTCGTGCGCCGACTTCAACGCCGCAGCCTCACAGGTACTGCCGGGCGCGAACGCGAGCGAGGTGCAGCGCCGCCGCGCCGTCGAGGCCCAGGACTACCTCGGCAACGGCATGGTCTGGCTGCACGGCTATCTCACAGGGCGCAACGGACCGTCGACCGGCCGGCTCACGCGTGACTGGATCAGCACCACCATCGCCAGGCTCGGCAAGGCATGCGCTACCGCGGCTAATCCGGCTTCGACCCGCCTCGTCGACCTGGTGCAGAAGCCATGAGCGCGACGAACGCTCTGCGCGCCCGGGGAGCAGTGGCCCTGGCACTTGCGCTGATGCTGGTTGCGGGCACGGCCGACGCGCAGCGCCACCATTCGCGCCATCGTCCGCCGCCGCATCATTGGGACAGCGGGTGGAACAACAACCACTGGAACAACGACTGGCACAACCGCCGCGATGCGCAGCGCGCGGGCGTGGTGACTGGCGTGGTTGCCGGCGGTGTCGCAGGCGCGTCAGAGCGCAACCGGGCCGACCAGCGCCATGCCGACTGCCTCTGGATCACCGGCGACGCATGGGAGTGCGACCGCCGCCGCTGGGACGACGAGATGCGCGCCCGCGAGCGAGCGCGCCGCACCGGCGTGGTCGCCGGAGTGGCGGCCTATGCGATCGTGCGCAACTGAGAAGCCCGGCTGACGGTGACGGTGACGGTGACAGCAGGGCGCGCCCGCGCACCCGGGGGCCCGATTCATCAACCTGACACCGGAACCGTGGGGCGGCATGAAGATCTACGAACAGATCCGCAAGCTGTCGCCCGACTTCTTCCTGCACGCTGCGCGAGATCAAGCGGGCACGCGAGCTTTCGCGGCACCGGTTGACAGCGCTTCAAGGCGAGACTAGAGTGATAGCGTTAACACTTCGGCTGGACGCTAATGGAGACAATGAGATTGGTCAGCTGGTGCCGCGCGCAACAGCGCTCCGCCCTCGTGCTTGTCGCGATGGTGCTTGGCTTCGGCGGGGTCCTGCCGGCGCAGGCGCAGGATTGGCCTTCGCGACCCATTCGCTGGATTGTTCCCTACACCGCTGGCGGCCTCTCCGACACGATTGCGCGACTGGTGGCGCAAAAGCTGTCCGATCGGCTCGGACAGCCCGTGGTGGTCGAAAACAGGACGGGCGCGGGCGGAAACATCGGCACGGAGCTTGGCGCCAAGGCCGCACCGGACGGCTACACGATCGTGCTCGGCAATCCGGGGCCGGTGACGGTGAGCCAGAGCCTTTATCGCAATCTTGCCTACGACCCTGAACGAGACCTGGCACCCGTCAGCCTCTTGCTGGCGTATCCCAATGTCCTGATCGTCAGCGCCTCCTTTCCCGCGAAGACCCTGACAGAGTTCATCGACTACGCGCGCGCCCAGAAGGATCCCGTGCCCTACGCCACAGCAGGTGTCGGCACCTCATTGCATCTGGCGGGTGAGTTGTTCGCGCACACGACCGGAGCGAAGCTGATCCATGTGCCGTACAAGGGCGGGGCCAACTCGCGCACAGACGTCATCGGCGGCGTGGTCCCGGTCACTTTCGAGGTCATCTCGGGTTCGCTCGCGCAGTTCACCAGCGGAAAGCTCCGGCCGCTCGCCGTGACTTCGGCGAAGCGATCGCCGTTGCTGCCGGACGTCCCGACGGTCGCCGAGGCCGGCTACAAGGACTTCGTGGTGGAGGGCTGGATCGGCGTCCTGGCGCCCCGCGGCACGCCGACCCCTATCGTGAACCGGCTCGTCTCGGAGATCTCGGCCATCATGAAGATGCCGGACATCGCGCAGCGGGTGAACAAGTGGGGCGCGTATGTCCCGCCGCTTGGGCCTGAGTACTTCGGCCAGTTCATCCAGTCTGAATCAACGAGGTGGCGCGGGGTTATCCGCGCCGCCAGCATCAAGGTGGATTAGCGAGGCAAAGGACCCCATGTTCAAGCAACAGTTCAATCCGAGGCGAAGCCTGCCGGCCATTCTCTCGGCGTTCGCCCTGAGTTCGTCTGCGCCTGCGCTCGCACAGTATTCGGGCGACACGATCAAGATCGGCTTTCTGACCGACATCTCCGGGGTCTACTCGGACAATGACGGACAGGGTGGGGTCGAGGCGATCAAGATGGCCGTGCAGGACTTCGGCGCGGTCAACGGCAAGAAGGTCGAATTCCTCTACGCCGACCATCTGAACAAGGTGGACGTTGCGTCGTCGAAAGCGCGCGAATGGTTCGACCGCGACGGCATCGACATGCTCGTGATCGGCGCCAATTCCGGCGCCGCACTTGCACTCGCCAAGCTCGCTGCCGACAAGAAGAAGCCCATGTTCGCGATCACGGCAGCCACTGCGCGGCTCACCAACGAAGAGTGCACCCCGTACACCGTGCACTACGCTTACGACACGGTCTCGGTCGCACGCGGAACCGGCGGTGCCATCGTCGACGCGGGTGGCAAGGACTGGTTCTTCCTGACCGCCGACTATGCCTTCGGCACCTCGCTCGAAAAGGAAACCGCGGACGTGGTGAAGGCCAAGGGCGGACGCGTCCTCGGCAGCGTCAAGCATCCCGTCGGCGCGACGCCCAACTTCTCGGCCCTCCTGCTGCAGGCGCAAGCCTCGAAGGCGAAGATCCTCGGCCTCGCGACGAGCGGGGACGACTTGATCAACGCGATCAAGGTGGCCAACGAGTTCGGCATCAACAAGACCATGAGCCTCGCGGCGATCCTGACCCACATCACCGAGATCCACGCGCTGGGGCTGCCGCTGACGCAGGGGATGTTCCTGACCGATGGCTGGTACTGGGACCAGGACGAGGCCTCGCGTGCCTGGGCCAAGCGCTACTTCGACCGGATGAAGAAGATGCCCAGCTCGATGCAGGCGGGCGACTATTCGGCCGTCACCACCTATCTGAAGGCGGTCAAGGCCGCCGGCACCGACGACGGCGACAAGGTCATGGCAACGCTCAAGTCGACGCCGATCAGCGACATGTTCACCAAGCACGGCGAGATCCGCACCGATGGGCGCATGGTCTACGACATGTACCTGCGCCAGGTGAAGACGCCGGCGGAATCGAAGTACCCGTGGGACTACTACAAGACGGTTCGCAAAATCCCCGGCGACGAGGCCTACACGACCAAGGCCGAATCGAAATGCGCGCTGTGGAAATAGGCGCTGTCCCCCGCACGTGATTCACCCGCAGCGTCGTCGCATTGACGCGCGGCGCGCATGGTATGGAAATCTTCGGCATTCCCTTTCAAGTCCTGCTGGCCCAGTTGTTCCTCGGGCTCGTCAGCGGCAGCTTCTACGCACTCCTCTCGCTGGGCCTGGCGATCATCTTCGGCCTGCTCAACGTCATCAACCTGTCGCACGGCGCGCTCTACATGCTGGGTGCCTTCCTCGCGTGGATGGGGCTCAGCTATGCCGGCATGAACTACTGGGCGATGCTGATCCTTGCGCCGCTGGTGGTCGGTGCTTTCGGCATCGTCATCGAGATGATCCTGCTGCGCCGGCTCGCACGGCTGGACCACCTCTACGGCATGCTGCTGATGATCGGCCTGGCGCAGGCGCTCGAGGGGTTGTTCCACTCCCTGTATGGGGTCTCCGGTCGGTCGTACGCCGTACCGGCATTGCTCAGCGGCGCGACCGACATCGGATTCATGGTGCTGCCCAACTACCGTGCGTGGGTGGTGATCACGTCGCTGGTCGTTTGCTTCGCGACCTGGTTCGCTATCGAGAAGACCCGACTCGGCGCCGTCCTGCGCGCCGGCACCGAGAACCCCAAGCTGGTGGAGGCCTTCGGCGTCAACGTGCCGCTGATGGTCACGTTGACCTATGGCCTGGGTGCGGCGCTTGCGGGCTTGGCCGGCGTGCTCGCCGCGCCCATGGTGCAAGTCTCGCCGCTGATGGGCAGTAATCTGATCGTGGTGGTCTTCGCCGTGGTCGTGATCGGCGGGCTGAGCTCGATCCTTGGCGCCATCCTCACGGGCCTGACCCTGGGCGTGGTCGAAGGCATCGCCAGCATGCTCTATCCGCAACTGTCCGCGACCGTCGTCTTCATCGTGATGGCGATCGTGCTGCTGCTGCGCCCCAGCGGGCTCTTTGGCAGAGAGAAATAGGCAACACATGAACCTGAGAACGCTCGGCTACGTCATCGCGCTGCTCGTCTTGCTGGCGGCGCCCGCGGTGGTGTACCCGGTGCTCGTGATGAAGGTGCTCTGCTATGCGCTCTTTGCGTGCGCCTTCAATCTCCTGATCGGCTTCGCTGGCCTGGTGTCCTTCGGGCACGCGACCTACTTCGGTGGCGCGGCCTATCTGTGCGGCTATGCGCTCGCATCCCTCGGATGGCCGACCGAGCTCGGCATCCTCGCGGGCACCGCCGGCTCGGCATTGGTGGGCTTCGTGGTCGGCGGACTGGCGATTCGCCGACAGGGCGTCTACTTTTCGATGATCACGCTCGCGATGGCGCAGATGCTCTACTTCCTCTACCTGCAGGCGCCTTTCACCGGCGGCGAGGACGGACTGCAGGGCATTCCCCGCGGAAGGCTCCTCGGTTTCATCAACCTCGGCGACGACCTGACGATGTACTACTTCGTCCTGGCCGTCGTGGTGGGCGGCTTCGGCCTCACGGTGCGCATCGTGCACTCGCCCTTCGGCCAGATTCTGCGGGCGATCAAGGAAAACGAGCCGCGGGCGCTTTCGCTTGGCTACGACGTTTCGAAGTACAAGCTGCTCGCGTTCGTGCTGTCCGCGGCACTCGCCGGCCTCGCCGGCGCGACCAAGAGCGTGGTGCTCGGCTCGGCGACGCTGACGGATGTGCACTGGTCGATGTCGGGACTCGTGATCCTCATGACGCTGATCGGCGGCATGGGCACTTTCATCGGCCCGATCTTCGGCGCCGCGGTCATCGTGGCGCTGGAGGACAAGCTCGGCGACATCGGCAACTTTCTCGCCGCGGCGACCGGCATCGACTGGTTTCGCGCGATCGGCGTGTCCGTGCCCCTGGTGACCGGCCTCATCTTCATGGCGTGCGTCATGACCTTCCGCCGGGGCCTGGTGGGCGAGTTGGCGCATGTGCTTCGGCCGGCTGCGCGCACTTCGAAGGCGCCCCCGCATGACTGACGCGATTCCTGCGGGTCGACGCCTTTGCGCAGGCTTGACAGGACATCGATCGCCGCCTAGAGTTGATTCGAGTTAGCGCTATCACGAATTCAAGACCACAGGCTTCGACCGGAGACGAGACGACATGAGTGATTGGCATCGGGCCGGCGTGCTCGAAGACATCTGGGACGGCGTGCCGCTCGCCGTCGAGCTGGCGGGGAGGTCCATCGCGCTCTACCGGTTCGGCGACGAGATCTGCGCCGTGGGAAACATCTGCCCGCACCAGTCCGACGTGAAGCTGTCCGACGGCTACCTGGACGGCGACACGATCGAGTGCCCAATGCACCAGTCCTGCTTCAACGTCAGGACGGGGAAGGTGCTGAGTCCACCCGCAAGGGAAGACTTGCCGGTCTTCGCCATCCGCATCGAGGACGGCCAGGTGATGGTCGAGATCGGCGACTGAAACCGCCGGCCGTACATCGCAGCGTCCGGATCTGAAACGACAGGAGACACCATGCCGAGACTCGCTTCGCTTGTCGCCGCCGCGCTTGCGGCCGCTTCCTTTCTCATGCCCGTGGTTGCAAGTGCGCAGACTCCGGCACAATTTCCGACCAAGCCCATCCGGCTGATCGTGCCATTTCCGCCGGGCGGCAGCGTCGATCCGTTGGCGCGGGTGCTCAGCGAGAAGCTGAGCGAGTCGCTAGGACAGCAGATCGTCGTCGACAACCGCCCGGGCGGCAACGCCGTGATCGGCACCGAACTCACGGCCAAGTCGCCCGCCGATGGCTACACACTGCTGCTGGCGTCGACCTCGCACGTCACCAACCCACTGCTGGTGCCGACCAACTACGATCCGCTGAAAGACTTCGTGCCGGTCGCGATGCTCAGCGAGAGCCCGGTGATCCTCTGCGTCAATCCCTCCGTGCCCGCCAAGAGCCTGAAAGAACTGATCGCACTGGCCAAGGCGAAACCGGGCGAGCTGAACTTCTCGTCGGCAGGCAGCGGCAACCCCAATCACCTCGCGGGCGAGTTGCTCAACATCATGGCCGACGTGAAGACCACCCATGTGCCCTACAAGGGCGGCGCGCCGGCCGTGACGGACCTCATCGCGGGACAGGTGCAGTTCACCTACGGCAGTCCGATCATCGTGCTGCCGCACATCCGCAGCGGAAAGCTCAGGGCGCTGGCGGTCTCGGGCACGGCACGGCTGCCTTCGCTGCCCGACGTGCCGACCTTCGCCGAAGCGGGGCTACCCGACTACAACATCCGTATCTGGTATGGCGTGCTGGCGCCTGCCGGTACGCCGAAGCCAGTGGTGGCCCGGCTCTCGTCGGAAATCGACCGCATCATGGGGTTGCCGGAAGTCAAGGAGAAGCTCGACGTCGGCGGCATGGGCCGCTTCAGCCTCCCGACCGACCAGTTCCAGGCGCTGATGAAGAGCGACTCGGACATGTACCGGTCCATCATCAAGACCGCCAACGTCAAGCTGGACTGAGAAGGACGCAAGAAGGCCTGCGCCGCCGCTCACCTCATGCCGGCGTATCGAGGCGCGCGATCCAGCCTTCGTGTTCCCGGCTGCCGGCAGCGAAACGACGCAGCACTTCGGGGTCATGGCCCGGGATCACCCATTGCGGCGCATCGGCCAGCGCATAGAGGCGCGCATAGGCTTCGAGCATGTCGCCGACGTTGTCGACTGCGGGAAAGGGTCGCTTCTGCTCCATGTTGGCGTAGAAGTGCGAAGCATCCGAAGCCAGCACCATCCAGCCCTGCCGGGTGTGCACCCGCACCACCTGCATGCCTTGCGTGTGGCCACCGACGCGGTGCACGCTGAGGCCGGGCGCAACGTGCGAGTCGCCGTCATGGAAGCGCACACGCCCTTCGAAGACCCGGTGCACCATCGACGCGACGTCGTCGGGCTCGAAGTGATGGGCGATCGGCCGATGGCACATGCAACGGCCCGTGCAATAGGACATCTCGCGGTCCTGCAGGTGGTAGCGGGCGCGCGGAAAGAGCTCGCGGTTGCCCGCATGGTCATAGTGCATGTGCGTCAGGATCACATCCTCTACCGACGCGGGCTCGATGCCGATGGCCTTCAGCCCGTCCTCGATCGGGCGCGTGATCCTGCGGCCCCGTTTCGTGCCCACCTGGCTGTCGAAGCCCGTATCCACCAGGAATGTGCGGGATGACCCGACCACGGCCCAGATGAAATAATCCAGCGGCATCGGCACGTCGTGGACGTCTCCCCCCAGGAAATTGGCACCGGAGCGGCGCTCGTTGTGGGCGTACTTGATCGCATACACGCGATAGTCTTCCGTGGGGGCGGGCATGCGCAGCTTCTCCTTCGATCCTGAATGCGGAATGGGCTCGAAAGATGATACCGCTATCACGCATATCCGTCACGTATCATTTCGCGATGCGACACCAACCAAGCTGCGACATGGCACAAGAAACCGACCGGCACGGCCGCCAGGCCCGCGGAGGCATCGACCGTGACTGAGACCAAGATCCGTACCGGCGGGCCGGGTGTCCGCATGCGGGACGTCGCCAAGGCCGCAGGGGTCTCGCTCATGACGGTGTCGAGGGCGCTGCGGCAACCGCAGAAGCTCTCGGAAGAGACGCGCAAGGTCGTTCTGGATGCCGTGCAGAAGATCGGCTATGTGCCCAACAGCATTGCCGCCAACCTGGCCTCCAACCGGTCGAGCGTGGTGGGGCAGATCATCCCGAGCATCCAGAATTCGCTCTACGCCGAGACGGCCAAGGGCACCGCCGACGTGCTTCGCACCGGCGGCCTGCACCTGATCCTCGCGGACAGCGGATATTCGCTGCAGGAGGAGGAGGCACTCATCGGGGCCATGCTGGCGCAGCGGGTGTGCGGACTCATCCTGCACAACACGGACCACACCCCCCGTGCGCTACAGATGATGGCCAGCGCCGGCGTCCCGGTGATCGAGACCGGCGACATCCCACGCTCGCCGATCGACATGGTCGTGAGCTACTCCAATGCCGAGGCCGCCAAGGCCATGACCCTGCATCTGGCGGCGCGCGGCTACAAGCGCATCGGCTTCGTCAGTCTTGACACCAAGATCAATCGCCGCGCGCGGGAGCGCCAGCGCGGCTACCTGGCGGCGCTCAAGAGCCTGGGCCGCGCCAAGGACCCGATCCTGATCAGCGAGGTCGGCCCTGGCCTGACGTCTGGCGCCCACGCGATGGTCGACATGATGAATCGCGCGCCGGACGTGGATGTCATCTTCTTCGCTGGTGACGTCCTGGCCATCGGTGCGCTCTTCGAGACGCAGCGTCGCGGCTGGAAGGTACCAGGCCGGATTGCCCTCGCGAGCTTCGACGACCTGGATATCCTGCAGCACACGGTGCCTCGACTGACCTGCCTGCGCCTGCCGCGGCTGGAAATCGGGCGCCGCAGCGCCGACGCGCTCCTTCAGCGCATGCGGGGCTCGGAAGATACCGTTCGCATCGACCTGGGCTTCGAAGTCATCCAACGCGAAAGCACCTGACGCCGCCGCCGCGGACAAGCTGTTTTGAAAAGCTTGCGCGGCGGCTTTTTTGGGCGCATGATGTTAACGCTATCACCTATTCCAGGCCGATCCGGCCAGAACCTGAGCAACGGGAAGCATCGACCATGAAGGGAAAAATCGCGCTTGTCACAGGCTCCGCGGCGGGCCTTGGCTATGCGATCGCCGAGGGACTGGCGGGCGCCGGCTGCAAGATAGTGCTGCATGGCATCGAGCCGCCGGAGAGCGTGCAACCGCAGCAGGCGAAGCTGGAGCGCGAGCACGGCGTCAGTGTCGCGTATGTTCGTGCGGACTTGGCGGATGCGGGAGCCACCGAGCGGCTGGTTCGCGACATTCAGGAGCGCCACGGCGGCATCGACATCCTCGTGAACAATGCCGTGACCCGGCACTTCGCCGGCATCTCCGCCTTTCCGGTCGAATGCTGGGATCGTGCGCTGGCGGTCAACCTCAGTGCCGCTTTCCACACCATTCGCCTGAGCCTGGCCGGCATGCGCGAGCGCGGCTGGGGTCGCATCTTCAACATGACGTCGGTCTACGGCGCGCGCGCGGTGGCCAACCGCATCGACTACGTGACCACCAAGACCGCGTTGATCGGGCTCACGCGAGCGGTCGCGCTCGAGACGATCAACCAGGGCATCACCTGCAACGCAATCTGTCCAGGTGCCGTGCTCACGCCCACCAGCGAGGGGCGCATCAGCGCGTTGATGGAGGAAACCGGCCTGGCACGTGAAGAGGCCACGCAGCGCTTCCTGGCCGGCAAGCAACCGATTCAGCGCTTCGTCGATCCGGCCCATATCGCCGACCTGCTGGTCTTCCTTTGTGGTGACGCGGGGAACGACATCACGGGCTCTGTGCTGCCGGTGGAGGGCGGATGGCTGGCGAGCTGAGCGAGGGTAGGGAAGCCATCTCGGCCAGCGGGCGGTTGGCGCAATATGTCGCCCGAACGCGATGGGAAGAGGTGCCCGCACAAGTGCAGCACGAGGCCAAGCGCGCGCTGCTGAACTTCTTCGCCACGGCGCTCGCCGGCTGCCGAGACCCGGCACTGAATGCCGCGGCCAGCGTGTTCTCCACGTTCAGTGCCGACAGGACGTGCACGGTCATCGGCCGCACCGGAAAGACGGATGCGCTGCACGCGGCCTCGCTCAATGCCATGAGCGGCAACGTCTTCGACTTCGATGACACGCACCTGCCGACGATCATCCATCCGACCGCGCCAGTGGCGCCGGCGCTTCTGGCGCTGGCGCAGATGCGTCCGATGACCGGACGCGACCTGCTGCTGGCCTTCGTGCTCGGCGTGGAGATCGAATGCCGGCTGGGCAACGCCATCTCGCCGGGCCACTACCAGCGGGGCTGGCACATCACTTCGACCTGTGGCGTGTTCGGTGCGGCGGCGGCGTGCGCGCGCGCGCTCGGACTGAGCGAGGCTCGCACCTTGTGGGCGCTGGGCAACGCGTCGGCGCAGTCGAGCGGGCTCGTCGAGAACCTGGGCAGCATGGCCAAGAGCATCGGCGTCGGCAATGCGGCCTCCAACGGGATCCTCTCGGCACTGCTGGCCGCCCAGGGTTTCGAGGGACCGGCGATGCCGCTCGAAGGGCCTCGCGGCTTCCTGCGCGTGACGGGCGAGAAGCCCGACATCGACGCGTTGACGCAAGGCCTCGGCCAGCGGTGGGAGTTGATGAACAACACCTACAAGCCCTATCCCTGCGGCGTGGTGCTCAATCCGGTGATCGAAGCCTGTCTCGCGCTGCGGCAGGAAGCGCCGCTGCCGCTGGTCGACATCGAGCGGGTCGAACTCATCGGCCATCCGCTGCTGCGCGAGCGCACCGATCGGCCGGCGCCGCGTTCGGGGCGCGAGGCGCAGGTCAGCGCGCAGCATGCCGTGGCGGTGGCGCTGGCACGCGGCAAGGCCGGGCTGGACGAATTCAGCGATGCCAGCGTCGCGCGACCCGAGTGGGCCGCGTTCGCCGGTCGGCTCGTGTTCGTCGACGACCCGCGCTACGGCATCGAGTCGGCCACCGTCGTGCTGCATGTCCGCGATGGGCGAAAGCTGTCGCACCACGTGGACGCGGCGCGTGGCAGTCTCGCCAGACCATTGAGCGACGATGACCTGGAGCGCAAGCTGGTCGAACTGGCCGCATGGGGCGGCAGTGGTTGCGACCCCGCACCGCTGGCCGATGCCATCTGGTCACTGGGCCAGCGCGGCGATGCGGCCACGCTGATGCCATTGGCCGCCGGTATCGTCTGATGAATCCATCCAACCATCCCGAGGAATTGCAATGAACAAGGAACTCTACGAACAAGGGCTGAAGGTGCGTCGCCAGGTGGTCGGCGACAGCTACGTCGACGCCTCGCTGAAGGCGGCCGACGACTTCAGCATGCCCATGCAGGAACTGGTGACGCAGTACTGCTGGGGCGACGTCTGGTCGCGCCCCGGCCTGGACCGCAAGTCGCGCAGTCTGCTCAACCTCGGCATGATCGCGGCGCTCAACAAGCCGGATGAACTCGCGATCCACGTGCGCGGCGCGATCAACAACGGCATGACCAAGGACGAGATCTGCGAGGCCTTCCTGCAGGTGGCGGTCTACTGCGGCATGCCGGCCGGCCTGTCGTCGTTCAAGATCGCGCGGCAGGTCTTCAAGGACATGGGCATCTGACGGCAGGAGGGGATCACCATGACTGAGAAAAGAACCATAGGTTTCATTGGTGTCGGCGTGATGGGCAACCCCATCGCGAAGCATCTCATCGCAAAGGGCCACACCGTACTGGCCTACGACAAGAGCGAGCAGGCCGTCGCTGCGCTCGTCGCCGCCGGCGCCAGGGGCGCGGCCAGCATCGCGGAGGTGGTGGACACCGCCCCGGTCGTATTCACCAGCCTGCCGAGCCCGGCGATCTTCACCGAGGTGGCATTGGGCACCGGCGGCGTGAAGGACGGCAAGGCCGTGAAGATCATGGTGGACCTGTCGACCGTTGGTTCGCGCGCCACGCGCCACGCCGCCGCCGGGCTGCTCCAGAAGGGCATCGACCTGGTCGACGCACCGGTCAGTGGTGGCGCCGCGGGCGCGCAGAAGGGCACGCTGGCGGTCATGGTGGCGGGCCGGCCCGAGGCCACGGCGCAGGTGCGCGAGCTGCTGGAGACCTTCGGCAAGCTGTTCATGGTCGGCCCGCAGCCCGGGCAGGCGCAGCTGCTGAAGCTGCTCAACAACATGCTGTCCTCGACCGCCTTCGCGATCACCTCGGAAGCCTTCGTCGCGGGCGTCAAGGGCGGTCTCGATCCCGAGGTGATGATGTCCGCGATCAACGCCGGCAGCGGACGCAGCGGCGCGTCGCAGGACAAGTTCATGAAGCAGGTGCTGCCGCGCAGCTTCGACTTCGGCTTTCCGATCAGCAGCGTCTGCAAGGACATCGGCCTGGCCGTCGAGGAATGCGAGGCGCTCGGCGTGCCGATGTGGGTGGGCAACACCGTGCGCCAGCTCTGGAACTTCGTGGGGCGGCAGGACGGCATGCAGCGCGACATGACCGAGCTTGTCACTTCGATCGAGCACTGGGCCGAGCCCGGCGCCGCACCACAGCCGAAGCCCTGACCAGGAGGGCCGCCGGGGGTCCGGCCCCGCGGCCTTCAGTCCATCTGCGTCACGAACTTGGTGTTGAGATAGCCGTCGAAGGTCTCGACGCCGCCTTCGCTGCCGACGCCGCTGTCCTTGATGCCGCCGAAGGGCACTTCGGCAAGCGCCTGGCCGAAGTGGTTGATGTTGACGTTGCCCGACTCGATGCCGTTCTGCAGCGCGAGGGCGTTGCGGGTCGAGTTCGTGAAGGCATAGGACGACAGGCCATAGGGCAGCGCGTTCGCGCGGCGGATGGCCTCGTCGAGGTCCTTGAAGCGCACGCAGGGCGCGATCGGGCCGAAGGGCTCCAGTGTCATCACCCGGCTGTGGCAGCTCGGTCATCACGGTCGGCTCGAAGAAGTTGCCTGCGGTTCCGATGCGGTGGCCGCCAGTCTCGATACGCGCACCGCGCTCCTGTGCGTCCTGCACGAACTCCGCCATCGCCGGTAGCCGCCGCTCGTGCGCGAGCGGACCCATGCGCGTGTCGGGATCGAGCCCGGCGCCGACCTTGATGCCGCTCGCGTGACCGATGAAGCGCGCCATGAAGCGGTCGTAGATCTTCTCGTGGATGTAGAAGCGATTGGGTGAGGTGCAGATCTGCCCGGCGTTGGCGAACTTGAGCGTGGCGAGCTGGTCCGCCGCGCGCTCGGCGTCGGCGTCCTCGCAGACGATCGCCGGGGAATGGCCGCCGAGTTCCAGCGTCATCCGCTTGAGCCGCGCGCCCGCAAGCGCCGCGATCTGCCGACCCACGGGCACGGAGCCCGTGAAGGACACCTTGCGAACGATCGGCGATTCCAGCAGGTACGTGGAGACCTCCACCGGGACCCCCCAGACCACGTTGAAGACGCCAGGCGGCAACCCGGCCTCGTGGAACAAGCGCGCCATCGCGACGATCGCGCTGGGCGTGTCTTCCGGGCCCTTGAGGATCACGCTGCAGCCGGCGCCGATCGCTGCCGCGACCTTGCGGGCCGCCTGGATGTAGGGAAAGTTCCAGGGCGTGAAAGCGGCGCACACACCGACCGGCTCGCGCAGCACCAGTTGCCGCACGTTGGGCTGGCGCGGCGGGATGACGCGTCCATAGATGCGCCGGCATTCCTCGGCATGCCACTCGAAGATCTCCGCGCAGCGCGTGACCTCACCCTGCGCCTCCTTGAGCGGCTTGCCCATGTCCAGCGTGATGTTGTGCGCGATGGCATCGGCGCGTTCGCGCGTGAGCTGTGCCACGCGGCGCAGCACCGCACCGCGTTCCAGCGCAGGAGTCACGCGCCACGCCCTGAAGGCGCGCTCAGCCGCGGCCAGCGTGCGATCGAGGTCGACCGTCGTTGCGTGGGGAAGGCGCGCGATGACCTGTCCCGTCGCAGGATCGAATACGTCCTGCTCGTTGCGGCCGTCGCCGGCCATGAACTCGCCATCGATGAACAGGCAGAGCTTCTCGTACATGTCGGGATCTCCTTGAATGGATGCAGCGCGGCGCGTCGAAGACATTGACAAGCACCCGTCGCGTCTCTATATTGCCATTGAGATAGCGCTAACACAATGGATGCGACGCGCTAGAAGACTGCAAGGAAATCCCCTCATGAGCTCCTACCTGGTCGGTGATCTCGTCGCCGAGTTTCTCGCGCAATGCCGCGTGAAGGCTGCATTCGGCATCGTCTCCGTGCACAACGTGCCGATCCTCGACGCGGTCGCGCGGCAACAGAAGGTCCGCTTCGTGATGACGCGCGGCGAGATGGGCGCGGCCCACATGGCGGACGGGTTTGCGCGCGCGTCCGGTGGCCTCGGCGCGCTCATCACCAGCACGGGTCCGGGTGCGGCCAATGCGGCTTCGGGCCTGCTCGAAGCCGGCTTCGCAGGTTCGCCTGTCCTGCACATCACGGGCCAGTCGCCTTCGCGCGGCATCGGGCGCGGGCAGGGGGCGGTGCACGACGTGGCCGATCAACTCGGCATGCTGCGCTCAGTGTCGAAGGCCGCCTACCGGGTGAATGCGCCGCAGGAGGCGCTGGGCGTGCTCACGCGCGCCGCTGTCGAGGCACTGAGCCCGCGCATGGGGCCGGTGAGTGTGGAGATTCCCTTCGACATCCAGCGCACCGCCATCGAGCGGCCGGCCGCTTTCGATCGCTTCACGCTCCCGCTGTCGCAGCGCCGCGTGCCCCAGGGCGGCGAACTCGATGCGCTCGTCGAGCACGTGGCCCGCGCGCGCCGCCCGATGCTGTGGCTGGGCGGCGGGGCGCGCGACGCGGGCGCGGCCGCATCGAAGCTGCTGGCGCTCGGCTTCGGCATGGTCAACAGCCAGGCGGCCCAGGGCATCGTCTCCGGCGATCACCCGATGAACCTGGGCGCGCTGAACGGCAGTCGCCACAGCAGTCCGGACCCCGTGGTGGAGTCGTTGTTCGAGCAATGCGACCTGCTGATCGTCGCTGGCTCGCGCCTGCGGCTCAATGAGACCCGCGACGGGCAAAGCAGATTGCCGAAGAACCTGGTCCAGATCGACCTCGATCCCGCAGCCAACGGCAGGACCTACGAGTCGCAGCTCTTCGTGTGCGGCGACAGCGCCGCCACGCTCGAAGCGCTGGCCCGGCGGCTCGCCGGACGCATCGTGGTCGACGGAGACTTCCGCGACGAGGTGGCTGCCGCCAAGGTCAAGGCCACTGCGGAATTTCGCGCCACGCTCGGACCGTACGCCGAGTTTCCCGAGCGCTTGCGTGCCGCGATGCCGCGCGACGCGGTCTGGGTGCGGGACGTCACGCTTCACAACGGCTCATGGGGCAACAAGATCTTCCCGGTATACGGACCGCACGACGGCATCTACCCGATCGGCCTTGGCATCGGCCAGGGTCTGCCACTCGGGATCGGCGCCAGCGTGGCCGTGCACCCGGCCGGTCGCAAGGTGGTCATGATGGCCGGGGACGGCGGCTTCGCGATGAACATGACCGAGCTCTGGACCGCGGTGCAGGAGAAGCTGGACATCGTGATCCTCGTGATGAACGACGGCGGCTACGGTGTGATCAAGCACATCCAGGACATCGTCTACAGCGGCCGCCGCCACTACGGCGATCTGCAGTCGCCGGATTTCGGGCAGCTTGCGCAACTGGCCGGCATGCCATTCTGGAAGGTCCGTGCGGCCGGCGAGCTTGGCGACATGGTCGGCCAGGCACTCGCCGTGCGTGGCCCGGCCATGGTGGAAGTGGAGATGGCCGCGATCGGCGAGTTTCCCTCCTATGTCGTCCCCATGAAGTGAACGAGGACCGGTGCATGTCAGACTTTCCGAACCGCATCTCGATCAAGGAGGAAGGACCGCGCGAGGGCTTCCAGTTCGAGAAGGGCCACATCCCCACCGCGCGCAAGATCGAGCTCATCGACAGCCTGTCGCAGACGGGCCTCACGCAGATCCAGGTGGTGAGCTTCGTGCCCGCGAACAACGTGCCGGGCATGGCCGATGCCGAGGACGTGGTCATGGGATTCCGTCGGTTTCCCGGCGTGACCTACACCGCGCTGTGGCTCAACGAGCGTGGCCTCGAGCGCGCGATCGCGACCGAGCGGCTCGACATCAAGGGCCTCCTGAACCTGACTGCCTCGGAGACCTTCCTGCGCCGTAACCAGAAGCGCAGCATGGCCGAGAACCTCGAGGCCATGCGCGCGATCGCGGCCATGTACCAGCGGCGCGAGGTGCCTGTGGAGCGCATGTCGATCGCCGCCGCGTTCGGCTGCAACTTCGAGGGCGACATCCCGGTCGCCACCGTGATCGCCCAGGCCGGGCAGATGCTGGGGGTGGCCGCGGAGCACGGGTTCGCGATCAAGGTCCTTTCGCTTGCCGACACGATGGCCTGGGCCACGCCGCTGTCGATCCGGCGCGTGGTGGGCGCGGTGCGCGAGGCCTACCCGGACTTGGCGCTGAGCCTGCACCTGCACGACACCCGGGGCATGGGCATCGCCAACGCCTACGCCGGGCTCGAGATGGGCGTGGCGTTGTTCGATGCGGCCGTCGGCGGTCTCGGCGGCTGCCCGTTCGCCGCGCACAGCGGCGCAGCAGGCAACGTATGCACAGAGGATCTCGTGTTCATGTGCGAGGAGATGGGCATCGAGTCCGGCGTCGATCTCGAAGCGTTGCTGGAAACGGCCCGGCTGGCCGAGGACATCGTGGGGCACCCGCTGCCGGGCGCGGTGAAGACCGGCGGCAGCCTGCGCGCACTGCGCCGCAGGATCGCCGGCCAGGCGGTCGCCTGAGGCGCTGCGGATGCCGCTGACCTCGGAACTCGCAGCCTTCTGTGCCGGCCTGCGCTACGCCGACGTACCGCCCGAGGCACTGGCCTTCGTGCGCATCGGCTTCACGGACTGTGTCGGAACATTGATCGCCGGCCGCAACGAGCCAGTCGCGCAGAAGCTGCGAGCCGCGCTCGCACCAGCGCCCGGCGAAAGCCGGCTGTTCTTCGACCGGGGCACTGCCCGCCCGGCCGAGGCTGCATGGCTCAACGCCACGGCGGCGCACGCGCTCGACTTCGACGACGCTGCGCAGCGCGGCCATCCGAGCGTGGTGCTCGTGCCTTCGATCCTTGCCGAGGCCGACGCGTTGGGCGTCAATGGAAGACAGATGGCCACCGCGTACGCCGCCGGCTACGAGACCTGGGCCGAACTCGTTCGACGCGAGCCGGATCACTATCACAACCACAGCTGGCACCCGACGGGTGTCCTCGGGCCCGTCGCGGCCGCGGCGGCCTGCGTCTCGCTGCGCGGGCTCGACGCGGGCCGTGCCGCCCACGCGCTCGCGATCGCTGCCTCCCGGAGCGCCGGGCTGGTCGTGAACTTCGGCAGCATGACCAAGCCGCTGCATGCGGGCAATGCCGCCCATGCCGGTGTGCTCGCGGCGCGGCTCGCGGAGGCCGGGGTCACCGCGTCGAACGAAGCGCTTGAGCATCCCAAGGGGCTCATGGCCGGCATATCGCCCGCAGGCCGCGTGGACCTGCAGGCGCCGGTCCAAGCCGGGCGCGACTGGAAGCTCCCGCGAGGAGGGCTCAACATCAAGAAGTACCCCGCCTGCTTCGCCACGCACCGCGCGCTCGACGCCATGCTCGGGCTGCTGGCCGAACATCCGCTCGAGCCGTCCGAGGTGGCGCGTGTCATCGTGAGCACCAGCCGGCGCAACAAATCGACACTGCGCTACGAGCAGCCGCAAACAGCGCTCGAGGCGCGGTTCAGCATGCACTTCGCGATGGCCGCGGCATTGGTCGCGCGGCGCGCCGGACTGCGTGAACTCGACGATGACTTCGTGCGGCGCGACGAGGTGCAGCAGCTGATGCGCCGCGTCGAGGTGCTGCCAGACGACCGCGAAGACGCAACCCGCCCCGGCGAGGCCCCGGAAGACAGCGTGTCGATCGATACCGTGCGCGGCAAGCGCTTCTGCCGTGCGGTCGACTACGTGCGCGGCGGCGCCGAGCGTCCGCTCCTGCCGGGCGAGTTCTTCGACAAGGTCGAGAGCTGCCTCGCCATCGGCGGCTTGAACGCGCCGGCGCGCCCCCTGTTCGACGCGCTGATGGCGATCGACTCCCTGGAGAGCACCGCCGAGCTCTATCGGCGAGGCGCGGCCTGACCCCGACAACCCACTCGCACAGACCCGATGCACACGACGTCCACCGATTCCCCCGCCTACACCCTGCCTCCCGACATCGTCGAATTCTGCGATGTCGCGCGGCGCATCGTGCGCGAAGAGCTGCTGCCGCTCGAACAGGAGTTCCTCGCAAGCCCCAAGCACGCCTATGGCATGCGCGAGCTTCCGATGGTGCGTGCCGTGTTCTCGCCCGAAGTGGCCGACCGGCTGCTCAAGATTTCGCGCGACACCGGCCTGTGGTACCTCATGGTGCCCGAGGCCTACGGCGGCATGGGCCTGTCGATGCTGGCGCAGGTCGCGATCCTCGAGCAGCTCATGTATTCGCCGATCCCGCTGCCGATGGCCAACGTGGCCAACGTGGCCAACATCCTCTACGAATGCAAGGGCGACCAGATCGAGCGCTTCCTGCGCCCCGTGATCGAAGGCACCAAGACCACGGCCTTTGGACAGACCGAGCCCAACGCGGGCTCCGACCCCGGCGGCATGATGCAGACGCGCGCCGTGCGCAAGGAGGGACGCTGGGTGCTCAACGGCACCAAGATGTGGATCTCCAACGCCGCCGGCTGCGACTTCCTCATGGTGCAGGCGGTGACCGACCCCGCCAAGCGCCAGCGCGGCGGCATCACCATGTTCCTCATCGATCGCAAGAACCCGGGCCTCCGTGTCGAAGAGCCCGGACTGCGGACATGGCTCGGGCCCAACCCGACGCAGTACGTCGTGCACTTCGACGACTGCGAAGTGCCCGACGAGGACGTGCTGGGCGAGGTCGGCCAGGGCTTCACGCTCGGCCAGCGCTGGCTGACCATCCACGACCGCCTGCTGCGCGGCCCCTACGCCCTCGGCAAGATGCAGCGCTCGCTCGACATGTCCATCGAATGGGCCAAGCAGCGCGTGACTTTCGGCAAGCCGCTGTCGGAGCGCCAGGCCATCCAGTGGAAGCTGGTGGACATGCACATCGACATCCAGGCCCTGCGCTCGATGACCTACGAGATGGCGGCGCGCGCCGACACCGGCGAGGACGTGCGGGCCGAGGCCGCGCTGGTCAAGTTCTGCGCTACCGAGTGGGGCGCGCGCTGCGTCGACCATGCCATCCAGGTGCACGGCGCGATGGGCGAGTCGCTCGATCTGCCGCTCACCATCTTCTACCGCTACCTGCGCCACGCGCAGATCGGCGGCGGCGCCAGCGAAATCCAGCGCATCCTGATCGCGCGCAAGCTGCTCAAGGGCTGAGGGAGGCGGTCCCGATGTCCGATACCGCAGCGCCACCCGGCGGACCGGTCGCAACGCCTCGCGCACTCGAGGGTGTGTGCGTGCTGGATCTGAGCGAAGGCATCGCAGGGTCTTTCGCGGCCCGACTGCTCGGAGACTACGGCGCCGAGGTCACCAAGATCGAGCCGCCGGGCGGTGACCCGGCGCGGCACCTGCCGCCGCTGGTCAGTGGCGCTCCGCCCGGCGAGGGCAGCCTGACGTTCCAGTACCTGAACTGGAACAAGCGCGGCATCGTGCTCGATCTTTCCGGCGACGACGACCGCGCCCGCTTCGAGGGCCTGGTGCGAGCCAGCGACATCGTCGTCGAGAGCTTCTCCCCGGGCCAACTCGCCGCCTGGGGCCTTGCGCCGGAAACGTTGCTCGCGTGGAATCCACGACTGGTGATCACCTCCGTGACGGACTTCGGGCAGGCCGGACCCTATGCCGGCTACCGGGGCAGCGATCTCGTGCACCAGGCGATGAGCGGGATCATGCAGATCAGCGGGCAGGCCGATCGCGAGCCGCTCAAGCACGGGCTCTCGCAGGCGTACTTCTGTGCTGGCCTCAACGCGGCCTACGCAACGCTGGCGGCCCATTTCGCCGCGATGCGCGACGGCATCGGGGACCACGTGGACCTGTCGATTCACGAATGCCTGGCGTCCGAACTCGTGATGTGCGAGAGCTACTACTCGTTCATGGGCGCCGTGCAAGGGAGGCGCCTCGCGGTTCAGGACCCTTTCGCGGGCGGGCCGATCCCGACGCGCCGCGGCTGGGTCGCGATCCAGTTCGGCGGACCGACGCCGCTGGAGGCCTATGCCGATCTGTTCCGCAACGAAGCGTTTCGCGACCCCCGGTACGCGAGCAATGCCCAGCGCGCACAGCACGTCGACGAGGTGCGCGCCGAGGTGGAACGCAGCGTGAGCAACCGCGAGGCCAAGGAGATCTTCCTGGACGGCTCGCGCCGCAGGCTGCTGCTGGGCGTGGTGCAGACGGCACAGGATCTCCTGGCCTGCGAACAGCTCGCGGCCCGCGACTTCTGGATCGAACTGACGCATCCGGCCACCGGCAGCTTTCGCTTTCCGCGTCAACTGGCGCGGCTGTCGGCCACGCCGACCTCCATTCGCCGCCGCTCACCGCTGCTGGGCGAGCACACGGCCGAAGTGCTGGCCGAGCCTGCTGCAACGCACGCCCCGCGCGCCGACGCCACGCCCGTGCGCGGTGTCCGGCCGAGGCTGCCGCTGGAGGGCATGCGCGTCCTCGATCTCTCCACGGTAGTCGCCGTCCCCTACATGGCCGGCCTCCTTGCCGACCTGGGCGCCGAGGTCATCAAGATCGAGGCGCCGCACAAGCTGGACCAGACACGCAAGGGCGTGTTCACCACCTACCTCGACGACGACACCGGCGAGGGCGCGATCGATCGCTCGGGCATCTTCCAGGTGCTCAATCGGGGCAAGCGCTCCATCGTGATCGACATGTCCCGGCCCGAGGGGCGCGAAGTCTTTCGCGCCCTCGTGGCGCAGAGCGACATCGTGCTGGAGAACTACACGCCGCGCGTCATGAAGTCCTGGAACCTTCACTATGACGAATTGCGAAGGATCCGGCCCTCGCTGATCATGCTGTCCAACACGGGCTACGGCGGCACCGGCCCCTGGAGCGGCTTCCCGAGCCAGGGCACGACGCTCGAAGCCACGATGGGCATCGCGGCCTACACCGGCTACCGCGGCGACAAACCTTGGAAAGCCGGCCAGTCGTATCCGGATTTCCTTGCCTGCTGGGCCGGCCTGGGCGCCATCTTCGCGGCGCTCCATCACCTGCATCGCAGCGGCGAAGGTCAGCATATCGATCTGGGCATGTACCAGGTGGGCGCGGCGCTGATCCCCGAGCCGCTGCTACAGGTGCAGATCGACGGACGCGATCTGGAGCGAATGGGCAACGAGCATCCGGAACACGTACCGAGCAACGTGTTCCGCGCGCAGGGTGACGACCGCTGGGTGGCGATCACGGTCGAGAGCGACGCGCAGTGGCACGCGCTGTGCGCCTTGATGGCGGCTGACCGCATCCCGCTGGATCCGCGTTTCGCCAGGGCCGCTGGGCGCCGCGAGCATCGCGACGCCGTGAACGCCTTGGTGGGCAGTTGGGCGCAGAGACACGACGCGCGCAAGCTCATGCGCTGGCTGCAGTCCTGCGGTATCGCCTGTGGGCCGGTCTTCGACAACCGCGACGTGCTACTCGACGAACACCTCGCAACGCGCGGCTTCCACGAGCGCGTGCGCCACCCGGACCCCGTGGGCCTGCGCCCGATCATGGGCCGGCCATGGAAGCTGCGGCAGCGCGATGTCCGGATCCGCAAGCCTGCACCCGCCTACGGCGAAGACAACCGGGCCATCCTTTGCGGGTTGCTGGGCATGGATGCGAGCGCGGCCGAGGCGTTGATCGAGGCAAGGGTCGTGTGCGACACGCCCAACACGTCGAAGCCGATCGATTCGATGCGGCTGGCCGCACTGCAACGCCTGGGCAGCGTGCGGGACGTGGATGCCGACTACCGTGAGAAGCTGGGCCTCGCGACCGGTGCCTCTCAGTCCTCGGGCGGTACGAAGGGGTAGGGCACGGGCGGCCCGCCGCGAAGCGGCAGGGCCACGATGCCCGTGCCGGGCGTCGATTCCTGGCCCTGTTCGTTCACGATGCCGATGTCCAGCTCGACGAGGCCGAAGCCCGAAACCTCGCGCTTGCCCTTCACGCGGCCCCAGATCTCGAGCGCCTCGCCGACCTTGTTCATCGCGCGAAACTGGAAGCCGATCTTCCAGACCCAGCCGGAGGGCCCGGCCCAGTCCTTGAGCATCTGAACCATGAACTGCTGCTTGAACGAGCCATTGATCAGCAGGTCGGGCAGCTTGTCGTGCTCCACCGCAAAACGGCGATCGTAGTGAATGCGGTGCCAGTTCTCCATCGCCGCGGACCAGCGCATGAGGTGGATCGTGGTCAGCGGTCCCTTGGAAAGCCGCGCGAGCTCCAGTCCGACCGGCACGTCGTCGAAGAACGGCGTGGTGCTGTTCATATGACCCTCCGCAACAGCGTGCGACGGGCACGCAGCAACAACTCGCCACTCCCGGTTCGGATCTCGGACTCGATCACGACCAGGATCATCGGCCCCTTGCTCGACGGTTTCTCCTGGATGTCGGCATAGCGCAGGCGCAGTGTGACTGTCTCGCCGAAGCGCGCATAGCGGAGGAACTCGAACTCCGACCCGCCGTTGAGCACCGGCAGGTGCGCCAGCGGCCGGATCGCCGGCAGGCCCGGGCCCGGCACCACACCGTCGAAGTCGGGATCGCGCGCATTCTCCTGGATCAGGTCGGGCGTTCCGAAGGCGCGGCGCAGCATGTGGTTGGGGAAAAGCGGCGGTGCGACGGGGCCGCCGTAGCGGTTGTCCGGGCCGGCCTCCGGGCCGTAGGCCGGGTCGTCGTCCATGATGGCCTGCGCGAAGCGGCGCACGGCCCCTTGCTCGACCGGATCGCAGGCGACCTCGGCTTCGCTCCAGACGCCGATGTAGGCTCTCATTTCGTCGGTGATCATTCCCATGCAATCGCTTCCAGCGTGAAATGCCATTGAACGTTGGTTACCGCTATCATACCCAGGACCATCCCTTCAGAGAGTGACTTGACGACATGACCGAGACGGCCAGCATTTCTCCTCTTGCGGACCGCGGCGTCGTGGTTGTCACCGGCGGTGCGCGCGGAATCGGGGAGGCGGCTGCGCGCCGCTTCGCGGCCGATGGCCATCGGGTGGCGATCCTGGATGTGAACCGCGTCCAAGGCGAGGCCCTGGCCCGTGCATTGAATGACACCCGCGGCCAGCCCGCGCGGTTCTACGACTGCGACGTGGCCGATGCGGATGTCGTCGCATCGGTGGCCGCGCGCGTGGAGAGCGAACTCGGGCGCGCGTCCGTCCTGGTCACCTCGGCGGCGCTGATCCCGAACACCGAATCGATCATGGACATGGACATGACGGCGCACGACCGCATGTGGCGCGTCAACTACCACGGCACGCTGCACGCCTGCCGCAGCTTCGGCCGCCAGATGGTGGCCGGGAAGGCCGGGGGCGCCATCGTGACGGTCGGCTCCATCAACAGCCTTCTGCCCCTGCCGCTGCCGGCCTACAACCCGGGCAAGGTCGCGCTCGCACGACTGACGCAGTTGCTCGCCGCCGAACTCGGGCGCCATGACATTCGGGTCAACAGCGTCGCACCCACCTACGTGATGACACCGGAGCTGCAGGCACGCATCGACGCGGGGCAGCGTGATCTCGCGAAGATCATGTCGGTGCATGCGCTCGGGCGCTTGCCGGTGCCCGCGGATGTCGCCGATGCGATCGCCTTTCTCTGCTCCGCGCAGGCGCGCGTCATCACGGGCGTTCTGCTGCCGGTCGACGCAGGATGGGCCGGCAGCGTGAGCTACATGACCTATTCGGGCGGCGTGCCCTGGGACCGCGCCGAGCCCGGACGGGCGACCTGAGCGCGGCTCCCCCGCGCGCTCACCCCCAGACCTCGTCGGGCACGGGCAGGCCGCGCAGGTCTTCGGCGGTGAGTGGGCGATCTGCTTGCGTGCCGCCGCTTTCCAGCATCAGGATCAGCTGGCGCGTGTGCTGCGCCGCGTGCCAGGTCGTGCGGTCGAGGACGTCGTGAAGCGCACGGCGGCCGTAGTAGGTCTGGATCGTGTACTTGAGCTCGCGATCGGCCTGCGCCTGCCACCAGGCCAGCGCGCGGTCGCGGACCTTGATGCCCCAGTCAGCGATGTCGCGGCCGGTCCAGTCGGCGGGCGGCACGTCCCTGAAGCCTTCGACGTGCAATCCCTTGCCCTCGGCGGCGTCGATCCCCATCTCGACCACCCGGAAGATGTGGAAGGCGGTCGCCCCCTTCGTGCGGTTGCGGTTGCGGAACGTCTCCCTGAGCTGTGCCTCTGGAAACTGGCGCGTGTAGCGGGCCGCGGCGGTCAGGATCAGGTCCAGCTTGTCGAACAGTTGCGCCGGTGGAAGCGGGTCGCTCAGACGCACCTTGAGGTCGAGGAACGCGAGCACGTCGCCGAAGGATTGGCACAGCGTGAAGCGGTCGCCGAGCGACACCACCGGCAGGCCGCGGGCACCCAGACGCCGCAGTTCCGCAAGTGCCTGCGGGTCGTCCAGCACATTGATCGACTCGTACTCGATGCCTTGCTTGGTGAGGAACTCCTTCGTGCGCAGGCACGAGGAGCACCCGGGTTGCCAGAACACCTTGACGTGCGCGGGCGGCGGTGAATCTTGCGACATGGGAATCTCCAGAAGATCGTTCGTGACGGGGGGAGGGGAGGGGCCAACCGTGGCTACTCGATGGTGATGTTGGCCGTGCGGATGATCTTTTCGAACTTGTCGCGATCCGCGCGCATGAGGGCCGAGAACTGGTCACTGTCCTGGATGAAGGGGATCTGCCCCTGGTCTTCCAGTTTGGCCCTCACATCAGGCATGGCCAGGATCTTCGCGATCTCGGCCGAGAGCTTGTCGACGATCGGTTTGGGCGTGCCAGCCGGCACAAGGATGCCGCACCACGACTTCATGTCGAAGCCCGGCAAGCCGGCCTGCGCAAAGGTCGGAACCTGAGGCAGCGTGGCGAGCGCGGATTCCCCGGTGTAGGCAAGCGCCTTGAGCTTGCCGGCCTTGACCTGCCCGATCACGGACACGGGCACGGAAAACATGGCCTGCACCTGGCCGCCGAGGAGGTCGTTGATCGCCGGGCCTCCGCCCTTGTAGGGCACGCTGGTCAGCTTGACGCCCGCCACGATGTTGAACAGCTCGCCGGCGAGCTGGTTGGCGTTGCCGCTGCCCGAGATCGCATAGTTGATCGCCCCCGGCCGCGCTTTCGCCAGCGTGACCAGTTCGCGCAGCGTGTCGGCCGGCACCGAGGGATGGACTACCAGGAGGAACTCACTCTTGTAAAGCGTCGCGACCGGGATGAAGTCCTTCTCGCTGTCATAGGGAAGCTTGGGCATCAGCAGCGAATTGATGACGTGCGTGCTGGCCGTGAGCAGGATCGTGTAGCCGTCCGGCGCCGCCTTGGCCAGTGCATCGGTGCCGATGATGGTGTTGGCACCCGGACGGTTGTCAACGACCACGGGCTGGCCCCACGCCTCGTTGAGCTTCTGTGCGAGCAGGCGCGCCACGGGGTCCGTGCTGCCACCCGCCGGGAAGGGCACGAGCATGCGGATCGGTCTCGTGGGGTATGCGGTGTCTGCGACGGCGCCAGAGGTAGCGGAAGCGAAGAGCAGCGCCAGCAGTGCAATGCGAAAGAGTCGTTGCATGGGATTCCGTTCAGCCGCCTGCGATAGAGAAATAGCGGAGATGGCGCATTGTGATAGCGCTAACCACGCAGTCTAGGCAGAGGCAATCGGGGTGTCAAGTGAGGGCCAGTCCGGTTTGACATTGCTGGATGTGGTGCCTATATTCCCGCACATCCCCCTCAACGACCGACCCTCCTTCGCTCATTTTTCACGTCTTACAATGTTAACGCTAACTCAAGATTCCAAGCCAACAGACGCCGGGACCGCCGAATCTGTTCTCGTGGTCGACGTGCTGGCGCGGCGTCTCGCTGCCCGGGGCGTCAAGCGCATCTTTGGCGTGCCGGGCGGCGATTGCAGCCTGGACCTGATCAGCGCCTGCGCGAAAGCGGGCATCGAATTCGTGCTCGCACGCACTGAGTCGGCTGCGGGCATCATGGCCAGCGTCACGGCCGAGCTCACCGGCGCGCCAGGCGTTCTGATGGTGACCCGCGGACCCGGCCTTGCGCACGGCATGAACGGCGTTGCCTATGCTGCGCTGGACCGCGCGCCGCTGCTCGTGCTGGCCGATGGCTACGATCCGCGACTGGACCATGTGGCGCACCAGCGCTACGACCAGCACGCGATGGCGAAGCCGCTGGTCAAGGGCAGTTCCGGCCTCGGCGGGCCGGACCCCGGCAAGGACATCGATGCGCTGCTCGACCTGGCGAGCGCGGAGCCGCCGGGCCCCGTCTACATCGAGATGCGCGGCGGTGAGATTCGCAGGCCAGCAGAGGTGACGAGCGAGACGTCGGCGTCTACGGCGCCGCAGTCGCCCGCCGCGGATCTCCCCGACGGCATGAAGAAGCTGCTTGCATCGGCCAGGCGACCGCTCATCATCGCCGGCCTGCAGTCAAGCGGTGACGACGCCTCGGCCGCGCTGCGCAGGCTGTCGAAGGCATGGCACTGCCCGGTGCTGGAGACCTACAAGTCCATGGGCACCATGTCCGCGGACGACCCGCTGGCCGTCGGCTGCTACACCGCCGGTGCAGCCGATGGGCCGTTGCTCGCGCAGGCGGACCTCGTGGTGCTCTATGGCCTCGATGCGATCGAGTTCCCCGCGCACAAGTGGCTCTATGAAGGGCCCATCGTCGAGTTCACCGCGCATGACTTTCCTCGCAACATCGTCAAGCCCGATTTCAGCCTGACCGGTCCGCTCGCAGCCGCCGCCGACGCCGCGGCCGCGGTGGTCTCAGGAACCGAATGGCCCACCGAGGCGCTGGCGCTGGCGCGTGCGGACATCAAGCGACGCGCCCGGGCCGACACCGGCGAGGGCCCGCTGACGCCGCAGGCCCTGGTGGACGCAGTGATCGAGGCCGCGCCGCCGCGCGCGCGCATCACGCTCGACGCCGGCGCGCACATGCTGCCCGTCCTGCACGCCTGGCACGCGACCGAGCCGCGCCAGTCGCTGATCTCGCGCGGGCTGGCGACCATGGCATTCGCGCTGCCCGCGGCCATCGGGTCGGCGCTCGCGCAGCCGCTGCGCCCGGTCATCGCGTTCACCGGCGACGGCGGCCTGATGATGTGCGCAGGCGAACTCGGCACCGCGGTGCAGTACGGATGCAAGCTGGTGGTGATCGTCTTCAACGACGCCAGCCTGACGCTGATCGAGGTCAAGCAGCGGCAGCGTCAGTTCGCGCGCGCGGGGCTCGACTTCTCGCCGGCGAACTTCGCCAAGGTGGCCGAAGGCTTCGGCTGCCTGGGCCTGCGCGTGGAGCGGCCCGAAGACCTCGCCGCGACGATGAAGCGCGCATTCGCGCACGACGGTCCCGTGCTCGTCGACGCGGTGATCAATCCGCATGCCTACACGGCGCAGCTCGCGGCGCTGCGCGGTTGAACCCTCAAAAAAATGACCAGGAGACAAGTCCATGAACATCCGCCCGCTGGCGCCTGCGATCGGCGCCGAGATCGTCGATTTCGACCTTACGAAGGATCTCGATGACGACAGCTTCGCCACGATCGAGTCCACCTTCAACGAGCGCGGCCTGCTGCTGTTTCGCAACCAGCATCTGGACGAGCAGCGGCATCTCGACCTGAGCCGGCGCTTCGGCCCGCTGCAGGACCATGTGCTCAAGCCTTTCCTGATTCCGGGCTATCCGCAGATCCTGCGGATCACCAACATCCTCGACAAGGAGGGCCAGCCGCTCGGCATCGGCGATGCGGGGCTGTTCTGGCATTCCGACACCTCCTACATCAAGGATCCCTGCCGGTGCTCGCTGCTGTATTCGATCGAAGTGCCGGCACGGGAGGGTGACCGCAGCTACGGCGACACGATGTTCTCCAGCCTGACCGCCGCCTACGAAGCGCTCGACGAATCGACCCGGCGGCAGATCGCCGGCTTGTCCTCGGAACATTCCTTCGGCAAGCACTACGCGCGCATGCAGGCCGCGGGTTCCAAGCGTCCCGATCTCACGGAAGAGCAGAAGCGCGAGGTGCCGAAGGTCGTGCATCCGGTGGTCCGCCCGCATCCGATCACCGGCCGCAAGGCGCTGTATGTCAACGACGGCTACACGACGCACGTCCTCGGGATGGCGCAGGCGGAGAGCGATGCGCTGGTCGAGAAGCTCACGCAGCACACGATCCGGCCCGAGTTCACCTACCGGCATCGCTGGAACGTGGGCGATCTGCTGATCTGGGACAACTCCTCGACGCAGCACCTGGCCATCGCGGATTACGCACTGCCGCAGCGCCGGCTCATGCACCGCACCACCGTGCTGGCGCGATGATGGCGAACGATCCCCTGCGCGACCTGCGCTTCGACGGCATGAACGCGGCGGTGACCGGCGCAGGCCGCGGCATGGGTCGCGAGATCGCATTGGCGCTGGGTGCGCGCGGCGCTCATGTCACCGTGACCGACATCGACGGAGCGAACGCCGGTGCGACCTGCGAAGCGATCGAGCGTGCGGGCGGCCGGGCGCGCGCACAGGCCCTCGACATTGCCGACATCCCGCGTCTTCGCAGCTTCTTCCGCAGTGTCGATGCGCCGCTGGACATCATCGTGTGCGCTGCCGCCATCCTCAAGGTCAAGCCCTTCTTCGACCACGAGGAGGAGGACTGGGACGCGCTCGCACGCGTCAACCTCAAGGGCACCTTCTTCTCGGTGCAAGAGGCGGCACGCCACATGGCGAAGCAGGGCAGGGGATCGATCGTGACCTTCTCTTCGACATCGGCCTTCGTCGCCTCGCGGATTCCGGAGATTGCCTACGACGTCACCAAGGGCGGCATCCGGCAGCTCACGGTGTCGGCCGCCGTCGAGCTGGCGCCGCTCGGCATTCGCGTCAACGGCGTGGCGCCAGGAACGATCCTGACTGACTTCAACCGCGCCTCGCTCGACACGCCCGACAAGTTGCGCGCAGTCGCGGACCGCTTGCCGCTCGGCCGGGTGGGCACGCCCGAGGACGTGGTCGGTGCCGTGCTCTACCTGTGCTCGCCGATGTCCTCGTACGTGACCGGCCAGATGCTGGTGGTGGACGGCGGTCGGCTCTGCCGGGCCGGGTGACAGGCACGTAGCCGGCGCTCTTGCCACGAACGGGACCTGGCGACCACGACAGGTCATTACAGAGGAGACACCATGGACGCCAACATATCGCGTCGCGACGCCCTGACGGCGATCGCGGCCTCGGTCGCCGTCGCAGGAGTGGCCGCACCCGGTCGGGCCTTCGCGCAGGCCTCGGGCCCATGGCCGACGCGGCCGATCCGCTGGATCATTCCCTATGCGGCGGGCGGCACGTCGGACATCCTTGCCCGCGACGTCGGGCAGAAGATCGGCGAGCGGCTCGGCCAGCCGGTGGTGATCGAGAACAAGTCCGGCGCGGGCGGCAACGTCGGCACCGACTTCGTCGCCAAGTCGCCGCCCGACGGCTACACCTGGGTGCTCGGAAACATCGGCCCCATGGCGGTGAATGCGAGCCTGTACCGCACCTTGCCCTTCGATCCGGAAAAGGACCTGGTGCCGATCACGCTGCTGGTCGCCTATCCCAACCTGGTGGTCGCCAACCTCGACAGCGGCCCCAGGACGGTGAAGGAACTGCTCGAGCGCGCGAGGGTGCAACCGGTGCCCTACGCGGGCAACGGGGTCGGCACTTCGCTGCACCTCACGGGCGAATTGCTCGCGCGCAGCGCGGGCGTCCAACTCCAGCACGTGGCCTACCGCGGCGAGGCGCCGGGACTCACGGACGTGATGGCCGGTGTGGTGCCGATCGGCATCACGCCGATGGCGTCGGGCCTTCCGCTTGCCAAGGCGGGCCGGGTGCGCGCCCTCGCCGTGACGAGCGCAGAACGCTCATTGCTCTTGCCGGACGTGCCGACACTTGCGGAATCCGGCCTGCCGGGCTTCGAAGTGACGGGCTGGGTCGGCATCCTGGTTCCGCGCGGGACGCCGAAGCCCATCGTCAACCGGCTGGTCGCCGAGTTCACCGCGATCATGCAGATGCAGGAAGTCCGCAATCTCGTGACGGACACCATGGCCTCCTTCGTGCCGCCGCTGGGCCCGGAGCACTTCGCGAAGTTCATCCACAGCGAGACGGAGAAGTGGCGCGCGGTGATCCTGGGCGCCAACCTCAAGGCCGACTAGCCGCCAGAGAAGCCGGGCCCTGCACGCCTCAGAAACCCATGTGCTCCCGGTAGTAGCTGTAGAAGCCCCGGATCAGCGTCTCGGTGATCATGGTGTCCATGGGAAGGTGCTCGGTGCCGCCCATCGAGACGAACTGCACTGATTCGGGCGCAGCCTCGACCACCGGCTGCATCTTGGCCAGCACCTCGCTGTCGTCGATCGCGACATAGCCGGCCGGCCCCATCAGGTTGGCCTGCTTGAGCCGGCGGCGCGTCATGTCCTCGTCGTCGTCGTCGAACCCGTAGTGCGTCCACGACAGCTCCGTCTGCGAGGCCGACTTCGGGATCAGGTGTCGGAGCGCCAGGGAGTTTCCATGCTGCTGGAAGAAGATCGACGGCATCACCGAGAAGTTGATCATCGAGCTGTCGCCCATCTCGTCGACCGGCTTCACGAGCTCCATGTCTTCGAGGACGAAGTCGGTCTTCAGATTCGCCAGCTGCTTGGTCACCTCGTTCTGTTGGCCCGCCGTTGCCGCCGAATACGTGGAGGCCATGATCCCGTGGCGCCCCTTGAGTGTCGGCACCGCCTTGAAGGCGGTGTCGGTGCGCAGAAGCCCGAAGGTGAGGAAGAAGCTGTGCAGCAGCGTCGCGTGATAGGGATCGCGGCTGTTCTCGAGGTAGAGCTTCCAGTTGCTGGGCAGGAGCTGGCGGTTGTAGCCCAGCAGGCGCAGCTTCTTCTTTCCACGCCCTGTGGCGCGGTCCACCAGTCCGAGGATCTCTTCGCCGAGATACTCTTCGAGCGATGGGGCTTCGTCCGAGAAGGTCGCCCAGACCACGCCGTTGAAGCTGGCCACCCTCAGTTTGCGAAGGCCGTGCTCCGACTTCTTGAAGTCGCGCGGCATGCCGCCCTTGCCCATCGCACCGCGCAGGAAGGGCAGTCCGAGCAGGTTGCCTTCGAGGTCGTAGCTCCAATGGTGGTAGGGACAGGTGAAGTCCTTCACCACGCCCTTGCTCTCCCAGCACAGTTGCGAGCCGCGGTGCGCGCAGCGGTTTTCGAGAACGTTGATCGCACCGTCCTCGCCGCGCACCATGACGACCGACCGCGTGCCGATCCAGCTGCGCTTGTAGGCCCCGGGCGCGTCCACCTCGCATTCGAGGCCGACGAAGTTCCAGTGCGCGCCGTTGAAGAACACGTCGATCTCGCGCTGGAAGAGCGCAGGGTCGGAGTAGATCCAGGCCGGGATGTGGGTCTCTGCATCTTCGGGCCAGCGGCGCAGCCCGAGCGTAGAGACAGGCGCGGCGACCGTGGCGCGGGAGACACCCGGAGGGAGCGTGGTAGTTGTGTCCATGCTTGTTTGCTCAGATGGGATAGACAAGGGAAGTGCGCACGCGGTAGTTGTCGTACACGCAGAGACGCTCGCGCAGCTTGAGCCGGCCGTCCTCGCGGACCAGCCGGTCGAGATAGCGGCCGGTCATGAAAAGATTGGGCTCGCGGTCCGACAGCGACTCGAACACCACGAAGCTCGCCTGTGCCGCGATCTCGTCGCCGTCGGTGGCGTTGATACGCACACCGCTGACCATCCGTCGCAACGTGCGCGGCTCGAACACCGCCGTCTCGCGGATGGCGGCGGCACGGTCGCGCAGCGCACCCGCACCGTGGCAGGCGATGGTCGACAGCGGCAGCTTCTCCTTGAAGTTCTCGAGGGAAACGACCCGGTAGACACAGTTCGTCGTGAAGAAGCTGATCCAGCGTTCGAAATCAAGATCGTCGAGCGCCGCGGCGTAGTCGTCGCAGAGGTCGCGCAGTTCGGCGCGCAGGTCGGGGGCCACGGAGGAAGGGAGGTTGCTCATGTCCATGTCGCTCTCGCATGCTCAGCCGCGGAGGGAGCGGATCTGGGCGTGGTAGGTATCGGGATTCACGGTCACGTCGACCACGCAAGGGCCGTTGCAGGCGAAGGCCTTCTCCAGCGTCGCCGCCAATTGGGCCGGTTCGTCGACCCTGAAGCCTTCGCAGCCGAAACCCTTCGCGACCTGCGCGAAGTCGCTGCGCGAATAGTCCATTCCCTGGCGTTCGAAGCCACGCTGCTTCTGCTTGACGCCGATCATCGCGATCGCGGAATCGTTGAAGACGACGACGACCAGCTTGCAGCCCACCTGCGCGGCCGTCGCCAGTTCGCCGGCGCACATCATCAGGCCGCCGTCGCCGGTGAAGGCGATGACCGGACGGGCGGGTTCCGACAGGGCCGCGCCGATGGCCGACGGCAACGCATAGGCCATCGTCGCGAGGCCGCGGGAGATCAGGACGTCGTACGGATGGTGCGCTTCGAAGAACGCGAGCACCGGCAGCATGTGCGCGCCCGCGTCGACGGTAATGCGCGCGTTCGGCGGCAGCATGCCGCAGGCCGTCCGGGCCAGCAGCGTGGGCGTCAGAACGCCCTCCTGCAACGCGCTGGCACGTTCGCGCATGTGGGCCTTGATGGCCTTCAACTGCGGGCCCGTCCATGGACTGCGCGGCAAGGCGGCCGAGAGCTGCCGTGCGGCATCCGCGAGGTCGCCGATGAGCGAGACCTTCGGCACATAGTGATTGCGCGCGAAGGCGTGCGTGCCGACGTCGATGACGGCGCCTTCATAGCGCCAGGCCTTGGGCAGCAGTTCGATCGGGTCCGCGCCATAGGCCAGGATGAGGTCGGCGGACTTCATCGTCTCTTCCTCCGCGCCGCCCGCCATGAAATGGCCCATCATCAACGGGTCGGCATCGGGGATCGAACCCTTGCCCATGTACGTCGTGAAGACGGGGCATTGCCAGCGGGCCGCGAGATCCCGCAGCGCTTCGGCCGCCCCCGGCTCGCGGGTCTGCAAGCCGGCGATGATCACGGGCCGCTGCGCGGCGGCCATCAGCTCGCGCGCGACTTCGATGCCCGCCGCCGGCGCGCCGGGCAAGGGCGGCGCGACGGCCGGCGCGATCGGGAATGACAGCGCCGGAATGCTGTTGCGCATGCCCTGGCCGGTTACTTCGAGGTACACCGGGCCGGCGGGCCGCGTTGTCGCCACGTCGAGCAGCGCGCCGATGGCGGGCAGGGCCGTCGGGGCGTCGACCCGCAGCGAGGCCTTCACCACCGGCTCCAGCACGCGCTGCTGATCGAAGCGCTGGTGGCTGACGAAGGCCTGCTCGTTCTCGTAGCCGTCGCTGATGATCACGATGCCGCAACGGTCCAGCATGGCGCAGGCGACGCCGTTCACGCCGTTGGCCAGTCCCGGCCCGCGCGTGGTCAGCACGACGCCGAGCCGGCCGGTCACCTGGTAAGCGGCCGCGGCCATCATGGCGGCCGCGTTCTCGCCGCGCGCAAGCACGAAGCGGATGCCGATCGCCTCGGCCGCCGCAATGATGTCGAGGCTGCAGTCGCCGCCCGGCACGCCGTAGATGTGCGTCACGCCACGGGCCTTGAACTGCGCCGCCAGCGCCTCTGCGCCTGAAAGTTTGCCGCCGGTGCCTGTGCCGGTCGGGGAAGGGCTTGTCATCGCAATGGATCCTTGGGTTGGATTGGTCTGTGATATCGCTATCATTCTTGAGTGGTCTTCCTGATCCCGGGTTGACGTCGACCTCTCGCTTCCATAGAGTCGGCACCTTATGTGAACGTTAACATAGAGAGTCGAAGTTGACAATCCGCCATCCCCCGAGTCAGGTCAAGGAGACCTTCGTCATTGTCGGCGCAGGTCATGCGGCAGGCAGGGCCACCGAAGCGCTGCGCCAGCACGGATTCGACGGCCGACTCGTGGTGATCGGCGAGGAAGACTGGCCGCCCTATGAGCGCCCGCCGCTCTCGAAGGACCTGCTGGCGGGCGCGGCGGAACTCGACAGCCTGTTCGTGCGGCCGCGGGCTTGGTACGAGGACCAGGCGGTCGAACTCATGCTGGGGTGCCGTGTCGAGTCCATAGACCGGGAAGCCAGGCGGCTCGCACTGCCCGGGGGGCAGTCGATGGCCTACGACCGGCTGCTGCTGACCACGGGAGCGCGGCCGCGCGCATTGCCGGTGGAGGGCGTCGACCTGCCAGGTGTCCACACGATCAGGAACATCGGAGATACCTTCGCGCTCAAGGACCGGCTGTGCGCCGGCGCACGGCTGCTGGTGATCGGCGCAGGCTTCATCGGCCTGGAGGTCGCCGCGATCGCGCACGGACTCGGCTGCGAGGTGACGGTCATCGAGGCCGCGGCCCAGCCGCTCGGACGGGTTGCGCCGCCTTCGGTCGGCGAATTCTTCGCCGATCTTCATCGGTCCTTCGGCACCCGCCTGCGGATGGGTGCGGCGGTCACGCGCATCGCACGCGCCGAGGGCGGCAGCGATCTCGTCGCCACGACCACGGACGGGATCGGCTGGCAGGGTGACGCGATCGTGATCGGCATCGGCTCCGTGCCCAATGTGGAGCTTGCCGTCGCCGCGGGCCTTGCGGTCGACAACGGCATCGTCACGGACGCGTGGGGTCGCACCAGCGATCCGCTGATCCATGCCGCAGGCGACGCGACTTCGCATTTCAACCCCCTGCTGGACCGCCACCTGCGCCTCGAAACCTGGCAGAACGCCCAGAACCAGGCCATCGCGGTCGCCAAGGTGATGGCGGGCGGCGATGCACCCTACAGCGAGGTTCCGTGGTTCTGGACCGACCAGCACGGCGTCAACTTCCAGTCGGCCGGCGCACCGATCGGCTGGGACGAGGTCGTCTGGCGCGGCGATCCGGGGAGCCGCAGTTGCATGGTGTTCTACCTGCAGGATTCGGTAGTGGTCGGTGGCGCCACCATCAACCAGGGCCGGCAGATGCGCTTTCTTCGCCAGATGATCGCGCGCGGCGCGCCGGTCGATGCCGATGGCCTGCGCGATCCTTCCGCTCCGCTCGACGCGATGCTGCGCTCGACCGCCTGATCAGGCGACCGAGAGCACGACCCGCTGGCGCGGCAGCATCTCGAACTCGTCCTGGTCGGCCGTGCTGGCGCGCGGCACGTAGGCCTTGAAATGCTCGACCGAGGCCCAGCGCTCGATCATCACGAAGGTCGCGCTGCCCGAGTTGCCGGCGATGTGGAAGCTGTTGAGCCCCGGCGGAAGTTCCGGTGACGCGTCGACCCGCGTGAGGGTCTTGCCGAGGAAGCCGGCCGCGGTCACGGCCGGCTGGCCTGCCGCCCAGGCAGCGAAATCGGCAGCGCGATCGGGCTTGATGAAGCGACGGATGAGGACTACGCATTCGGTCACCTGGCTCTCCTTGCGTCTCAGTCCTGCCCGCCCGCGAGCCGCGCGACCCAACCGTCGAGTTCGCGGCTCGCGGCCGGGAATCGCTTGAGCACGTCGGGGTCGTGCCCCGGTACCACCAGCGACGGATCGTCCGCGAGGCTGTAGAGGCGCCGGTAGCCTTCGAGCATGTCGCCGACGCTGTAGACCACCGGAAAGGGTCTGCGCTGCTCCATGTTGGCATAGAGGTGCGAGGCATCGGATGCGAGCACCATCCAGCCCTTGGCCGTGCGCACGCGCACCACCTGCAGTCCGTTCGTGTGCCCGCCGACGAGGTGCACGCTGAGACCCGACGTGATCGCCGAGTCGCCGTCGTGGAACTGCACGCGGCCGTCGAAGACGCGTCCGACCATGCTCGACACGTCCTTGACGTCGAAGGGGTGGTTGAGGGCGGGATGGCACATGCAGCGGCCCGTGCAGTAAGCCATCTCGCGGTCCTGCAGGTGATAGCGTGCCTTGGGGAACAGGCCGCGGTTGCCGGCGTGGTCGTAGTGCATGTGCGTGACGATCACGTCTTCCACCGAGGCCGCGTCGATCCCGATCGCCGCAAGCCCTTCCTCGACCGGCCGGGTGATCTTGCGGCCGCGTTCGACGCCGGCTGCGGCGTCGAAGCCGGTGTCGACGATGAAGGTGCGCGAGGGGCCGACGACAGCCCAGACGAAGTAGCTCAGCGGCATCGGCGTGTCGTGGCTGTCGCCGCCCAGGAAGTTCGCCGACGAGAGTCGGTCGTGATGGCCGTACTTGATGGCGTAGACGGAGTAGGTTTCATCGCGTGAGGCGGTCATGTCGGTGTGTCTCTTGCGTTGTCGATTGAAGAATTATGATATCGCTATCACGACCATTTGTCTGCCGATAGCCCCGGATCAACGGGGTTCGACCGCGGAATGGCCCCGACTACCCGCGCTACGACATTGACATTCGTGCCGACCGAGCATTCGCTTGACACGCCAGACCTGCAAACCTAGACTTTATGTGAGCGATAACATTTCGCCGTTGGCAACGCGCCTTCCCGCCATGGAACGGAGACAGTCTTGACCGCCAGATCAGCCAGATTCCGCCAGTTGTTCAAGGAAGGCCCCTTCGTCTGCATGGGCGCGCACGATGCAGTGACCGCCAAGCTGGCTGAGGAGACGGGCGCCAAGGCCATCTTCGTGAGTGGTTTCGCGGCCGCGGCGGTCATCGCGGGCCAGCCCGATGTCGGATTGCTGAGCCAGACCGAGATGTTCGAACACATCCGCCGCATCGCGCGGGTCACCAGCCTTCCGGTGTTCGCGGACGCGGATGCGGGCTACGGCAGCGTGCTCGACTGTCAGCGCACGATCCAGCTATGGGAAGAGGCAGGCGCTTCGGCCCTGCACCTCGAAGACCAGGCAGTTCCCAAGAAGTGCGGTCACTTCGCCGGCAAGCAGCTCATTCCCAAGGAAGAAATGGTGCAGAAGCTGCGCGCCATGCTGCAGGCGCGGCGCGATCCCGACTTCTTCGTCGTCGCGCGCACGGACGCGGTGGCCGTCACCGGGCTCGACGATGCGCTGGACCGTCTCGAAGCCTATGCGGCGGTCGGCGCCGATGGTCTCTACGTCGATGCGCCGACGAGCGTCGAGCAACTCCAGGCCATCAGCCGGCGACTGCGACCGCTGGGCAAGCCGCTGCTCTTCAACATGGCCAGCTCGGGCAAGAGTCCCACTCTCTCCCTGCAGCAGCTCGATGCGCTGGGGTTCGACTACGCGTTGTGTCCCATCGAGTCCGTGTTCGCCATGCACAAGGCGGTAAAGGAAATGATGGAGACTTTCATGCGCGAGAACTCGATCAAAGCCATTGCCCACCTGTTGACGCCCTTCGACGAGTTCAATCGCTTCGTCGGCCTGGAAGAAGCCATGACGCGAGAGAAGAGCTTCGCCTGACTCGCCTAGCTGCGCAAGACAAAAGACATTGGAGACACGCCAGATGATTCGATACCTTTGCGGACTGCTCGCCGCGGTCACGCTTTCGATCCAGCCCCTGTCGGCGGCCGCCCAGGACTATCCGACGAAGCCCATCCGGATCATCGTCGCCAGCGCCGCGGGTGGCGCGTCGGACATCCTGTCGCGGCTCGTCGCCGAGCGGATGCAACAGGCCTTGGGCCAACCCGTCATTGTCGAAGCCAAACCGGGCGCCAACGGCAATATCGCCGCCGAGTTCGTGGCGGGCTCCCCGCCGGACGGGTACACGCTGATGATGGGCACCATCGGTGCGCTCGCGATCAATGCCTCGATGTACAAGAACGTGCGCTTCAACCCGCTGAAGGACTTCGTGCCGGTGGCCCGGCTGGTGTCGTTCTCCAACCTGCTGGTGGTCAAGGCCGCATTGCCGGTGAACGACGTGGAGGCACTCATCGCCTATGCGAAGGCGCATCCCAACGAGCTTCACTACGGCTCGCCGGGTGCCGGTGGCTCGCCGCACATGGCGATGGTCCAGTTCGCCCAGATGGCCAACATCGAGATGGTCCACGTGCCGTACAAGGGCGCGGCGCCGACGCTGACGGACCTGATGGGTGGCCAGATCGATCTCGCATTCAGCGATCCGCTGCTGACGCAGCCGCACCTGCAGAGCGGACGCATCCGCGCACTGGCGGTCAGCGGCAGCAAGCGCCTGCCCACGCTGCCGAACATTCCCACCGTGGCCGAGGCGGGCGTGCCCGGCTATGCGGTGAGCGGCTGGCTCGGCATCGCGGCACCTGCGCGCACGCCGCCGGCGATTGTCGCCAAGCTCAATAAGACGCTCAACGACATCATGGAACAACCCGACATGAAGGCCAAGATGAGGGAGCAGGGCGCGGAGATCATCACGACCACGCCGGAGGAGTTCGGGACCTTCATGGCCTCCGAGTTCCATCGCTGGAAGAAGGTGATCGCGGACGGGAAGCTGGTCGCCGACTGAGCGCGGCCGCGGCGCGGCGCGCCTGCCGCTTCATTCCCGCTGGACCTTCCCGTCCTGGATCATCTTCTGGATGAACTCGCTCTCGCGCCGGACGCGGCTCTCGAACTCGCCCGGCTGTCCGGCGTAGATCGAGCCGCCCGACTTGGCGAAGCCTGCGTTGAGCCGCGGGTCTTCGAGCGCCTTCCTGAGGCCGGCCTCGAGGATCGCGACCGTCGCCTCGGGCGTCGCGCTCGGTGCGAGCAGCCCGATGTAGGTGGTCGAATCGAAGGGCTGGGCGCCGATGCGCGCGATGGTCGGCACCGACGGCATCGACGCTTCCTGCGAGGTTCCGAGCACGGCCAGCGCGACCACGTCACCCGATTCGAGAAAAGGCTTGGAGGTGGTGAGCTGATCGACGCCGACGTCGAGCTGGTTCGCGAGGATGTCCTGCAGCATCGGCGCTGCGCCCTTGTAGGCCACGCTGTTGAAACTGGTGCGGGTGGCCAGTTCGAGTTGCATCAGGGCGACGTGGTTGTCCGAGCCCATCGCGCCCATCCCGACGGCCAGCCGTCCCGGCTCCTTCCGGGCTGCTTCGATGAAGTCTTCCAGCGACTTGAACTTGCTGCCCTTCTTGACCACCAGCACCATGGGCGTGCGGCTGATGAACCCGATCGGCTTGAAGTTGTCGATTGAGTAGGACACTTTCACGAGGTTGGGCGTGATGGCGAACACGCCCTTGGCGGCGACGAACAGCGTGTAGCCGTCGGACTTGGCCCCTGCCACATAGGCGGCGCCGATGGCACCGCCGCCGCCCGCCCGGTTCTCGACCACCACCGACTGCCCCAGCACCTTCGAGAACGACTCCGCGAAGAGGCGCGCCGTCAGGTCGCCGTTGCCGCCGGCCGCGTAGGGGACGACGAGCGTGATGGGCCGGGACGGGAAGGCCTGTGCGAAGGTGGGGCCCGCGAGCCCCTGGAGTCCCGCCGCCGCGATGGCGGTGACGAAGGTTCTGCGTTGGATGGTCATGTTGTCTCCTTGTCTCGTTGATCTTCCCGCCGGTGCGGCTGTGCTCACTCGTACCAGCGGCCCTCGTCGAGCACGAGCGGCACCTCCTTGTTGGCTTCGGAGAAGCCGTCGAGCGGTGCGTTGTCCGCGCCCACGCGCGCCAGCACATCGGGCTCGGATTCGCTCGCCGCACCGATGCGCAGCATCACCAGCGCCTCGTCGCCCGTGGCGCGGAACCAGTACAGCGAGCCGCGTGGAAGCAGGACGCAGTCGTTCTTCGCGACTTCGCGCGTCTCGCCGCGCGGGCCATGGAAAGTCGCCGTGCCCTGCATGATGAGGAAGAAATGGTCTTCGTTGACGTGCGCGTGCAGCTCGTTCTCGCCGCCTTCCGCGTAGGTCTTCAGGACGACGCTCATCATCTTCGTCGCGCCGAGGACCTGGTTCGTGCGGCCAGCCTTGGGCAATTGACAGCGCACATGGAAAAAGCTCGGCACGGTGCGCTGCGCGAGGCGCTCCATCTCGGAGAGCCACTCAGCGGTGTTCTTGACGATGGGCGCGGTGTCTTCGGTGGTGGGGTTCATGCGAATTCCTTGGGTATCAAGTCGCCTCGAAACCGTACAGGCGTGCGGGATTCGAGACCAGGATCTGTTCGAGTGTCCCCGCGTCGGGGGCGCAGGCACGCAGCAGGGCGAGCGAGCCGCGGTCGTCGACCTGCTGCAGCGGCGTGATGCTCTCGACGCTGGCGCCGGCCAACGGAGCGGGAACGGGATGCGGCCAATCGCTGCCCCAGACCAGCCGGTCCGCGCGCTCGGCGATGAGGGCGTGGGTCAGCGGCGCCAGGCGCGCGAAGTCGCTATCCGTGATGCCGCACAGGTGGCCCGCCGAGAGCTTCACGTAAACCGCGCCCGAACGCATCGCGGCCAGCAGTTGCCGGAAGTCCGGATGCTCGGGCGAGGTCGACGCGTGCGTCCCGGCGTAGTGATCGAGAACGAGCGGTACCTCCAGTGACGCGAACGCCGGGCTCAACTCGGCGAACAAGGCCAGCCGCGCGTGAACCTGCAGGTGCCAGCCCCGACCCTGCACGCGTCGCGCCGCCGATTCGAGCAGGCGGCGCGCCTCGGCCACGGACGTCGTGCCGTCGGTCTCGAGATTGAGCCGCACGCCCCGCATGCCGCCGGCGGTAAGCCGGTCCAGCTCCGCATCGGAGATGCGATCGATCTCGATGGCCGCAACGCCGCGCGCCACTGCAGGCCCCAGGGCCGCGATGGCGTGCAAGGTGGCGCCGTTGTCGAATCCGTAGACGCTGGGCTGCACGACGACGACCCGTCCCAGCCCCAACGCGTGCAGATGCCGAGCCAGCTGCCGGTCGTCCGCTGTCGAAGGCGTGTACCTTCGCCCGGGCGCAAAGGGGAATTCGCGGGGGTCGGCGAAGATGTGCGTATGGCAATCGCAGGCCTGTGCGAAGGCCGGAATCGCATCGTCGAGCCGGGGGCTCTCGCGTTCCGCGATGCCCTCTGGAGGCGACGTGCACTCCCGATCGGAGGAGAGCTGTCTCATGCCAAATTTCTGAACCATGTTAACGCTAACGCAAACCTGAGCGTACAGGCGAGGACTTGCGATGTCAATCAGGGAAGGGGATTCCCATCTGCTGTCTGAGTCGTGGCCGCCCCGTGAATGAGCGGGTCATAATCGCTCGCAGCAGCAACCTGTGAGCGCACCATAGTCACCCGAACGCCGTCAACCATCACCGTGAGTCGAAAGCTGAAGCTCAGTCAGCTGATGGTGTTCGCGCGGGTTCTCGAGTCAGGCTCATTCCTCCGCGCTGCCAACGACCTGGGGCTGACGCAGCCGGCCATATCGAAGGCCATCTTCGATCTGGAGTCGTTTTTCGAGGAAGAGATCTTCACCCGATCCAATCGAGGCGTTGTGCCGACGGATTTCGGTGTCATGCTGGGACGCCGCGTCCAGTCGCTGATTGCCGAACTGAGACACATGACGGACGAGGTGCACGCGTACCGGACGGGTGAGGCGGGTCATGTCATCGTCGGCACCCTGATCTCTGCCTCCGCGCAGTTGTTGCCCCGAGCCATTGGCAAGTTGCAGGGCGAGGCGAGCGGCGTGCTCGTCACCATCAAGGAAGGCACGGCGCCCCATCTGTTTCCGGCCCTCGCCACGGGCGAACTCGACATCGTCGTCGGTCGATTGCCGGAAACGGACTCCTTGCTCTCCACGTCCTTCCCGATCAGCCATGAGGTGCTCTTCGAGGAGGCCTTCTGCGTGGTTGCCGGCAACGAACACCCCTTGGCAGGAAAGAGCGGTCTCCAGCTTTCGGAATTGACTTCCTACCCCTGGATCTTCCCGCTCGCGGAATCGCCGGCGCGAATTGCCGCCGAAAGGATGTTCCGGGACGCCGGGGTGCCCGTTCCGGTGCCGCGCGTCGAGTCATTGTCGATCCTCGCCAACATCGCGTTCCTGCTTCAGAGCAGCATGCTGGCCTTCATGCCGAAGGCCGCCGCTCTGCACCTGAGCAAGGTCGGCAGCGTCGTGATCCTGGACACGCCGGCGACCCACAACACTGCGAAGGTCGGGTTCTCGGTGCGAGCGGACAAGGACGTCGCACCTTCCTGCAAGCGATTCATCGAATGTCTGCGCGCCACGGCGCTCGAGATTTCGGACCAGCTGAAATGACCGGCTATTCCCGGGGCTTGCCCATCGACGCCAGGAACGTCGGGACCGGCAGCCGAAGCCGATCGGTGCTGCGGACGTAGTTGGGGCCACCCAGGCGGCCGACCGGCGCGAATTTCTCGACGCGCACGCGCAGGCGTTCTTCGTCGATGAGATCTTCGCGAAAGTACATGGCCACGATTTCGCCGAAGACGATGGAACGCTGCGTCGAAAAGTCCAGGACCTTGTAGAGCCTGCATTCCCACGCGATCGGCGCCTCGGCGATGCGCGGGACCTGGACCTGCCGGGAAGGGGCCAATGCAAAGCCGACCGCCTCCGCTTCGGAGATGTGCGAGGGGAAATCGGTGCCGCACAACACCATGCGCTCCACGATCTGCTCGTCCACCATGTTGACCACGAATTCTCCGCGCTCAATGATGTTCTTGAGCGTGTCCTTCATTTCACCGGGTCGGTGGCTCTCCTCGCCGTAGTGGTCAACGGCGATCGCGAACAGCGGCGGATCCTCGCCCATGTAGTTGAAGGCGCTGTACGGCGCCGCATTGCAACGACCCTGGCTGTCCAGGCTTGTCACCAGCGCGATGGGCCGGGGGCCCACGCTGCCAGTGATCAGCCAGTACTTCTGCATGGTGCTCAGATGCTCCATCGAGACGTGCGTCATCATGCGCTCCAGTAGTGATGGCTCGATGCGCCGGGTTTCGAACGCTGCGGACTCACGTCAAACACCCACATAGCGTTGCCAGATCGCCGGATCCGCATCGAGTTGGCTGGAGGCGCCCTGCCAGGCGACCCTGCCTCGTTCGAGGATCGTGTGGTCGTCGGCGATCTGGATGAGCCGCTCGACATACTTGTCGATCACCAGCACCGTCTGACCTGCCTGGCGCAGGACCTGCAGGCATCGCCAGATTTCCTCGCGAATGAGCGGCGCGAGCCCCTCGGTCGCTTCGTCCAGGATCAGAAGATGCGGATTGGTCATGAGTGCGCGGCCGATGGCGAGCATCTGCTGCTCGCCGCCCGAGAGCTGATTGCCCATGTTCTTCTCCCGCTCTTGAAGGCGCGGAAAGAAGGCATAGATGCGCTCCAGCGTCCAGGGGTCGTGGCCTGAAGACGCACAGATCCGGGTTCCCTTGCGAGCGAATGCAACCAGGTTCTCCTTTACGGTCAGATTGGGAAAGATCTGTCGCCCTTCGGGGACGATCGCGAGCCCGAGCTGCCCGATCTTGTTGGGCGGCATCCTGTCGATCCGGTGACCGAGGAATCGCACCGCTCCCGTGCGACACGGCGTCATTCCGAAGATGCTCCTGACCGTCGTGGTCTTTCCCATGCCATTGCGGCCCAGCAAGGTGCGCATCCTTCCGTGTTCGATGGTCAGTGAGACATCGAACAGGACCTGGCTCGGTCCGTAGGAGGTCTGGAGGTCATCGACCTCGAGGATGGCGGAACTCATGCGGTCACCTCTTCGCCCAGATAGGCCTTGCGTACTTCCGGATCGCGCCGGATCTCCTCGGGCGTACCCGAGGCCACGACGCGGCCATACACCAGCACGGAGATGCGATCGGCGAGCCGGAACACGGCGTCCATGTCATGCTCGACGAGCAGCAGCGTCACGTCGGCGCGCAGCTTTTCCATGAGTACGACCATGGATTCCGACTCTTCAGGGCCCATGCCCGCCATCGGCTCGTCCAGAAGGAGCAACTTGGGCCGCGTCGCCAGTGCAAGGCCCAATTCGAGTTGGCGTTGCTCCCCGTGGGCAAGGTTCAGCGCCAGTTCGTCCGCGCGACGCGACAGGCCAACGCGATCGACAACTTCGCGCGCCTGAGCGAATGCTTCACGCTCCCGGCGGAAGGGCCGTAGAAACGACATGCTGGTGCCTGTGCGCGCCTGGACGGCGAAGGCCACGTTGTCCAGAACGCTGAACTTCTTGTAGACGTTCGTGATCTGGTAGGACCGCGCGAGACCCCGCCGCACGCGCGAATGCATCGGCACCTTCGTGATGTCTTCGCCGTCGAAGATCAAGCTGCCGGAACTGGGTTGCAGAGTTCCGGAGATCTGGTGGATCAGCGTGGTCTTCCCTGCGCCGTTGGGGCCGATGAGCGCATGGATCTCGCCGGTACGCACCGTCAGGTTGGCATGATCGGTGGCCACGAGGCCGCCGAAACGCTTCACCAGGTCCTTGATTGTGAGAAGAGATTCGCTCATGGCTTATCCGTGACGGTTGCGAGCGAGCAGGCCGGCAACGCCACTGCGGGTGTAGAGGACGATGGCCAGCAGAATGACCCCGAGCGGCAATTGCCAATAGATGGTGTAGCTGGAAAGAACCTCTTCCAACGCAAGCAGGATGAAGGCCCCCATCAAGCCGCCGTAGACGTAGCCGACACCCCCCAGGATGACCATGACCATCAACGACCCCGATTGCGTCCAGAACAGAAGGCTCGGGCTCACCATGCCGTTCTGGTTTGCAATGAGGGCGCCGCCGAGCCCGGCGACGGCACCGGCAATGATGAAAGCGACCAACTTGTAGCGAAAGACGGGGAACCCGATCGCTTCCGTGCGGACCTCGTTCTCGCGAATGCCTTGCAGGACACGCCCAAACCGCGCATTGACCAGGAAGCGCATCGAGACCAGGACAGCAACCAGAAGGCACAGGACCACGAAATAGAACGTCGTGTCATGGGTCAGATCGAGTCCGAACGGCATTCCGGAACGCTGCGCCAAGGGAAGACCATCCTCGCCACCGTAGTCGGCAAGCGAGATGAACATGTAGTACAGCATCTGCGCGAAGGCCAATGTGATCATGATGAAGTACAGGCCGCGCGTTCGAAGACTGATGGCACCGATGACGGCCGCGACCAGGGCGGCGATCAGCATGGCGGCTGGCCATGACACCCATGCCGAGTCGACACCGGATTGGGCAAGTATTCCGACCGTGTAGGCCCCAAGGCCGAAGAATGCGGCGTGGCCAAAACAGACCAGCCCACCAAAGCCGATCAGCAGGTTGAGGCTCGTTGCGACGATCGCGAAGATCATGATCCGCGTCAACACGCCAACGTAGAAATCCTGGCCGGTGGCAGTGGCAACGAACGGAAGTGCGATGGCCACGGCCAACGCTGTCGCGGCGATGGGCCTGGAGGCTGCTTGATGCATTGCGGTCATTGCCCTATCCCCTGGCAGGGAAGAGCCCCTGCGGTTTCCAGAAAAGAATGGCGGCCATCAGCACATAGATCAGCATGGAGGCAACGGTCGGCCCCATGCCGGAGGCGACTGCCGGCGAGAAGAAGACGCGAAAGGCCGCCGGAAGCGCAGTCCGACCCACGGTATCGACGACGCCCACCAGAAGCGCCCCGACCAGCGCGCCGCGGATCGAACCGATGCCTCCGATGACGACGACCACGAAGGCGAGGATCAGGATGCTCTCCCCCATGCCGACCTGCACCGAGAGAAGCGGGCCCAGCAGCGCGCCGGCAACCGCGCACAGCAGGGCGCCGAACCCGAAGACGATCGTGAAGAGCCATGTGATGTTGACGCCCATGGCCGTTGCCATCTCACGATTGGATGCGCCAGTACGCACCCACATGCCTGCGCGAGTGCGCGAGACCAGCAGGTACAGGATGAGCGCAACCGCGAGCCCGACGCCGATGATCAGCAGCCGATAGGAAGGGTAGGAGATCCCTGCACCCAGATCGACCGGTCCCGAGAACACGTCGGGCACGTTGAGCTTGATCGGCTGGGTCCCCCAGATCAGACGGACGACCTCGTTGCTGATCAGGATGAGTGCGAAGGTGGCGAGCACTTGCGACAAATGGTCGCGCCGATACAAGGCGCGCAGCACCGACATTTCCAGCAACATGCCGACCACGGCAGTTGCGAGCAGTGCCAGCGGAACGGCCACAAGGAATGAACCGGTGGCATGCGTGAGCGATGCGGTCAGGTACGCGCCGAACATGTAGAGGGAGCCGTGCGCGAGGTTCACCATGTCCATGATCCCGAGGACGAGCGTCAGCCCGGCCGCGAGCAGAAAGAGCATCAGGCCGAACTGCAGCCCGTTCAGTCCGGATTCGATCAGCGCGGTCATGATGCAAAACCTCGATGGGCTCGTGCGACCAGATCCTTTGCGAGTTGCGCTGTCAGCTTGGCACTCATTTCATTGAGCAGCGCGCCGTCGGCGCCGAACGCCGTGCCGGCTGCGGGCACCAGAACTTCATCGGCCATGACGTGTGCGCCCATCTTGCTGAAGATGCCGCGCAAGTGGGCGACTGATCGAATGCCACCGAAGGGGCCCGGGGAGGCCGCCATCAGCGCGACGGACTTGCCGCGAAAGGGTGCGAGGCCGTCCTGGCCCTGCGTCGGGCGCGAGCACCAGTCGAGTGCGTTCTTCAGCAGCGCCGGGACGGAGCCGTTGTACTCGGGCGTCGCCACCATCACGGCGTCATGGCTCGCGAACAGCGAACGAAGCTCGAGTGCTGTCGTCGGCACGCCAGCGAGCGCTTCATCGTCCCCGTCGTAGATGGCCATCGGGAAATCTCGCAAGTCGATCAGTGACACCTGCGCTCCGGCCGAACGGGCTTCGTGCGCTGCGATCGAGATCAGTCGCTTGTTGAGAGAGCCGGACCGGGCGCTGCCTGCGAAGGCAAGGATCTTTGGCTTGGTCATGGTCTTCCTTTCCATGCCGCCGCGTCAAATGGCCTTCATCTTGCAGGCGCCGACGTAGGTGTCGCCTTGCGCATCCGTGATCTTGGAGAGCGTCTTGTTGGTGACGACCCCGGATGCGTTCTTCTGCACCTGGCGCAGGTAGAAGCTGTGGATCGGGAACTGGTTGGTGTTGAACTTGAAGTCGCCGCGAACGGACTGGAAGCGGGCCGCGGCGATGGCGTCATGCAGCGCGGCCTTGTCTTCGAGGTTTCCCTTGACGTCTGCGACGGCGCGGTCCAGCAGCCTCACGACGTCGTAGCCTTGAAACGCGTACATCGACGGCAGGCGGTTGTACGTGGCCTTGAAATCCGCGACGAACTTCTTGTTGGCCGGATTGTCGAGATCCCATGCCCAATGCGAGGAGTTGAAAAGGCCGACCATCGGGTCGCCAAGCGCCTTGATCGTGTCCTCGTCCGCCGAGTAGCCGGGCACGAAATAGGGAATCTGCTTCTCGAGGCCCGAGGCAATCAGTTGCTTGATGAAGTTGACCCCCATCGCACCCGGCAGGAAGAAGAACAATGCGTCGGGCTTGTTCGCGCGGATCTGGGAGATCTCCGAGGCGAAGTCGAGTTCGCCCATCTTCACGTAGGTCTCCTGGGAGACTTCGCCCTTGAACGTGCGCTTGAAACCGGTCAGGTTTTCACGCCCGCCCGCATAGTTCGGGGCCAGGATGTAGACCTTCTTGTATCCCTTGTCGGACATGTACTTGCCCATGGCCTCGGCCTGGCCGTCGTTCTGCCAGGACAGTCCGAAGAAGTAGGGATTGCACTGTGCGCCGGCCAGGCTGGCCGGGCCGGCCGCGGTGCTGATGTAGAAGGTCTTGGCGGCGAAGGTGGGCGCGCCGACGGCAAGAAGCACGTTCGAATAGACCACGCCCGTCATGAAGTCGACCTTGTCGCGCTTCAAGAACTTGTCTGCGAGTTGCTTGCCGACGTCGGCGCTGGCCTGGTCATCCCCCTCCACCACTTCCACCGGCAGACCGCCGATCTTGTTGCCGGTTTCCTTCAGGGCCAGATTGAAGCCATCGCGGATTTCGATGCCCAGACTGGACAACGGGCCGGAGAGGGTGCTGATATAGCCAATCTTGACCTTGTCGGCGGCGTGACTGCAGAGCGCAATCGAAAACGCAATCGGCAAAAACAGCCATTTGATATTCATGGTGGAAATCTCCGTAAAAGGAAAGAATAGATATCAGGTTGAAATGGAAGGTGGGCAGCAATATCAGGCGGGCCCGGCCTGATATTCAATCGAGCCGCCCGGCAAAAAGAACAGGAATGTCACGGTCCCGCCAGCGACGGTGGGGTAGTGACTGGAATTGGCTTCAAAAACGCGCCAGCCTGCGCCGGATCCGCAAAACGTGCCCGTCGGGTCGACAGGCCCGATCATGTTGATTTCGCCCCGGGGATGGCGGTGATAGTTGCCTTTCACGTTGCGCAATTTCGCGCTTTCAACCGTAAAGCCGTGTGTGGCTTCCGAGGCTTCCGCGATGCGGCCCCGGCGATAGTCGGGACCGTCGACTTCCGCGTAGCAAGCCCAACCTTCGTCGATGCCCGCCCGAAGGAGCGCCAACAAGGTACCGAACCGCTGCGTCGAAGGGCCGTAGCGATCGTTCAATTGCGCCTGAAGCGCTGCGTCAAGAGGCTTCGAACCGATGAAAGCGAGCAGCTCCTGGACTGCCTCGAGTAAAGCAGCCTTGCTCGGGCCGCCAGGGAGGGCGTCTGATGCGGCTGCGGCGGAGACGTCGGTATTGGTCATTGCGTGGCTTCCTGAGTGGACGAAGTTTCGGGCTGGGGCAATCATAGGAGGCCGATCTGGATCGCCACAATCAATGTTCCACTCTCTGCTATTCCAGAAAGTGATAGCGGTTCCGACGCACCGGATTGAGGCAATTCTGCCTTTCAAAGGTGCACGCTCGACGGCGCGCCCCGCCTGCCTTTTCTTTCCCACCGGTATCAGCGAAAGTTATAGACGTCGCTCATATTTTGATTGTTCAGCGCGCAACGGCATGGATAGAGTTCGACCCAATTCATTGCGGAGAACACATGCAACCGTCACTCTCTCTTCCCGCCTCGCTGCGCTCCACGCGCAATTTCGTCAATGGCGAATTTGTCGAAGGCATCCGGCTGTTCCCCAACATTTCGCCCATCAACGGCGTGAAGATCGCCGACGTCCACGAAGCCGGTGCGCAACTGGTCGACGAGGCCGTCCGTGCGGCGCGCGGCGCGCTCGGCGGCCCATGGGGTGCGATGTCACCGGCGGAGCGCGCCGTCGTGCTGCACCGCGTCGCGGACGGAATCGAACGGCGCTTCGACGACTTCATCGCCGCGGAGGTTGCGGACACCGGCCGCCTCGTGGACCAGGCGCGCACGCTCGATGTCTATCGGGGCGTCGCGAACTTCCGTACGTTCGCCGACCTCGTCAAGGTCGCTGGCAGTGAGGCGTTCGAGACACGGGCAGCCGATGGCAGTGACCTTCTCAACTACACGGTTCGCAAGCCGCACGGGGTCATCGGCATCGTCTCGCCCTGGAACCTGCCGCTGCTGCTTCTGACCTGGAAAGTGGCTCCTGCCCTCGCGTGCGGCAACACGGTCGTCGTCAAGCCTTCCGAGGAAACGCCTTCCTCGGCGACGCTGCTGGCCGAGGTCATGCGCGATGCCGGCGTTCCGGCGGGCGTGTTCAATCTGCTGCACGGATTCGGGCCGGACTCGGCGGGCGAATTCCTGACCCGTCATCCGGGCATCGATGCCATCACCTTCACGGGCGAATCGCGCACAGGCGAGGCCATCATGAAGGTCGCCGCGCACGGTGTTCGCGAAGTCTCCTTCGAACTCGGGGGAAAGAATGCAGCGGTGGTCTTCGCCGATGCCGACTTCGACGCAGCGGTCGACGGCGTGTTGCGCTCCAGCTTCACCAACTCGGGGCAGGTCTGCCTGTGTTCCGAGCGGGTCTACGTCGAACGGTCGATCTTCGAGCGTTTCGTCGCTGCGCTGAAGCTCAAGACCGAAGCGCTTCGGATCGGCTTTCCGGACGAGCCCGGCGTGAACATGGGCTCGCTCATCTCCCATGCCCATCGCGAGAAGGTCCTGTCTTACTTCAAGCTGGCATTGGCGGAGGGCGCGACCGTCGTGACGGGCGGCGGCGTGCCAACGTTTGGCGATGAGCGCGACCACGGTGCGTTCGTTCAACCCACGATCTGGACCGGGCTTCCCGACACGGCCCGTTGCGTCGTCGAGGAAGTGTTCGGACCCGTCTGCCACATCGCGCCGTTCGATACCGAAGACGAGGTCGTGCGCCGGGTCAACGACAGTCGCTACGGCCTGGCCGCCAGCATCTGGACAACCAACCTGAAGAGGGCCCACAACGTGTCGCGACGCTTTCACGTCGGCATCACCTGGGTGAATACCTGGTTCACCCGGGACCTGCGCACGCCATTCGGCGGAACGAAGTTGTCGGGCCTCGGACGCGAAGGGGGTCGCCATTCGCTCGACTTCTATTCCGAGATCAGCAACATCTGCATCCAGCTCTGAAGGATCGCCATGACTTCACCCATCAGCCAGGTCGTCCCAGGCAAGGCAACGCCCAGGGGACGCTTCCCCCACTACAGGCGCGCAGGAGATTTCATCTTCGTGTCTGGCACGAGTTCGCGCCGTCCAGACAACAGCTTCGAAGGTGTCCAGTCGGACGACATGGGTACCACGACCCTGGACATCCGGGCGCAGACGCGTGCCGTCATCTCGAACATCGGAGACATCCTCGCGAATGCCGGCGCTTCCTTGTCGGACGTTGTCGAGGTCAGCGCCTATCTGGTGAACATGAACGACTTCGGTGGCTACAACGAGGTGTACGGCCAGTTCTTCGATGAGAGCGGCCCCACCCGCACGACCGTCGCCGTCCACCAGTTGCCGCACCCCCATCTGCTGATCGAAATCAAGGCGATCGCGTGGAAGCCGCTCGGTTCCAACAGCTGATCCAGACGTTCAATTCCCTGAAAGCACACCATGTACAAATACGGACGCCCATTGAACTTCCAGCGCTGGCTGGACGAGAACTCGCATCTGCTCAAGCCACCGGTCGGAAACCAGCAGATCTGGAAAGACGGCGACATGATGGTCACCGTCGTCGGTGGACCGAACAAGCGCAGCGACTTCCACGACGACCCGATCGAAGAGTTCTTCTATCAGTTCAAGGGAAACGCGTTTCTCCTGATGTGGGACCGCGGGCAGTACGACCGCGTCGAACTCAAGGAGGGCGACATGTTCCTGATGGCGCCGCATACCTTGCACTCGCCCCAGCGGCCAGAAGCGGGCAGCCTCTGCCTGGTCATCGAGCGACAGCGTCCGAAGGGGGACACCGACGCCTTCCAATGGTCCTGCGCGCGCTGCGGCACCGTGCTTCAGAGGTACGAGAAGCAACTCGAAAGCATCGTTGCCGACCTGCCTCCGCTCTACGAGCGCTTCTACGCGACCACCGAGCAGGAACGCACGTGCCCCCAATGCGGAGAGGTGCATCCCGGTCGGGATGCAGTCTCCTGGCACAACGCCCTTCGATCCGCTCATGGTCTGTGACATCATGAACACACCCAAGAAAATCGATATCCATTCGCACCACTTTCCGCTCGTGACCCGGGCCGAGGCGGTCGCGTTCAGTCCGGAATCGGGGCCCTGGCTGCGCATCGACCCCGATGGCGAGCACGGTCAGATCATGCAGAACGACCAGCCCTTTCGCCCCATCGATCGCGTGCTATGGGATGCGCAGACCCGGCTGGACGATATGGATGCGCAAGGAGTGGACATTCAGATCAGTTGCGCTACGCCGATCATGTTCGGCTACAGCGCACCGGCACGCAAGGCGGCGGACTGGGCACGACGCATGAATGATCACGCGCTCGAGTTTGCAAGCGCCGATCCGAGTCGACTGAAGGTACTCGCCCAGGTGCCCATGCAGGATCTTGATCTGGCGTGCGAAGAGGCGACCCGGTCCATGGCCGACGGCCATGTCGGTGTGCAGATCGGCAATCACCTCGGCGATCGCGACATGGATGACGATCATCTGGTCGATTTTCTCGTCCATTGCGCGAACGGCAGCATCCCGGTGCTGGTCCATCCGTGGGACATGATGGGCGGTGCGAACCGCATGAAGAAGTGGATGATGCCGTGGCTGGTTGCCATGCCGGCGGAGACGCAGCTGAGCATCCTCTCGCTGATTCTTTCCGGTGCGTTCGAACGCATCCCGAAGTCGCTCAGGATCTGCTTCGCCCATGGCGGCGGCGCTTTCGCTTTCCTGCTGGGAAGGGTGGACAACGCCTGGGCGCATCGGGACATCGTGCGGCAGGACTGTCCCCATCCGCCGTCGAGCTATGTCGATCGGTTCCACGTCGACAGCGCGGTGTTTGAGCCCCGCGCGCTCAAGTTGTTGAGCGATGTCATGTCGACCGACCGGGTGATGCTGGGATCGGACTATCCGTTCCCGTTGGGCGAGCCCAGGATCGGCGCGCTGATCGAAGGCTCGGACTTCCTGTCACCGACGGCGAAGTCCCGAATGCTCGCCGGCAATGCCAGCGACTTCTTCTCGTTGGACGCGATGCCGCCTTCGAGGACCTTCGACGGATCCGGCGAAGCGCCAATGAGCACCTGGAACAACTCCGAACTTATGAAACACATCGAATGAGCGCGTGCTTCATCAATGGCTACACCTTCATGAAAAGAACCCCATGACCCCTGATCAACTGTCAAAGGCGGCGCAGTCGTTGCGCGATGCAGCGCTAAGCGGCGACTATGTGGCACCGCTGCGAGAGACGTATGCGGACATCGATGCAGACGCGGCGTATTCGATCCAGCGCATCAACACCGAGCACCGGATCGGCTCGGGCCGCCGTGTGGTCGGCTGCAAGATCGGGCTGACGGCACGGGCCGTGCAGGCCCAGCTTGGCGTGGACCGGCCGGACTTCGGCATGCTCTTCGATGACATGGGATACGGAGACGGCGAGCCGATCCCGCTGTCGGTGTTGCAGCAGCCCAAGATCGAAGCCGAGGTGGCCTTCGTCTTCGGGCGTGATCTGAATGTGGAGAACCCGACGCAGGTCGACGTGATGAACGCGATCGAGTTTGCGCTGCCGGCACTCGAGATTGTCGGCAGCCGCGTGGCGAACTGGAACATCAAGTTCGTGGACACCGTGGCCGACAACGCGTCTTCCGGGGCGTTTGTCCTGGGCAGCACGCCGCGCAAGCTGTCGGAGTTCGATCTGCACTTGTGCGGCATGGTGATCAATCGCCGGGGAGAACCCGTCTCGGTAGGCGCAGGTGCAGCCTGCCTGGGAAACCCGATCAACGCCGTCGTCTGGCTGGCACGCACGATGGCGCAACTGGGCCGGCCGCTTCGCGCTGGCGATCTCGTTCTGTCCGGCGCACTGGGACCGATGGTGCCTGTCGCGCCTGGGGATGTCTTCGACACCCGCATCAACGGACTCGGCCATGTCAAGGCCGTGTTCGAAGCCTCAGCCAAGGAACATCCATGAGCCAGATCCTCGAATACGCACGAATCCTGGACGAGGCCGCGCGCTCCAGCCAGGCCGTCGGCCAGATCGACCCCCAGGGCAGGATGTCGCTGAGTGACGCCTATGCGATCCAGGCCGCCTCGATCCAACGCCGCATCGAGCGCGGCGAGCGCCGCGTGGGTGTGAAGATGGGCTTCACGAGCCGCGCCAAGATGATTCAGATGGGCATCGACGACGTGATCTGGGGGCGCCTGTCCAGCCGGATGCAAGTGGAGGAGGGAACGCCGGTCGCGTTCTCGCGCTTCGTGCATCCGAGGGTCGAGCCGGAACTGGCCTTCGTGCTGCGCAAGCCGCTCGCCGGCGATGTGACTGCGGTGGAGGCACTCGCCGCGGTCGAAGCGGTCGCCCCGGCGCTGGAGATCATCGACTCTCGCTACGAGGACTTCAAGTTCAGCCTGCCCGACGTGATTGCCGACAACGCGTCCTCGAGCGGCTTCGTGATCGGCGCATGGAGTGACCCGCATCAGGACTTCAGCAACCTCGGCCTGACCTTGAGCATCGATGGCGTCGTGAAGCAGGTCGGGTCGACCGCCGCGATCCTGGGCCATCCGCTGCGTTCGCTGGTCGCGGCAGCGCGGCTCTCGGCGGCTGCCGGAGAACCGCTGCAGGCGGGATGGATCGTGATGGCGGGTGGCGCGACGCCGGCCGAGTGGATCCATCCCGGCCAGTACGTCGCCATCGAAATGGAGCGACTCGGTGTGGCGGGCTTCTACGTCGAGGACTGAGCCAGTCCGAGCGAGCTCTCCTTCCCTTTTTCAATATGAAGAAAGCAAGATGACAAACAAACTGAAGGTCGCGATCATCGGCCCGGGCAATATTGGCACCGACCTGATGATCAAGGTCATGCGCAACAGCCGGTACCTCGAGATGGGCGCAATGGTGGGCGTCGATCCGAAGTCGGACGGGCTCGCACGCGCTGAACGGCTGGGCATCGCGACGACGGCCGAGGGCATCGAGGGCCTGGTGCGGCTCGGCGTCTTCGAGGACATCGACATCGTGTTCGATGCAACCTCCGCGGGCGCACACAAGCGCCACAACGAGGTCTTGCAGGCGCACGGTGTGCAAGTGATCGACCTGACACCCGCGGCCATCGGACCGTATGTGATCCCGGCGATCAACCTCGAAGCCGAGAATGCAAGCAACATGAACATGGTCACCTGCGGTGGCCAGGCGACCATCCCGATGGTGGCCGCCGTCTCGCGGGTGGCGAAGGTGCACTACGCTGAAATCGTGGCTTCGATCTCCAGCAAGAGCGCGGGACCCGGGACGCGGGCCAACATCGACGAGTTCACCGAAACCACGAAAGCGGCGATCGAGATACTCGGCGGCGCGGAGCGCGGCAAGGCGATCATCGTGCTGAATCCGGCAGAGCCGCCGTTGATCATGCGCGACACCGTGTTCGTGCTCTCCGAACTGGCCGACCAGGCAGAAGTCGAGGACAGCATCGAGGCGATGGTGGCGCGCGTCAATGCGTACGTTCCGGGCTACAGGCTGAAGCAGCGCGTGCAATTCGACGAGATTGCGCCCGACAAGCCGCTGAATGTCCCCAAGCTCGGGCCTCGCCATGGCCTGAAGACTTCGGTGTATCTGGAGGTCGAGGGAGCGGCGCACTACCTGCCGTCCTATGCCGGCAACCTCGACATCATGACTTCGGCCGCGCTCGCCTGCGGCGACATGATGGCCCAACGACGCATTGCCGGCGGCATCGCCCGTGGCCTGAAGGAGACGACATGAATCCGGGCAAGAAGCTCTACATCAGCGACGTGACCTTGCGCGACGGCAGCCATGCCATTCGCCACCAATACAGCATCGCCCACGTGAAGGCGATCTCCGCGGCGCTCGACGCGGCAGGCGTGGACAGCATCGAGGTCGCGCATGGCGACGGCCTGGAAGGTTCCAGCTTCAACTATGGCTTCGGTGCGCATACGGACGTCGAGTGGATCGCCGCAGTGGCCGAGACGGTGAAGACAGCGAAGGTGGCGACCCTGCTGCTGCCGGGCATCGGAACGACCCACGACCTTCGCAATGCCTACGACGCCGGCGCGCGGATCGTGCGCGTGGCCACGCATTGCACAGAGGCAGACGTTTCTCGCCAACACCTGGAATACGCGCGGGAGCTCGGCATGGAGCCGGTGGGCTTTCTGATGATGAGCCACATGACCACGCCCCGGAAGCTTGCCGAGCAGGCGCTTCTGATGGAAAGCTACGGGGCCACTTGTGTGTACGTGGTCGATTCGGGCGGCGCGCTGGGCATGGGCGACGTACGCGACCGCTTCCGCGCTTTCAAGGAAGTGCTGAAAGCCGAAACGCAGACCGGGATTCACGCGCACCACAACCTCAGCCTCGGCGTGGCGAACTCCATCGTTGCCGTCGAAGAGGGGTGCGACCGCATCGATGCCAGCCTGGCCGGCATGGGCGCGGGAGCCGGCAATGCGCCGCTGGAGGTTTTCATCGCGGCCGCCGAGCGCCAGGGCTGGCACCATGGCACCGATCTGTATCGGCTCATGGACGCAGCGGACGACCTCGTGCGTCCACTGCAGGATCGTCCGGTGCGCGTGGACCGTGAAACGCTCGCACTCGGCTACGCAGGCGTGTACTCCAGCTTCCTGCGGCATGCGGAGGCGGCTGCGCGGAAGTATGAGCTGAAGACCGTGGACATCCTGGTGGAACTCGGCGCGCGGAAGATGGTGGGTGGCCAGGAGGACATGATCGTGGATGTCGCGCTCGATCTGCTCAAGCGCAGGGAGCGTGCGCAATTGCACGCAGAGCCCGTCATGAGCGAGGCGGGCTGATGGTGGCATCGCGGCATCGCGGCATCGCGCGCGAGGACGAAGCGCATGCCTAATGGCATAGGCCATGAGATAGCCATTGCCGTCCACCCATTTTGCATTCTTTAGTACTACATTTCGATGACAGCGGGATTGTGGCCCGCATGTTTGGGGGAGGTGCCATGAGAGCCTGTTCGGGCCAAGCGTCACAAGCAGTGAAGCGGCGGCAGTGCCATGTGGATCCCCGGTAATCACCGAGCCGCCGAGAGCCTGCCCGAGTTTTCGGACACGACCTGCTTTGTGCCCTGCAAGCGTTGTTCCGAGTTGCTGCAGGAGGACGATCGGTTCTGCCGATTCTGTGGCGTGGACCAGTTCGACACTGACCGTTTCAACGCGGAACCCGTCGTCGGACCGCCCCCCGATACGTCGACTGTGTTTGCGTTCGGGTCACCGCCGGTCGACGTCGATTTTGCGGACACGTTGCAGCCGGAGGAGCCCACGGCGATCGTTCTCCACCGGGCCACGATGCTCGCCGCCAACGAAGCGGCGAAGCCGGATTGCGTCATGGAGCTACGCACGAACACGTCCGGTCAGAGAAAGGTGCTGGAGGGCAGCGCGCCAGTTCAAGGGACAGGCAGTTCCATGATCGCGTTTCGTCTCGCGATCGGCGTGTTGTCGCTGGGGGTGCTGCTCGCGCTCGCCCTGGGCCGCAACCTCGATCTCGAAAAGCTCTGGGCGACGGCCGATCAGCAGACGCAGGCCGCCTTGCCCCGCAGCGATCCGAGTGCCACGAATCCCGCACTCGGCGTCTCGAGTTCCGTGGAGGCCTTGAATCGACAAGTGCCGCTGCGCAAGCAGGAAGCACAGCCAGTCCAGGCCGACACGCGCGATCAGCTTCGAGAGGTCGCTTCGGAAGTGTTCAGGGCGCTCGGACTGGGTGATCCCGCCGCGCCCACTGCACAGCCCGACGTGTCTCTGCGGGCAACGATGGTTGCGGACCCCAGCCGCGCGAGCGGCGCGGCGGTTGCGAAGCAAGACGGGTGTAGCGAGGCGCTCGTCGCGCTCGCGATGTGTCCGACGCAGTGACTGTCAGAGCGGGCCTTTCATTCCCGCCCTGGACCGTCCTCGTGTTCATGGACCCATCTGGCCGCCTGCTGCTCCGCGTGTCGGAGGGCCTCGGCAGCCGTCGCGTAGGCATCCGTGTCTCGCGGCAACTCGGTCTGCCGACCTGCATCGCCGACGCAGATCACAACGGGCAGGAAGGTTCCATTCGCATGAGGCTGCGCCCCGCAAAGGAACGCTCTGCCTCGGTAGGCAAATGCCTGAAATTGCTTCGGCACAGACCCAAGCGACGACAGCACGGCATCAGTCATTCTTGTCTCCTGAAAAGTTGAAGGCCCACCATCATCGCCAACTTGCGCGCGGACGGCTGGTAACGTTGTCGGAAGAGGGCGCTTGACCCTGAGCGACCAAATTGCACGCAGGCCCCCTTCAGCACCAGCGAGCCGCCGGTTTCTCTCACGCGCGCGGGAGCGGCGGGAGCGAAGCGCATGCCCCCGCCTGACTCCAAGTGCATGCGTTGACGAAAAAGGATGACGGGGCGCCACACGACCTCGTGCTAAGAAACGGAACTCCGACATGGGCAGTCGCGTCGTCCCACAGCGTTGCGACAACCGTTTTCCCACCCCACCCTCACGAGGAAAGTCATGACGATCCAGATCAATGGTTCGACGGTAGAGATCCCCGACGATCCGCGGATTTCCTTGCTCGACTTCGTACGCGAGCACCTTCATCTCTTCGGCGCCAAGAAGGGCTGCAACCAGGGGGCTTGCGGCGCTTGCACCGTGCTTGTCGATGGCGAGCGCGTGCTCTCCTGCCTGGCGTTGACGGTGCAATTCGAGGGCCGCTCGGTCACTACCGTCGAAGGGCTCGCGCCGAAGGGCGAGCTGCACCCACTGCAGAAGGCCTTCATCGAGCACGACGGCTTCCAGTGCGGCTACTGCACGCCGGGCCAGATCTGCTCGGCCGTGGGGATGGCCGACTAGCTTCGGCCGGCGATGCGCGACGCCAGGCACGCGTCGCGAAGGCGAGTGGCTCGTCGGCATGGGCTGCGCGACCGCAACGTATCCGTACTACCGCATGCCGGGCGGGGCGGCGCGCATCACGCTAAAGAAGGATGGCCAGGTCACGGTCGAGGTTGCTGCCCATGAAATGGGGATGGGCACCGCAACGGTGCAGACGCAGGTCACTGCCGCCCGGCTTGGCCTGCCGATCGAGCAGGTGCGCTTCTGCCACGGCGACTCCCGCTTCCCGGGGCTCGTGCTTGCCGGCGGCTCGCAGCAGATGGCCTCAATCGGCAGCGCGGTCATGGCAGCGCAGCAGGCACTCTTTACCGAACTGCTGAAGCTCGCGGGCAAGGATTCGCCTCTGCATGGCCTCAAGCCCGATGACGTGGCCGGCCGCGACGGCGGTCTGGTCAAGCTGGACGAATCCGGTCGGTTCGACAGCTACAGCGCCATCCTGACGCGGGCGGGGCGCGATGAACTGGTGGCAGAGGCGAGCGCGCCGCCGCCGCTGGAGACGCAGCATTGGTCGATGCACTCGCACGGTGCGATGTTCTGCGAGGTTCGGGTGAACGCGGTGACCGGGGAAACCCGCGTCAGCCGCTTCCTCGGCTCGTTCGACTGCGGCCGGATCCTCAATGCCAAGACCGCGGCCAGCCAGTTCCGCGGCGGCATCGTCATGGGGCTGGGCCTCGCGCTGATGGAAGAGACGCAGTTCGACGAGCGCAACGGCCGCGTCATGAATCCGAGCCTCGCCGAATACCACGTTCCCGTGCACATGGACGTTCCCGACATCGACGTGATGTGGACCGACATCCCCGATCCGCATTCCCCGATGGGTGCCCATGGCGTCGGGGAGATCGGCATCACCGGCGTCGGTGCGGCCGTGGCCAATGCGGTCTTCAACGCGTGCGGAAAGCGTGTCCGTGCCTTGCCCATCACACTGGACAAGTTGATGCCCTGACCGAATGTGTTGCTCTATACCAACGAGCGACCACTGACTTCAAACCCTGTCAACCGCGGGCCGGAGGCGTCGTTGTGACTTGACCATCTCTGATGGCACCATGTCGATCCCAACTCCCAAGGAATATCCAATGAGTAAACTTCTCGCCGTCCTGATTGCGGGCCTGTTCACGGCCGGCGCCTATGCCCAGAATCCGGCAGGCACCTCGTCGGAACAGCAACCGATTACGAACAGCAAGGCGCAAAACCGCGCACAGGCCAAGGCGGATTCGCGCCCCCAAGGCAAGGTGAAGAAGCCGGCGGGCGATACGCTCAACAGCACCGAGCTCAACCCCGAAGCCAGCGGTGGCAAGGCGGCCGTGGCTGGGCAGAACAGGGCCAATTCCAAGGCGCAGGGCCAAGTCAAGAAGCCGAAGGGTGACGAAGCGAACAGTGCCGAACTCAACCCAGAGGCAAGTGGTGGCAAGGCCGCCGCAGCGGGCCAGGCCAAGGTCGAGGCCCGCGACGCCAAGGCGGCAGCGAAGCAGAAGTAAGCCGACCGTCCCACAGCATCCCAGGGGCGCGATTGCACGGCGCGGGCGACGGAAGCCCGTTCTTGCTGTCGGCCCCATGGGCGTTCATCTGCACTCCTGGATGCATCCGCGGTGACGATCAATGACCACACCGGCCTTTTGATCGTTTTCAGTACGGAGCAGGCCGGGCGCCGTAGACGCGCGCGAACGGCATCTACGTACCAGCGGGCAGTTGCGGATCGATGTAGGTGAACTGATTCGGAACCGGCAGGGCGAGGTTCGAGTACGAAAACGACAAGCTGACGTCCAGCGACCGCACCTGGTGCCACCAGCCCAGCGGCAGGAATATCGTCTCACCCGGCTCGACCACGACATCGAGCACCCGCACACCCTCGAACAGGGGAAACTGCTTCAGGTCGACCGCATCCAGGTCGATCGGGCTGAACACACCATTCGTGTTGTACAGGCGCGGCCCTTGGAGCGGCGAGATCAGGCGCCAGCGCTTGCGCCCGACAACCTGCGTATGGAACAGCATCAACGTGTCGTGATGCAGGGGCGTCACCGTGCCGCCAGGTCCGAACCAGAACGACGAGCGCTCTGCCAGTTCCGCGCGATTGCAGCAGGGCGGCAGGCTGCCGATGTCATTCAGCAAGGGGGCGAAGTCGGGCCGTCGCAAGGCCTCGTTGTTGGCAGTGAGGTAGTAGTCGTTGCTTTCGCCGCCGCGCACCACCTGGTCGACAAAGTCGGCCAGGCGCACGGAGCGCCTGTGCGACAGCTTGTCTTCCTCGTAGCGCGGATTGAACTGGCGTTCGGCCTGGATCTCGACATCGAGATGACCGAATCGCGACTTGAGATCGGCGGGCGACCAGCGCTCCATCGCGGGCCAGTCCCGCGCGTGACCGGTGAGGACCACCGGGCGACACCCGTGGACATAACGCTGGATGAATTCCTCGTCGGAGACCACCGCACGCTTGTCCACCGTGCCGTAGGTTGGATCGAACTCCCACAGCATCTGCAGGTTGGCGACCGTCGATTCGAGCTTGCGCAGCAACTGCGCCTGGCGCCTGGCCGCGGTGAAGATAGGGTTGCCTGGCACCAGTTCGATCACCGATGCGCTGGTTTCGCGATCGAGGCCGGCAGCAGTCATGACGGCGAGCATCGATTCCGGCGTACAGCCGCGCAGATGCTGATCGGCTACCCAGCCTAGCCACTCGAGCGACTTGAGCGTTTCCGGATCCTGTGCTTCCGTTGGCGGCGTGAGGTCCCCCGCTTGTTTCGGGCGTGGCGGCGGTGGGAGCGTGGGCAGATTCGTTGTCACGCGGACTCCTTCGAGATCGCGGGATTTTTGATTGAGTCGGGCATTCATGATTTCCATTGTTCCATTCCCGGGCGCGCTCATTTGCGCCTGGAAGACTTCGCCCTGCGCTCGGCTTGCGGTATCGCGACCTCTTCCCGGTGCGCCTCGCGCTGAACCAGCGCGGCCACTGTGGCCGCATGGCTTTCACGCAATTGGGTGATCTCGCGGTCGGATTGTTCCTGGTGGCGCTGCAATTGTGAGGCGAGGTCGCTGGCCCGCTGTTCGGCGCCGGCCGCGCGCTCGCGCTGCGTCGCAAGTTCAAGCTGCGTTTCCAGATGTTGGCGCGCCCAGGTGGCTGCTGCATCGCGCCGCGATGCCTCTTCATCCCGGAGCGCCTGGGCGGCCGCCTCGCGCGCACCGCGGGCAGCTTCCAGATCGGCCGCGCGGGCGATCTGTTCCTTCGCGAGATCCGCCTTGGCCTGGCGCGTCGCCATGCGCTCGCGATCGATCTCCGACAACAGGCGACGCTCCTGGGCGAGATGGCGCTCCTCGGCTTCGTCGGCGGCGCGCTGCCGGGCCTGCAGCTCCATCGCGGACTTTTCGCGCAGCGCTTCCTTGCCGGCCAGGGCCTCTTCGAGGGCCTTGCGCAGGCGCCGGAGTTCCGCTTCCGCTTCGCTGAGCACGCGGCCGGATTCCTGCTGCTGCGCTTGCATCTGGGCCTGCATGGCCTCGACCGCCTGCCGCGAAGCCATCAGCGCCTCATCCAGCTTTCCGCGCGTCTGCTCGAACGAGCTCTCGCGCTGATGCAACTCGGCACCCTGTCGCGTCAGCGCTTCGCGCTCCAGCTCGAGTTCGCGCCGCGTTGCCTCGCTGCGCTGGACCTGCATCCGGGCCGCCTCGCTACGCGCCACGTCCCAGAACTGCTGGGCGGCCTGGACGATGGAGAGCGGAAGGTCGTCCTCGCGCGGCTGGCCCTGCGGAACGGCGCCGACCAGCCGGGCGGGCAGCCGGGCGAACCATTCGTCAAGCATGGCACTGACCGTGTTGGGCGAGCCGCCTCCGAGGCGCTGGCGCACACGCTCGATCGTTGGCTTGAGGCCTTCGGCGACGAGCGCATCGGCAACACCGAGGACGTCCTCGAGCTGAACGCCGGGCCGGCCCGGTCGACGGCCCGTGAGGTAGGGCGTGGCGCTCGGATTTGCTGGTTGCATGACTTCCTCCGGGGTGCTATTTTTAGGTCTCATAAGTAAATTTATGAGACCTAAATTAGGTTATTCCTTAATACATCATACATATTAAGATAAATATTACTCACAAACTATGAATCCAGCGTCCGTGTCTGTTCCCGCCTTGCTTTCGGTGCACCCGGTGCTGGACCCAGCCCGGCTGTCACAACTGACCGAGGCCTCGGCGCGCGAGTTGATCCGCCAGGGCCAGTCGGCCAATACGCAGGCGTCGTATCAGGCGGCCATGCGCTACTGGTCCGCCTGGTTCGCAGCGCGCTATGGGCAGGAGCTCAGGCTGCCGGTGCCGGTGCCCGTGGTCGTTCAGTTCATCGTGGATCACGCCGCCCGCGAACAGGCTGAAGCGGAGGCTTCCGACGAGAGGATCGACGGCAAGAAGGCGACCAGGAAAAAGGCGCCTCTCGTGTTCGATCTCCCTCGGGAAATCGACCTCGCACTGGTCGCCCACGGCTACAAGAAGAAGCTGGGCGCCTATGCGCAAAACACGCTTGTGCATCGGCTGGCTGTCCTGTCGAAGGCCCACCAGAACGTGAATGTCGACAACCCTTGCCACCACACACAAGTGCGGGAGTTGATCAAGAACGTCAGAAGTGGCAATGCCAAGCGTGGCGTGAAACCCCGCAAGCAGGACGCACTGACCAGAGAGCCCTTCCAGGCGATCCTCGCGACCTGCGACGACTCCGTGCGCGGCAAGCGGGATCGCGCGCTCCTCCTCTTTGGCTGGGCCAGCGGCGGCCGCCGGCGCTCCGAGATTGCCGACGCGACGATGGAAAACCTGCGCAAGGTCGGTTCGCGCGGCTTCCTCTACACGCTCGGGCGCTCCAAGACGAACCAGGACGGCCAGGACACCCCCGACAACGACAAGCCGGTCGCGGGCCAGGCTGCGGCGGCGATGGAAGCGTGGCTTTCAGCCAGCGGCATCACCGAAGGTCCGATATTCCGACGCATCCTCAAGGGAGGAAAGGTGCTCGAAGAGGCGCTGGATCCGACTGCCGTGCGCAAGATCGTCAAGCAACGGTGCATCCAGGCCGGCCTTCCGGGGACCTTCTCCGCGCACTCGCTTCGATCGGGCTTCGTGACAGAGGCCGGCCGGCGCAAGATGGACGCGGCCGATGCCATGGCGATGACCGGGCACCGCAACTACCAGACGTTCATGGGCTACTACCGCGCCGAAGATCCGCTCGACCGTGAGGCCAGTCGCATGCTGGACGACGAACCGGGGCAGGACGCTTGAGGCTTGCCCACCGGCCGGCGTGCTCACGCACTCATCAGAATGACTGCCGACAATTGTTTCCACGAACGAAAAACCGCGGTTCGAATAACTAAGGGTTTTCACTAGGGTTTCGGCGCAAACTTCGTCCCACAGACCAGCCGACAAGCTGATCTGGGTGAACAGGGCACCGAGCGAGGTGGCCGCCAAGATGGCGGCCACCCACCCAAGACCGGTTCGACTTCATCCAAATCATTTGAAGGAAATCACCATGAACTCCGTATCCAAGCTTCTCTCCGGTTTCGCCCTCGCGATCATTGCGGCGGCCGGCGTTCACGCCGAAACCTATGACGGCGTCCATGCGCCGGTGTCGGCCAACAGCCGTAGCGACGTCAAGTCGGAAGCGGTTGTCGCAGCGCGCAGCGAGAACCCGTATGCAGAAGGCGCTTCGGCCGGCGTGCCGCAGGTGATCGCTGGCGGGGTTGATCGCTCCAGTGTTCGTTCGCAAGCCGTTGTGGCCGCCCACAGTGCGAACCCGTACGCGGAAGGTGCCTCGGCGACGGTCGCTCCGATCCTGGCCGCCAGCGCTGTCGATCGGGCGCGCGTTCGCGCCGAAGCTCGCGCAGCTGCCCGCAGCAACGAGCTCGCACTCTAAGGCCAAGCAACTGAAAAGGCCGGGCCCTGCGAGAGCAGGGCCCGGCCTCTGCCAGCTTCAGGCCATATCAGCGCTCGATCCGCCGGAGCAGTGCCAGCACGACATCGAGCGCCACGGGCTTGACGACATGATGGTCGAAGCCCGCATCGCGCGTGCGCTCGCGGTCGTGTTGCTGGCCCCAGCCGGTCAAGGCGATGACCAGGACGCGAGAGCCCCAGTCCGTCGCGCGCAGGCGCCGGCAGACCTCGAATCCGTCCATGTTGGGCATGCCGAGGTCCAGCAGCACGACCTCCGGTCGCATGGATTCGCACAGGCGCAGCGCCTGCTCCCCGTCGTAGGCGACGTCGACCGCGTGGCCCTCGGCGCGCAAGGCCTCGGCCAGGCTGTCCGCCGCATCCTGCAGGTCGTCGACGACCAGCACGTGGCGAGCGTCCTGGCGCGCCGCCGGTGCGGCTTCCGATGGATCTGAAGGTGGCGTCGGCCGGCGCGTGGTCAGCAACGGCAGCCGCACCTCGAAGCTGCTGCCGCGCCCCAGGCCTTCGCTTCGCCCCAGGATGCTGCCGCCGTGCATCTCGACCAGGCCTTTGGCCAGCGCCAGGCCGATGCCCTGCCCGCCCTGCGAACGGTTTGACGTCGATTCCACCTGGCCGAACATCTCGAAGATCTGCGGTATGTGCTGCGCCTCGATGCCGACACCGTTGTCCGTGACCGTTACCACCGCATGCGCGCCCTCACGCACGCACGCCAGTGAGAGGGCGCCATGCGGCGGTGTGTATTTGGCGGCGTTGATCAGGATATTCGAGAAGACCTGTGCCAGCCGCGTCAGGTCGCCTTCCAGTTCGAGTTCCTCCTCCGGCATCGAAACGCGCAGGGTGTGGCCGGCGGCCTCCACGTGCGGCGCGGCGATCTCCGTGGCATGCTCGATGACGGTCGCGAGGCCAAGGACCTTGGGGCGCAAGCGAAGTTGGCCTCGGCTCAGCCTGGACGCGTCGAGCAGGTCATCGAGCAGATGGGTCATCTGCTTGACCTGGCGCGCGATGATGTCCTGGCACCAGGCGGCTTTCGGCGCCCCCGGCCCGGCGCGGCGCAGCACCTCGAGGGCGTTGGCGATCGCCGCCAGCGGGTTGCGCAACTCGTGGGCCAGCACGGCGATGAAACGGTCCTTCTTGCGGTCCGCCTCGCGCAGCAGCACTTCCGATTGCTTGCGGTCGCTGATGTCCATCGTGATGCCGAAGTTGCGCAGCGCCCGGCCTTCGCCGTCGTACTCCGCCTGGCCCCGATGGGCCACCCAGGCTTCGGTCCCGTCCGGCCGCACGATGCGGAACTCGTGCACGAAGGGCCGGCCCTCGGCGATTGCCTCGCCGCGAAGCCGGACAAAGTCCTCCCGTTCGTCGGGATGGAGCAGGTCCAGCACGCTCTGCGGCGTCGGCACGAAGCTGTCCGGACTGACGCCGAAGACCTCATAGGTCTGCGCCGACCACCAGAGCTCGCCGTCGCGGAGATTCATGTCGTAGGCGCCCATGCGGCCGACGTTCAGCGCCAGTTCCAGGCGCTCGTGCTCGATGCGCAACTGTTCCTCGGCCTGCTTGCGCTCGGTCTCGGCCAGGGCCCGCTCGGTGATGTCCATGCCATTGACGAAGATGCCGCTCACCTGGCCCTCGGCGTCCTTGAGGGGTTGATACACGAAGTCGACGAAGCGATCGACCGCGGGATGGTTCGATGTTTCGCGCGTCTCGAACCTGGCACCGTTGGCCACGAAGGCCGCGCCGGTGGCGAACACCCTGTCCAGCAACTGGACGTAGCCTTGCTCGACCGCTTCCGGCAAGGCTTCGGCCACCGTCTTGCCGAGCACGGGCCGTCCGCCCACGAGGGTCAGGTAGGCCGGATTGGCCAGCTCGAACCGGTGCTCGGGTCCGCGCAGCAGCGCCATGAAGGTGGGCGACTGGTCGAACAGCTGGGCCAGTTGGTTTCGCTCGTCGGCGAGCTGACGCGCCGTCAGCACCTGCTGCGTGGTTTCGGTGCACACCACGAGCACCCCGCCGATTCCGCCGGGCGCGGTTTCATCGTCGATCGGGCTGTAGCTGTACGTCCAGTACACCTCCTCCACGTGCCCGTACCGGGTGATGGGAACCAACTGGTCGCGATGCCAGGTCGCGCCACCCCCGGACATGACCTGTTCGATCTGCGGATTGATGATGTCCCAGATCTCCTCCCACACCTCGCGCGCCGGGCGTCCGAGCGAACCCGGGTGGCGTTCCGGGCCGATCGAACTGCGGTAGGCATCGTTGTAGAGACAGGCCCGCTCGGGACCCCACCAGATGTACATAGGGTGCCCGGTGTTGAGCATCAGCCGCACGACGGTGCGCAATGACTGCGGCCACAGGTGCGGAGGGCCGAGGGCCGTGCCGGACCAGTCGTGCGCACGCATCAGCGCGCCCATTTCACCGCCGCCACGAAGGAAGTCCGGGACGCCGGCCTCGTCGTCGAGGTTCTCATCCTGCGGCTGCGCAGTTGTTTTGCTCATGGAGGGGCTTGGACGGCGCTGGCTTGGTGTGAGGACCTCAGAATACGATTCTTGTCACTTTGCCATGGCGTGGGCATCCCCGCTTGAAATATTGGGGGGCGAGGCCGCGAAGCGCCAGGGACACGGCCGACAGCGCTGGCGCACAAAAAGAGAGCCATTGGTGGGGTGGTCCACGCAAATGGCTCTGGAGACGCGCCGATCCGGGAACCGGCGCACTTGCAACCGAAATCCCTTTTGTTGTTTGGACCGGCGCGCGTCGGACTTGTTCCCTGCTTTCTCATCTGGATGAGCAACAAGGCGGTACAGGCCTTGTGCCCTCTGGCGCCGCCGCACGGCGTCACCGTTCCGATCGCACATCAACGCATGTTGAATTTCAAGCACCCAGCCGCGCAGCCTTCGCAGTTGGTCTCGATCGTCCGTCGCACCAGTGCCCATATGCGCTCGGCGACAGGCGAAAGCATCCGATTTCTTCGGCGGATCATCATGATGCTGCGCTGCACCGTTGGCGTGAGAGGCAGCGCGACCAGCGATTTCAAGCCGCCCGGCGGCAAAGCCAAGGCTGGCATCACGCTGATCCCGATTCCGGCATTCACCAAGCCCAGGACGGTGGTCGGATGCCCGACCTCTTGCTTTACTTCACATGAAACGCCGTGCCGCGCAAGCGCTCCATCGATCAGACGACGGCTTCCGGAAGCGTGGTCCAGCAATACCAGTTCGGCCCCTTCAAGGGCGGTCCAATCCAGGTCCTTCACCTTTGCAAGTGGATGATCGATCGGAGCGACCATCACAAAAATGTCGTTGACGACCACTTCAAAATGGAAGTCGGTCATTGAGGGCGGCTCGACCACTACGCCGAAATCCACCTGGCCGATACGCACGCTCTCCAGGACGTCTTCGTTGGTGCGGTCGACCAATATGAACCGAATCCCGGGCGCCTGAATCGCACAGGTCGCAATGCACGTCGGCATCAGATTGGCCGAGAGCATCGAACTGCTTGCCACGCTGACGGTGCCGCCGTCGGCGTCTGCGAGGCCGGCGACTTCGTCAAGTGCCTGATCCAGTTCCTCGAGCACGCGATCGAGTCGAGCGGCCAATGCGCGGCCGGCACCGGTAAGGCTTACTTCGCGCGTTGTTCGGTCGATCAATCGAACGCCCACCAGGGATTCCAACTCGACAACTGCACGACTCACTGCCGATTGGGTCAGTCCCATCTCGTCACCAGCACGCGTGAAATTCTGTCTCTTGACGATGGACGTGAACACGCGCAGCTGGTGCAGAGTGATGTTCATGAAAGAGAAATCATGCTTTCACTCTAGTCCGATGAACACCCCACTTCAGACATGATCTTGTGCGACATGGTGACTGCCATCGCCAGCGCTGCGGTCGTGAACTCCGCTTCGCTCATGCCCAGAATTTCGCAGATGTTCTTGATCTGGCCGGCGCTTTGCGGGCCGAGATCGAACTGAGTTGACTGGCAGTCGACCGGTTCGGGTCGCACTGCGACTTCGAGCGGCAAGTTGAGTGTTTGCCTGTACCGGCGATGGAGTGCCTTGTAGCGGATCAATGCTTCAAGATCGAGCGGCATCGGTGCCTCGCAAAGGAGATTGTGTGGATCGAGGGTGGCCGCAGTGAACTGGCTCACGGTCCCGTAGCAGCAGCCGCCGCGGCATTGGCCTGCGTGATGCAACGCCTGCGCATGGGCGCCAGGATCAGCTTGGCCGACAGCCCGGCTGCGATCGTGATCACCGCCGTCAGGATGAACACGCGGTCCCAGTTCCCGTCCGCCGACAGCACCGACGCCAGCGGCACCAGCAGCGCCGCCGTCCCCTTCGCCGTGTACAGCGTGCCCGCGTTCGCCGCCGCGTTCTTCACCCCGTAGGTATCCGCGCACAGCGCCGGGACGGGA